>NZ_JBXAFA010000001.1:0-619032 GCF_058792515.1 Pseudomonas sp. MT92
TAGTCATAAACATAACCGTTTGCCTATCCCTTATCGTAAGGGGGAAACGGTGTCCTGTCTTTCATGGGGCTCGTTCAGTACCTGTGTTCGCCCCGCTTGGTAAACCTGCTATCTAGGATCTTTTGATCCGTTGACAGGCAATTTCCATTCATAACTGAGACTGACGGTGCAGAGTCATCGTCGATGTTCACTTCGACTGCGTGTGCATCGTTTAGTTGAGGGTGTTATAGAGTGGGTCTGAGGGGAACAGCAGGAGAGGCGACCAACAGTAGCTCATTGTCTTGGCGTGTTGCTGAGCGCGGAATGGACAGTATGTGTCCCGCTGCACGGCTATGACGCTAACCATGCAGGGGAAGGATTGAGGGGCCAGATTAGTTTCCGGGGTATTCAGCAATGACCTGGTCTGTGCCTGCTTTGGACAAGCCGATTACCTGGTAAGCATCATGTTCTCCGTTGACTTCCATGCCTGGAGATCCAGCCGGCATGCCAGGAACGGCGATCCCGAGAAGGTCGTCACGTTTGCTCATCGCAATGATTTGCTCGGCGGGCACGTGACCTTCAACAAACTTTCCATTGATCATTGCTGTGTGGCAGGACGAGAGTCGTGGAGCAACACCGAGATTCTGCTTGACCGCGCTCATGTTGGTTTCTACATGATCAATGACGGTGAAGCCATTGGCTTCAAGGTGCTGAATCCATTTCTTGCAGCATCCGCAGTTTGCATCTCGATGAACATCGATTGTCAGTGCCTGTGCTGCTTGAGCGGTGGAACCGATGAATAGCGCTGCGAACGTTGCGATACGCAGAAAGTGACTTGAGAGTCGGAAGTTATCTGTCATAAATTTTTCCTCTTGCCTTGGCTGTGTCGGGATACCCTCGGAGAAGCCAATCCCTCACTCGAGCGTTCAATCCCGCTGCTTCGGTTCAATCGAAGCGCTTACCCTAGAGTGGAGAAAGCGACTTCTCGGTTATTCAAAATTCGGTGTGGCGTTACTCAAGTCTCTCAGAACCACATCCGAATACCGGCTACGAATTTCGCCTCGTTAGTTTTTCCCCCTTCATCGCTGGCCAGGTCTGCTGTTTTTCCGTAGGAACGATTCCAGGAAACACCGAGATAGGGGGCGAATTGACGGACTATTTCATAGCGCAACCGCAAACCCACCTCGGTGTTGGCCAGTCCGGAGCCAATGCCGCGCTGAGGATCATTTTTTCCGTAAAAATTGGCTTCGGCCGTCGGCTGCAAGATCAGGCGATTGGTCAGCAGAATGTCGTAGTCGCCTTCCAATCGAGCAGCGGTTTGACCGTTCTCACCGATGTAGGCAGTCGCTTCGGCTTCAAAGTTATAGAGGGCCATGCCCTGAATACCGAGCGCTCCCCAAGTTTGTGGTGACCCGGGCTTGAAGTCTTGTCGTACGCCGGTGACGACATCCCACCATGGACCGATGGAGTGCCCCCAAAGTGCTGAGAGTTCAGCGTTTTCCGTTACGCCATTGGTACGTTCGCCTTCCGAGCGCAACCACAGTCGGTCAACGTCACCGCCGATCCATCCTTTTGCATCCCAGGCCAATGCACTACCGTTGTCAGCATCCTGGTACTCAAACTTATCCAGCAGCATGAAGGAGTTGAGTTTTTTATCGTGGACACCATGACCAGCAACATCTGGAAAGGCGGCTGCACGGTCAGCATCGGTAAGTACGGGAACTGGGGTTCGACTGGTAGTCGCCCCTCCATCCATACTTTCCATTCCGTCCATTTGCCCGTCATCCATACTCATCTTGCTGTGATCCATAGCCCCCATCTTGCTATGGTCCATCTTGGAGTGATCCATCTCTTCAGCGGCGTGAGCCATGACAAAGAAAGCAGGACTGGTAGAGACTGCCAGTGCCATCAACGTTGGGCGTAAAAACTTACTGGTCATGATCTCAATCTGCCTTTTTGGTTTTTTGGTCATGATCCATCGATTCATGGCTCATCTTGCTGTGGTCCATTGACCCGTGATCGGGCTTTGACTCGTTTGTCGCAGTTGCAGGTTTGCTCGTTGCTTTCGCAGGAGTAGCAGGTGAATGCTCACTACTATCTTCGACTGCCAGCGCCACGGACGAGAGTCCACCCATCAAGCTGACGGCAAAGAGGCAACCGACCAGCGATTTACGATTTAGGTATGTGCTCACAGATCGTCTCCTTTACTCATCAACCCGTACTTCACGGAACATGCCCATTTCCATATGGAAAAGCAGGTGGCAGTGATATGCCCAGCGACCTAAGGCATCAGCGGTGACTCGATAGCTGCGCTTGGTACCTGGTGGCATGTCGATTGTGTGCTTGCGCACCATGAACTTGCCGTTCTCATCCTCAAGGTCGCTCCACATGCCGTGAAGGTGGATGGGATGAGTCATCATGGTGTCGTTCACCAGGGTGATGCGAAGACGCTCCCCATACTTCAGACGAAGCGGCTCGGCGTCAGAAAATTTGATTCCGTTGAAGGACCACGAAAATTTCTCCATGTGACCGGTCAGATGAAGCTCAATGGTGCGATTGGGTTCGCGACCGTCAGGGTCTTGGAAAGTGCTTTTCAGATCTGAGTAGGTTAGCACTCGACGACCATTGTTCCGCAAACCGATGCCCGGATCGTTTAGCTTTGGCGTTGGGTTCATAGCTTGCATGTCAACCAAGGGGTTGTTGGTTTCGGACGCTGGGTGAGTCTGCATTTCGCCACCCATACTGCCCATCCCTGCCATCTTGCTGTGGTCCATGCCGGCCATGTTGGACATGTCGCCTTTGTCCATCCCTGCCATCTTGCTGTGGTCCATGCCGGCCATATTGGACATGTCATCTTTGTCCATTCCCGCCATCTTGCTGTGGTCCATATCGGCCATGTTAGTCATGTCACCGCTGTCCATGCCGGTCATCCCGGTCATCCCGGTCATGTCACTTTGGTCCATTCCGGCCATCTTGCTGTGGTCCATGCCAGCCATGCTGCCATGGTCCATGCCCGCCATACCGCCCATACCCATGTCATCCATGGTCAAAAGCGGCCGTGGATCGATCGCAGGTACCTGTGCCTTTAATCCTTCTCGAACTGCCAAGGTCCCACGTGCATAACCGGTTCTATCCATGGACTGGGCGAAGATTGTGTAAGCCTCTTCGCTGGAAGGTTCTACGATCACGTCATACGTTTCTGCCACGGCGATGCGGAATTCATCGACGCTGACTGGTTTGACATGTTGGCCGTCAGCCGCCACAACGGTCATTTTCAAACCAGGGATGCGGACGTCGAAATAGCTCATAGCTGAGCCGTTGATAAAGCGCAGGCGCAGCTTCTCGCCCGGCTTGAAAATACCGGTCCAGTTACCGTTCGGCGCCTGGCCATTCATGAGATAGGTGTAAGTATCCCCACTGACGTCTGCGAGATCAGTGGGGTTCATTTTCATTTCAGCCCACATCTTCCGATCGGCCACGGCAGCAGACCAACCTTGCTTGCTGACGTCGTCGATAAAGTCGCCCACGGTACGTTTGTGGTGGTTGTAGTAGTCCGATTGCTTCTTGAGCTTGGCCATGACGCGACTAGGATCTTCATCGGTCCAGTCAGTCAACATCACTACATAGTCGCGGTTGTATTGAAAAGGTTCAGGCTCTTTCGAGTCGATGACGATTGGACCGTAAACGCCTGCCTGCTCCTGCAAACCAGAGTGGCTGTGGTACCAATACGTACCGTTCTGATGCACCTTGAATTTGTACTCGTACATGCCATCGGGCGCAATGCCATGGAAACTCAAACCCGGTACACCATCCATGTTGGCGGGCAGAATGATCCCGTGCCAATGAATGGAGGTGTCTTGGTCTAGGCGATTTTTCACACGCAGTGTGACCGTCTCGCCTTCGCGCCAGCGCAGCAAAGGTCCGGGCAACGAACCATTGATGGTCAAGGCTGTGCGCGGCGAGCCAGTTATGTTTACAGGGGTTTCACCAATAAACAGATCAAATTCGTTACCGGTGAGAACGCTCGGCAGGCCAGGGCTGGTCACTGCCCATACAGGAGTGCGCCACAGACCAAGGCCGCCGAGAATGCCACCAGCGGCCAGGCCTTTAACGAATGTCCGCCTAGAGGTTTTGGAATGCATGCCGTTTATGTCCGATCAGTCAAAAGGGAAGCCGTGCGAAACAACCAATGAGTTGCACAAATAGGTGAAGGCACTCTTTCGGGGGGATATGAGCCCGAATGAGCTCGCTCGCCGTCACTAAAAACGAGTTCTTACGGCAAGCGAGCTCAGAAATTGCCACATTTGAACCACCACAGTGATTACATTTCTGTCAGCTTGGGAGCGCAGCAAGCTATTCAGCAATTCTTGTGGTCCATCGCTTTGGCTTGGCTTTCTGCGATGGGAGGTTGGGTGCTTTGCTTTTGGGCTACTTGATACGATTCCATTGAATTACTCCTAGCCGCTTCCATACGTGCGAACGACCGGTCACCACCGCCTTCAGCCATTGCCAAAGAAGAGACGGTCAGGGCTGCGATGACGAACAAAGTTTTGATGGGGTTCATTTGAATTTCCTCTGATGAGTATTGGTAATCCCCCGAATCCACATCAAGTGATGATTCTTAGGGGAGAGCTTATGGCTCAATAGGACTATAAGACTCATCCCCTGTCAGGAACCTTAGGTGAATATTACAGTTGTGTCAGGTTGCGATATTTCTCTTGAGGAGTACGCTAGTTAATCCGTAAGGTCTCGATCTTCCAACGTCACACCGCTATTGACTGAGTCTCTGTTTGAGATGCATAACTTTGTAAGTTTCTGTTAACTCCAAAGGTGAAACGTTTTTTAGTTTCTGCACTGGTACTGCATATGTGTGTTCGATGTTCTTGAAAAATAGTAGCGCTACTGAGGGTGATTGATTGTGAGTATTAGTTTTGAGAAAGCGCTTGGCTCCGCAGAAAGAGCGTTAATTTATCGTAGCCAAAGAGCTGAGATTCTGAGTAACAATATCGCAAACGCTGATACACCGAACTTCAAGGCCCGAGACTTAGATTTTTCTACTGTGCTTGCAAGCCAGACAAAAGCAACACCTGCTACTCCGTTTTCTTTGAAAACAACAAATGTAAAACACATTACCGAAAAAGAATCAGCAGGTGATATTTACGAAGGTGCTTTGCTTTACAGCACACCGGCTCAACCTGCCATTGATCAAAATACTGTCGATCAGCAGGTCGAAGTCGCAAAGTACGCAGAAAATGGAATACGTTTCGACGCCGCTTTTACTCGGTTGAATGGAGCGTTCAAAGGTTTGCTCAAAGCTCTGCGAGGTGATTAGTAGCGCAAGGGCTTGCGAGCGGTAATTGTGGCCGACGCGGCTGCTTCGGTACTCCTGAGGGTTCACCAAGGGGAGCCCCCTGCATACGGGGCTCTGACCATGGGAAGTGTCAGCATTCAAGCGTTGATCTGAGAAGGAAAACCTAACGCCTCGACAGTTTTACGAATCTGCTCTGGGCTTTCGCTGCTTTCAACACTCACCTTACCGGCTGACCGATCCACGGAAACCGTAGCTTCGTTGTCCAGTGACTGAATCGCTTTGGTGATTTTGCTGACGCAACTGCCGCAACCAATGCCTGATACATCTAAGACGAACATGGTTATTCCTCTCGTGCTGAGCGGTCTCTTTTCACCGCACCGACAGCATCAACGTTGACACGATGGCAAGGTCAACAGTTATCTGTTTCGGGTTGTGAGCGTCATTGAAGCTCAGTCAATTCGGGTATTCCTAAGTCTCAATGCATTGAAAACTACAGATGCAGAACTGACGCTCATGGCTATGGCAGCGATCATGGGCGACAGGAGATGTCCTGTCAGTGGATAGAGCAAGCCTGCGGCAAGAGGAATACCCATCGAGTTGTAAAGAAAGGCGAAACCCAAGTTTTGCCGCATGTTTTTTACTGTTGCGACCGAAAGAGCCCGTGCTCGTAAAATCCCCATCAGGTCGCCTTTTACCAGCGTGAGTTGCGCGCTATTCATCGCAACGTCAGTCCCTGTCCCCATGGCAATGCCCACATCTGCTCGCGCCAGGGCCGGAGCATCGTTGATACCGTCACCAGCCATGGCGACCTTCCGGCCGTATTGCTGGAGGTCTGCGACCAGACGTTCCTTGTCCTGAGGTTTCACTTCACCGTGGACTTCTTCAATCCCCATCTCCCTGGCGACAGCCCGGGCGGTGGTGAGCCCGTCGCCAGTAGCCATGATGATTTTGATGTCATCAGCCTTGAGCTTGGTGACTGCTTCTTTGGAGGTCGGTTTTATCGGGTCTGAGACCGCCAGTAACCCTGCCAATGCCCCGTCAACTGCGAGATAGATGATGCTGATGCCTTCAAGGCGCAACAACTCTGCACGCTTTTGTAGGGGCTTGGTGTTCACGCCTGCGGCTTCCATCAACGCGGTGTTCCCCAGCTGGATCTTCTTGCCATCAACGATGCCACTGACCCCGATACCTGAACCAGACTCAAAGGATTCTGGCTTGGTGAGCTTAATGTTCTTGGTTCGGGCATGATCGACGATTGCATGAGCCAAGGGATGTTCGCTGCCCTGATCAAGGCTGGCAGCCAGCTGAAGAACATCGGGGGGATTGAAACTGGGTGTGGCCTCCACACTGTGAAACACTGGCCTTCCTTCTGTCAGGGTGCCTGTTTTATCGACAATCAGCGTGTCGATCCTGCAAAGGTTTTCGATGGCACTGGCATCCCTGAACAGCACACCCATGCTGGCTGCTTTACCCGTCGAAACCATGATCGACATGGGCGTAGCAAGACCCAACGCACAGGGGCAAGCGATGATCAGCACGGCGACAGCGTTGATCAGACCAAACACCCAACTGGGCTCAGGGCCAAAAAGCCCCCAACCGACAAATGTCAGTATTGCAATCGCGATAACACCCATCACAAAGTAGCCGGCAATCGAGTCGGCCATTCGTTGCATTGGTGCTTTGGAGCGCTGAGCCCGAGCGACCATCTGTACGATCTGTGACAGCATGGTCTCGGCGCCGACCTTTTGCGCCTCCATTACCAAGCTCCCATGTGTATTCAGAGTGGCGCCGATCAGGCTATCACCAGCGCTCTTCATTACCGGCACTGGCTCGCCAGTGAGCATGGACTCATCCACCGCACTTTCACCCTCCAGTACTGAGCCATCAACGGGCACCTTTTCACCTGGCCTGACCCGCAGATGGTCTCCAAGGTGAACATGGGTGAGAGGAATGTCTTCCTCCTGTCCATCGGCATTGATCCGGCGTGCGGTCTTGGGCGATAAACCGAGAAGGGACTTAATGGCGGCGGAGGTTTGCGATCGGGCTTTGAGCTCAAGAATCTGCCCAAGCAAGGTGAGCGAGATGATGACCGCGGCGGCTTCGAAGTAGACGCCGATACGTCCATCTTGCATGAAGGTAGCGGGAAAGCTTTGGGGAAAGAGCGTTGCCATGACGCTGTAAAGGTAGGCTGCGGCGGTACCCAAACCAATCAAAGTCCACATGTTTGGACTGCGATTTCTTATAGAGGCTATGCCCCTTACAAAAAAGGGCCAACCTGCCCATAAGGTCACCGGTGTCGCCAGAGCGAACTCGATCCAGTTTTGGATCGAGCCATGGAGGAGTTGTAACGAGTGTCCCGCCATGGCGAGTACGGTCACTATCACGGTTAATGGCAGCGACCACCAAAAGCGGCGGGCGAAATCCCGGAGTTCAGGATTTTCTTCTTCATCGAGCGCGGGCATGACCGGCTCTAATGTCATGCCACATTTAGGGCAGTTGCCGGGTCCGGGTTGACGTATTTCCGGGTGCATCGGACAGGTAAACTCAGTGCCTGTTTGTACCGCAGGCACTGGAGTGGTGACGCGGGATTCGGCGCTCGAAACATTACCGCTGTAGCGTTCAGGATCAGCTCGAAACTTCTCCTGGCATTTCAGGCTACAAAATTGATACGTCTGTCCCTGATAAGACTCACCAAATTTACTTGGTGAAGTGACTGCCATTCCGCACACCGGGTCACGTAGATCATCGTCATTGAGCGGAGCAGCAGGGGCGTGACTGTGGTCGTGGTGGCTCGATATGGTAGGCATGGCTATTTCCCTTTTTCGTCCTTATGGGTTGCTGCCTGATCGCCATGGTTATGTCCGCCATGTCCATGTCCATGTCCAAAAAAATGCATCAATGGACAGATCAACAGAATCAGATAAGGCCAAAATGGATAAACGTGGCTGAAATGCTCCCGCAACACGTAGAAGGCACCAATCGCAATGAGCATGATCAGTACAACGCCTGTTTTGCGCCTCCAAAATGGTGCGGTGGTGTTTCCATCCGGATGCTGATGGTTATTCATGATCTAGACCCCACTGTGTAAGCGTTGCTGTGATCTCTGCGACAGAGCGTAGCCAACTCGTGCGTCGAAGCGGTGTTAGCAGCCAGCTTCGGCTTACTTCAGGTCAAACGGACCAACCATCCCTGACTGATAATGCCCCGGCACGTTGCAGGCAAACTGAAGGTCTGTGCTGTTGTTGAAGGTCCAGATCAGCTCTTGGGTTGTGCCAGGCTCAATCAGGACGCTGTTCGGGTCGTTGTGCTCCATTCCGACCATCTTCATTCCACCCATGCTGTGGCTCATACCGCTCATCGTTTTCCCGGTACCGGTGGGGTTAAGTGTCCCGTTCTGGAACATGCTTGCCATTTCTTTTTGGTGTGCTGCATGAGCAGCGGCTTTGCCGATGTTGAACTCGTGCAGCAGCGAACCCTCATTGCGAAGGACAAATCGAATAGTTTCACCAGGCTTTACGTCGATGCTTTCAGGTTTGAAGAAAATATCGCCCATCTCGACCTCCACCGTACGGGTAACCTCAGAGGCGACTCCAGGCTGGCCGATGTCCTCTTTCCCATGCCCTGCGCTGGCCATAGCCGTAGCACCGAAGAGTAGAGTGATTGCTGCGATGACTGGGGTAACGAGCTTAGCTTTCATAGTGACCTCGAGAGTAAGAGTGGGAACACTGGCTATGCTAAAGACACGGAGCTGCCAGTTAACTGACCTGAACACTACATATCTGTCAGTTTTCAAAAAAAACACGGCGTCCAAAGACGCCGTAGTCAACGGTACTGTTCAAAAAGCCCTTTGGAAGCCGGTTCTCACTGATGATTCTCTGAAAGCATCAATTTGTGCTCACGTTGCATTTGGCTCAAAACGTCGTCGGCAATTTTGTCGTGCTTTTCCATCCAGGCCAGGTGCTGTTGGGGTGACATTGAGGCGTCTGGATGATCTTTATGGAGTTGGCTCATGATGTCGCCGAGCATCTTCATATGCTCGGTCATGTGGACATGTCGCTGTCCTTCAGGGGCTTTTTCAGCTTGAACCAGTACTGCTTCAGCCTTGTCGCGCAGGCCTTCCATACGCTCTATCACGCGGTCTCCGCCACTTTCAGCCCATACAGAAGCTGAGACGAGTATTGAGCTCACAAAAAACAGCATTTTCAGGCGATTCATGGGGCAACTCCTTATGGAATTGTTTTCCGGCTCCCAAACGTTTCGTGCTGAAGAGTCGGTCGAGCACCAGGAAGTACTCATGCTTGAACCCTAGACAGCGCTCGCTGACATTTACCTGAAGCCAATATTACTTTTCTGTCAGTTGCTGGTTGGCTGGCGTGTTTCGTTGCAGACTGCGCTTCATCATTATCCGAGAGCCACCCTCATGAGACTTCTGGTTGCTGAAGACGAACCCAAAATAGGTATCTATTTGGAGCAAGGACTCACGGAGGCGGGGTTCAATGTGGATCGCTTTACCAATGGCAAAGTGGCGCTTCAGCACGCTTTGAGCGAGGCCTATGACCTGCTGATTCTCGACGTCATGATGCCTGGGCTGGATGGCTGGGAAGTACTTCAGAAGGTTCGTGCATCTGGGAAAGATGTTCCCGTGCTCTTCCTCACGGCGCGAGACCGCGTTGAAGATCGAGTGAAAGGACTTGAACTCGGGGCAGACGATTACCTGATTAAACCCTTCGCATTTTCTGAACTGTTGGCTCGCGTCAGAACGTTGCTGCGTCGGGGTAACGGCGCTCCCTCGCAAACCTATATGAAATTGGCTGATCTGGAGGTGGACCTGCTCAAGCGCCGAGCCATTCGTGGAGGTAAGCGCATAGACCTTACGGCCAAAGAGTTTGCGCTGCTTGAGCTGTTACTACGTCGTCGAGGGGAGGTGCTGCCAAAATCACTTATCGCCTCCCAGGTTTGGGACATGAACTTCGACAGCGATACCAATGTTATTGAGGTCGCGGTAAGGAGACTGAGAGCAAAAATCGATGATGATTTTGAGGTCAAGCTGATTCACACCTCGCGGGGTATGGGTTACATGCTCGACGCACCTGATTCGGAGTCGGAATGAACCGAATGTCCCTGACGACTCGCATGAGTCTGATGTTCATGCTCGCGGTAACGGCGGTGCTCACGGTAGCCGGACTCAGTTTCAATAACCTCAGCCGGCATCATTTCAAGATGCTGGATCAGCAGGCATTGAACGAAAAGCTCCATTCGACTCAAAGAATTCTGACGGGGTTGAACAGCATTGATCAATTCAGTGATGTTAAGCCTGAGCTGGAGGCGCTGCTGGGTGCTCACCGTGATTTGACTGCCCTAATAATCGGTGGTGACGGCAAGCTGCTGTTTGCTGATCCCGGTCCGGTAGATATTCCGAAGGAGTTCCGCACAACCACAAACAACAACGTCTGGGAGTGGCGGGAGCAAGGGCAGATGTTCCGTGGAGTGACGGCACAAGCCGTTGTGACGGGGCAAGACAAGCCGTTGACCGTCATGTTGATCTTTGACGTTACTCAGCATATGTCCTTTTTCGAGACGCTTGAACGATGGTTTTGGATAGGGTTGGTGATCAGCGCATTGGTCAGTGCTGCACTCGGCTGGATGGTAGCAAGCAGTGGCATGCGGCCCATTCGCCAGGTCACGCGGGTCGCTGCCTCAATGTCAGCAAAATCACTCAAAGAGCGCATCCCCTTAGCACCCGTTCCGAAAGAACTTCAGCAAATGGTGCTGTCGTTTAACGCAATGTTGTCCAGGCTCGACGATGCATTTGTCAGGTTATCGAACTTTTCCGCAGACATTGCCCACGAACTTCGGACCCCGGTGAGCAACTTGATGACCCACACCGAAGTGGTGCTTTCAAGAAAAAGGAATATTGAGGACTACGAAGACAACCTGTACTCCAATCTTGATGACTTGAAGCGTATGAGTCGGATGATTGATGACATGCTTTTTCTAGCGAAATCTGACAACGGTCTGATCACACACGAGAACAAACCAATAGACCTGGTGGAAGTCGTGGAAAAACTGCTTGAGTACTACCGCCTTTTGGCTGATGAGCGAGGGATTGAACTCAAGGTTTCAGGAAGGGGCAGCGTCCGAGGCGATGTCCTTATGCTCCACAGAGCCATTTCTAACCTGCTCTCTAACGCGCTTCGCTACACCTCTGAAGGGAAGACGATCAGTGTCGAAATCCTCCAGAAGGAGATGTCGGTATTGGTCGTCGTGGAGAACCACGGAGAACCCATTGCCCCCGAACACCTTGAAAAGCTTTTTGATCGTTTTTATCGCGTGGACCCAGCGCGCAGAGAAGGAAGTCCAAGCAACGCAGGGCTAGGTCTGTCGATAACCCGATCAATTATTGAAGCGCATGATGGCAAGATCTGGTGTACGTCATGTGACGGGAAAACGGCCTTTCATCTAGAGTTTCCTAGTGTTGACTTGAAGGTCAGCTGAACAACGGCGCATTTGCGATCAACGGCGATCTCTCAGCCTGCGCCCAGCGTCCACTCTCGTTATTTTTGAATGAGTGAAAACCTTAGTGTCGCGGGCACGCGGTCTCGTCTTTAAGTCTCGCTACGCCCGCCAATTTGAGGCCAAACACCG
Organism: Pseudomonas sp. MT92; assembly: GCF_058792515.1. Classification (NCBI taxonomy): domain Bacteria; kingdom Pseudomonadati; phylum Pseudomonadota; class Gammaproteobacteria; order Pseudomonadales; family Pseudomonadaceae; genus Pseudomonas; species Pseudomonas sp. MT92. The sequence continues at coordinate 11,936 of NZ_JBXAFA010000001.1, forward strand.
CGTCAAGCTGACTGAAATGTAATCGAACAGTTTGCGTTCGTGTGGCATCGTGTTCTTGCGCTGTGACGTTGGAGCCTAGTGAGTTTCTCGTGTTCAACCTGCCCTAGAACACGGAGGCTACTAGCTAATCATCAGTGGTTTTAACAAGAATCGAAAAGTAAAAACTAGATATTCCCAAACAAACCTCGAATCAACAGCTCTTGCTGTGAGGAGTCTTGCATGTCATTCCTTAAAACTACGACCGTAGCTGTTGCACTTACCGCTGGTTTGCTTCTGAGTGCAGTTGCTCAAGCACATCCAAAGCTCCTTTCGTCCACTCCGGCAGAAGGCTCGAATGCAGCGGCCCCTTCGAAAATTGAACTGCACTTTTCTGAGAATCTCACCACTCAGTTTTCCGGTGCAAAACTGATCATGACCGATATGCCTGGCATGCCGAACTCCCCAATGGGTGTTAAGGCTGCCGTCGCTGGTGGCGGTGATCCGAAAACGATGGTGATTACACCGGCAGCACCTTTGACCACCGGTACCTACAAAGTCGAATGGCGTGCTGTCTCCTCGGACACTCATCCGATCACCGGCAACTTCTCATTCAAAGTGAAATGATTGATGAGCGACTCAATAAATATTGTGGTTCGCTTTGCTCTTTATTTCGACCTGATGCTGTTATTCGGATTGGCAATTTTCGGCTTGTACAGCCTCAGGGGAAAAGAAAGAGTATCGGGCACGGTCTTGAATTTTGAGTCGCTTCTTTACGGTACTTCCGTTGCAGGTGTAGCTCTGTCCCTTGCCGCGATGTTGTTGCTTGCGAAAGCAATGAGCGGTGTGTCCGAGCTTATGGAGCTACAGCAACATATTTTTGAAATGGTCCTTATGGGGACCGACGTCGGGTTGACCTGGATGGTCCGAATAGCGGCCTTGGTGATGGCAATTATTGGCGTCGCGTTGAATAAGCGATTTCCGACACCCAGTCTCTGGATCGTCACTGTATGCGGAGCGATTGCGTTGGCGACGTTGGCATGGACAGGGCACGGTGCCATGGATGAAGGCAGTCGACGCTACTGGCATTTCATCGCCGACATTTTCCACCTATTAGCCGCCGGTGGCTGGTTGGGTGCTCTATTGGCATTCGCTCTACTGCTGCGGTTGAAATCGCTAAAGGGCGAACAAGAAGCTCGAATTCTTGCACGGGTGCTGACTGGCTTTGAGTCGGCCGGCGGAGTGATTGTTGCGATCATAAGCGTCACGGGCGTAGTAAATTACCTGTTTATCGTTGGCCCAAACCTCGATGAAGTGATGCTCAGTACTTATGGCCAGCTGCTGTTTTTGAAGATCCTGCTCTTTGCCGGGATGATCGTGTTAGCCACGCTGAACCGCTTTCACCTAAGTCCGGTATTGGAGCGGTCAGTTCGAAATGGAGAGTACTCTGCCGCGGTAAATGCCTTGCGTCGCAGCATGACACTCGAGTTTTTAATGGCAGTCATCATAATTTGTCTTGTCGCATGGTTAGGCACTTTAAGTCCGGAAATGGAAATGAGCGCCGAATAGAGGTTGGCCCGGGCATCGTAACGTCCAATATCAGCAGGTCATAAGCTTCGCTAAAGGCGTGCTGAAGGGCGTTGGTACCGGTAAACACCAGTTCGGGTGGTTGAGGTAACTCATCAGACGCTTACAGAATTGTAATTTTCGCTTCAGCTTTTTATCAGGGAGGTCATCTAGGGTGAAATCATGAGCACCGTGTTAGGGCTCATGTCGACAGCCAGAAGCAAACCCTATTCTAGGTTGTCGTTGAACATTTAGCCGTTTGAGAAGACTGTCTCATGAAGCTCATAAAGACTGCGATTGTGATCGGTTCGGTCCTTCTGTCGTCCATGGTGTGGGCTGAAGGCGGTGGAGACCGCGTTCTTGCACGTTTTGCCGCTCATCAGAATCAGGGCAAAAGCATGGTGCAGCAAGCTGTGAAAACGCAGCTAGCGCCTAATCTAAAGGGGATGATGGTTCATAAAGGCTTAAATCAGGCATGAACCGCTGTGTGGTATTGGAGCGCTTCTGAGCTGGCCTCGGGTCAGGCGTACTCTTAAAAACTGAGGGAGCTATACACTGTGATGGCTCAAAATCTGGATAAAACCTTGATCAAGCTGCTCATGGTGCTGCTGTTTGTCGTAGCGGCAGCACATGGTCAAGCGTTGATGTTTAAACCCGAGTCGTCAACTGCTCCTCTTAACTGCCCGGCAGCGCAGACTATGCTTGCTGAATCCAGCAGAGTGAATATCTGCCCTGACATGTCGAACCAAGTCACTTGCTCGATAAGTTGTTCCATTCCCTCAACGGGAGCAGTGACGTTTCTTGTTTCAATCTGGCACGCCTTAAAGTCATCTCCATACGACTGCTATACAACTTTACTCGGTCGCATGCCCGTTGCTCCAGATCCTTTTCCTCCTAAACATTCCAGCCTGTCCTAATCACGCCGAGGGCTAGCTCGCTTGTTCTTCAGCAGCTCCGTCAAAAGAACATGAAGACCGTCGCTCGGGGCTACTAACTAATATTTTTGTCGTCAACGGAAAAGGATTAGGTGGTTACCGTGAATAAATCATCCACTTTTTTGGGTGGGATGTTACTCGCACTCACTGCCCTTGCGATGCCTATCGTTAACGCTGCTGAAGAAGCCATTCTCTATAAAAACCCAAGTTGTACGTGCTGCGATAAATATGCGGACTATTTGCGTGAAGGTGGGTTCAAGGTGTCGATTGTCGCGGATTCTGCACAGCTTCAGCAGATCAACAAGGCCGCTGGTCTTCCCTACTCTTTGGCAGGCTGCCATGCCGTTGCCATTGATGGTTACGTTGTTAGCGGCCACGTCCCGCTAACAGCCGTCAATAAATTACTGGCAGAGCACCCTGCAATTCGCGGTATCACCTTGGCCGGGATGCCACCTGGATCGCCAGGCATGGACGGCACCCAGCAGAAGCCGTTCGAAATTTACGCCTTTGACGGAGATAAAAGCTGGCTCTACATGACCCAGTAGAAACGTCAGAGCGTTAGTTTTGTGGCTGAGGTATGTAAATAAATACTGAAAATTTTGAGGATTAACCATGACCAAGAATATAGCGCCATACGCAAGAGGTATGTTGCAACGTCACCCACTGCTCGCAGGGCTCACCGCTGCAATTGCGTTCACCTTGCTTTTTAACCTGAACACTCTGTTTGCATCAGTCACGGTACCTATTCTGCTTTCTATTCTGCCCTGCGTGCTAATGATCGGGCTCTGCATGAAAAGCATGGGCGGTAAAACTGCATGCGAGCAGAAGGCTTCGGATCAGCCATTGCTTACCCAGAGCCTGTCGAAAACCCAGGTCGTTGATCAGGAGAATTATCATGCGTAACTCTATTGCCTACACAGCCGTACTCGCCGCGATCCTAACTCTTGGAGTTATTTCCACGAGCTTTGCTGAACAGCCTCAGAGTACTACTAAGGACAGCTCTGACATGATGAAAGGAAAGGATATGCCGATGATGGAGGGCGGTAAAATGCCGATGATGGACATGATGCAGGAGATGTCAGCCATGATGAAGAACTGCAATACGATGATGGAAAGCATGAATAAGCACATGGGCAGTGAGCCTGCCCAAGGCAGCACTAAAGTGCAATAACAGCTTCTTTAGTCGCAGGTCTTGAGCCCTCTTAGACAGAGAGAAACCAAGTCTGAGTAGTGGTATCGCACTCAAGCGGTATCGCTACTCAGATGCTCCGATGTTTCTTCCAAGTGTCGGCGCTGAGTTCCGATCCGCTGTTGATCGAGATGGAGCCTAATCATGAATGACTTTTCCATGCACTATGGGCACTGGGGGTGGGTGCTGGTCATGGTGCTCATCGCCTCCTGGGTCCTCTACCGTTTTGTCGCTCCACGTAGTTGGCGCGACTGGATGGGCGCAGGTTTAGTGCAAGCGTTCATCATCGCGTTATACGCCGAGATGTATGGTTTCCCACTGACTATTTATCTGCTGACTGGTTTTCTGGGAATCGATCTCCCGCTGACCGGATTCTCGGGCCATCTCTGGGCAACGATGCTGGACTACGGTGCTACCGGGGCCATGCTGGAAATGATGTTGGGCGGCGTGTTTATCGTGATCGGCCTAGTGCTATTGATCCGGGGCTGGGTTCAGGTTTACCGCACAAGTCTGGAGGGGAAGCTGGCGACACAGGGTGTCTACGGTGTGGTCCGCCACCCGCAGTACACCGGGATCATGCTAGCGGTCTTCGGTCAGGTCATTCACTGGCCGACGGTGATCACGTTATTGTTGTTTCCCCTGATCGTCTTGGCTTATGTCCGTCTAGCGAAGCGGGAGGAGTCGGCCTTGACCGAACGTTTTGGCGAGGAGTATCAGACCTATCGGCAGCGGGTGCCCATGTTGTTCCCACGCTTGCGAAATTGGCGGGAGTTCATCCATTCACTGCTCTTTACTTATCAGCAATAGCCTAGTGTCCTCTGAGCCTGCGTGACGAACACGTCACCGCAAACGGGTCACAAGAATACTTGTTGACCGAAAAAAGGCGCCTAACTCAGGTGCCTGAAACCATCCTCCAAACCAAAGGAGCCAAACAGGAGGATGGTGGAGCAATCAATTCTTCATTACCCCGTAGGGCTGCAAGCCGTTCGCTGATCTGTGCGCCTATCAATGGTGGATGGCTGGTCCGGTATCAGCTTGTGAAGGTCGAACCAGCCATCCATGCCGTTGTTACTTCAGGGGCTTGATCGACACGATGGTGGCCGACATGCCCTCGGCACGAAACTCAAACGCTACTTGATCCCCAGCCTTCAGGCCTGCCAGTTGTTTGCTTGTTGCGGTGAATGCCATGGTCATGGCGGGCCACTGCACAGCCGGAACGGCGCCATGGGCGATAGTCACTGTATGTTTCGTGGTGTCGACAGCCTTGATCGTGCCCTCGGCTTTGGCCACTGGAGCCTGCTGGGTCTCCTGCGCCATCTGCATGCCCTTCATGGGCATAGAGTCCATTTTCATACCCGGCATGTCTTCTGCCTGAGCAGAAAGAGACAGTGCGACAACGGTGCTTGCAACGGCGATCAGGGTCAGTTTCATACGACTTTTCCTTGAGTGGTGGTGGGTACAACGGGGAGGTGCCGGCGACGCATCAAGCGGTAGGCTGCCGGAATGACGAACAGAGACAGTAAGGGCGCGGTGACCATGCCGCCGACCATGGGTGCGGCGATGCGACTCATCACTTCGCTACCGGTGCCGCTGCCCAAAAGGATGGGTAACAGACCCGCAATGATGACGGCCACGGTCATGGCTTTGGGTCGGACCCGTTGCACCGCACCTTCGCGAATAGCGGCGATCAGCCCGCGCTCAGTGCTGTCACCGGCGTCTTCACGTTCGGCCCAGGCATTCTTCAGGTAGAGCAGCATGATTACGCCAAACTCGGCAGAAACCCCCGCCAACGCGATAAAGCCGACACCGGTGGCCACCGACAGGTTGAATCCCAACAGATACAGAAACCATGCTCCACCTGTCAGTGCGAACGGCAGAGTGGCCATGATCAACAAGGCCTCGTCGAAGCGGGCGAACGTCAGGTAGAGCAGGACGAAAATGATCAGCAGCGTGGCCGGCACCACCAGCTTGAGCCGTGCATTGGCTCGCTCGAGAAATTCGAACTGCCCCGAGTAGCTCAGGCTCATGCCTGGCTGCAACTTCACCTGCTCACTGACGACCCGGCGCAGGTCGGCGACCACCGAGGCAATATCCCGGCCACGCACGTCGATATACACCCAGCCAGAAGGCCGGGCGTTCTCGCTCTTGAGCATTGGCGGGCCGTCGCTGACCTTGACCTTCGCCACAGTGCCGAGGGTGATCTGGCTCCCCAAAGGGGTGTAGATCGGCAGCTGCTCCAGGGCGCCGAGCGAGTCACGCCACTCACGGGGATAACGCACGTTGATCGGGAAGCGAGCGAGCCCTTCAATGGTCTCTCCGACGTTTTCACCACCGATAGCGCCGGCCACGATCGACTGCACATCGGCGATATTCAGCCCGTAGCGGGCCGCGGCCTTGCGATCGATATCCACATCGATGTAACGGCCGCCAGTCAGGCGCTCGGCCAGGGCCGAACTGACACCGGGCACATCCTTGGCCACGCGCTCGACTGCCTGGGTGGCCGTATCGATCTCCGTCAGGTTGTTGCCGGCAATTTTTACCCCTATCGGGCTCTTGATCCCGGTGGCCAGCATGTCGATGCGGTTGCGGATCGGTGGTATCCAGATATTGGTCAGCCCAGGCACGCGGACCACTCGATCCAGTTCCTCCACCAGTTTTTCCTGAGTCATTCCGGGGCGCCACTGCTCACGCGGCTTGAATTGAATGGTAGTCTCGAACATCTCCAGCGGTGCCGGGTCGGTGGCGGTTTCGGCGCGGCCCGCCTTACCGAAGACGTGTTCGACTTCGGGCACCGTCTTGATCAGGCGATCGGTCTGTTGCAGCAACTGCGCCGCTTTCTGCGCTGACAACCCCGGCAGAGCCGAAGGCATATAGAGCAGATCGCCCTCGTCCAGCGCAGGGAGGAACTCGCCACCCAAGCGAGAGATCGGCCATACCGCGCTGAGAAAGACCAACAGTGCGACCAGCATGGTGACTTTGGGCCGGCGCAGCACCGCGTCCAGGGCCGGCTGATAGAGCCTGATCAACCAGCGGTTCAGCGGGTTTTGTTCCTCTTTGGGGATCCGTCCACGAATCCAGTAGCCCATCAGCACCGGCACCAGAGTTACCGACAGTCCGGCCGCCGCCGCCATGGCATAGGTCTTGGTGAAGGCGAGGGGGCCAAACAGGCGGCCCTCTTGCGCTTCCAGGGTGAACACTGGAATGAACGACAGGGTGATGATCAACAGGCAGAAGAACAGCGCCGGCCCCACCTCGGCCGCCGCTTCGGTCATCACATGCCAGTGATGTTCACCCTTCAGCTCTTCCCCCGGGTGGGCCGCGTGCCAGGCCTCGACCTTCTTATGAGCGTTCTCGATCATCACCACGGCGGCATCGACCATGGCGCCGATGGCGATGGCAATCCCACCCAAGGACATGATGTTGGCGTTGATTCCCTGGTAGCGCATGACGATGAAGGCAATCAACACTCCCACCGGCAGCGAGATAATGGCCACCAGGGATGAGCGCAGGTGCCAGAGAAAAATCCCGCACACTAAAGCGACGACGATGAACTCTTCGATCAGTTTGTGACTGAGGTTTTCCACGGCGCGGTCGATCAGCTTGCTGCGGTCGTAGGTGGTGACGATTTCTACCCCGGCCGGCAGACTGCTTTTCAGTTCGTCGAGTTTGGTTTTGACCGCCGCAATGGTTTCGCGAGCGTTCTTGCCGCTGCGCAAAATCACCACGCCACCGACAGTCTCGCCTTCGCCGTCGAGTTCAGTAATGCCACGCCGCATTTCCGGTCCCAACTGAATCGTGGCGACATCGCCAAGGGTCACCGGCACACCACCCGAACCCAGCTTGAGCGGGATCGCCCGAAAGTCATTGAGCGTCTTCAAGTATCCGGAAGCACGCACGATGAACTCGGTCTCCGCCAGCTCCAGCACAGCACCACCGGTTTCCTGATTGGCCTTGCCGATAGCTTCGGTGACCTGCGCCTGAGTGATACCCAGGCTGGCCAGTTTGAGCGGATCGAGCTGCACCTGGTATTGCTTGACCATGCCGCCGACGGTGGCCACTTCCGCAACGCTCGGCAAAGTCTTGAGTTCGAATTTGAGAAACCAGTCCTGAAGTGCGCGCAGCTGCGCCAGATCGTGTCCACCGGTGCGATCCACCAGGGCGTACTGATAGATCCAGCCCACTCCAGTTGCATCCGGTCCCAACGCCGGCTTGGCGCTGGCAGGCAACCGACTTTGTATCTGACTCAGGTATTCCAGCACCCGCGAGCGAGCCCAATACAAGTCGGTACCGTTTTCAAACAGCACGTAAACGAAGCTGTCGCCGAAAAAGGAATAACCGCGCACGGTTTTGGCTCCCGGCACCGAGAGCATGGTGGTGGCTAACGGATAGGTCACCTGGTTCTCAACGATCTGCGGCGCTTGTCCCGGATAAGGGGTGCGGATGATCACCTGAACATCGGAGAGGTCCGGCAGTGCATCGATGGGCGTGCTCTGAACCGACCACACTCCCCATGCCGTAACGAACAGCGTGGCCAGCAGCACCAGGAATCGGTTGGCCACTGACCAGCGAATCAGGGCAGCAATCATGGCTGACTCCCCGATTTTTCCAGGCGTTCAACGCGCAAACCATCGTCGGTTTGACTGACTGATGCACGAACCTTGTCGCCAGCCTTGAGTCCTTGCATCAGAGCAGGGTCAGTCAATGGGAAGGTCATGGTCATGCCCGGCATGCCCAGCGTCTTGAACGGACCATGGGCGAGGGTCACGTCTTTGCTATTGATCTCGACGATCTGCCCGTCCGCCTCATGCAGGGCGCGTGTCGCGGCAGCAGGTGGCGGCATTTCCATCGTTCTCGCGACGATGCCCTTGAGGCTGGCCTCGGAGTCGAGCAGGAACTGTCCAGAGGAGACCACTTGCTGGCCTTCCTCCAGACCTTTCAACACCACTGTTTTGCCTTCGTTTTCCTGCCCGGGTTGCACCTCTACCGGTCGGTAGCGGCCCGCGTCTTCGACGAGCATCACCAGGACGCGTCGGCCGGTGCGAATGAGCGCCTCGCTCGGTACCCACAACACGCTTTGCTCAGTCGAACGATTCAGGCGCACCTGCGCCGTCAAACCGGGTCTGAGGCGCCCGTCAGGGTTGGGCAGTTCGACCCGCACGCGAACGGTGCGGCTGTCCACATTCGTTTCCGGCAGAATGGCGCTGACCGTGCCATTGAGCACGGTCCCCGGGAAGGCTGGCAGACGTGCTTCTACCGTTTGACCGACGACGATCGATCCAGTCTCCGACTCTGGAACGGCCACGGCCAGCCAGACGCTACTCAAACCATTGACTCGGGCCAGAGTCTCACCGGCTGCCACGGTCATACCCGCACGCACATTCAGTTCCTGTAGCACGCCGCCAATGGGGCTGGTGAGGGTCAGGTTCGGCTGGACCTTAGCGCTGCGTTCTACTTGGGTAATCAGCGCCGCCGGCATCCCCGTGAGGCGCAGCCGTTGGCGTGCTGCAGCCAACAAGTCAGCATCACCGTTACGCTTCAGTGCAAGGAATTCTTCCTGAGCAGCAGCCCATTCCGGTACCAGGATATCGGCCAATGGCGCATTGGCTTTGAGCACATCGCCTGGAGCATGGGCATAGACCCGCTCCACAAAACCCGCGGTACGCGCCTGGATCACGGCGACATCCCGCTCGTTGAACGCCAGCACGCCGACCACGTCCAGGCTGGAGGCCAGGACTCCACGGGTGACGGTGGCCAGACGCAAACCGAGATTCTGGGTCAGGCTTGGGTCGATACTCATGGCCGCATTGTCCGCCGCGGAATCAGCGTATCGGGGCACCAACTCCATATCCATGAAGGGTGATTTGCCCGGCTTATCGAATTTCTGTTGCGGCTGCATCGGGTCGTACCAATACAGTACTTTGCGTTCGTCTTGCGTTTTGGGACTCTGTTCGGCGAGTGCACCAGGCATTGCGATCATTCGCTGCTGAGCGAACCAGTAACCACCGCCAAGGCCTACGGCCACCGAGAAGCCTGCCAGCAAAGCCCCTTTCCAGATTCGAGTGCTCATTGGCTGGTTTCTCCGTAAGTGAAATACAGGCGGGCACTGGTCAGTGCCCGCTGTTCTTCGAAGTCAATTTGTTTGAGGCGGGCCTCGATGAGTTCACGTCGGGCAGCGATGACAGGCGCCAGGTCGCCTTTACCGGCGCGGTAGCTGGCCATGCTCAGCCCGACCTTTTCCTTGGCCAGGGGCACCAGACTGTCCTGGCTGCGTTGTACGGCGCGGTTCAGGCGCTGATAGTCGGCCAGATCCGCCTCCAGTTGCTCGGTATGCTCGCGTGTCTGGGCTTCACGCTCAGCCTCCAATTGGTTCAGTTCGGCGTGCTTGGCGGCGATCTTCGGATTTTGTCGGGAGCCGGGGAACAGTGGCAGGTCGAAGGTGAATTGCACGCTGACCATGTCGCCAAATTCCCGTCCGCGGCGCTGGTAATCAAGCTCCCAGCTCCAGTCGGACTGTTTTTCCGCTTCCGCTTCACTTATCTTGGCCTGCGCTTCGCGAGTCATCGGGGCGAACGCCGCCAGCGCGGGATGATGTTGCAGCTTATGGGAGTAACCCGAAGTATCGATGGGCCATTGCGGCAAACTGCCGGTTGGTTGGTCGTTGGCCGCGGGACCAATCCAGCGTTTGAGAGCGGCTCGGGCTTGTGCCCGCAGACGGACCAGGTCGTCCTGTTGTTCCGCCAACTGAGCCGCCTCCTGTTTCGGTGTGACAGCATCGGCAGGCTGAGCACGGCCGCCAGCGATCTGCGCCCGGACGGTATCGGTCAACAGACGATTTTCTTTATAAAAGTCCTGGAACAGCGCCTCTTTACGCTCGACGGAATAGCTGCTGATCCAGGCCAATGCGGTGGCCTGACGGACATTCAGTCTCTCCACACGGCCTTCAGCCGCAGCTCGATCGACCGCTGCTTCGGCGACCTCAATGCGTGCTTTGCGTTTGTCTCGGCTGGGCACTTCTTGCATGACCCCAACCATCTGCATGGTCATGAAGTCCTGCTCGAGTCTCCAGCGGTCGGGGCCGCCGATGGGAAAGTTTTGTACGCCAAGCAGTAGCTTTGGATCGGGTAGTTCGCCGGCCGGAATGGCAGCACTACTGGCGGCTTGCAGTTTGGCGGCTTGGGCGGTTAGTGACGGGGCGTTGTTTTCGGCCAGCCGTAAGGCTTCATCGAGTGTCAGCGGGGCGGCGACGCTCGGCAATGCCAACACGCTTGCCGCCAAGGCGGCCACGACGGGCCAGCCTGTGCAATAGCGTAGGGAGTTCATGCTCACGATTCCTGTGATGTTCCACTGCGCGCCTCTTAGACATGCACGCAGAAATACCATCCCGCGAAGGCAGGATGAAACTCAGTGTGGTACAGGAATCAGGCGCGGGGCGGACGCCATACCCCGGATGGGGTTTGAATGGGCGGGAAGTCGCTGAAAAGGGATAGCACCAGCGGACTGGACAAGCGAGTGACAGGCTTGATGATCGATACTTGCAGCATACCGCCAGTCTTGCATTCCTGACCAGGTTTGCAGGGCTTCCCGTGATCGGTGGGGCTTTTCATGTCATGGCAGCAGTCCGGTCCCATGTCATCCATCATCGCCATACCCGCCATTTTCATCGGGCAAGGCTCTGTCGGTGCCTGAATGCCCGCCATCCCGCTGAGGGGAAGCGCCAGGCTAATCAGGAAAATGAGGCAACACCGCAGGTAGCGTTTCATGCGGGGGAGTCTAGTTGCTGGTAGCGGACTGTACAATTACGAATCTGTCAGGACGAGCCCGTCGGATAGAATCTGAAGGTCAATAAGAACCTCCTCGTATAGAGACAAGGACTCGCTGAACAGCCAAGCCAATTTGCTGGGTATGGGAATGGTTACAGCTCACGGCCTATCGTTCGGGTCACGGTTGATTGGTTTTACCTCCTGTGTGTCATTGGTACTGGGCGGATCCTTGTGCATGTTGCGCATACAAAACACCATCGACAGCGGGCACAGCAGCACCAGAAAGATCAGCGCATTCGCCGCGATCCAGGCTTGAAAAGCGGGAAACAAGACATAGGTAGCCGCCAGGATAATGGCCGCACCGATGCCCAGCTGAACCATTGAGGGTTTATTACGAGTCATGATGCTCTCCTCTCGGGCAAGTCATGGGGGCGTTCATCCAGAACCAGCCCAGGTGGTTGCTCAGCGTCATCGCAATGCTCGGCCAGATACGACAGAGCCTCGCGCATGATCTGAAGCGTGGTAATACGCGCATTCAGCGCATCGATGTTGCTCAGCGCAATAGCCTGAACCTCGTCGTCAGAGCGATTGCGCTCCCGCCATAACGCCAATAAGGCACGAACCCGCTCGATCGATAATCCCAGATCTCGTGCATGGTGGATGAAGCGTAAAACGTGTACATCGCACTCGCAGTAGACGCGATAGCCAGACCGCGTGCGCTGTGACGGCGGGATCAGATTGATGCGCTCGTAGTGGCGGATCATCCGGGCGGACAAACCGCTGACACTTGCCGCCTCACCAATGTTCATAAGATCCTCCTGTTCGCTGAACCACCGAATCAGCCCTATTCTCGTTGTGCCGGCTGCCAACAGTTCCGTAACAAGGTGTAAGTAACCACTGAGACACTGGGACAACGCCCTTACCGCACCAGGACTGCCGGACCCAACACGCCCATTGCTGCTCGCGGAATACCGATCAGGTTGTAGACGAAGGCCCAGAGCGGACTCTTCAGAATCTGGCACATAAGTGCAACGGGACAGCATCAAGGCATCCGCCACCAGAGCCGGGTCGCCGCGCATACCCGCTACGCTGAGCCTCCATTGCAGGATAGGATTGGACGTGTCGGTAGCGGTATGGGGGAATAAGCTGACCATCACCAACCTCCTGAAGAGCCTCTCTCCCGTAAGGTTGGACCTTACTATTGGGGCAAGGTCAAGCAGCAACGCGATTGCTGGACGAGTCCTCGAAAAAAGGATTGAGGGTAGTCTGTTGACTTGGTAACTATCTCAATGCTGATAACGCATAAAAGTTTTTAATTCAATGACTTACAGAGTAAATACGCTGGTGTCCGCCTTGTCCTGGTATGTCTCCTATACTGACTCGCGCCGACCGGTTCAACGCAGACACTCGTACACCGTCAGAACAGCCGTCAGCGGGTTCTAACGGCTTCCTTACGATTCAACAGTAAGGAGAACGAAAATGGCAGTCCGCATTGGCGACGAAGCACCGGACTTCACCGCCGAAAGCACCGAAGGCCCGCTCCACTTCCATGAGTACTACTGCGGTTTTGAGACGCCAGCAGTCGAGGTTCGGACTAGGTTGGATGATGATTCCAGCCAATGGAAAGTCACCAGCTCGCGTTATGACTGATTTCCTTCCCTTCGGCGAGTATCTTTCTGCCTAGACCGATGGCTGTCGCAGACCCGTTTCCGTCCGATGTAGCACTTGAAAGTGAAAACGGCGGGCGTGCAGTCGAGCTTTTCGCTGGCATCTTTGCCAATGCGCCGGAGGGCGCAGCCGCTCGTCGCAATACCCAGCAAGAATTGCCTCTATGCACGGTTATCCAATGACGAGATCAGCTCTGCGCGCGAGCATAATGACGTGTCTTCTCTAATGACGAAATGAGAGCCGGACGATCATGAGTGAAAGCGAGCGTTGGATAGTCAAATGCCAGAATACTGAGGACGGTAGCGGCGATGTCATTGTTGATTTACCTCCAGAATTGCTTGTCAAAATGGGGGTAGGTGTTGGGGACGATCTGATGATTACGGTAGCGAATGGCACAATAGTGCTGGAGCCTACGCATGGCACAACATCAGTGCAGTCCGTGTTTGCTGGAGTCCTGCGTGATGATGCTTATCATGCCTACCGCATCCGGCTGGAGGCATCTCTTAATATCCCCTCAAACGCCTCTGATCAGGACATTCACGACATGATCGTAGCTGGCTTCTCGGCCAGCATGATCATGTCGCTTTGCGACGCTGGAACCTTAAGTCCGGAAGAGCGCGACAGAATCATTCCACTCAAAACGCTCAAAACAAAATTGGTCAGCAATCAGCTCTTAACGGTGGATGAGAGCGATCGACTGTTCCGCTTTGCACACATTACCGCCATGGCCGAGGTGATCTTCGGGGACGCAGGGAAGGCCAAACAATGGCTTTCCAAACCCAAATCCCGTTTTTCGGGTAAAAGTCCAACTGCCATGCTCACTACAACCCACGGCACACATCGGGTCGAAGAAATGCTGATTCAGGTAGCAGAGGGCATGTCATTTTGATCCAACCGCCGCTAAGTAGAACCATCACAAGCGGGTACGCGACCGCAACGGGCATTGTTGTCAAAATACTCATTCAGCTGGCGAGCTCCGTTAAGCCGTTTACCCCTGAATTCGCTGAGCCGTTGTTGTCAAAATATTTTGTTCGGCACCACTCTCGACTTTAAAAAGGCTCCTCCGGGTAGTGTCAAACTATGTTGTTATAGACTCACCCCGTTATTCGAATATCGCCATGGGTTGTGTCAAGTTATGTTGTCATCTGGGGAGCGCTCAAGGCTCTGTAAATGACTGATTTTATTGATGTTCGTGTGTCAAACTATGTTGTTTGGCACCATCCTTGGCTTTAGAGAATAGAAACTGTCGCGGGAGCTGGAGGGGTTATCCTCCAGCTCCCGCTGTTGCTTCAGGCCCGGATCCACACCTATCTTCCCGACACATCTCCCTATCCAGCCGTTAGATGCTGCCGCGAAAACAAAGTAGTGAATCTCTGCGCGCCTATGTAGAGCGGAATCTCCTGAAAAAAGTGCTATTGCGTAAAACAACAATGAACTCACAGGAGGGAAGGTCTGATTTTCGATTAAGCAGCTGTTTTTGAATTTCAGACACGAGGTCGTTAAAACGGCTGCTGACTTCAGACCTCCTTGGCATTACCTAAAGTTTGAACTGACGCACAATCTGCAACAACCGCTCAGCGTCTCCACCGCTCGCCCGGCCACGGCTGAGGGTGCTCTGCGCAAGTACAACGGTGGTGTTCGCGACTACCGAAACACTACTGATCCGCCGATTGATTTCATCGGTAACCATGGCCTGCTCTTTGGCAGCCTCAGCAATGTGCAGGCTCATATCGGACACTGAAGACACCAGTGCACTTATTCGCTGTAATGCTTCGCCAGCGCTAAGCGCCTGCTGCACTCCACGTTCAGCAAAGTCACGACTGTCGTCCATCACTTTAACCGCATGCTGTGAAGCATTTTGCAGCCGTTCGATCATATCGTTGATTTCTTGCGTAGATTTTTGCGTACGACTAGCCAACGTGCGGACTTCATCTGCCACTACCGCAAAACCACGACCTTGCTCACCGGCGCGAGCAGCTTCGATGGCGGCGTTAAGCGCCAGCAAGTTGGTTTGTTCGGCGATGGTGCGAATCACCTCCAGCACCCCACCGATTTCACGTGAATGGCCTTCCAGATCAGCGATCACTTGGGCAGCTTGACCCACTTCTTCTGCCAGGGAGCGAATATCAACGATGGTTTTATCGACGACGGCAATCGCCTCTTTTGCCTGTGTAGAGGCGTCACGCGTTTGAACAGAGCTGGCTTCGGCGTTGCTGGCCACCCCCTGCACGTTGGTAGCCATTTGATTGGCCGCCGCCGCCACTTGTTCAACTTCAATTTGCAAATCCGTAGCACTTTGCTGAGAGGCACCGGCATCACTTAGCAATTGTTCGGCCGATTGCTCTAGCCCCTTCGAAACATCCGCAACGGTCGAGATTTTGCTGCGCAAGCTGCCTAAAAATGTATTGAATAGCCCAACAACCTGACCTATTTCATCATCTCGCTTTGACTGGATGCTGCGGGTAAGGTCGCCGCTCCCGTCATTTAATGCGCTCAGTGACCTGCTCAGTTGCTGCATCGGCGGTAGCACTCGACTAGCAATCAGCCACAACACCCCGAGCATAATTAAAAGTACGGTTCCCCATGCGACGAGGCTGGTGACCTGGATTTTTGTGCGCTCGGCTTCACTGTCATCCAACTGCTGACGATACAACTTGTCCAATGGCTGACTAAAAGCAGCAAACTCGGAAATAACTTTCGCCGAACGCTGGTCAAAATCTTCCATAACTTTATCGCCGGCAGCTTTGTTACTGGCATAGGCCTGTACCATCAGCTTGCCGGTGCTGTTGAGTTGGTCCAGTGGCATGCGCAGGGCCTGAAGTCGGCTGGAAAGACTTGGAACGATTTTCTCTATCTCCTCCAAAAGCTGTAGCGAAGCTGCGTAATGCTGCTGCGCTTCCTCCATCGGCTCATGGTCTTGAGTAAGGCTTGCATCGGTATAGAACTGTTGAATTTGCGCGCTCTCGTAGCGCAATTTTTGAGTCGACTCAAGAGCGTTTCCCAGCCGCTCGATTTCGGATCCAATGGCATCTAGCACGTTAAATTGGGTTTGCATCAATGTAGTTAAACCCATTGCTATAACGATCAAACCAGCAGCACAGAAAGCCATCAAACGAGAAATACTGAATATCATAAGGTAGTCCGGTAAAAGGGAACGTAGATCAAAAAAATCGTGTGTTTTTAACGATTAACTGTAGAAACCACCGATTTTTCAAAGTCCTGTCTTGTTTGGTTGAAAGTAACTGATTTTTTGAGCAACAGATTTCCATTTTACTCTCTACGCACCACTACTTTACGGATTCAATAGTCGTAGTGGGGGTGGGGAAGCTCCAGGCAACTTGCTGCAATCGCGCGGCAAGTGGAAAATGTGATGGCGTTCGGCGCTATATCTGGCGAAACATCCGGGGCGCTCCCCCAAGATATGAGTTGGCCAATGTTCTCGGGGCTCGTTGTGACAAACTATGTTGTAAGCCACCACCCTCTGAAAAATCGCAGCCAATGGTTGCGATTTTTTTATCCGAATCCAGGACATGCTCATGGACCGCTTCCAGGAAATGCAAGTCTTCGCCGCAGTCGCACAAGATCAAGGGTTTTCGGCGGCCGCGCGGCGTCTGGGCATGTCGGCAGCCAGTGTCACGCGCGCGGTGGCGGCGTTGGAGAAGCGTATTGGTACGCAGCTGCTGACGCGCACGACACGCAGCGTTCATCTGAGTGAGGCGGGCCAGCGTTATCTTGAAGATTGTCGGAGAATTCTCGCCGAGGTGCAGGAAGCCGAGGACTCGGCGGCGGGCAGTCACGCCCAACCCCGTGGGCAACTGACGATTACCGCACCGGTATTGTTTGGTGAGCTATTTGTCACGCCATTGATGGTGGATTTTCTGACGCAATTCCCCGATGTCACGATCAATGCGTTGTTGGTGGATCGTATGGTCAGCGTGGTGGAGGAGGGCATCGATGTGGCCGTGCGAATCGGTGAGCTGCCCGACAGCAATCAGCATGCAATTCGGGTGGGGGAGGTGCGACGGGTGATTTGTGCGTCGCCACGGTTTCTTGCCACTTTCGGACGGCCAAATCACCCGCAAGACCTGGCCCAGGCACCGGTTATTGCGACGTCCTCGATCGGACAGTTAAGAAACTGGCCATTCCTCGTGGACGGCGACCCCCTGAGTGTCCGGCCTGAACCGCGGCTGGTGGTCACGGCGAATCAGGCGGCCATCGCCGCTGCCAGCCTCGGTCTGGGGTTCACACGAGTCCTGTCTTATCAGGTTGCGGGCAAAATAGCGGCTGGGGAGCTGGAAATCATCCTGGCCGACTTCGAAATGCCGCCATTGCCCATCCATGTGGTCTACCAGGGCGGACGTAACGCCCCGGCGCGGGTTCGCAGTTTTGTCGATTTTACGGTTAAGGCACTCCGGGAACATCCGGCCTTGCGCCGCTGATGCATTATTGCTGCAGGTGAAATAATGGATTCCACTTGCTGGTTATTCTGTTGCTTTCGGGACTGGTAGAAGATGGCTGCCATCGGTGCTGATCTTCCGAAGCGCCACTTACCCTGCGGAGTCGACCATGCAAGCCATCAAACTCTACAACTTTCCCCGTTCCGGCCACGCTCACCGTGTGGAGCTGATGCTTTCGCTGCTGCAATTGCCCACCGAGTTGATCTTCGTTGACCTGGCCAAGGGCGAACACAAGCAGCCGCAATACCTGGCACTCAACGCTTTCGGACAGGTGCCTGTACTGGATGACCAAGGCGTGGTGCTGGCGGATTCCAACGCGATCCTGGTTTATCTGGCACAGAAATACGGCAAGGGTCGTTGGCTGCCAACCGATCCGGTCGGTGCCGCCAAGGTGCAGCGTTGGTTGTCGGTGGCTGCCGGGCCGATTGCCTTTGGTCCAGCCAGGGCCAGGTTGATCACAGTGTTTGGTGCACCTTACAACGCTGAAGAAACGATCGCTTATGCCCATACCGTGCTGAAGGTCATCGATCACGAACTGGCCAACACGCCTTGGCTGGTGGGCGGCGAGCCGACCATTGCTGACGTCGCGGCCTACAGCTACATCGCCCATGCACCTGAAGGCAATGTCTCGCTGGACGACTACGCCAACATCCGCGCCTGGCTGGCACGGGTCGAAGCCTTGCCAGGATTTGTCGGCATGCCGCGCACCGTCGCCGGCCTGCAAAAAACCGCCTGATGCTTGTGGCCCGACGCTGTCGGGCCGTTCACGCTGCGCCGAGGGTGCAGGGGAGTAGCCGTAATGGACCGTTCACCGTGGCATGCTGGCGAGAAACAGATGCAGGCTCATGTCGGCGTCGTCGAGCGGATGGAGGTATTAGGTCGCAGGGTAATTCGCAGCGAGATGCCGGACCAGCACCGCACGTTCTATCGGCAACTGCCGTTCATGCTTTACGGCGCGGTGGATGCCGAGGGCAACCCGTGGGCCAGCGTGCTTGAAGGTGAGCCAGGCTTCGCCCATTCACCTGAACCAGGGCTGTTGCAATTCAGCAGTCTGCCGACTGCCGATGATCCGGCGCAATTGACTGACGGCGCTGCGATTGGCCTGCTGGGGATCGAACTTCACACCCGGCGTCGCAACCGTATCAATGGTCGTGTCGGTGCCATGTCGGCGAGCGGCTTTAGCGTGACGGTGCAGCAGTCCTACGGTAATTGCCCGCAATACATCCAACTGCGCCAGTTTCGTTCGGTGCCGCTGGAAGATCCGGCAACGCGACGCGCGCAGCATGACAGCGAGTTGGATGATGCGGCCAGGGCGATGATTGCCGAGGCAGATACCTTCTTTGTCGCCAGCTATGTGGACGTCGAGGGTGAGCGTTCGGTGGATGTCTCCCATCGCGGCGGTCAGTCCGGTTTTGTACAGGTTGAAGGTAATCGCCTGACCATCCCGGATTTCGCCGGCAATCTTTTTTTCAACACGCTGGGTAATCTTCTGGCCAATCCCAAGGCCGGTTTGTTGTTCATCGATTTCAACTCAGGTGACCTGCTGCAACTCAGCGGGCGCACCGAAATCATTCTTGAGGGCCCACAGGTCGAAGCCTTTCAAGGCGCCGAACGTTTATGGACGTTCCACGTGGAACATGTGGTGCGTCGGCCGGGAGCTTTGGCGTTGCGCTGGCGTTTCGACGGCGTCTCTCCCACCAGTTTGCTGACCGGCACTTGGGCGCAGGCCAAGGCTCGTCTGCAAGCGCAGGCCCTGGGCGATAGCTGGCGGCCGCTGCGGGTGGTGCGGATTGAACCGGAAAGCCACAACATTCGCTCGATCTATCTGGAACCCGCCGACGGTGCCGGGTTGCCATTGTTCCACGCCGGGCAGCATCTGCCTTTGCGGTTCAACATTGATGGCGAGGTGCATATCCGTACGTACAGCCTGTCGAGCGCACCGTCGGACGACTTTTTCCGCATCAGCGTCAAACGTGATGGACGTGTGTCTTCACACCTGCACGAACAGATCCAGGTCGGCGATCTGCTGGAGGCGCGTGCGCCTCAAGGGCATTTCACCGTGGCCCCTCATGAGCGCCGTCCGCTGGTGTTGATGGCCGCTGGCGTCGGCATTACGCCGCTTTTGTCGATGCTTCGAGAGGTGGTTTATCAAGGTTTGCGCACCCGCCGCATTCGGCCGACCCTGTTCCTGCAGAGTTCGCGTACGTTGGGCGATCAAGTGTTTCGTCGTGAACTGGATCGCTTGCTTGATGACGCTGGGGATGCCGTCAGGGTGGTGCGGCTGCTGAGTCAGCCAGAGCCTTCGGCGCGGGAAGGTGAAGATTTCGACCTGACCGGACGGATTGACGTCGCACTACTCAAGGACCTGCTTGAGGCCGATGACTACGATCAGCTGGATTTCGTCCTGTGTGGCCCTGGAAGTTTTACCCAAGCGATGTACGACGGACTACGCGAGCTGGACATCCGCGACGTAAGGATGCACGCCGAAACCTTCGGGCCCTCCACATTGCGTAGACAGCCAGACCCCGACGCCGTGGTTATCGAACAGCCGCCAGCCGCTACCACCTCGGTGCCGGTGGTGTTCCAGCGCTCCGCCAAAGAGGCGCGCTGGCAACCCGATGGCGGCAGTCTTCTGGAGCTGGCAGAGAGTCGCGGGTTGCGACCGGAATTCAGTTGCCGAGGGGGTTCCTGCGGGACCTGCAAGACTCGCCTGATCAGTGGCCAGGTGCATTATCCACAGCCGCCCGCCGAAGTGCCGGAGGAGGGACAGGTGCTGATTTGTTGTGCGATTCCGGCTCAGGGCGAGCAGCCTTTGGTGCTGGATATCTGAAGGATCGTCATACGCCATCATTGCCCGTGGATCGATGGCTCAGTAGGGTAGAGCGCAGAACGAAAGGGCCGTCACTGGCCCTTTCTGCATTTTCAGGGATGGGCGCTTTCATGGTTTTTCTGACTCGCTGGATCCTCCTGCTGACGTCGCTCGCCCTGTTCAGTGGTTGCGAACGGCAGGACGCTCCGCCACTCGATCAGCAGCTCTACGTCTGGCAACGACAATGGACATCCGACCACGACGTCGCACTGAGGGACAGCCGCACAGACTTTTCCACTTTACGGGTGCTGGCGCTACAAGCCTTTCCCCAGGCTGGCTGGAGTCGTGCACGAGTTGATCCTGCATTGCTCAAGCGAGACGGGCGGCCACTGATTGCGGTGATTCGCCTTGATGGTCAGCTCAAGTCGTTGGATCAGGATGAGGTGACGACACAAATTCAACAGGTGATCAGCGATTGGCAGGCACTGGGACTGAGCCTCTGCGGTGTGGAAATCGACCACGACGCCGGTAACGCTCGGCTACCGGCCTACCGCGAATTTCTTCAGCGGCTGCGCGCCCATCTGCCGGCCTCATTACCCCTGAGCATTACCGCGTTACCGGCGTGGCTCGACAGTCGCGAATTGCCTGCGTTGTTATCCACAGTCGATAGCAGCGTGCTGCAAGTGCATGCCGTCAGCGACCCGCGTCGTGGGTTGTTCGATCCGGTCCAGGCCCGGCAGTGGGCGAACGCCTGGAGCCGTATCACTTCGAAACCCTTCTATTTGGCGTTGCCGGCCTACGGCGTCGCGTTGTTGCCTGGTGGCGGCGGTGTGCCGATCGTGGAAAGTGAGATACGCATCGAACGTGAGGGCAAGCGCCAGGAGTTGCTGGCCGATCCCCAGCAACTCAGACAACTCAGCGCCGAGTTGCGCGCCGATCCACCGGCGCATCTGGCCGGACTGATCTGGTTTCGCCTGCCACTGGCCAACGACCGTCGAGCCTGGAGCCTGACGACCTTGCGTGCGGTGGTGCGCGGTGATGCCTTGAGCAGTCGGTTGGCGCTGAAACTCTCCGCTCAGGAAGGCCTCTATGACATCGGCATCAGTAACGAGGGCAACCTCGACAGCGCCTGGCCCGAACGTGTGACATTGGCGGCGCGAGGGTGTGAGGGGGCGGATGCGCTGGCCGGTTATGCGTTGCAACAAGGCCCGGATCTGCTTACCTTCACCCGCCTGCATGAAGGTCGAATAGCGGCTGGCGGACAGCGGGCCATGGGTTGGGCACGCTGCGCACATATTGATCAAGGAGGTTCGAATGTTTACCCGTAATTGGCCCCGCCATCTGCTTTGCCTGAGTCTCAGCCTGCCGCTGGGTTCGGCGTTGGCGTGCGGGCCGGATTTCCCCATGCGCCTGCTGGACAACCGTGGCCAGTCGCTGGCGGAACTGCCTGAGGGTAACTTCAATTTCGAGGTCAATCGCCTCGGGCATGCCATTGCCGGGCTGAAACACGTCACCCAAGCCGTCAACAGCATGGAAGCAACCGACTATGCAGAACAGCGCAGTCAGGCCGAGCAGGCAGGTTTGACGGCCGAGCAGCAGGCGCTGGTGCAACAGTTGCGTGGTTTGACCGATGCCCGGCGGGTTGAGGTTGAGGGTGAAAGTCTGCCGGCCGAGCTCAAGTTCTATCTGGCCGGTGCCGTGGCATTTGCTGGCGGTGACCATGGTCTGGCGGCGGAATATTTTCAGAAAGTACTGGCGCTGCCGGCCGATCAACGGCCGTTACGCAGCACCTGGGCCGCTTACTCGTTGGGACGGGCGTTGTTTGCCATGAGCTCGGAAGCGGGCGCCGGTCCCGATGTGCTGGCGCAGTCGCGCCAGGCGTTCGAACAAACCCGGCAACTGAGCATCGATGGCTTCAGCGATCCGCTGGAGCTGGGTGTGGCCAGTCTGGGTGAACAGGCCCGCGTTGCCCGGACGGAGGGCGACTGGAACAGCGCCATCGAGCTGTATGCCACGCAAAACCTCCAGGGCTCGGCGGTCGGCTACACCTCGCTGAAGCTGTTGATGGCTGATCTGTCAGCGATGCCGGACGATCAACTGGCCGAACTGCTCAAGGGCAAACCGGTGCAGCAACTGATCACGGCGTCCTTGATCAGTCGACTGGGTTGGTCGTTCGGTGATCAGCCGGCCAATGAACAGAAATTGATCAAACTCTTGCAGAGCAGTACGCGGGGCACACTCGATAACGCGGATCGTCTGGCGGCGGTCAATTATCAACAGGGTGACTACGCCAGTGCCAAGGCCTTCCTCGAACACGCCGGCGATGGCGGCCTGGCTTGGTGGCTGCGGGCCAAACTGGCGGTGCGCGAGGGTGATAAAAGCGCCGCGGCTGCCGCTTATGCGAAGGCCGCCCAGGCTTTCCCGCAGAATGAATCCTGGGGTGAGCGCAGAACGCCGGACTACGACTACGAAACGCTCCAGCCCAAGTGTCGGGTCGATGGCGAAAGCGCGATTCTGGCCTTGCAGCGCGGGGATTATCTGCAGGCTTTTGATCAGCTTTATAGAAGCAACGACATTTACTGGTTCGATGCGGCAACAGTCGCCGAGCGTGTGCTGACCGTCGACGAGCTCAAACATTACGTCGACACTCAGGTGCCGGCGCCACCACCCCTGACTCAGCAGGATCGCGATAACTATGTGCCGCTGCCGGTGGCCGCCAAGCTGCGCAACTTGCTCGGGCGGCGCTTGTTGCGTGAAGCACGTTACGACGAGGCACCGGCCTACTTCGACAGCCTGGATTTGCAGAAAAAGGCAACGTGGTATGGGCAGTTGCGCCACGACGCTGAATCAAAATGGTGGCCGAGCAAGCGTGCGTTTGCCTACTTCCACGCTGCAACGCTGGCCCGATTCAACGGAATGGAACTCCTGGGTTACGAGATGGCTCCGGACTACGCCACATTGGCTGGCAATTACAGTCTCGAAAGCAACGAACTCAAAGTCGGTCCATGGGTGGCTGAAGAGGAAATCGTTCGCCAGCGAGCCAGCGCTGCCCAACCCGATCAGCGTTACCACTACCGTTATGTCGCGAATGCATTGGCCAGCCGTGCCGCTGATTATTTGCCTCATACCAGTCAGGCTTTTGCGGCTGTGCTGTGTGAGGCGACGGGGTGGAACACCGGTCCGGATGAAAAACGCGCTTTCTATCAGCGCTATGTCAAAGAGGGGCCTTATGTGGATTGGGCAGTATTTTTCGGCGAACGCTGCCCTTATCCGGATTTCCAGAATGCTGACAAGCGTTATGTGACCCAAGCGGTGGCGCCCATCCGTGCAGCCCTTCGGCCCTACAAAAAGTGGCTGGAGATGGGGGGGGTCATGGTGTTAACAGCGATAGCCCTGCTGCTGGTCAACCGTCATAAGCGCAAGAAACGAGCTTAATTACGCCTGCTGAACAAAGGTCAGCCGCACGGCGAAACCAATCAACAGGCTGCCGAACAACCACTGTTGCAGGCGTTGGGCCGATGGACTGCGCTGCAACCATCGGCCAAGCGCCGCACCGAGCAGCGCATAAGCACTGTCGAACAGCAAACCGACGGCCACCAACACCACACCCAAGGTCGCGAATTGTGCGAGCACCGGGCCGGCGTGTGGATTGATGAACTGTGGCAACAGCACAGAGCAGAACAACAACGCCTTGGGGTTGAGCAGGTTCGTCAGCAAACCGCGCTGGATCGCCTGCGCCCAGTGCGGTTTCCCGGTGGTTTGATGGGCGCCATTGAGGTTCGGCAACAGGGTCGTGCGCAGGCACTGAACACCGATCCACAACAGGTACGCGGCGCCGGCCAGACGCACCACGTCGAAGGTCCAGGGCGCCGCCTTGAACAGCGCCGCCAAACCCAATGCCGCCAGCGCCACATGGCAGGCTCGGGCGATGGCCAGGCCCACCGCCGTGGCCAGCGCCGCGCCTTTGCCCTGGCGAGCACCGGTCTGCAACAGCAGGATCATGTCGGGGCCGGGCAATAAATACACCACCGCCAATGCCATTAAAAACAGCCAGAGACCCGCCATGTCGCACCCCATTCGTTGTCGATTCGGTAGGGTCAGTCTAGGGCGCAAGGGCGGGGCAGGTGGTTGCGTAGTTCGCTTCTAAAACGGCCAGCCTTGGCATAATCTGCCAGGCTATGACCTCTGTGCTATCGGGATCTGCCAAACCATGAAACTGGATGCCTACGACCGCAAGATTCTTGCCGCGCTGCAACGGGACGGACGCTTGAGTAATGTGCAGTTGGCTGACGAAATCGGACTGTCTGCGTCACCCTGTCTACGGCGGGTGCGGATGCTTGAAGAGGCCGGGGTGATTCGTGGCTACCAGGCCAATCTGGGCCGTGATGAAGTCGGGCTTGGCTTGACCGTGTTTGTCGGGGTCAAGGTCGAGCGCCACAACGACGAGCAGGCAGAAGCCTTCCGCCTGTCAGTGACGGCGTTGCCCGAAGTGATTTCGGCGTTTCTGGTGTCAGGAGAGTCAGATTTTCTTTTACAGGTGGTGGTGCCGGATTTGCGCGCCTATGACCGTTTTCTCACGGGATGCTTGTTGAAATTGCCGGGCGTGAGCGATATCCGCAGTAACTTTGCCATTCACACGGTGAAGACGCCGGGGGCGTTGCCCTTGGGGCATTTGCCGCTTTAGCTCAGGCGATCTTTTCGCGAGCGGGCTCGCTCCCACAGATGAACGCATTTCAAGTGGGCGCGAGCCTGTTCGCGAAAGCGATGGACTCGCCACAGAAAAATCAGGCGCCTTACATCTGCGTCGCCATCCCCTCCACATTCATCGCGGCCTGGCGCAACGCCTCGGAGCGAGTCGGGTGTGGGTGGCAGGTCAGGGCGATGTCTTCGGCGGACGCGCTGAACTCCATGGCCACGCAATACTCGCCAATCATTTCACTGACGCTCGGGCCCACCAGGTGCACGCCGAGGATTTCGTCCGTGCGCTCATCGGCCAGCACTTTGGCAAAGCCTTCGGTTTCGTGATTGATCTTCGCCCGGCTGTTGGCGGTAAAGGGGAATTTGCCGACTTTGAATGCGCGACCTTCGGCCTTCAGTTGTTCTTCGGTCTTGCCGACGCTGGCCAGTTCCGGTTTGGTATAGATCACGTTGGGGATCAAGTCGTAATTGACCTCGCCGGCCTTGCCAACGATCTGCTCGACGCAGGCCATGGCTTCGTCTTCGGCCTTGTGCGCGAGCATCGGGCCGGAGGTGACATCACCAATCACCCAGATGCCAGCGGCTTCCGTGCGGTGGCCCTTGTTGGCGAGCATGCCGCGTTTGTCAGTGGCGAGGCCGACGTTTTCCAGCCCCAGGCCCTGTGTGTAAGGTCGGCGTCCGATGGCCACCAGTACGTAATCGGCTTCAATCGACTCTGCGGTGCCGCCTGCGGCGGGCTCGACGCTGAGTTGGACGCCGGTGGCGGACGTTGTGGCGCGGGTCACTTTTGAACTCAACTTGAAGCTGATCCCTTGTTTGCTCAATGAGCGCTGCAGGGTTTTGCCCGCTTCGCCGTCCACGCCCGGGCAGATCCGGTCCAGGTATTCGACCACGGTCACCTGAGCTCCCAAACGCCGCCAGACCGAACCCAGCTCCAAACCAATCACCCCCGCGCCGATCACCACCAGGTGTTTCGGGACTTCGGTCAGTGACAGTGCGCCGGTTGAATCGAGGATGCGTTGGTTATCGATGTCCACGCCGGGCAGGGGAGTGGGCTCGGAACCGGTGGCGATAATGATGTCTTTGGCGCTCAGTTCGGTCTTGCCACCGGCACTGTCCGTCACCGTGACTTTGCCCGGCCCGTCGATATGGCCCCATCCCTTGATCCAGTCGACCTTGTTTTTGCGAAAAAGGAACTCGATGCCTTTGGTCAGCCCGGTCACGCTTTCGTCTTTCTGTTTCATCATTTGAGCCAGATTGAGCGTGGGTTTGACCTCAATCCCCAGGTTGGCGAATTCCGCGCCCATCGCCGCGTCGTAAAGTTCGGAGGCGTGCAGCAAGGCTTTGGATGGCATGCAGCCGACGTTCAGGCAGGTGCCGCCCAGCGTGGCGCGTCCTTCTACGCACGCGGCTTTCAAACCCAGTTGGCCCGCGCGGATCGCTGCGTTGTAGCCACCGGGGCCACCGCCAAGTATCACAACGTCATAACTGCTCATGGATTACTCCTGGAATGAAAGCGATTGGGGAAGGGGTAAACGTAGTCTTTGATAAAAAATTACGATCATAATATGAGCGTTTAAGTGCATTTCGGTCAAGGCTTCAGGCTAGCGACAGGTTGAGCCTTTTTAGATAGCGCACATATGTACGGAAATTTCACTGGTTGCGTTATATCGTAACTAAATGTGACGTTGAGCAATGTAAACACTGGGGTGGTATGCAAGTCGATCTCGATGAGGAAGGAGCGCAGGCAGCCGGATTGCCGCGCTTTCAGCAGGCCGTTTTTCAAGGGCGACGATTGCGTCTGCTCACCATCGGTCTGGGTGTGCTCGCGGCGATGGGTCTGGTGTTTGGTTTTTTTGTCGGGCTGTTTGCGCCGCAGTCCCTTTGGCCTGCCCTGTTGTTCAATCAGAGCGCTGCGTTGCTGGTGCTGGTTGCAGGCTTGCAATCCGCCGGGTGGGTGACGCAATGGCGCGCGCGGGCAATGAGTCCGCTGGCGCCGTTGATGGTCGCCCCGGCAGAGGCAGAAGCCCCGGCGGGCGGGTACGAGCAGCTTCGCGCGCGGATCCGTCAGCGATGGCTGAATCTGCTCGGGCAAATCGGTGCGCCAACACTGTGGTTGGGTGGTTGGGCGCTGCTGGCATTACTCAGCGTCGAGCAAGCCTGGAACCTTGATTTACCGCCCGCCGCTTTGGGCTTGTCGGCCACTGTCGGCGCTGCCATGGCGCTGTTGCTGGGCTTTGGCTTGCTGGTTCTTGAGCGTCAGCTGACGCAGGAAGGCAGCGCCCAATGGCCAGAAGCCGGCACGTTGGCACAGTTGATCCGGGTGGCAATCATCAGCCTGATACTCGGTGCGTCATGCCTGTTGTTTGGCAATGAAACCTCGGTCTGGCCGGTGCGTCTGGCTGTACTGATCGGCCTGTTGCCGGGACTCGTTGCATCCGAATTGTTGCTGCGTGCCGTGTTGTCATTGTTCAGCCCTCGTCGAGATCGACTCGAACCTGCTTTACTGGCGCGCAGTTTTATCGCCGACATGCTGCGCTGGCCGCCACAACCCTTGCTGGCCCTGCAGCACGAATTGCACAACCGCTTCGGCATCGACCTGCGACAGATCTGGGCCTTCACTTACATGCGTCGGGCGTTTTTGCCGGTGCTGGGCGTTGTCGCCCTTGTCGGATGGTCGCTGACCGGTATTCATGAAATACCGTTGCAAGGGCGGGGGATCTACGAGCGCTTTGGCCAACCAGTGGCGGTATTCGGTCCTGGATTACAGGCGGGTTTACCCTGGCCGTTGGGCAGGGTGGTGAGTGTCGAAAACGGTGTGGTTCATGAATTGGCCACCAGCGTGGGTGAAAAATCAGCACCCGTGCAGGCCGACCCCGCCGAAGGCCCGGCGCCGATAACGGCCAACCGGTTGTGGGACGCCAGCCATGTGAATGACAAATCCCAGGTGATTGCCAGCAGCCGTGCCGACAAACAGAGCTTCCAGATCGTCAACATGGACGTCCGGTTTGTCTATCGCATCGGTTTGGATGATAAGGCTGCGCTGGCGGCGACTTATAACAGCGCGGACGTGCCGACCCTGATCCGCAGCACCGCCAGCCGCATTCTGGTCCACGACTTCGCCTCGCGAACCCTTGACGGCTTACTCGGTGAGGACCGGGTCGGGCTCGCCGAAGAGATTGGTCGGGCCGTGCAGGCCGACCTGCAGAAGCTCGACAGTGGCGTTGAAATTCTCGCCACGGTGGTCGAGGCGATCCATCCACCGGCAGGGGCGGCCAATGCTTATCACGGCGTTCAAGCGGCGCAGATCGGCGCGCAGGCCCTGATCGCCCGTGAACGCGGCGCCGCCGCCAAAGCCACCAACCAGGCCCTGTTGCAGGCCAGCATTGCCCGCGATCAAGCCACGGCGAGTGCCGAGGAAATCAATGCGACGGCCAAGGCTGCCGACCTGAAATTTGCCGCCGAGAAAAAGGCTTATGCCAGTGCGGGCCAGGCCTTCGTGCTTGAGCAATACCTCAGTCAACTTTCCCAGGGCCTGGCCAATGCCAGGTTGCTGGTCCTCGATCATCGCCTGGGCGGCAGCAGAAATGCGCCGACCATCGACCTCCGTACGTTCACGTTGCCGGCTGACCCTGCGCCGTCGCGTCCATCCGCTCAGCCAGGAGCCGCCCATTGAGCCAGTCGCATACCCACGATCATGATGACCACAGTGGCCACGATCACGGCCATGGCGGGCATCACCACCACGGTCATCACCATCATCACCACGGCGATCCACAAGAGGCCGGTCCGTTCCCTTGGCGACGCATGGGGTGGGCCGCGTTGCTGGTGGCGGTTGCGGTAGCGGCCGCGAGCCTGGTGCAAGTGCGCTCGGGTGAAGCGACGGTGATTACCCGTTTCGGCAATCCGTCGCGGGTCTTGCTTGAACCCGGTCTGGGGTGGCGTTGGCCGGCGCCGTTCGAAGCGGCGATCCCGGTTGATTTGCGGTTGCGCACCACGTCCAGCGGTTTGCAGGATGTGGGCACGCGCGACGGTTTGCGCATCATCATCCAGGCGTATGTGGCCTGGCAGGTGCAGGGTGACCCTGACAATGTGCAGCGCTTTATGCGTGCTGTGCAAAATCAGCCGGACGAAGCGGCGCGGCAAATCCGCACCTTTGTCGGCTCGGCGCTGGAGACCACGGCCAGTAGTTTCGATCTCGCCAATCTGGTGAACACCGATGCCAGCCAAGTTCACATCGCTGATTTCGAAGCGCAGCTGCGTAAGCAAATCGATCAGCAGTTGCTGACCACCTATGGCGTGCGGGTACTGCAAGTGGGTATCGAACGCCTGACCTTGCCTTCAGTGACGCTGACGGCGACGGTTGATCGTATGCGCGCCGAGCGTGAAACCATCGCCACCGAACGCACGGCCATCGGCAAGCGCGAAGCGGCACAAATCCGCTCGGCGGCGGAACGTGATGCGCGGATCGTCCAGGCCGATGCGACGGTGAAAGCGGCGGACATCGAGGCGCAATCCCGGGTCGAGGCCGCGCAGATTTATGGCCGCGCGTATGCCGGTTCACCACAGCTCTACAACCTGCTGCGCTCGCTCGATACCTTGGGCACTGTAGTCACGCCGGGTACGAAACTGATTCTGCGCACTGATGCCGCGCCTTTCCGGGTGTTGGTTGATGGCCCGCCAACCCTCGATAACAAGTCCGGATCGCAGCCATGAGTTGGGTTCCACGTGGAACAAATGAGTTGAGCAGCCCCTGGATACAGGCCGGGCGCCTGGCATTTCTCGCGCTTTACGCGGTAACGGTCTTGGCTGCTTTGGCGTGGGCGTTCTCCAACGTGCGGCAAATAGACCCACAAAATCGTGCGGTGGTGTTGCACTTCGGTGCCCTGGATCGCATCCAGAATGCTGGTTTGCTATTGGCCTGGCCGCGACCGTTCGAGCAGGTGATTTTGCTACCGGCGGCGGACCGGGTGATCGAGCGTCGCGTGGAAAACCTGCTGCGCACCGACTCCGCCTTGCAGGCCGATCGCGTGGCCAGTTTCGCAACGCCGATCAGCGATGCGCTGGCAGGTTCCGGTTACCTGCTGACGGGGGATGCCGGTGTGGTGCAACTGGATGTTCGGGTGTTCTACAAGGTTACTGAGCCATATGCCTTCGTGCTTCAAGGCGAACATGTACTCCCGGCACTGGATCGAATGGTGACCCGTAGCGCGGTGGCACTGACCGCCGCACGTGACCTGGACACCATTCTGGTCGCCCGACCGGAACTGATCGGTGCCGATAATCAGGCAGCCGAAAGACGTGAGCGCCTGCGAGGTGATCTGGTGCAAGGCATCAATCAACGCTTGGCTCAATTGGCGGCGACGGGGCAGGGACTGGGGATCGAGGTGTCGCGGGTTGATGTGCAATCGAGTCTGCCAGACCCTGCGGTCACCGCCTTCAACGCGGTGTTGACGGCCAGCCAACAAGCCGACAAAGCCGTGGCCAACGCGCGCACGGAAGCGGAGAAGCTGACCCAGACTGCCAACGAACAAGCCGACCGCACACTGCAGGTCGCCCACGCTCAGGCCAGCGAACGGCTGGCGAAGGCCTCTGCGGATACGGCCACGGTGTTGAGCCTGACCCAGGCGCAACAACAGGGCACCGACCCGCAAATGTTGCTGCGTATCTACCGCGAGCGGATACCGAAGATTCTTGGCCAGGCTGGCTCGGTCACCACGGTTGATCCGAAAGACGATACCCGCCTGATCATTCAGGGAGCTGCACAATGACCGCTCAAACAGCTGCGCCGAGCATGTTGTCCTCGGCAGAACAACGCAGCGCTGCCCGTCAGTTGACGCTGGCCATGCTTGCACTCGGCTTGCTCGCGCTGGGCCTCTTGTGGCGCTGGTGGGCGCCGGATCAGATCGGTGTCAGCCAATTGCTCCTGGGTTTTGCTTCCGTATTGGTGGCCGTGCCGGTCATGCGGTCGGCCTGGTACAGCCTGCGGTATCCGAGTTTGCACGGGATTACCGATCAACTGATCGCCCTGGCCATGCTGGGGGCCTGGGC
Organism: Pseudomonas sp. MT92; assembly: GCF_058792515.1. Taxonomy (NCBI): domain Bacteria; kingdom Pseudomonadati; phylum Pseudomonadota; class Gammaproteobacteria; order Pseudomonadales; family Pseudomonadaceae; genus Pseudomonas; species Pseudomonas sp. MT92. Next base: position 43,045 of record NZ_JBXAFA010000001.1, read on the forward strand.
GACAGGCGATCTGCTGACGGCGGCGTTGTTGCCGATCATCATGATCTTCGGCCACGTGTTGGAAGAGCGCAGCGTCATTGGCTCGCAAGAAGCCATTCACGCCCTCGGCAAACTGACTCGCAGCCATGCACGCAAGGTCCAGGCGGATGGCTCCATCGTCGAGGTGGACAACGGTACGCTCAAGGCTGGCGATCGGGTGGAAGTTCGCGCCGGTGACCGGGTGCCGGCGGACGGTCGGGTGTTGTCCGGTCAGGCGAGTCTGGACACCGCGTCCATTACCGGCGAATCGGTGCCGATGGAGGCCGGCGTCGGCATGCCGGTGTTCGGTGGCGCGATTAATCTCGATGGCCTGCTGCGCATCGAAGTCACCCGAACCGGCCGCGAATCGACCCTCGGCAAAGTCATCGCACTGATGCAAAACGCCGAACGTTCCAAGCCGCCGATCACCCGGTTGCTGGAGCGTTACGCCGCAAGCTACATGGTGCTGGTATTGCTACTGGCCGCCGTGACCTGGTTCATCACCAACGATGCTCAAGCCATGCTTGCGGTGCTGGTGGCGGCTTGTCCTTGTGCGCTGGTGTTGTCCGCGCCAGCGACTGCGATTGCCGGGGTGGCGGTGGCGGCGCGGCACGGCATTCTGATTCGCAGCTCGGCTTTTCTTGAAGAGCTGGCAGACCTGACGTCGCTGGTGGTCGACAAGACCGGAACCCTGACCTTCGGCACCTTGCGCCTGCAAGCCATCGACAGCCCGCTGGAGGACCGCAGCCACGTCCTGAAACTCGCCGCCAGCCTCGGTTCCGCCAGCAGTCACCCGGTCAGTCGGGCGCTGGCCGGGCTGGTGACGCAGGATCATTTTTTGCTGTTGTCGAACATTCACGAGCGGCAGGGCTTGGGCGTGGTGGCCATGACGGAGCAAGGCGAAGCCGCATTGGGGCGACCGGAGTTGTTCGCTCAATTGGGCATCGCCACCTCAGATGTTCCAGACCACGACGGTCCGATTGCCGGGCTGGCGCTAAACGGTGAATTCCTTGCCTGGCTGTTGTTGGCCGACAGCGTTAAACCGGAAGCGAAATATGCCTTGAACGAGTTACGCGAGCTTGGATTGGGTCGGCAGCTGTTGCTGACCGGCGACCGACAAAGTGTCGCGCACTCGCTCGCTCGGGACGTTGGCATCAATGACGTCGAAGCGCAGGCCTTGCCCGAGGACAAGTTGAACCGCGTGCTCAAGGAGATCGGCAGCGGTTTCCGGCCGATGGTGGTGGGGGATGGAATCAACGATTCGCTGGCACTCAAGGCGGGCGTGGTCGGTGTTGCAATGGGCGCGGGCGGGGCGGATATCGCCTTGGCGTCGGCTGATGTCGTGCTGATCGGCAGCGACTTGCGCCGCCTCGGTACCTGCGTGCGCTTGAGTCGGCAATGCCGACAGACGTTGCAGGTCAATGTGATCATCGGCCTGGGGTGGACCCTGGCGATTGTGGCCTTTGCCGCGTTCGGCTGGCTCGGTGCGGCGGGCGCGATGATTGCGGCGGTCTTGCATAACCTCAGTACATTGTTGGTATTGGGTAACGCAGGGCGGCTGCTGCGCTTTCAAGAACCGCTGCTCAAGTTAAAGGATGAGGACTGAGTGCAATTCGGCAGCGGCTCTAGCGCGCGGGATGCCCGGTTGAAAGATTTCAGAACTGTGTGCGCCGTTCGCAGTCATTTAAGGTGAGGGCAAGGCAATTTGTGTATTCGCGGCAAGCGGGCGTTTTGCCGCGAATTATAGAAATTGGCTATTAGTTCGATAGCCAGCTATTTTTCCAAGATGGTCTACCCTCTGATCAGACGTCTGAAACAAGGGGGATTATCCATGCTCGCGCAACTTCCACCGGCCTTACAGAATCTGCAGTTACCGCTACGCCTGCGACTCTGGGACGGCCATGAATTCAATCTGGGGCCGACACCCAGCGTCACGATTGTGGTCAAGGACCCACAAATGGTTACCCAGTTCACCCGTCCCAGCCTGGACGCGCTAGGGGCAGCGTTTGTCGAAGGCAAACTGGAGCTGGAGGGTTCCATCAGCGACGTCATTCGCGTGTGTGATGAATGGAGTCAGGCGCTGCTAGCGGAGGACGATGGCAGTCAACCTGTACGTACCGTCCACGACAAGGAAACCGACGCCAAGGCGATTTCCTATCACTACGACCTTTCCAATGCGTTTTATCAGCTGTGGCTCGATAGCGACATGGCGTATTCCTGCGCTTATTTCGAGACCGGCAGCGAGACCCTTGAGCAAGCCCAACAAGCGAAATTCCGCCATCTGTGCCGCAAGTTGCGCCTGCAACCGGGCGACTATCTGCTCGATGTCGGCTGCGGTTGGGGCGGGTTGGCGCGGTATGCGGCCCGTGAATTCGGCGCGAAAGTGTTCGGCATTACGTTGAGCAAAGAGCAACTGGCCCTGGCCCGCGAGCGCGTTAAAGAGGAAGGGCTGGAGGACCTGGTCGAGCTGCAGTTGCTCGACTACCGCGATTTGCCGCAAGACGGTCGGTTCGACAAGGTGGTCAGCGTCGGAATGTTCGAACACGTCGGTCACGCCAACCTGGCCGAGTACTGCAAAACCTTATTCGGTGCGGTGAAGGAGGGGGGCCTGGTGATGAACCACGGGATCACGGCCAAGCACACCGATGGTCGTCCGGTGGGACGTGGCGCTGGGGATTTCATTGAGAAATACGTATTCCCCAACGGCGAGCTGCCACACCTGTCGATGATCTCTGCCGAGATCAGCGAGGCAGGGCTCGAGATTGTCGATGTCGAGAGCTTGCGTCTGCACTACGCACGCACCCTGGACCACTGGAGCGAACGCCTCGAAGATAACCTTGAAGCCGCCGCCAAAGAGGTGCCGGATCAAGCGCTGCGGATCTGGCGGTTGTACCTGGCAGGATGCGCCTACGCGTTCGCCAGGGGCTGGATCAACCTGCACCAGATCCTTGCGGTGAAGACCCACCCCGATGGCAGCCATGAACTGCCCTGGACCCGCGACGACATCTACACGCCTTAAAGAATCGGCGAAATAAGCCGGGCAACCCGCATGCCGACTTGTTGCAGGCGGTGGGTTTCCCGGCTTTCTTCTTTGGCGATTTCGTGCGCCTGGGCGAAGTCGTCGTTGAGCATGTGCTCCACCTCGGCAGCAAAGGCGCTATCGACCGTCAGCAACATCACTTCGAAGTTCAGCCGGAACGAACGGTTGTCCAGGTTGGCGCTGCCAATGGCGCTGATTTCACTGTCGATCAAGACCACCTTCTGATGCAGGAAACCGGGCTGGTAGCGGAACACGCGCACCCCGGCACGCACGGCTTCGAAGGCATACAGGCTGGAGGCTGCGTAGACGATTCGGTGATCGGGTCGTGACGGCAGCAGCAGCCGCACATCCACCCCGCGCAATACCGCCAGGCGCAAGGCAGCGAACACCGCTTCGTCCGGAATGAAATAGGGGCTGGTGATCCACACCCGCTCGGTCGCCGCATGGATGGCTTCGACGAAGAACAACGAACAGGTCTCGTAGGAATCCGCTGGCCCGCTGGCCAGCAATTGGCAGAGCACTCCGTCATCCGGGTACACATCCGGCAGAATCAGGGGCGGCAGTGCGCGCGCGGCCCAGAACCAGTCTTCGGCAAAGGACTCCTGCATGCACGCCACTACTGGGCCACGGACGCGCACATGGGTATCACGCCAAGGGGCCAGGGGCGGTTTCTCGCCCATGTATTCGTCGCCGACGTTGTGCCCGCCGACGAAGCCCAGCATTCCGTCAACGACGACGATCTTGCGGTGATTACGAAAGTTGACCTGAAAGCGGTTAAGCCAGCCGCTGCGGGTCGCGAAGGCCTTGACCTCGACGCCGCCCTCGCGCAACGACTGCACATAACTGTGGGGCAGGGAGTGACTGCCAATCCGGTCGTACAGCAAGTAAATCGCCACGCCTTCGGCGGCTTTGTGCAGCAGCAAATCTCGCAGACGCTGACCGAGGCGGTCGTCGTGGACGATGAAGAACTGGATCAGGACGGCTTCCTTTGCCTGGCTGATGGCGTCGAAAATCGAATCAAACGTGGCTCGACCGTTGATCAACAGTCGCACTTCGTTGTTGGCCAGGCACGGCATACGGCCCAATTTCGGCATGGCTCTTAATGAGGCGTATGCGGTGGAGGCGCGAGCCGTGAGCGCTTCTTCTACCCATGGCCGCCAATTGAGCTCGGAGATCGCCCTGCGCATTTCTTCGTTGGCCTGGCGCCGGGCCTTGATGTAAGCGTTGAACGTACTGCGGCCAAACACCAGATAAGGGATGAGCGTCAGGTAAGGTATAAAAACCAGGGACAGGGCCCAAGCGATCGATCCCTGGGCGGTGCGTACGGTCAGCACCGCGTGTATCGCCGTGATCATGCCCAGAAAGTGCAGCAGCGCAATCGTGTAGCCAAAAATATGGGGGCCAAAATAATCCATGGGGGGCAGCCTTGCTCCTGAAGATTCAATGCGTAACAGACCATGTTCCGGGCAGAATGTCGCTATTTAATTGACCCATGAACCGAAGCCCGTGGCTGACGTCTAACGGCCACTACTGATCAGGAGTTACACGATGAACGTTCGTCTGCTGGGTTTGGCCATGGCACTGGGTTTGGCACTTCCTGTGGCCGCTCAGGCGCAAATGCTTCAGCCAGGCTTGTGGGAATTGACCTCAAGCAATATGAAAGTCGATGACCAGAACCTGCCGGATCTGCAACTGATCCTCGGCCAGCTTCAAAGTCAGATGACCCCTGAACAGCGCGCGCAGCTGGAAAAGCAGGGCATCACCATGGGCGGTAAAGGAATCCGCGCGTGCTTGACCCCGGAGCAGGTCAAGACTGACAACATTCCACTGACGGACCCGCAATCGGGCTGCAAGCAGGAAATCACTGATCGCAGCGGCAACCAGTGGAAATTCCGCTTCAGTTGTCCTAAGGCGCAAGGTGCAGGTGTCGCCACGTTCCTCAGCGATCGTGAGTTCACAACCAAGGTTAACGGCACCTTCAATGCCACTGGTATTCAGCAGAAAGGCAGTCTCGATACCCGCGCCGTGTGGTTGGGGCAGGATTGCGGAACCGTGAAGCCCAGGGCTTAAAAGCTTCGCGGGCCAGCCTCGTTCCTGCAGAGGTCACCGACTGACAGGGAATGAGGCGGGTTCGCGAGGGTGCTGCGTTTACACGAGCTCATTTCCCGGTTGCTTCAACCATTCACACGCCGCCTCAACCTTCATCCTGCCGAAATCCTCACCGGTGCGACTGCGTACACTGACGAACCCACCCGCCTGCTCTTTCTCGCCAATCACGATCAGGTAGGGCACCGTTTGGCTGTGCTGGCGAATCTTGTAACCGACTTTTTCATGTCGCAGATCCGCTGCTGCGCGCACGCCAGTGCGGCGCAAGGTTTCGGTCACCGATTGTGCATAAGTCGCCTGACGTTCATCGATGCTCACGACCATCACATGGGGAGGCAGGCGCCACTGTTGCAGCTCCTGGTGGCTGGACCAACACGTACCGTAGATCCGTTGCTGCAAGGTCCCGCTGATGTGATCAAGGGCGAATGCTTGCAGGACCTTGGTGGTGGGCACGTGCGGGCCAGTCGTTAAATACTCGGAGTCACCCAGGCGGTAGACCGACAAGTGCTCAGGGTGCATAGAGGGAGAGGGCGTCTCACGGCGACGTATTGAGTGGTTGGTCGCGGCCAGTGACTGCATGCGCGCTTCGATCAGGGGCAAATCGGTCGAGGTCAGGGGGCGCTCGACAGCAAACTCGCAAAAGAATCCGTCACCCAGCACCGAGCCCGTGCGCATTTGCGCGTGGGAATGGAGTTGCTTGACCGCCATGGCCAGCATCAACGAGCAGGACCGTCGCAGGATTTCCAGCCCATCGGGCTCCCGCGGCGTCACAATGCTGACCCTGGCGTTCGCCTTGATCATGAATTCGCAGTCCACTAGCGCACCTTCCACCCGGCCTGCTACTGCCGCATTGGCCAGCCCTGGACCGATACTCGCGGCAACCTCATGGACTGAAAGCGGTTGATCGTATTCACGCAATGAACCATCGGGGAGGGTGATCTTGATCATGGTTATTGTTCTCAAATGCTTCGATCACACGCATGAACATTAGAGGTAAAGGTTATCGTTTGTCATTAAGACCTTCTTCCTATCCCGCCACTGCCCCCGACGGCCATGTTCAGAATTCGTTCTCCAGGGCCTTGTAGCCAGGCGCCAGAACGCGGTAGGTCACCGGATCATCGTTTTCTCAACGCGTTGTAGAGGGTATTGAGATTGTGTTCGAACAACCCGGCAAACGTACTGGCCGGTCCGCTCGACGCGAGCGCGTCGGAGTACAGGGTGCCGCCGATCTGCGCCCCGCTTTCGTCGGCGATCTGCTTGAGCAGGCGGGCGTCCTTGATGTTTTCCATGAACACCGCTTTGACCTTGGCCTGACGAATCTGGGTGATCAGCGCAGCGACTTCGCTGGCCGAAGGTTCGCGTTCGGTCGACAGGCCCTGAGGCGCCATGAAGTCGATTCCATACGCCTGGCCGAGATAGCCGAAAGCGTCATGGGACGTGACGATCTTGCGATTGCCCGGGGGAAGCGAGCCGAGCTTGGCCTTGGCTTCGGCCAGCAGTGCGTGGATCTGCTTCAGGTAGGTTTGGCTATTGCGTTGGTAGTCGGCTTTATTTGCGGGGTCGGCGGCGATCAGGGCTTTGGCGATGTTGTTGATGTACAACTCGGTGTTCGCCAGGTTGTGCCAGGCATGGGGGTCTGGAATAGATTCGCCGTCCTCCTCCAGTGAGCGCGGAATGACGCCGTGGCTGGCGCTGATCAACGGTGCTTTGGTTTCACTGCTGGCCACCAGGCGATCCAGCCACGGTTCGAAACCCAAGCCATTCTTGATGATGAGTTTGGCCTTCAACAGCGCTTTCGCGTCATCTGGCGTCGGTTCGTAAGTGTGGGCATCGGCGTCCGGGCCGACCATGTTGGTGATCTGGATATGCTCGCCACCGACCTGATGCGTCATGTCGGCGAGGAGGCTGAAACTGGTGACCACCTGAAGTTTTTCTGCAGCGGACAGCGACATTGACAGCATCAAACTGAACAGCACGAGTAAAGCGCGCATCGGGTAATACCTCATTGGGATGTGAGCAAAGGTGGGCGGCGCAGCAATCCGTGCACCGGTCCGAACACCACGGACACCAGATAGAAACCGCCGGCCACCAGCACGATGGCGGGACCGCTGGGTAGCGAGTCATGGAACGACAGCAGCAGACCGAGCCACACCGAGACGCTGCCGAGCAGCGCCGCAATGGCGATCAATACCGGCAGTCGACGGCTCCAAAAGCGCGCAGCGGCGGCGGGCAGCATCATCAAGCCAACCACCATCAAGGCCCCGATCGCCTGGAAACCAATAACCAGATTCAGCACCACGAGCGTCAGGAAGACGCCATGGACCAGTGGGCCGAGCCGGCTGACGATTTGCAGGAAAAGCGGGTCGAGGGTGTCCAGCACCAGCGGACGGTAGATCAACAGCAGGGTGATCAGGCTGACGCCGCAGACCCATAACATACCGGTCAATGTCGGAGCATCGACCGCCAGCGCGGAGCCGAACAGCAGGTGCAGCAAGTCCAGGCGTTTACCGGCCATCCCGAGGATCAGTACGCCGCTGGCCAGGGAGATCGGGTAGATAGCAGCGAGGCTGGCGTCTTCCCGCAGGCCGGTGCGACGGGTGACCCATGCGGCGAGACCCGCCATGCCAAGGCCTGCGGCGAGACCGCCGATGGTCAGTGCGCCGAGGCTCAAACCGGCGAGCCAGAAGCCCAGTGCTGCACCGGGCAAGATGCCATGGGCCACCGCATCACCCATCAGGCTCATGCGTCGCAAGATCAGAAATACGCCAAGCGGCGCTGTGCTGCACGCCAGCGTCAGGCCACCGAGCAACGCTCGGCGCATGAAGACGAACTCGTGAAAGGGTTGCCAAAAATCGACGGCAGCGAGCATCAGGCCACCTGCGTTTGCGGTTGTTGATGGATCAAGTCCACGCTCTGCCCGAGGACGCACCCACTGCTTTTGATCAGTAGGGTTTGGGGCATGTGTTGGCGAACGGCGGCCAGGTCGTGGCACACGACGACCAAGGTCCGGCCCTCGGCATGCCAGGCGTGAATGTGTTCCCAGAGCAGCGCCTGACCCGATTCATCGAGGGCCGCATGAGGTTCATCGAGCAACAACAAGGGCGCGTCCGAGAGGCTCAAACGGGCAAGCAGGGCACGCTGTAGTTCGCCGCCGGACAGCGCCATTAACGGGCGTTGTTCCAGGCCGTTCAGGTGCCAACTTTCAAGCACGGCTTCTAGGCGTTGCTTGCGTGTCTCTGGCGCGTGCTTGCTGCCCCAGAAACCAGCGGCCACCAAGTGCTGGAGGCTGATGGGAAATTGCCGGTCCAGATGTTGTTGCTGTGGTAGAAATGAAAGGGCGCCCCGACGTGTAACCCCTAGCACAACCTTGCCAGCCAGGGGCTTTTGCAGCCCCGCGATGACTTTCAACAGGCTGCTTTTACCTGAGCCGTTCGCCCCGATAATGGCGGTCAGGCTGCCCTTGGCTAATTCGAAATTGATCGGTGGCGTCAGCGGTTGTCCGGGCGGTCCCCATTGCAAGGCTTGGCAATGGATCATGCGGCCTCCCAATTCCAGCGACTGTCAGCCACGGCATCGTGGGCGTGCAGGCTTTCCGCGTGGACGACTCGAATGTGGAAGGCATTAATGCCCGGGGCGCGTTTCAGGGCCTGGTTCAAACGTCGCGCGGCGTCTTCACAGAACATCAAGTTCTGACCGTTGGCCAAGGCGAAGGCTTGCTCGTCTGCGCGCTTTACTGCGGTTTGCACGGCGGTACCGAGGGCCGCTTCGGCGTCGTTGATGATTGCAACCAGCGGCAGTTCATCCAGATAGTCATCCAGACGAAGACGCAATTGGGCACTGCTGCGTTGACTGTGCGGCGTCGCGACGATGCCGTTTGTTGACCCGAGCCACGCCAACACGTCGGCATGTTGCAGGGAGGTATTGGCGAAGTCAGTGATGAATTGTTGCTGAATCAATTGCCGGGCCAGTGCCGCTGAGCAGGGACAGGTTGAGGAGTACGGCAGGTCGATTTTTAGTTCCACGTGGAACATTGCGTTTTTCAAACGCGCTTCGATGGTCACTGGGTAGCTTTTCCAGCCGGCCAGCGGGCTAATCAATGCCGGTCTTTTTAGCAGTAAATCGGTGTGAATTTTTATCGATGCGCTGCTGGAAAGCCCTCGGTGGCTGTCGAGAAAACGCTGTAACACTCGCTGTAGAACAGCGGGCGAGAGCGTTTCCTGTTCCAGTTGTTCCAGCGCCAGATAAAGACGCGACATGTGGATGCCGCGTGCTTCTCCATCGTCAAGGCTCACTCCGGCATCAGCGGTTGCCACCAAGCGTTGGCCATCGAACAAAACAGGAAGAGCAATGCCGCACATGCCCACCCACTCCAGTGGCAGGGCTTGGCGTGCGGCCTGCGCGGCGATATCCGGCAGAGTCAGCGCATTCATGGGCAGGTCCATCGTGGGAGTTAATTTGACATGTTATATTATAACAATCAAATCGACGATGCCTTTTTCACGAGCGGGCTTTCACCCTGCACAGAGGCAAGCACAGCAGTCTCCGGACGTGCTGTCGCTCCTGGTGGAAACCGGCTTCATTTCCAATGCCTGCGATAGTCAGCGATGGGTCACGGCACGCCATCAGCAGGCAGTGGCTGACGGCTTGTTTGAAGGTTTGTAGCGCTACTTTCAGAAGAACCCGCCGGACCATAGCTTCATCGCCTGGCGGCAGGCGCAGAAAACGTCCCAAGCCTGGCTAGCAGCCAGCAACTCGGCTGCAGGTGAACCTGGCACTGCTACCGCCGGAGCTGGAAAACCGATTGATCGTGGTCCAGCCGACGCGCCGGTTATAGCCGACCCAGGTTTCACCGTCAGAGGCTATGCCAGTGAAAAACGTCAGTTGGCCGTAACGACTGTTGGTTTGTGCCCAGTAGCGTTTTCCGGCCGCTTCGAACCCGCGCAGATAAATCGTGCTGCCGACCGTGTTGACGCTGTAGGCATTGCCATCGGCGTCCACGCAAGCCAGCAAATTGGCGCTGCGGGTGCAGGTGGCCAACGTTGGAATTTGCCCCCATGTATCGACGGCGACCAACAATGCAGCGCTCATCAGCGCCAATTTCAGGGCATTAGGCATGGCGTTTCTCTTGGCTGGAAGGGGCTTAGGCATTCTGCCTTTTGTCATCGCGGGCAAAAAGGGAGTAGTTTGGTCGTTTGGTTATATTATAACATTTAGATAAGCCCGACGATTTGACCGGGCATTTCTTGTGAGGAGCACCTGATGCCCGATCGTCTTCCCGTCACCGTGTTGTCCGGTTTTCTGGGCGCCGGAAAAAGTACACTTCTTAATTACATACTACGTAATCGCGAAAACCTGCGGGTCGCTGTCATCGTCAACGACATGAGCGAAATCAACATCGACGGTAGCGAGGTGCAACGGGATGTGCGCCTCAATCGTGCTGAAGAAAAACTCGTGGAAATGAGCAACGGCTGCATTTGCTGCACGTTGCGCGAAGACTTGCTTGAGGAAGTGAGCAAACTCGCGATGGACGGTCGCTTTGATTACTTGTTGATCGAGTCCACCGGCATTTCCGAACCGCTTCCCGTCGCGGAAACTTTCACCTTTCGCGACGAAAGCGGCCAAAGCCTCAACGACATCGCCCGGCTCGACACCATGGTCACCGTGGTCGACGGCATGAACTTCCTGCTCGACTACCAGGCCGCCGACAGCCTCGACTCCCGTGGTGAAACCCTTGGCGAAGAGGATGAACGTTCAATCACCGACCTGTTGATCGAGCAGATCGAATTCGCCGACGTCATCCTGGTCAGCAAGATCGACCTGATCAGCAGCCGCGAACGGCAAGAGTTGATGGCAATCCTCGAGCGGCTCAACGCCCGCGCGGAAATTATCGCGATGGTCATGGGCGAAGTGCCGCTGAAAAAAATCCTCAACACCGGTCGATTCGACTTCGAAAAAGCCGCCGAGGCACCGGGCTGGTTGCAGGTGTTACGGGGTGAGCATGTGCCGGAAACCGAAGAATATGGCATCGCTTCTGCGGTTTATCGTGCGCGCCGACCCTTCCATCCGCAGCGATTCTTCAGCTTTATCGATCGTCCGTGGGTGAACGGCAAACTGCTGCGTTCCAAAGGTTTTTTCTGGCTGGCGAGCAAGCATAAGGATGCGGGCAGTTGGTCCCAGGCCGGGGGGCTGATGCGGCACGGGTTTGCCGGACGCTGGTGGCGTTTCGTGCCGAAAGACCAGTGGCCTCAAGAGGAAGAAAGCACGGCCGGCATCATGGCGCACTGGACTGCCGCCACGGGTGACTGTCGACAGGAGCTGGTGTTCATCGGCCAGAACATCGATTTCGCGCACCTCACCGACGAGCTCGATGGCTGCCTGCTGACCGAAGAAGAAATGGCGCTCGGTGTCGAGGGCTGGCAACGTCTGCCAGATCCATTCGGTCCCTGGCATGAAGAGGCGGCCTGATGTTGACGCTGACCCCTCTGGGCGCGGGCCCGGTCGCGACGCGCGCCCTGTATCAACATCAGGCTGCCACGCCAGAGTCCTTGACCCGCATCCTCGACGATGATGTGAACCTCGCTGTCTGGAATCGCCAGCTCCCGGCCCATATCGCGGATTTCTCAACCCTGCTGCTGTCCCTGAACGAGCCGCTGGCCGAGTCGTTGTCACTGGAAATGCCCGATGACGAAGCAGAGCCCGATCTCCACGGATTGGCCTCACGTTTCAGTGATGTTCAGGGCTACGAAGGCTTCATCGCCGACCTGTCGTGGCTGGTCCGTGCGTTCGCCTGTTTGCTCGGCGCCAGGCGCATCGGCCTGCGTCTACGGGTTTTGGACAAGGCCATGTGCCCGCGTTTTCACGTCGATCACGTACCGGTGCGGCTGATTACCACCTATGCCGGGATCGGCAGCCAGTGGCTGATGGAAGGCGCGATGGACCGCCGACAATTGGGCAAGCCTGACGCGGAACCTCAGGACAACTCGCTGATCGGGCAGATCGCCAGCGGCGACGTGGCGTTGCTCAAGGGGGAGAAATGGCACGGCAACGAAGGTTTCGGGTTGATTCACCGCTCGCCGCAACTCGCTGCTGGCGAGAGGCGTTTGATCCTCACCCTCGACTGGTTGAGCTAGCGGCTCAGGGTTTGAGCCAGGTGCCCTGGCTCTGGGCCTCGCAAAACGGCTTCAGATACGCCGCGTCGGTGGCCACGCCGTAATAGTGAATATCCTGCCGGTAAGGCATATTGGCGACTTGAGCGTTGCTGCAGACGCCGAACGCCCCGGCAGGGCATTGGTCGAGGTACTGGACCTCGACTTTCTGTCCGGCCAGATTCGGTTGGCAAAAGCCATCGGCGAACAGTTTTTCCGGGATGTTGCGGTTCTGCTGACAGACTTTCACGTCGAGCCTTTCAGCCTGACTGTGGACGATGCAGGCTTGAGCCAGCGCCTCGCCGCAAGTCAGCGTCAGGAGCAACGACAATCCCCTCAACCGCATCCTTACCCCCTCAGAAAACCTCGATCATGTTGCAGAACATTCCCACCCACGTCATCGCCGGGCCATTGGGTGCCGGCAAGACCAGTTTGATCAAGCACCTGCTGGCGCAGCGCCCGGCCGGAGAGCGCTGGGCGGTGTTGATCAACGAGTTCGGCCAGATCGGCCTCGACGCCGCGCTGCTGACACAGGACGCCGATGGTATCGCACTGGGTGAAGTCGCCGGGGGCTGTTTGTGTTGCGTCAATGGCGCGCCGTTTCAGATCGGGCTCGGCCGCTTGCTGCGCAAGGCGCGACCGGATCGGTTGTTCATCGAGCCGTCCGGGCTGGGGCATCCGGCGCAGTTGCTCAGGCAGTTGAGCGAGGCGCCGTGGGTCGGCGTGTTGGCGGTGCAGCCCTGTGTGATGGTGCTCGATGCCCAGGCTCTTGCCAGCGGCAAGGCGTTGCCCGAGTCGCAACAGGACGCGTTGGGTAGCGCCGGCTTGTTGCTGCTGAACAAGGCGGAAGGCCTGGATGCCAGTGATCGCCAGCGAATCGCTGCACAGTTGCCTGCTCGTTCATTGTATTGGACGCAGCAAGCGCTCTTGCCACTGAGCGAACTGCCGGGACTGGCGGCTCAGGGAGCGGCGGGTGTGGATAACTTTGTGATGCCCAGGGGGCTGGGGCAAATACCGGCAATCTGGAGCGATCCGGCGCTGCCGATTTGTTTGAGTCAGGAACAGGAGGGCGGCTGGAGCATCGGCTGGCGCTGGCATCCGAGCCAGACATTCGATGTGACGCTTGTTTCCCGGTGGCTGACCAGCCTGGACTGGCGACGGGCGAAGTTGGTTATCCACAGTGTCGAGGGGTGGGTCTCGGCAAATGCGCTGGACAATGCCGAATTGCAATGGCTGGCCACTGAGTGGCGGCAGGATTCGCGGATCGAGCTGATTTTCAGTGCGCCGCAGGATGTCGACTTACTGCAGCAAAGCCTCGCCGAGTGTCGGTTGAGCGGGAGTTAACTCGCCGCGCTCAAGGCCGCCATTTGCTGTGTTCTTGCCGCCAATGGCTCAGTTCGATCACTTCGGCACTGGGCCTCGCTACATCGACCACCGGTGGCGTGTCGTCGAACGGTGCCGGGTAGGGTGCCAATTCGATCTGCGCACTGTGGGCGCCGAACTGGGTGATGGTGCCGTTGTGGCGAGTTTCGCCCGTCACGGTGAATTCGAAGTTATACACACGGGCCAGGCGCCGACGACCACTGGCATCCTTGATGAAGCCTATTTTTTTCAACGCCACGTTGCCATCCAGCAACTCGATTCCGAGTTTGCCGCAATGCTGCTTGACCCGCTCCAGCGCTCGTTCGCGCAGGCCGTGGTTGTGCCAAAGCCAAGCGCCCGCCGTGGCGAACAACATCAGCACGAAAATATTTCCAAGGGTCAGCATCAACAGGGTGCTCCAACAAGATAGTGTCAGCTTAACTGCGTCGCCGGTCTGTCGTACAGGCTGCGTTTAGTCGCATACTGCGCGGCTCGAATTTCAATCGTTTTACGGATAACTCACCGCATGAAACGTACACCCCATCTGCTCGCTATCCAGTCCCACGTGGTGTTCGGCCACGCTGGCAACAGTGCCGCGGTTTTCCCGATGCAGCGGGTCGGGGTAAATGTATGGCCGCTCAATACCGTGCAGTTCTCCAACCACACTCAGTACGGCCAATGGACCGGCGAAGTGCTGGCGCCTCATCAGATCCCCGACCTGGTTGAAGGTATCGCGGCGATTGGCGAACTGGGCAATTGCGATGCGGTGTTGTCGGGCTATCTCGGCAGTGCGGCCCAAGGCCGGGCCATCCTCACGGGTGTGGCGCGGATCAAGTCGATGAATCCCAAGGCCTTGTACCTGTGTGACCCGGTGATGGGGCATCCGGAGAAAGGTTGCAGCGTGCCGGCGGAAGTCAGTGATTTCCTGCTGGAAGAGGCCGCCGCCGTGGCGGACTTCATGTGCCCGAATCAATTGGAGCTCGACAGCTTTTCGGGGCGCAAGCCGCAGTCGCTGTTCGATTGCCTGGCGATGGCGCGAGCGTTGCTGACGCGCGGTCCGAAGGCGGTGCTGGTCAAGCATCTGGACTATCCCGGCAAAACGCCGGACGTCTTCGAGATGCTCCTGGTGACCGCAGAAGGCAGCTGGCATTTGCAGCGTCCGCTGCTGGCGTTCCCGCGTCAGCCGGTGGGTGTTGGCGACCTGACCTCCGGGCTGTTCCTGGCTCGTGTACTGCTGGGTGACAGTCTGGTGGCCGCTTTCGAATTCGCCGCGTCGGCGGTGCATGAGGTGTTGCTGGAAACCCAGGCCTGCGCCAGTTATGAACTGGAGCTGGTGCGGGCGCAGGACCGGATTGCCCATCCACGGGTGCGGTTTGAAGCGACTTCGATCAGTTTGTAAGCCGATCGCGAAAAAAAGATCGCAGCCTGCGGCAGCTGCGATCTTTTGCCTTAAGCGTCGCCCTTGATTTCCTGATAACGCTTTTCCAGTTCCTGGCGAATCTGTCGGCGCTGTTGAGCCTGCATGTAGCGACGCTTGTCTTCACTGTTTTGCGGTTGCAGGGGCGGCACGGCTGCCGGTTTGCGCTGGTCATCCACCGCGACCATGGTGAAGAAGCAGCTGTTGGTGTGGCGCACCGAGCGCTCACGAATGTTTTCGGTCACTACCTTGATGCCCACCTCCATCGAAGTGTTGCCGGTGTAGTTGACCGAAGCGAGGAAGGTCACCAGTTCGCCGACATGAATCGGCTCACGGAAAATCACCTGGTCTACCGACAGGGTCACCACGTAGCGGCCGGCATAACGGCTGGCGCAAGCGTAGGCCACTTCATCGAGGTATTTGAGCAAGGTCCCGCCGTGAACATTGCCAGAGAAGTTGGCCATGTCAGGGGTCATCAATACCGTCATCGACAGCTGGGCGTTTCCGGGTTCCATAGCATTCTCACGGGTCAAGGCAAGGTCTGAGGGGACGCACCTCTGCGGGTGCCTGTACGGTTTTTTCAAACCAACGTTATCGGGACGCCGCAGCGTGCGCCGCCGTCACGCCGGATCGATCTGTTTCCTTATATTGCACTGCCTTTCTGCCGGAAGTCGCGGTGTTACCCTTCAAAAGCCCATATCCAGGGGCAATTCCTACGCGGAAAGCGGATTTATTACCCTGCTTGATCAGACTTTTCCTGCGTCCGATTGAGCGATGTCAGTCAAGGAGCCTCACACCATGCATGCCATCAGTTTCATTCAGGATTTGGCAGTCATCATGCTGGTCGCAGGTGTGGTAACCGTGCTTTTTCATCGGTTCAAGCAACCGGTGGTTCTGGGCTATATCGTCGCCGGCTTCATCATTGGCCCACACACCCCGCCGTTCGGCTTGATCCACGACGAAGAAACCATCAAGACCCTGGCCGAGCTGGGGGTGATTTTCCTGATGTTCTGCCTGGGTCTGGAGTTCAGTCTGCGCAAGTTGTTCAAGGTGGGCGCCACAGCGTTTATCGCGGCGTTCCTGGAAATCGTGCTGATGATCTGGATCGGTTACGAGATAGGCCGATGGTTCGACTGGAACACCATGGATTCGCTGTTCCTGGGCGCGATCCTGGCGATTTCCTCGACCACCATCATCGTCAAGGCGCTCAACGATCTGAAGATGAAGAACGAGCGCTTTGCGCAGCTGATTTTCGGGGTGTTGATCGTCGAGGACATTCTGGGCATCGGCATCATCGCTTTGCTATCGAGTATCGCGGTCAGCGGCACGGTCAGCTCCGGCGAAGTATTCTCCACGGTCGGCAAGCTCTCGCTGTTCATGATCGTCGCGCTGGTCATCGGCATTCTGTTGGTACCGCGATTGCTGGCCTATGTGGCCAGATTCGAGAGCAATGAAATGCTGCTGATCACGGTGCTGGGCCTGTGTTTTGGCTTCTGCCTGCTAGTGGTCAAACTTGAGTACAGCATGGTTCTGGGCGCGTTCCTGATCGGTGCAATCATGGCCGAGTCCCGGCAGTTGCTGAAGATCGAGCGCCTGATCGAACCGGTTCGCGATTTGTTCAGTGCGATTTTCTTCGTCGCCATCGGGTTGATGCTGGACCCGATGATCCTGCTGCAATATGCCTGGCCGATTGCGGTGATCACCGTCGCCGTGGTGCTCGGCAAGATGTTGTCCTGCGGCCTTGGCGCCTTTATCGCCGGCAATGACGGACGCACCTCACTGCGGGTTGGGATGGGGCTGTCGCAGATCGGCGAATTTTCTTTCATCATCGCTGCCCTGGGCATGACCCTGCAGGTCACCAGCAACTTCCTGTATCCGGTGGCGGTGGCGGTATCGGTGATTACCACGCTGCTGACACCCTATTTGATTCGCGCGGCCGATCCTTTGTCGATCAAGCTGGCCGCCGTGATGCCGCAGCGTCTGGGGCGAGTACTGGGGATGTATGGCGAATGGCTTCGCAGCATCCAGCCGCAAGGCGAGGGTGCGCTGCTGGCATCGATGATTCGACGAATTCTGCTGCAAGTTGGGGTCAATCTGGCATTGGTGATCGCGATCTTCTTCGCCGGCGCTTATTTCGCCGAGAAAGTGTCCGCCTATGTGCAAGATCTGATCAGCGATCCGAGCTGGCAGAAGGCGCTGATCTGGGGTGGAGCGCTGCTATTGTCGCTACCCTTCCTGATTGCCGCGTATCGCAAGCTCAAGGCACTGTCGATGTTGCTGGCGGAAATGGGCGTGAAGCCGGAGATGGCCGGGCGCCACACACAGCGAGTGCGTCGGGTGATTGCAGAAGTCATCCCGATCCTCTCGCTGTTGGTGATCTTCCTGCTGTTGGCAGCCTTGTCGGCCAGTATTCTGCCGACCAACAAGTTGCTGATGCTGATCGTCGTGGTCGCAGCCGCCGTGGCGGCGCTGCTGTGGCGCTGGTTTATCCGTGTCCACACCAGGATGCAAATTGCGTTGCTGGATACTCTGGACAATCACAAGGACTCATCCGGGCACTGACCCGTTGGGGGCGTCTGCGCACTCAGCTTTCCAGCCAGACGTCCCGCGCCCAGTGCCAAACCGATTCCCAGGTTTCTTCGGCGAGCAGCTCGTCTTCGGCCTGCCAAAGCGCCACGGTGCCATCCTCTTCGACCACGTAGTAGTCATCACCGTCCTGGCAGATTGGAATCATGCTGCGATCAACGCCAGCGTCCCAGGCGTTGGCGGCAACGTCCGGCAGGTAAGTATGGGATTGTGGGTCGGTGACGGTCACCGGCTCCAGGCTGCCGTAGACCACGTCGCTGACGGTCAGCAGAAACTCTCTGAAGACGAAGGGAATGTCGATGAACAGCTGTTCTTCGATCTCCACCAGCAGGTCTTCGTCCGGCAACTCCAAGGGGACCGGTACCGGTTCATTGGCTTCACGCAGCTGTTCGATGATTTCTTCCACGTCCGGGATCCTCTTGCTTGAATGGCGCGGTTTATATGGGGCGGTTTATACAGTAGCTCGCTATAGATGCAACCGTGAAATAGAAAACCCCGGACGAGTCCGGGGTTTTTTATTACTGCACGTAAGGCGCGTAGGTCAATCAGCCGTTCTGGCGGATACCGGCCACCAGCCAAGGCTGGTTTTCGCCCTGGGCACGTTCCATGTTCCAGCTTTCACTGAACACTTCGCCCTGGTCGAAACGCGAGGTTTTCGACACGCCGCTGAAGGTCAGGGTGGCGATGGTCTTGTCGGCGCGATCATCCACACCGTCCAGTTGTACAACGAGGTTATCGATGTAGGTGGACTGGAAGCCGTCGCCCAGATCGGCACGTTCGCGCTTGAGGAAATCCAGCATTTGCGGGGTCACGAACTCGGCGATCTTGTCCATTTCGTTGGCATCCCAGTGTTGTTGCAGGGACTGGAAATGGTTGCGGGCCGCTTCGATGAAGTTCTTTTCATTGAACCAGGCTGGCGCATTGATCACCGGACGTGCAGCAACCGGTGCGGCCGAACCGCCGAAGATCGAGCCGCCGGCAGGCTTCTGCTCGAACACTTCACGCTGCATGGGTGCGTAACCTGCCGGAGCCATGTGCTCCTGCTGCTTGCGACGACGAGCGGCAATAAAGCGGAAGATCAGGAAGGCGATGACCGCCATGATCAGGATGTCGAAGATCTGCATGCCCTGGAAGCCACCGCCCATGAACATGGACGCCAACAGGCCACCGGCGGCGATGCCGGCCAGAGGGCCGAGCCAGCGCGAAGCACCACCGGCCTTGGCTGCGGCACCCGCGGCACCTGCAGCGCCAGCGGTCGCAGCAGCGCCGCCCATGCCTGGAGAAGAAGGTGCCATCTGGCTGGTTTGGTGCGTCGGCGCCGCGCCGGCGCTTTTGCCACCACCGAAGCGCTTGGCGGCATTGACGTCGAGACTCATCGTCAGGCCAATGCACAGCGCCATGGCGATGCTAAGAAAACGTTTCATAAAGGGAATTCCCGTTTGTGGAGGGCACGCGCGCCATGTTGCACAGCTGAAGTGTCACTGGCTAGCGGCAGAGTGTTTCGGGCTTTTGCTTGACAGGTTTCATTCAGCTTTAGTCAATGCAATAAGGCCTGTTAACTTTGGTCTGTAAGATAAGTGGATAAGTTCTGTAGGGAAGATCTCTAGCGTCGCAGCGCCAGCATGACTACGCCGGCCGTGATCAGACCGATTCCGCTCCATTGGCGCAGGTCGAGTTTTTCACCCAGCAGGATCACGCCGAGCACCGCGACCAGCACCACGCTGAGTTTGTCCACCGGAGCGACCAGTGAGGCAGGGCCGACCTTGAGCGCGCGGAAGTAGCAAATCCACGATGCGCCAGTGGCCAGCCCCGACAGCAGCAGGAACAGATAGCTCTTGGGGGAAATCGATCCCAGTGACTGATATTGGCCCGTGGCGCACAAAATCAAGGCCAGGCTGACCAGGACCACGATGGTACGCAACAGGGTGGCAAAGTCGGAATTGACGTTTTCAATGCCGACTTTCGCGAAAATGGCCGTCATTGCCGCGAATGCCGCCGATAACAGGGCCCAGAACGTCCAGGAAGAAAAAAAGCCTGAGCCCATCTCATCGCACCTTGAATTCAAATGTCGGCCTGCAGAAAAGCTAGATCGCTTCCAGCTTCGCATACCCCAACATCAGCCACTTGCTGCCTTCGCTGAAGTTCACTTGCACGCGGGCCTGGGCCCCGGCGCCTTCGAAGTTGAGGATCACGCCATCGCCAAACACTGAGTGGCGTACGGTCTGGCCCAGGCTGAAGCCGGTCTGCGGGATCTCGCTGCCGCTGAACAGGTTGCTGCCACTCATCGACTGGTTGCCACCGAACGGGCGGCTGACGCTGTTGGAAAGTCGCACTTCCTGAATCAGGCCTTTCGGCACTTCGCGTACGAAACGCGAGACTTTGTTGTAGGTCTCGCTGCCGTAAAGACGTCGGGTTTCAGCATAGGTCATCACCAGGTTCTGCATGGCCCGGGTGATGCCGACATAGGCCAGGCGACGTTCCTCCTCAAGACGGCCGGGCTCTTCCAGACTCATCTTGTGCGGGAACAGGCCTTCTTCCATGCCCACCAGGAACACATAAGGGAATTCCAGGCCCTTGGCGCTGTGCAAGGTCATCAACTGAATGCTGTCTTCGTGCTCGTCGGCCTGGGTATCCCCGGCCTCCAGCGATGCGTGACCGAGGAACGCCGCCAGTGGCGTCAGGTCCTCGTCTTCTTCGCTGTTTTCGAAGTTGCGCGCGGCGCTGACCAGTTCCTCAAGGTTTTCCACCCGGGCCTGGCCTTTCTCGCCTTTTTCCGCTTCGTGATAGGCAATCAGCCCGGACTGCTCGATGACGGTCTGGGTCATCAGGTGCAGCGGCATCTCCATGCATTTGGCAGCGAGATTCTCGATCAGCTCGACAAACGCGCCCAGAGCGCTGGCCGCGCGACCGGTCAGGCCCTTGTTGGCCACGAGCTGACGCATGGCTTCCCACATCGACACATCGCTGTGGCGCGCGTGGTCGCGAATCGCTTCGACGGTTTTCTCGCCAATGCCACGGGCCGGGACGTTGATCACCCGTTCCAGTGCCGCATCGTTGCCTCGACCTTCAAGCAAGCGCAGGTAGGCCATGGCGTTCTTGATTTCCGCGCGTTCGAAGAAGCGCTGCCCACCATAGATGCGGTACGGGATGCGCTCACGCAGCAAGGCTTCTTCCAAAACGCGCGATTGGGCGTTGGAACGATACAAAATCGCGATATCGCTACGGGCCAGGCCGGTTTTCAGCGCGCTTTCGATGGTTTCGACAACGTAGCGAGCTTCGTCGTGTTCGTTGAACGCAGCGTACAGATTGATGGCTTCGCCTTCGCCGCCGTCAGTCCACAGCTCCTTGCCCAGGCGCCCGGTATTGTTGGCGATCAAGGCGTTGGCGGCCTTGAGAATCCCGGCGGTGGAGCGGTAGTTCTGCTCCAGGCGAATGGTTTGAGCGTCCGGGAAGTCTTCGGAGTACTGATAGATGTTCTCGATTTTCGCGCCACGCCAGCCGTAAATCGACTGGTCGTCGTCGCCAACCACCATCAGGCTGTCGCCACCCTTGGCCAGCAGACGCAACCAGGCGTACTGCACGGCGTTGGTGTCCTGGAACTCATCCACCAGAATGTGGCGGAAGCGCTTCTGATAATGCGCCAGCAGTCCCGGGTGATCGCGCCACAGGTCCAGTGCGCGCAACAGCAGTTCGGAAAAGTCGATGACACCCGCACGCAGGCACGCGGCCTCGTAGGCTTCATAGATGCTGCGCATGGTGGCCAGAAACAGATCGCCGCTGGCTTGAATGTGTTGCGGACGCAGACCTTCGTCTTTCTGCCCGTTGATGAACCATTGAGCCTGACGGGCCGGCCAGCGTTGTTCGTCCAGGCCGAGCTCGCGGATGACCCGCTTGACCAGTCGCTGCTGATCGTCGCTGTCGAGAATCTGGAAGGTCTGGCTCAGCCCGGCTTCCTGCCAGTGCGCCCGCAACAGGCGGTGCGCCAGGCCGTGGAAGGTGCCGACCCACATGCCGGCCGGGTTGATACCCATCAACTGTTCGATGCGATGACGCATCTCGGCAGCCGCCTTGTTGGTAAAGGTCACCGACAGAATGGAGTGGGGCGAAGCGTTTTCGACCTGGATCAACCAGGCGATACGGTGCACCAGCACTCGGGTTTTACCGGAACCAGCACCGGCCAGGACCAACTGACGACCCACGGGGGCTGCTACGGCCTGCCGTTGGGCATCGTTGAGAGAGTTCAGCAGAAGGGAGAGATCATCGCGCATCGGGGCATTCTAGGGGGCTGCGTCACACCGGGCAAACCCCGCTTTGTTTTAGCCGATGAAAGAGGCGCGCGGGACGACCGGTCAGTCATTGTCCGCAGGCGCTGGCCGGCCTTGCCCAGCGGCTTTTACTCCCGAGACGGGTGGTCGTACTTTTGACTGTTTTTTAACCTGTAGCTGTTTGGTCCGGGCATTTGCTTGTGTATGCTCCGTTCACGTTTCGGGCCTGTGCTCGTCATTATAAGAACAAGAATATTGCCTATGATCTTCAGCTCCCACCTGTCGGGCCCCACAGTGGAGCCTCGGGTTATCCGTAAACAATACGCCATGGAAATGGCGGTCGAACGCACGCGTCTGCTTTATCAGGGCTCTTTGCTGCCGACATTGTTCATGTTGATCAATGGTCTGGTCTGCGCCGGGTTGCTCTGGAGCCCGCAGCGGTACTTCCTGGTCAGTGTCTGGATGGTGTGGTTGCTGTCCCTGGTGGCCTTGCGCGTCATTCAGGTCGCCGCCTTCGATTCGGCGATTCCCAACCGTCAGGCGCATCCCGTCTGGCGACGCATGTTTTTGCTGGGCTCCGGTCTGACGGGCTTGACCCTCGCTGGCGCAGGCATCGCGCTGGTTCCCGCCGATAACTTCATCCAGCAGGCCTGGGTTTTCGGACTGATCGGCGCCGCGGCACTTTCAGCCAGTGTGGCCTATGCGGTCAGCCTGCCGGGGTTCCTGTCGTTCACTTTGCCCTGTTTGTTGCCGGCCATCGCCTATCTGTTCTGGGGAGGCGATGAGCAGGCGCAAGGCTGGGGCTGGTTCGGCCTGATTTTGTTGGGCGCCCTGAGCGTGGTGGCCTGGCAGGTCAACCGTCTGATCGATCGAGAGTTATTGCGACGTTTCCAGAATCAGGCGTTGATCGAACATTTGCAGCAGGCGCAAAACTGCAGCGACCAGCTCAATCAAAAGCTGGCCAGCGAAGTTGAGCAGCGCCGTCGCGCCGAAGGCGAACTGCGTGAAATTCAGGCCGGCCTGGAAAGCCGTGTTGCACAACGCAGCCTGGAGCTGGACGCCGCCAACCAGGCGCTGAGCAAGAGTGAGGCACGACTGGCGCTGGCATTGGAGGCCAGTGAGCTGGGTCTATGGGACTGGAACCTGCAAACCGATGAGGTTCATCACACCCTGATTCAGGAGTTGTTCGGCCTGGAGCCGGAATACGTGACGGCCATGCTGCGTCATCTCAAGCCGCGCCTGCATCCCGACGATCTTCCTGCGCTGAGAAAGGCGTTGGTCGAGCATTTGAAGGGGCGCACCGAGGATTACCAGATCGAATACCGTGTGCGTCATGCCGACGGCCACTGGGTGTGGATCGAAGATCGCGGGCGAGCGGTGGAGCGCGCTGAAAACGGCCGGGTGATCCGCATGGTCGGCACCCGCCGTGACATCAGCGCCAGCAAGGCGCTCGAAGAGCAACAGCGACTGGCGGCGACCGTGTTTGAGGCGGCCAGCGAAGGCATCGTGATTTTTGACCCCAATTACGCCCTGATCGCCATCAATCAGGCCTTCAGCCGCGTGACTGGCTATGAGATCGAAGACATGCTGGGGCGCAACGTCGTCGAGCTGCCCTGCAGTCGCGATGCGCGCCGACACTACGGAGCGATTCACCAGGCGCTGGAGCAATACGGCAGCTGGCAGGGTGAGCTGGTGGAAACCCGCAAGAACGGTGAGATGTACCCGCAATGGCTGCAATTGAACACTGTGCGCGATACTCGGGGAAAGGTCAGTCATATTGTCGGCTTCTTCTCCGATCTTTCGGCGCGGCGAGAATCCGAAGAGCGCATGCGCTATCTGACCCATTACGACGAACTGACGGGCCTGGCCAACCGGGCGATGTTCCGCGAACGGCTCAGCGAAGCGCATCAGCGCGTGCGCCAGGGCGGCTATCGCAGCCTGGCACTGCTGCATATCAATCTGGATCGCTTCAAACAGCTCAACGATAGTCTTGGTCACGAAGTCGCTGATCAGTTGCTGCAGAAAATGGCTCGGCGGTTGGTCAACGCGCTGCCCGAGGCGGACACCATTGCGCGTTTGTCGGGCGATGAGTTTGCTGTGTTATTCAATTCCTACGGCAACCTCTCGAGCCTGGCGCGGGTAGCGACGCGCTTGTCGAATAAGTTGCGTTTGCCGTTGACCATCGATGGCCATGAACTGGTGGTCAGCTCATCCATGGGCATCAGCCTGTTGCCGGACAACGCCCGGGAGATTTCCGCGTTGGTCAGCCAGTCGAACATGGCCATGCAACATGCCAAACATCTGGGCGGCAATAATTTCCAGTTTTACACCGACAGTCTGCAAGCCAGCACGCTGGAACGCTTGCAGCTGGAAAACCAGCTGCGCAAAGCCATCGATGAGAATCAGTTGATGGTGTTCTACCAGCCGAAGCTGTGTCTTGCCACGGGCAAGCTGAACGCTGCCGAGGCCTTGGTGCGCTGGGACCACCCGACCATGGGTCGCGTGCCGCCGGGAGACTTCATCGGCCTGGCGGAAGAAACCGGGCTGATCGGTCCAATCGGCGAGTTCGTGTTGCGTCAGGCCTGCTGGCAGGCCTGTGAGTGGCAGCGACAGGGGCTTGAGCCGATTCGGGTGTCGGTCAATCTGTCGGTGCATCAACTGCGTCAGGGCAAACTGGTCAGCCTGGTTCGGCAGGTGCTGGAAGAAACCGGTCTGGCGCCGCGTTACCTGGAGCTGGAGCTCACCGAAAGCCAGTTGCTGGACAGCGTCGAGCACATCATCGCGACTTTCCAGCAGTTACGTGATTTGGGCGTGAAGCTGGCGATCGATGATTTCGGTACCGGCTATTCGTCACTGAGCTATCTCAAGCGCATCCCGGTGGATTACGTGAAGATTGATCAGGCGTTCATTCGAGGTCTGGGGGAGGGCAGCGAAGACGCGGCGATTACCCGGGCGATCATCGCCATGGCTCACGGCTTGTCGTTGAAGGTAGTGGCGGAAGGGGTCGAGCGTCAGGAGCAACTTGAATTCCTCAAGCAAGAGCACTGCGACGAGGTGCAAGGGTATCTGATCAGCCGGCCCATCGAGGCGCAGGGCCTGGCGATCCTGTTGCGGGAGCAATTCGCCGGTTGAATGGCAAGACTTCCCGTCGGGCAGGTTTGAATGCCGACGGGAAATCGGGAATATGATGTTTTTTAGTGGGTCATCAGAACTTCATCGATATGGTGAATTAACTTGCCGTCGTGAAAGATACTGACGCCAGTGACATAGGATTCACCAGATACTTTATATTCGACAAGTTTGTCGGTCTCGACCTGTAAAGAAATCTGATTGGAAGTTTCAAGTTTCAACTCCAGGCTAAGGTCATAGGATTTGTCCTGTATCGGACTGAGTTCAAGCTTGGGTGTGATGCCCGTATGGGCAACGGTCACAGTGCCGAAGGTGCGGAAAGATTTGGCGCCAGGCATGCGATCGATTTGTGCGGTCCAGTTCTTGGTTTTAATGCTCATGATATAGAGTTCCTTTAATTAATTGTTGTTGCTTCCTGCGGCGTTAATATATCGAGCAAAGTTTGATTGCGGGTAATAAAATCAAGTTGTGTTTGTAAGGTTATGTATATTGTTTTTATTGTACTGGCGAGTCGGGATGAACCCTCACTTAGCCGGCTGAAGACCGTAGTGAGCGCGAAAAGGGGAGGCAAGGGGCTGCTTCAAGCATCAGGCAGGGCTGCTACATGAAGCGCAGGCACGTGAAATCGAGGGATCTGGTTACGCATTGAGCAGGCAAAAAGCCGTTTCATGTAGTATAACTACAAGCTTGCTACATCCCCCGGCGCTTGCCCATAACAAAGAGTCCACCCCTTTGAATCTGCTGCAACACATCGCCCAGTCTCGCCACCTGTTACGCAAGTCGGAGCTCAAGGTCGCCGACCACGTGCTGCTTGATCCTGCGGCCGTGATGCACAGTTCCATGGCTGATCTGGCCCATAGCGTGGGCATCAGCGAGCCGACCATCGTGCGCTTTTGCCGCGCCATCGGTTGCTCCGGGTTCCAGGACCTGAAGCTGAAGCTGGCCCAGAGCCTGGCGGCAGGCGCGAGCTTCGGGCAGTTCGCGATCCACGAAGACGATTCGGTCGCTGATTACAGCCTGAAGATTTTCGACACCACGTTGCACACCTTGATGGAGGTTCGCGAGAAGCTCGATCCCCTGGAGTTGCAGCGAGCCGTGACGCTGATGTCACAGGCTCAGCGCGTGGAATTCTATGGTTTCGGCGCATCGGGTGCGGTCGCGGCGGATGCCCAGCACAAGTTCTTCCGTTTGCTGCTCACGGCTGCGGCCTATTCCGACCCTCACATGCAGGCAATGTCGGCGGTGACCCTGAAACCGACCGACGTGGCGATCTGTATTTCCCAGTCTGGACGTTCCAAGGATTTGCTGATCACCGCCAACCTGGTGCGTGAAAGCGGTGCGTCATTGATCACGCTTTGCCCGAGTCAGACGCCGTTGGCCGAACTGTCGACCGTCAACCTGGCGATCGATGTGCATGAAGACACCGAAATCTACACACCGCTTACCTCGCGTATTGCTCACCTGGTGGTGATCGATGTCCTGGCGATGGGGGTGGCCATGGCCCGTGGTCCGAGCCTGGTCAATCACCTCAAGAGCGTCAAGCGCAGCCTTCGCGGCTTGCGGTTATCGCCCAAGTCGGTGAAAGCACTGGACGAATGATTTCAAGGTTGGCGTGGACGTTGTGGTGAGGGAGCAAGCTCCTTCACCACAGGTGCCGCGGCGACCAACAAATTTTCATCAGTCTGTAACTTCAGAGCCGCCAAAGCGTCATCCCGCGCGCCTATCTTGAAGCTCCCGTACTCGCCTTGGGAGACTCGAAATGGCCCTGCCTTACGAAGAACGCAACAGCGCTGTCAAAACCCGTCGCCAGCAAGAAGATCAACGCCGCATGGAATTTCGCCGCGCCATCGAAGATCGCTGTGAACGCCGTCAGCTTCTGGCCGAGATTGGTGATTTTCCTGAAGATCCGGAACTCAACTTTTGGCAGGCTGCATCGACAGCTTCCCGTCGAAACGCTCAACCAGCGCGCTGATCTGTACGCGTTCGCTGCGAATGAACGCAAGGAATGCGTGAGCCACCGGTGACAGCCGTTTAGCCTTGGCCTGCACCAGGCACCAGCTGCGATACAGCGGCAGCTCCTCGACCGGTAACTCGATCAATCCGCCGGTCGCCAGTTCAAGGTTCAGGGCGTGGCGCGTCAACAGCGCCACGCCCAGACCCGCCAATACGCATTCACGCTGGGCTTCGGCTGACGAGACTTCCTGGGTCTGGTTGAAGTGCACGCGCTTCTCTTTGAAATACTCTTCGCAAGCCAATCGCGTCCCGGAGCCGGACTCGCGCATCAGCAGTGTGTAGGGCTCAAGATCCTGCAATCGCAGCGGCCCCATGTGACACAGCGGATGATCCGGCGGCGCGACGGCGACGATGGGATTGTTGAGGAACGGCAAGAATTCCAGGCCCATGTCCTGCGGCACCATCGACATGATTACCAGGTCGTCGCGGTTGTCCGACAGGCGTCGAATCACCTGTCCGCGGTTGACCACCGTCAGTTGCAGGTTCACTTCCGGGTGCTGGCGCTTGAAGGCGGCAAACAGGTGCGGAACGAAATACTTGGCGCTGGATTCCACCGCCAGCTTCAATTGGCCCTGCAGCGAGCCCTGCATGTCCGAGAGCTGCATGTCGAGGTTTTCCAGGCGCCCGAAAATGTCCCGGCTGGCGCGTTGAAGGGCTTCCGCCGCTTCCGTCATGTAGAGTTTCTTGCCGACGTAGTCGAATAAAGGCTGGCCAATCAGTTCCTCAAGTTGCCGAATCTGTAGGCTAACGGCCGGTTGTGTGAGCGACATTTCGTCGGCTGCACGGCTGTAGGACCTCAGGTCACAAACTTCATTGAAAATCTGCAATTGACGCAATGTCATACGCATCAATGACTTACGCATTTTTTGCTCGCTCTCTTCGCCGGCAGATGTTTCAACTATAAGTCTTTACTTATGCATGACCCAATAATTATTCATTTTTGTTAATTCCTTGTGAGGGCTAGTGTGGGGTCGCGACCAGATTGAAACATTTGGTCACGCGTCGACCTGGTCTAGCAGGTCGTGGGTACCACCGGCTCATGGGAACCTCCAAGTGATAAAAAAGATCCTGATCGCCAACCGTGGTGAGATTGCCGTACGAATCGTGCGTGCTTGCGCCGAAATGGGCATTCGCTCGGTCGCGATCTATTCCGACGCCGACCGTCATGCCCTGCATGTGAAGCGTGCGGACGAAGCCCACAGCATTGGTGCCGAGCCGCTGGCCGGTTACCTGAACCCGCGCAAGTTGGTGAACCTGGCTGTGGAAACCGGTTGCGATGCGCTGCACCCCGGCTACGGATTCCTTTCGGAAAACGCCGAACTGGCGGACATCTGCGCCGAACGCGGGATCAAATTCATTGGTCCATCGGCTGAAGTCATTCGTCGCATGGGCGACAAGACCGAAGCTCGCCGCAGCATGATCAAGGCAGGCGTGCCGGTGACTCCAGGCACCGAAGGCAACGTGTCGGGCATCGAAGAGGCCCTGACCGAAGGCGATCGCATCGGTTACCCGGTGATGCTCAAGGCCACTTCCGGTGGTGGCGGTCGCGGCATTCGTCGTTGCAACAGCCGCGAAGAACTCGAACAAGCCTTCCCACGCGTCATTTCCGAAGCCACCAAGGCGTTCGGTTCCGCGGAAGTCTTTCTGGAAAAGTGCATCGTCAACCCGAAGCACATCGAAGCGCAGATCCTTGGCGACAGCTTTGGCAACGTGGTGCACCTGTTCGAGCGTGATTGCTCGATCCAGCGTCGCAACCAAAAGCTGATCGAGATCGCCCCGAGCCCGCAACTGACCCCTGAACAGCGCGCCTACATCGGCGACCTGTCGGTGCGTGCAGCCAAGGCTGTGGGTTACGAGAACGCCGGCACTGTGGAGTTCCTGCTCGCCGAGGGCGAGGTGTACTTCATGGAAATGAACACCCGGGTGCAGGTGGAACACACCATCACCGAAGAAATCACCGGCATCGACATTGTTCGCGAGCAGATCCGCATCGCCTCCGGGCTGCCGCTTTCGGTGAAGCAGGAAGACATCCAGCACCGTGGTTTCGCCCTGCAGTTCCGGATCAACGCCGAAGACCCCAAAAACAACTTCCTGCCGAGCTTCGGCAAGATCACTCGTTACTACGCTCCCGGCGGCCCGGGCGTGCGGACCGACACGGCGATCTACACCGGTTACACCATTCCGCCGTTCTACGATTCCATGTGCCTGAAACTGGTGGTGTGGGCGTTGACCTGGGAAGAAGCGCTGGACCGTGGCCTGCGCGCCCTCGACGACATGCGTCTGCAAGGGGTCAAGACCACCGCCGCGTACTACCAGGAAATCCTGCGTAACCCGGAATTCCGTAGCGGCCAGTTCAACACCAGCTTCGTTGAAAGCCACCCTGAACTGACCAACTACTCGATCAAGCGCAAACCCGAAGAGCTGGCCCTGGCCATCGCCGCCGCCATCGCCGCCCACGCAGGCCTGTGAGGAATAAAACAATGTCCAAGAAGATTCACGTAACCGACACCATCCTGCGCGACGCCCACCAATCGCTGCTCGCGACCCGCATGCGCACCGAAGACATGCTGCCGATCTGCGACAAGCTCGATAAAGTCGGCTACTGGTCGCTGGAGTGCTGGGGCGGCGCGACTTTCGACGCCTGCGTCCGCTTCCTGAAAGAAGACCCGTGGGAGCGTCTGCGTCAACTGCGCGCCGCGTTGCCTAACACCCGTCTGCAAATGCTCCTGCGCGGCCAGAACCTGTTGGGCTACCGCCACTACAGCGACGACGTGGTCAAGGCGTTCGTGGCCAAGGCAGCCGTGAATGGCATCGACGTATTCCGTATCTTCGACGCCATGAACGACGTGCGTAACCTGCGCGTGGCCATCGAAGCGGTAAAAGCCGCCGGCAAGCACGCCCAGGGCACCATCGCCTACACCACCAGCCCGGTGCACACCATCGACGCGTTTGTGGCGCAAGCCAAGCAAATGGAAGCCATGGGTTGCGACTCGGTGGCGATCAAGGACATGGCCGGCCTGCTGACGCCGTATGCCACTGGCGAATTGGTCAAGGCATTGAAATCCGAGCAGTCGCTGCCCGTCTTCATTCACTCCCACGACACCGCGGGTCTGGCCGCGATGTGCCAACTCAAGGCGATCGAAAACGGCGCCGACCACATCGACACCGCGATCTCCAGCTTCGCCTCTGGCACCAGCCACCCGGGCACCGAGTCGATGGTTGCCGCCCTGAAAGGCACCGAGTTCGACACCGGCCTGAATCTGGAACTGCTGCAAGAGATCGGCCTGTACTTCTACGCCGTGCGCAAGAAATACCACCAGTTCGAAAGCGAATTCACCGCCGTCGACACCCGTGTTCAAGTCAACCAGGTTCCGGGCGGGATGATTTCCAACCTGGCCAACCAGTTGAAAGAGCAGGGCGCATTGAACCGTATGGGCGAAGTGCTGGCTGAAATCCCGCGCGTTCGCGAAGACCTCGGCTTCCCGCCGCTGGTGACCCCGACCTCGCAGATCGTTGGCACCCAGGCATTTTTCAACGTGCTCGCCGGTGAGCGTTACAAGACCATCACCAACGAAGTGAAGCTCTATCTGCAAGGCGGTTACGGCAAGGCGCCGGGCACCGTGAACGAGCAACTGCGTCGCCAGGCCATCGGCAGCGAAGAAGTCATCGACGTTCGCCCGGCCGACCTGCTCAAGCCGGAAATGGCCAAGCTGCGTGCCGACATCGGTGCCCTGGCCAAGTCTGAAGAGGATGTGCTGACCTTCGCCATGTTCCCGGACATTGGCCGCAAGTTCCTTGAAGAGCGTGCCGCTGGCACCCTGACGCCGGAAGTGTTGTTGCCTATTCCAGAAGCCGGTGGCATGGCCTCGGCGGGCGGCGAAGGCGTACCGACCGAATTCGTCATCGACGTCCATGGCGAAACTTACCGCGTCGACATCACCGGCGTGGGCGTGAAGGCCGAAGGCAAGCGTCACTTCTACCTGTCCATCGATGGCATGCCGGAAGAAGTCGTGTTCGAGCCGCTCAACGAGTTCGTCAGCGGCGGCAGCAGCAAGCGCAAGCAAGCGACTGAGCCGGGCCACGTCAGCACCACCATGCCGGGCAACATCGTCGACGTATTGGTCAAGGAAGGCGACACCGTCAAGGCTGGCCAGGCTGTGCTGATCACCGAAGCGATGAAGATGGAAACCGAAGTCCAGGCCGCCATCGCCGGCAAGGTCACCGCCATTCACGTGGCCAAGGGTGACCGGGTGAATCCGGGCGAGATCCTGATCGAGATCGAAGGCTGATTTAACAGCCTCGATAAAACGCTTTAAACCTCGGGGGGGCATGTGCTCCCCTTTTTTTTTGCGTTGTTGGCCGAGTCGTATTTATGAAGTCACCACACTTCAAGTGAACTCATCGGTTATGCAAATACGCCTTCCCGTAGTGCCGCTCCATTCTTGCCTGAATCAACTCCAATCCAATCGACATCAGCCAGTAAATCACCGCCGCAGTCGTCAGCATCTCAATGTACCGATAGCTCGACCGCCCATAGGATTGCGCCAAAAACATCACTTCCCAAACCCCCATCACCGAGATCAGCGACGAGTCCTTGAGCATGGAGATGAACTGGTTGGTGGTCGGCGGGATGATGGTGCGCATGGCTTGGGGCAGGGTGACGCGCCAGAAAATCACGGTTTCGCGCATGCCCAGGGCCAGTGATGCTTCCCGTTGGCCATGGGGAACGCCGACGATGCCTGCGCGAAAAATTTCGCTCAGGTAGGCGCCGTAATTCAGCGACAGGGCGATGATCCCGGCTGCGATGGCGCCCGGTACGACGCCCAGTTGCGGCAGGCCGAGGTAGATCAACAGAATCTGTATCAGCAATGGCGTGCCGCGAAAGAACGAGGCGTAGAAACTGGCGATGCCGAACGCCACGGCGCTTTTCGACAGCCGCCCCAGGGCGGTGATGAAACCCAGCAGCGATGAGGCGACGATAGAGCACAGGCACAGAAACAGCGTCAGCGCCGCACCTTGCAGGAAGCCGTTGGGCGCCAGGTGCAGGCCGACGAGGTTGGGCAGTTTGTCGAGGATGATCGAGAACTTCAGGTCGAAGCTCAGGAAGAAACTGGTGAACAACCCGAGCATGGCCGCCCAGGTCAGGTACAGCCGCGTGCGGAAACTGAAGATCCGTTGCAGTCGTGACTCAGCCACCGGTTGCGGTGGCTGGGGAGGTTGCTGGAAAGAAGTCATTTACTGATATCGGCGCCGATCCATTTTTGCGAGAGCTTGCTCAATGTGCCGTCCTGTTTCAACTGGGCGAAGACTTCACGTACTTTGCTGTCCCACTGGGCGTCGCCCTTTTCAATGGCGACCGAGTTCGGCTCCGAGTACAGCGGGTCGCCGGCCAGTTTGAAGCGCTTGTCTTCGTTCAGGCGCGGTTGGGCGGTCACCAGGTTAGTGAGAATCGCGTCCAGTCGAACCCCGGCCCCCAGGCCCAGGTCCTGAAAGGCGACGTTGTCGGTGTCATACGGGGCGATCTGCACGTCTTCGAACGGGTACTGCAACTGCGTGTCTTCGGCGCCTTCGATCACCAGGTTTTTGTTCAGGTAGCTTTCGTAGCTGGAGGCGCTGGTGAGGCCAACTTTCTTGCCGCTCAGGTCCTTGGCATTGTGAATGCGTTCATCCTTGGCGTTTACCACGATCACCGCCGGCGAGGCGTAGTACTCGACCGGGAAGTCGAAGACCTCGGCGCGGGCCTTGCTCGGGGTCATGGAGCAGATGCAGATATCGTAACGACCACTCCAGCGGCCAGCGGCAATCACGTCCCAGGACGGGGTTTCGAGGCGCAGTTTCACACCCAGCTTCTCGGCCACGGCTTTAGCCACGTCGACGTCGAAACCGTCGAGTTGGTTCTGGTCGTTGAGGAACGAGAACGGTGGATAACTTTCCATCAACACGCCCACCAGCTCTTTCTTTTGTTCGATGCGATCCAGCGTGGCGCCGCCAAAGGCTTGGGTGGAGGCAGCCAGAATCGTCAGGCCCAGGGCCAGTAGCGGTTGGAATTTCACAGTCGATCCCTGATAAAAAAATGATTGTTATTAACCGATTGGTGCGTATTAAATAGTTATAACAACGACTCTGGTAGTGAGTTATTTTCATAAGCTTATGAGTGAATAGCATATGGGCGCAGCAAGCACAGTGATTCTGGATGGTGGCATGGGCCGCGAGTTGCAGCGCCGAGGGGCTCCATTCAGGCAGCCAGAATGGTCGGCGCTGGCCTTGAGCGAAGCACCGCAAGCGGTAGAGGCGGTGCACGCGGCTTATATCGAAAGCGGCGCGAATGTGATCACCAGCAACAGCTACGCGGTGGTGCCGTTCCATATCGGTGAAGAGCGTTTCGCCGCTGAAGGTCAGGCTCTCGCGGCGTTGGCCGGTGAGCTGGCGCGGCGAGCAGTCGATGCGGCGGGCAAACCGGTGCGCGTGGCAGGTTCATTGCCTCCGCTGTTTGGTTCTTATCGTCCGGACCTGTTCGACGCCAAACGTGTCACTGAATTGCTGACGCCACTGGTGAAGGGGCTCGCGCCGCATGTTGACCTATGGCTGGCGGAAACCCAGAGCTCGATCGTTGAGGCGCGAGCGATACACGCCGGTCTGCCGAAGGACGGCAAGCCGTTCTGGCTGTCGTTTACCTTGAAGGATGAAGACGTCGACGAAGTGCCGCGTTTGCGTTCTGGCGAGCCTGTGGCCGAGGCGGCGGCGGTGGCGGTTGAGCTGGGCGTCGAGACGTTGCTGTTCAACTGCAGCCAGCCGGAAGTGATCGGCGCGGCGATTGACGCGGCGCGGGAAGCGTTTGAACGGTTGGGGGTGAACATTCAAATCGGCGCGTACGCCAATGCCTTCCCGCCGCAACCGAAAGAGGCGACGGCTAACGATGGGCTGGACCCGTTGCGCGACGATCTCGATCCGCCAGGTTACCTGCAATGGGCGGCGGATTGGCGCAAGCGTGGGGCGAGCCATTTGGGCGGGTGCTGCGGGATCGGGCCGGAGCATATTGCGGTGCTTGCCCAGAAACTGGCGTGAAGCCATTCGCGGGCGGGCTCGTTCCCACAAGGTTTGGATTGGCCACGGTAATGTGACCATCGCAAGACCCTGCGGGAGCGAGGCTTGCCCGCGAAGGCGCCCGCCCAGGCGCTGAAGATCTACCCGCGGCACTCTGCGAGGGTTTTCACCTGCCCCGATTCCGTCTGGTTCTCATCGCTCAACCAGCGCTCGAACCCGGCTCCAATCGCCGGCCATTCCGAATCGAGGATCGAGTACCACGCGGTATCGCGGTTCTGTCCCTTGACCACCATGTGCTGGCGAAACACGCCTTCAAAACTGAATCCCAACCGCTCGGCCGCGTACTTGGAGCGGGCGTTGGCGTTGTTGCATTTCCATTCCAGGCGCCGGTAACCCAGGGCGAATGATTCCTTGGCCAACAGGTAAACCGCCTCGGTACTCTTTGGCGAGCGTTGCATTGGCGCGCCGAAGGTCACATGGCCGATTTCGATGCGACCCTGGGCCGGCACGATCGACATCAGGCTGAGAATGCCTTGAACCTCGCCTGTGGCTTTATCGATCACGCTGAAGAAGTACGGGTCGCTATTGGCCGCATGGTTGTTCAGCCAATCGTTGAACGCGCTGCGCTGGGGGAAGGGACCGTAAGGCAAGTAGTCCCAGAGTTTGGGGTCGGCGCCCGGGCCTTGCAGGGCTTCGAACAGACCGTCGCCGTGGCGCGCCGGGTCGAGTTTTTCCAGGCGGATGAAACGCCCTTCGATGAGTTGGACCGAGGGTGCCGGGACGCCTTTCCAGTCCGCGAGTGAAATCGACATGTTGTTCTCCTTGAACCTTAAATGGCTTTGCGAAACTGGATGAAACCGGGACGTTCGGCGATGCGCTCGTAGAGCTGGATCGCGGTGGCGTTGGTTTCGTGGGTCAGCCAATGCACCTTGCAGCAACCGTCGGCCTTGGCTGTGGTGTAGACGAATTCGATCAACTGGCGGCCCACGCCCGTGCCGCGGGTTTCTGGCACTACCAGCAAATCTTGCAGGTAGCAGGAATTTTCGATGCTCCAGTTTGAACGATGGTAGATGAAATGCACCATGCCCACGGCTTTGCCGTCGGCCCAGGCCAGAGCGGCGTGGGTCGGTTCGTTTGTGGCGAGGATGCGCTGCCAGGTGCTTTGGGTGACAGCATCCGGCAATTCGGTGTTGTAGAAGCGCAGGTAGGCTTGCCATAGAGGCAACCACGCGGCGTGGTCGTCGGCGGTGACTGGGCGAATGTCGATTTGACGCATGGCGAATTCCTTAGCGCATCAATTGGGCGAGGGTTTGGTCGTTGACTTCGGGGCTGGCGGCCAGGCCTTCACGTACGCCGGCGATGTCGGCGGCGCTGCGGTTCTGGCTGAGCT
Source organism: Pseudomonas sp. MT92 (assembly GCF_058792515.1). Classification (NCBI taxonomy): domain Bacteria; kingdom Pseudomonadati; phylum Pseudomonadota; class Gammaproteobacteria; order Pseudomonadales; family Pseudomonadaceae; genus Pseudomonas; species Pseudomonas sp. MT92. The sequence continues at coordinate 78,560 of NZ_JBXAFA010000001.1, forward strand.
TGCGCTTGCCTTCCAGGCGGTCGATGGGAATGGCGAAACCGACGATGGCCTTGAGCATGCCGTCGATGTAATCGGCGGGGGCATCGGCCACGGACCACGGTTGAGTGCGGCCAGCTTCATGGCGGTCGGTGAGGGTGCTGACGATGTCCAGCAGCCGCCCGCCATCGCTGAAGGTTTCGGCTCGGCCATAGGCGTGTACGGCGACGTAGTTCCAGGTTGGCACGACTTTGCCGTGTTCGGCCTTGCTCGGGTAGAAGCCGGGGCTGACGTAGGCGTCGGCACCGGCAAAAATCAGCAAGGCTTCGGCACCGTCGCGCAGGTCTTTCCACTGCGGGTTGGCTTTGGCCAGATGCCCGTACAACGTGCCGTTCGAGCCTTGTTCGCAATGCAGCAGCACCGGCACATGACTGGCTTGCAGGCCGCCCTCGCCCTGGGTAACCAATATGGCGAGGCGGGTGGCGAGGATCAGTTCATGCAGTTGGGACAACTCGTCGATGGCAAAAGCGCGCGGCGTGTACATGGGGATATTTTCCTTGGCGAATGTTTGCATCCTAGGCAGGCTATTGGTCTGTTGTAAGAGCCATTAACGACCAATTTCATAGGTCCATTGCCATGACGGACGCGCCGCTTTCCTTGTCGTTCAATCCCGCTGGTATCGAACTCGACCGCCGCCAGGGGCTGAGCCGCCAGCTCTATCAGGCTTTGCGCCTTCGCGTCCTCGATGGGCGATTGGCCAGCGGTACGCGACTGCCGGCCAGTCGTGATCTGGCCGCAGCGTTGGCGATTTCCCGTAACAGCGTGGTGCGTGCCTACGATCAGCTCTATGCCGAAGGATTTATCGAAGGGCGCGTTGGTGATGGGACCTATGTGGCTCAGTTACCGCAAACCGCAATACCGGCAAAAAAACTATCCACAAAAGTATCCACAGGGTTGTCAACAGGCTTACCCACAGCCTTATCCACAAATTGGCTGGATTTGCCTGTGGTTTCATCCAGCAAAGTTATCCACAGCGATGCGTTGGAGCGCGTTGAAAAGAACCATCTGGCGATGCCGCCGAGTGGTCCGCCGCGAGCATTTCGGGTCGGTGTTCCGGCGTTCGATCTGTTTCCCTTTGAGGTCTGGGCCAAGCTGAATGCGGCTTTCTGGCGTAAACCCGATCTGCAGCAGTTGTGTTACGGCGACCCGGCAGGCGATGCCCGATTACGCGGGTTGATTGCGGCCTACTTGCGCAGTTCGCGAGGCATGCAGTGCACGGCTGAGCAAATAGTGATCACCAGTGGTGCGCAGCAGGGGATCAGCCTTTGTGCACAGTTGCTGGTGGAGCCGGGCGACGGCGTGGCGATTGAAAATCCGGGGTATCGCGCGGCGGGCCATGCGTTTGCCGTCGCCGGTGCGCGGTTGCACGGGGTCGCTGTGGACAGCGAGGGCATCGACTGCGACGAGCTGGCCATGCTCAGTGACTGCCGGCTGACCTACGTCACGCCCTCGCATCAGTACCCCACAGGGGTGGTCATGAGCCTGGCGCGTCGTCTGGAGTTGTTGGCCTGGGCCGAGCGCACGCAGGGCTGGATCGTCGAGGATGATTACGATGGCGAGTACCGCTACAGCGGTGCCCCGCTGGCACCCCTGGCGGCATTGGACCGGCAAGGCCGGGTGCTTTACGTCGGCACGTTCGGCAAGGTGGCGTTCCCTGCCTTGCGTCTGGGGTATCTGGTATTGCCGACAGGGCTGGTGGATGCGTTTTCCCAGCGCCGTGCCGTTGATGTTCGCCATTCCGAAGTCAGTACCCAGGCGGTGATGGCCGAGTTCATGGCGGCGGGGCACTTCCAGCGACATATCCGCCGCATGCGCCGAGCGGCGCTGAGCCGGCGCAACACGCTGCTCAATGGTTGGCCGCTGGACATGCCCGGCGTCGGCCCGTTACCCACGGTTGCCGCCGGGCTGCACATGACCGTGCCGGTCGAGAGTGTGGCGCGTGAGCAGGAACTGATCGAATGGGCACGTGGTGTCGATGTCGAGATCAATGGTCTGAGCAGTTATTGGCTGCCGGACTCCGCCACCCCGATCGATCAGCGTGCCGGGCTGGTGCTCGGCTTTGCTGCGGTGCCCGAGAAATCAATCGAAGCGGCGCTGGCGCGATTACGCACGGTGTGGCGTGCCGGCTGAAGAGGGCGGCCTGTCGGGCCGCCCACGCGCACGTCAAGGTTGCGTCTCGAGTTTGAAGAACGGGGACGGATCGCTGATGCGCCGCAGCACGTAGTCCAGTGGCGTCAGAGTGGTCAGTGCCTGGCGCCGTTCGGCCGAGAATTGCTGCAGGTGCGGTTCGGCGATTTTCAGGTGTGCGGCGGTGTATTGCTCCAGCGGCGCATCCACGGACGCATAGTGAAAATGCGCGAGCCACAGCGGCTTGTCGTGGCCGGCGATGTCCAGCACCTGGTACTCCTGAAAGTAGTCCCGGCGTTTTTTGGTCCTGATCCGGCCTTGGCCGTTCTTGACGATGCGCACCTGGTTGTTATCCAGCAGCCACTGCAAATACGCCTGTCGGGGATGCCGATCCTTGAGCAGGCTGGCGCGGATACTGACGCCCTGAGCACGTAACCGGACGGCTGCACTCTTGAGTTCGCCGCTCAGGTTGCCCACAGGAAGCCGCGCTCCGCCCGATGCGCGTATGCGCTCCAGTGCCTGCTCGACATTGATCGCTGCCTGCTCCAGTCGTTGAGCCTGATGATCGAAAAGATCCTGCATGTCCGCTGGAATACGATTGGGCTTGAAGGCATCTTTGCGGGTTCGATCAATGAACGCCTGTACGTCCTCATTCAGGGTCAAGGCATCGTCGACCGTGTCGACGTCATCCAGCACGGGCTGTAGACCGGGGGCCGGCCTGGTGGGAAGTACTTCCCTCAGGGGCAGTTCGTCCGCTGTGGAAGCCTTGGCGGGCGCAGAGTCACGTGGTCGAGTCTTGGTGACTTTGCCAATAGGGCGGGAGGGACCGGCAACAGCGGGTTTGGGCATCACCGGTGGATCGTTTTGTCTAACCTCGGGCAGTAGCGTATTCAGTTGCTTCTGGGCCAGTTGCTTGAACTCGCCGATCAATGCGCTGACCCGTTTAAGCTCGGACGCTTCCACCTTGTCGGGGTATTCGCCGGGCAGGTCTTCAAGACGCTGATTCACATCGGCGTAGACATCGATCAGCCGGCTCAGAGTGTCGATGCGATGTGCGATGGCTTCACCGCTGTCCTGCGTTCTGATCAAGGCGGCATGCTGGTGGGTGGCGGTTGCGGCCTCGATAATCAACGAGCCGACCGCTTCACGCGCCGGCTCGTCGTTCGCGGAGGCGGTACCGCGCACGCACAACTCGTGGGACATGCCGATTTCGTTGGACTTCAAGTCCCACTGATTAAAAGCGGGAAGCAGCTCTCGCAGGCTTTGCGCGGTGGTCATGCCCGCGTGACCAGCCGCCTCCAGGTTCTCAAGCGATGCCTGGGAAAGCTGCAGGCGGGCGATGATCTCCTGGCTCAATGCCAACGCCTGCCTGACTCCCTGAACATGTGTCTGCAATAAAGCGTTGGAGTCGATGACCGTGTCTTGCGCCAGCATTTCGGTGAGTTTGGCGTAGTCGTTGCGCTTGAATACGAGCCACAGGCAGATGTTCTTTTGCAGCACGATGGTCATGCGCTCTAGATTGTTGAGATAGCCTTCGGTTCCTCCTGTGAGACGCCATTGCTCGAGATTTTTCAATGCCTGATCGTATTCATCGATCAGCTTTTCCAGTCGAGCGAGGTAACGCTGTGTCGCCTGCTCATGCGCGAGCCCGGTTGCACCCAGCATTTCTGTATAGGCCTCCTTCAACTCGGCATTGTTGGCGACCTCCTGGCCTTTGAAAGTCTCCAGCGCGACGCCCAGTCGTTTCTTCTGCTGCTCCTTGGCTTTGCGTTGTGCTTTGAGCTGGCTTTGCAGACTGGTGCCCCCGGCGCCCCCGCGCAAGCGCAATCGGGTGTCGACAAACCACTGTCCTTGCGTGTTATGAATCAACAGCGGGCCGGTTTTCGAGGGGGTCTGCGGATCGACGATTTGCACCTGCTCGTTGTCGTTTTCCACGACACGGAACCAGCGCTCGCCAACCTGTGCGTAGGTGTTGCCGTCCAGGCGATACAAGGGCGCGGTATCGTGCGAGAGGGTTTCCAGCGACGGAGTCGTGAGATCGACAGTCGGCACTTTCAGGCCCTCCAGATACAGCGCCAATGCCGTGCCTGAGCGATGGGGCACTGAGCCGCCAGGCTCAAGTGACGAGTAATGGCTGGACGCAAGTTCGCCGGTCAAAGGTGTCGTCATTAACGTCACGGTGGGCTTGGCAAGTGCTGTCGATGGCGTGACGCCGACCTTGAGCTGCCTGTCGTGCTCGTCCCGTGGCCCTGCCTTAAGCCTGGCCCGGCGTCGAGTGGCGGCATGTTGCGCCAGGAGCATGCCCAGGTTCAGAAGCATATCGGCGATGGCGCTCCATTGAGCATGAGCATCACCGCGATTGTGCGCGTCCAGAACTTGCTCGATTTCGCTGATGCTTTGCCAGACCCAAACCGCAGCCCCTGCCGGGCCACTGAGAAAATTCGAGGCAATGTTGAACAGCGCCCAACCGCTGTCCCGAAGCAGGGCCCAGCGTCGTTGTGCATTGGATAACGATTGGCGGTCGGCGAGTTCGGCCATGGCCAGGGCATGGTTCTTGAACAGGGTGGGGAATACATCGCCGCTCAGTTCCGTTGAAGAAAGTTCGACGGGACCGGCCCAACCCGAGGATGTCCAGGGCTCGGAGAGCAGTTGTACGCTCAGCCACGGGTTGGGAAAGCCGATGGGGAACGTGTATTGGGCGTATTTGAAAGCGAGGGTGGAATCGGGCAGCCACGCCAGCACCGAGTCCCTCAACTCGCCTGGCTGGTGCAAGGCGTACAGCAGGTTTTGCGCTGACGGGAATTGCAGCAACGGTTGTTCGAACAGCGGGCGATAGAGCAGGCAAGGACCCTTCTCTGGCTGGCGCGCAGCGATGATGAACATATTGGCAACGGTGTCGCCGGCGGTTTCCCCGGCCCGGATGAAGGTCAGGGGACGAATGACCACCGGTTGAGCGTGACCAGGCGTCGGCTTGAGCCATTCGCGCACATAGCGACACCCCAATTCGTCTACGCCGCCAATGCGCCGGATCTTGCACTCCAGCGCAATCAGCGGCAGCAAAGCGCGCAACTGGCTGATGTAGAAGTGCTCCTGCAAGGGTGCCTGCACCGGATCGTCAATCAATTTGTCCTTGATCAGGCGCGGATACGCCTCGCCAATATCGACCTTGCTCGCGATCTTCGTCAGGTAGCCTTCATCCAGCCATTCGGGGACCGTTTGCGGCGGGTTGAATCGAAGCGTTGCCTGATACGGCGCGGAGTTTTGAACGGCGTATTCGCCGAGCGTTTCGGTATGAACATCGAGCGGGTTGGGCAGCGTCAAACCACCTGACTCGAAGCTGTTGGTGATGGTGATCTCGAGGCTATCGAGCGGCAGTCCGGTTGCGGATGGTTTGTCAGCCACGATCGCTTCGCGCATGCGCTGCTGGGCGAAGGTGGTCATGGGCGGAATCCGGAACAGTTGTTTGTCAGTCTGCCTGTACAGCTTGCCCAGCGCATTGATCGATTGGCTGTAGTGATCCAGGTCCGTCACCGAAGCACCAAAGAGCCAGTCGGGTATTGCGTCGGCCAGCTCGACGAGCGCGTTTTGCTCCTGGATATTGGCGTTTTCTACCTGAGGAGCCGAAGCCAAAGGGGTATCCAGTTCGGCGGCAAGGCCTTGAGCTGTAATCGCGGCAATGGAATCGAGTTGGTTGGCGATCAGGGCCCAGGCCATGTGGTCGAAAATATTGCCCTCCGGTTCAAACAGTTGCCATTGCAAATTTTGTCCGGGCGGCAGCTTATCGAGGCGGGCCGGCAACGAAGCACCTAACTGTTCCAGTGAATTGAAGGTTTCGTAGCCATATCCCACGGTGTACATCATGACCAGATCGCGCTCTTCATAGCGCCCTGTAATCACCGCGGCTCCCGCCAGTGTATGGTGTCGGGTGATGCCTTGTGCGTCGAGGGTGTCACAGTCGACGAGGCTGACCTGAATAGTCGAAAACGTCGGGTCATGAGCCAGGCGCGACTGTTTATCAGGGTGACGCGAGATGGCGCGAGCCACCCGACACTGATCCTTATCCCAACCGTTGACTCTTTGAACATTGAGGGCTTTGCGCAAGGCTGCGGACAGCTCCAGCCAGTGCGGTGCCAGCTGCCCCTTGAGGTTCCAATAGGCCAGTTGCTGTTCGCCATAGGCAACCAGGAGCAGGGGTGAATAGTCATTGAGCAACTCGGCGATGGCTTCGATATCGATATCCAGATGCACGACAGGCGTGGCCAAGGGATTCAATGTCAGGAAGTGCTCGCCTTCGAGATAGTTGGCGCTTGTTGAGGTAGCGAAGAGGTTTATCAACGTCTGGGTCAACGATTCAAACTGTGTGGGCCTCGCCTCGAGCACGCCGTCCAGGATTTGCCATTGAGGCGTGCCGATCATGGTTTGGTCGGGGTCGATATCGCGCTCGGGATACCGCGCCTTCAGCGCTTGGCGCAGTAGCAGGGCGGCGACCTCATCGACCGTGGGGCCTCTGCTGGTCTGGTGAATCACTTGGCTTTTTTTTAGCAGTGCGGGAGTTTCGGTATCTTCCGGGTGTTCAGTCATCGCCAACTTCCTTTTTGACGTTCGAGGCTTTTGAAAAGAACAGTGAATTGGCCAGCGGCGGGCTGATTTCGCTGCGATAGATGGCGATCAGCTGGCTGCTGGAAGCCGAATTCAGATCGAATGCCCCGGCCATCAGTCGTTGGTTACGCAGTTTCAGGTGGGCGGCAGTAAACGCTTCGGCGGGGCTATCGGGGCCGGCATAGTGGAAGTGGGCGTACCACAACGGTTGCCCGGTGCCTGCCTCGCGAATCTCGTATTCCTGCAGGTAATCCTTGCGCGGGCCTTTGAGTCGACGCCGTTCACCATTCGGCACGATATCGATTTCATTTTTGCCCGATAGCCATTCGACGCGAGCGGCCGTGGGCGGCTGTTGCTTGATCATCTCGACCCTGATTCGGTAGCCCTCGGCATAGAGTCGATCGCGCGCTGCGCTCAATTGCGTCACCAGCGCTGTCGTGGAGGTCGTGGTATTCGAACCGGTCGGGGTCTGTTCCAGTGTCCTGGCGCTTTTGTCGAGTTGCTCGGCTTTGTGCTGGAACAACTCCTCGATTTCCACCGGTATACGGCCAGGCTTTTTGGCGCTCGCTTCGGTTTGCCGAATGAAGGTTTCCACGCTCTCGAGCAACGTCTGGCCTTGAGCAATTTGCATCTGGAGGTCGGGCACCTGGAGGGTCGGATGCCGCTTGGGTTGCACGCGCTCGACCCACACGCCTGGTGTCTTCTCGTGGAAGGTGGCGATCACTTTGCCGGTCATGGGCGATTTCACATCCAGCAGGACCGGTTGTCCCGATGCCGAGGGACGAACTTCGCCAACGACCGTGCCCTTGAAGCGCGTTTTGACGACCCGTTTACGCGATGCCGGTGCGGGCCTTGAAGGGCCGGGACGGGGCTCCACCGGCAGTTGTTCGCGCAGCAGTTGCGCCAGATAGGCTTCGGTCTCTTGCTGGAATTCGCTGATCCGTTTATGTACGTGTTTGAACGGTTGCTCCAGAACCGCTTCCTTGTGGCTGAGGCTGAAGTCTTCGAAGGATTGGTCGATGGCGGCAAACTGTTCGAGCATCCCGTTGAGGCCTTCGATGCGGTCGCCCTCAGCCCATGTACTGTCTTTGAGCATCAACTCCTGCGACGTCTGGATAACCAGGTTGGTGGTATCGAGCAGGCGTTCGAATGCTCTTCGAGCATCAGTCAACCCAGCACTGTTTCCTTCTTTCACACAGACGTCGCGAGCCAGCGAAACCTGGAGTGCCTTGAGATCGTTAAGGCTGAAAGCAGGCAATTTTGCCCGATAGGTGCTGGCCACCTCGGCAGCACTTCTGCCGAGTCGACTCAACGCCTGGAACTGCGATTGTGCAAACTCGATTTTGCCGATCATGCCCTCGGTCAGGTCGGTCATTTTCTGGTAGGTGGCGCGATCGCCGGCACCCCCTGCCGTTTCTTCAGCTTCCAGCAGCGCCAGGGTTTCCCTCAGGGTTTGAGCGAACGTCGGACTGCGTTGGTCAAGCCACGTCTGGTTGAAGAACAGCTGAGTGCCGAGCATCTCGATCATGGATGCCCGGTAGTTGGGCACTGTTTCCAGCAGGTTCAGGGATTTCATCTGTTCGATGGGAGCGGCGTAGTCTTGGGTGCGTTGCTCGAGCTTTTCGAGGAATTGCGTTTGCGCGGTCAGCAGAGCCTCGTCGCCGACCGAATTTTTCATGGCCTTGTGGGCGTCCGTCAGCTCCTTGCGTGCCTGTTCGCGTCCGTCGCTAAACTCGGCCAATTGCCTCTTGAGTTCAGTGATGCGTGCACGGTTTTGTTGCTTCAGTGCCTTGCGTTGGCTCGACAGTCCGCCGCCCCGCAAGCGCAGGCGCGTGTCGACGAACCATTCGCCGCGGTTGTTGCGGATCAGTGCCGGACCGCTGCGCACAGGCTGCTCCCGTGAGTCGATGATCGACACGTCGCCCGTGTCCTCGACCGCGACCTCGAACCAGCGCTCGCCCACCGGTGCGTAACAGGCGTTGCCCTTTCGATAGAGGTGACGATACAGGTCGCTGTCGTTGACGGGCGCTGATAGCTCTTCGGGTGGCGTGATATTGAAGCGGTCCAGGGTTCTGGCAAGGTCCAGGGCCGTATCGGTCGCCACGGACTGGCGATGTTGTGCGGGAGGGTGTTCGCTGGGAATGTCGGGCAACTGCACGACGGACACAGGTTGCGGGGCCGGTTTTTCCGGGGGCTCGATCGCTGTTGCTATCGGCTTTTCCTGGGCTCTGCGCACAGGCGAATTACGCGTACTGGCGTGATGGGCAAGCACCATGGCCAGGGTCAGCAACAGATCGGTCATGGCGGATGTCTGTTGCTGATCGCCACTGTCGGCAGTGTCGAGGGTTTGCTGCAAGTCATCCAGCACTTGCCAGATCCACGCGGCCGTCCCGACGGTGCGACCGAGAAAGGGCAGTGCGGCATTGAGCAGCGTCCAGGCTACGCGTTTGAAAGTCTCCCAGCGATATTGCGCATTGGACAACGATTGCCGTTGTGCCATTTCAACCAGCGCATTGACGTTGGCCTTGTACAAGGTGGCCAGGTAAACGCCGCTGAGGACCCGCTGGCCAAGGGTGACCGGGCCGCTCATTTGCAGGGAGGTCAACGGGTCGGCCAGCTGTTGGGAAATGCTCCAGACCGAAGGTCGGTCGCCGGTGAACGCATAGTTGGCGTAGTTGGCGCGGGCGTCGTCCGGCAGCCAGGCGAGTACCGATTGGCGCAACATCGGCGAGTGTTTGATGGCGTAGATCAGGTTGGCCGGCGTCGGGTACTGGCTCAACGGTTGCTCAAGCATTGGCCGGTAAAGCAGGCATGGTCCCTTGTCCATCTGCCGGGGGCCGATCACGAACATGTTGGTCACTTCATCGGTGGCGCCCCCGACGCGCCAGCCAGGCGTGAAGGCCAGTGGGCGAATCACGATTTCCTGGCCATCCACCCAGCGATTGGCGTCAAGTACCTGGACCACGGCGGCGACATAGCGATAACCGGTTTCATCGATGCCGTTCTGCCTGCGAATCTTCAGCTGCAAGGCCAGCAGCGGCAACTCGACGCGCAAATGACTGGTGAACAGATTCTGCCGTCGCAGGCTGTCAACGGGATCGACGAGCAGCTTGCTTTTGATCAGCGCCGGGTAGTTCTGGCCGATGTCGATGCGAGTGATCAGCGCCTCCAGATAGCTCACCGTCATCCATTGCGGCAGCGCGGCGGCGCTGGAACTGCGCACGGATTTGTTGCCCTGGGGCAGGGCAATCAGGTTTTGCAGTGCCTGGTCGACCAGGCTCAGTGTCGTGCGCTCGGGCTCCACCAACGGCACAAAGCTGCCCCAGACCACCACGCTGTCGACCACGATCTCGATGTCCGCCAGGTTCAGTCCTGCCGCATCGGCATGATCTTTGAGCATGGCCTCGCGCAGTTGATCCAGCGCAAATTGGCGGATCGGCTTGAGCCCGTCCTGAAAGGACTTCCCGGCGTTCTGATTACGCACGGTCACCAGGTCCATCAGATGCCGACTGTAGGCGGTGAGATCAGTGGGAGAAGCATCGGCCATCCAGTCAGGCAGCGACTGCTCGACCTGATTGAATCGCGAGGATGACTGCTTGTCCGTCGGGTCCAGCTCACGGGTGGTGCGGCTGACGTGGGGCGCCAAGTCTGGATTGCTTGCAGCGGGTTCGTTGGCCAGCGCACCGATGGCGTCGGCTTGCAGGGCGATGAGGTTGCACGCCAGGCGGTCGAAATAATTGCCCTGGGGTTCGATCAGGCGCCAATGCAGGACGTTGCCCGGTGCTTGCCCATCGACGTCCGTCAGCAACGACGCGCCCAGTTCCTCCAGGGAGTCGAACGTCTGGAAGCCACGGGGGATGGTGTGAGTGATCACCAGGGTTCGAGTGCCCAGGGTTCCGACCAGGACTGCCATGTCAAGGATGTTGACGTGCGTCGAGGCAGCACCGCTCATGGCGTCCAGGTCGATCAGGCAGGCGCGTGACTGATAGGGGTCATTGGAACGGCGTGCGCTTTTTTCCGGGTAGGCGAACAGTTTGCCGGCCATGGCGTGTTGGTCGCTGTCCCAGTTCGGGTTGGCCTTGATGTTCCATAGATCGCGCAAGGATTTGGACAGCGCCTGCCAGCGCGGAGTCGATGCGCGGGTGTACTGGTTCCAGTAATCGACCTGCTGTTCTTGAAACGCGACAAACAGCAACGGCGCCAGCTCATTGAGCAAGCGCCCGATGAACTCAATGCTGACGGGCAGTTGTACTGGCGTCTGCTCCTGAGGCTGCAGCGTGAGGTAGTGTTCACCGTCGAGGTAGATCACTGGCGTGCCCGCTACACCATGGTGCACCAGCGTGTCGGTCAGCGATTTGAAGTGCCGTGGCCCGGGTTCGACGCGCCCATTGTGATAGGCCCAGGTTGGCATCACCACCATGGCCAGGCGCGGATCGATATGTAGATTCGGGTACAGCGCTTTCAGGGCAGGCTGCAGCGCGTGGGTGGCGACTTCCCTGATCGAGGGGCCGGTGACCAATTGGGTGAGCAGGGCATTCTGGTCGGAGGAAAGGCCGGGTAAAACGGGAGGGCTGGTGGCGTCGGTCATGGTCACATCCATTGTGTGGTTAGCGGGCACCGCAGAACATTTGGTGCGCGAAGCGTTGCAAGGTAGTGACGGGCCGATGGGCGATGGCGGTAAATAAATATCGCGGGCAAAAAAAGACCCGCGCATGCGCGGGTCCGGGGAAGCGGTTGAAGCGATTCGGGTCAGGTGCCTGACTTGATTTTGGTCCAGGCCCGGGTCCGCGCACGTTCGGCATCGCGAGGCAGCGGTTGCAGGGTATAGAGCGTGCCCATCGCCGTTTCGGTCGGGTACAGGTTCGGGTTATTGCGGATCGCCGGGTCGACCAGCTCGGTGGCGTCCTTGTTCGGATTCGGGTAGCCGACGAAGTCGCTGACCGGCGCAATCACCTGCGGTTGCAGCAGGTAGTTGATGAAGGTGTAGGCGTCTTCCGGGTTCTTCGCACCCTTCGGAATGGCGAGCATGTCGAACCAGATCGGCGCGCCTTCTTTTGGCAGCCGCATGTCGACGACGACACCATTCTTGGCTTCCTTGGCGCGGTTGGCGGCCTGGGAAAAACTGCCGGAATAGCCCACGGCGACGCAGATGTCACCGTTGGCGATATCAGCCATGTACTTCGATGAGTGGAAGTAGGTGATATACGGGCGAATCTTCATCAGCAGCGCTTCAGCCTTGTCGTAGTCCGCAGGCTTTTTGCTGTTGGGGTCCAGGCCGAGGTGTTGCAGGGCCAGGGGCAGTATCTCCGACGGCGAGTCGAGCAGGGCGACGCCGCACTGCTTGAGCTTGCTGATGTTCTCTTCCTTGAAGATCAGGTCCCAGCTGTCGACCGGCGCGTTATCACCCAGTACTGCCTTGACCTTGGCCGGGTTGAAGCCGATCAGGATGGTGCCGTACATGTAAGGCACCGCGAATTTGTTGCCCGGGTCGTTGGCTTCGATCAGCTTCATCAGCTTGGGATCGAGGTGGTTCCAGTTCGGCAGTTTGCTGCGGTCCAGCGGCTGGAACACGCCAGCCTCGATCTGCTTGGCGAGAAACACGTTGGACGGCACCACCACGTCGTAGCCGGAGTTGCCGGTCAGCAGCTTGGCTTCAAGGGCTTCGTTGGTGTCGAAGATGTCATAGACCAGTTTGGTCAGGGTGTTCTGCGCCTTGAAATCTTCCAGGGCTTTGGGGGTGATGTAGTCGAACCAGTTGTAGACGCGCAACGTTCGTTCTTCGGCGTGCACGGCGCCACTGAGCACCAGGGCACTCAGGGCCGGCACGATAAAACGCTTGAGCCTTTTCATTGTTTTAATTCCTCACTGAGCGCTTTCAAAACCTTCAAGGACGTTCACCGCGTTGATGCCGATTTCCTCGACCGCGTAACCGCCTTCCATCACGAACAGCGTTGGTTTGCCAAGGCCAGCGATGCGCTTGCCCATGGCCAGGTAATCCGGGCTGTCGAGCTTGAATTGCGAGATCGGATCGTCCTTGAACGTATCAACGCCCAGGGACACGACAATGATGTCCGCGCCGTAGCTTTCGATCTCTTTGCAGGCTTGTTCCAGCGCCGCGCTCCAGGTGTCCCAGCCGCTGCCGGCGGGCAACGGGTAGTTGAAATTGAAGCCCTCACCGGCGCCTTCACCCAACTCATCTTCATAACCGAGGAAGAACGGGAACTCGGCTTCCGGGTGGCCGTGGATCGAGGTGAACAGCACGTCGCTGCGTTCATAGAAAATCGACTGGGTGCCGTTGCCGTGGTGGTAGTCCACGTCGAGGATCGCGACCTTTTTGTGACCCTGGTCGAGGAAGGCCTGGGCGGCGATGGCTGCGTTGTTGAGGTAGCAATAACCCCCCATCAAGTCGCCGGCGGCGTGGTGTCCTGGTGGACGGCACAAGGCAAAGGCACTGCGCGCGCCAGCCTGGATTTCCGCCTGGGCGGTCAATGCCACTTGCGCTGCGCTGTACGCGGCCTGCCAGGTTCCGGCAGTGATCGGCGCACCGCCGTCGAAGCTGTAGTAACCGAGCTGGCCGTGCAGGCTGGTCGGTTTGATTTGGCGCAGGGTGCGGGCCGGCCAGGTGTAGGGCAGCAGGTCGCCGTCGGTGTTGAATTCGGTCCAGCGCGCCCAGGCGCCTTTGAAAAAGTCGAGGTAGTCGCGGCTGTGTATGCGCTCGATGGGGCCGAGGCCGAAATCCTTGGGCGCTTCTACCGGGCCGAGGTTCTGGTTTTGCACGCGGGCCAACACGTGGTCGGCGCGCGAAGGCATTTCGAAGCAGGGCTTGAGTTGCCCATCTATCAATTCACAACGGCCGTGGTGCAGATGGTGATCGTTCGAGTAGATCGTCAGCATTTCTTGTTCTCCGCAGGCTGATTCGGTTGAACACAGTCTTGCGGCATGGACGATTTTGGAAAACGGCAGGAAAGGCCAAAAGGGGATCGATATGGCCAAAAAATCTGACCGAAATTCGCCCCTTTTTAATGCGCCACGACCTGGCATGGCGCGTGGAATTCAGACGCTGGGGAAGCGGGCTTGCCCGCGCCCCCAGGGTTATCCATGTGGGCGGAACTGGCTTGGCGCTACACCACTCCAGCGCACGAAGGCATGGCGAAAGCTCGCGGTCTCGCTGAAACCCAGGGCCTCGGCAATCTGATAGATCGGCAACTGATCCTCGCACAGCATTTGCTTGGCCTGTTCGAAGCGCAATTCATCGAGCAATTCCTGATAGCTGCAGCCCAGGTCCTTGAGATGCCGACGCAGGGTTCTCGCCGAACAGTTCATCTGCTCCGCCAGGCCCTCCAGCCCAGGCGCCGCATTCAGTTGCGCACTCAGCAATTGGCGGATTCGTCCCAGCCACGCCTGGCGTCCGGTGAACTCGGTATTCTGCTTGCGGCAACGTTCGGCCATGGCTTGATGGGTAATCACATCGGCCAAGGGCAAGGGTTGATCGAGCCAGTGCTTGTCGAAGGCGAAAGCGTTGTCCCGTGCCCCGAAATGCAGCGGGCAGTTGAAATGTTCGGCATAGGTCGCTTCGTAGTCGGGTGCGGCATGTTCGAAGCGAGCGGCGAGCAGTGGCAGCGGATGACCGAGCAGGTCGTCGCAGATGACCTTCAGCGAGACCAGGCAGAACTCGGCGTTGAACACCGCCATCGCCGGGCTCTCGCGATAGTCGGCCGCGACGAACCAGACACGCTCGCCATCTTCCTCCAGGCTCAGTTCGAAAAGTGTTCCCAGCAGCGCCGGATAACGCATCGCCAGACGCAAAGCGTCACCGAAGGTGGCACTGGTGAGCAGTGCATAACCGAGAATGCCGTAGCAGGACACGTGCATCCGCCGGCCCAATTCCAGGCCGATGTCACGCTTGAGTGCGACAGCGTTGGCACAGACTTGCATCTCTTGATTGGTGGTGATGCGCGTGTCGGCGCGGTTCAGATCCGCCGCACTGATGCCGCTGCCGGCCAATAGCGCCTCACTGGACAAGCCTTCAGCCTTGAAGGTGTTGAGGATCAGCGAGACGGCATTGAGGGTCGTGAGATGAGAGTGGAGCATGGCGACTTCCAGTCTTGATTTGCTGGAATGGGAGCAAGTTGTGTGCCGGGCCCGGAGTCATGGGGGGCGGCACGCCCGGTGAAGCCAACGGTTACAGAAGCTATACGTGGATACCGCCATCCCGTGTCTGCAAGGTTATTACCTTGGTCATGACGGTCACACGCCCGAGCGTTGGCTGTCGTGACGACATTTCATGTACCCAAGGATGGACTTTAATCATGACCTCTTCAGACACGACCTCAACCGATACCCGCCTGCTGCGTCCCCTGCGGCCGGATGCTGAGGTGGCTTCACAGGCCTTGAGCGTTTTGCACCTGTTTGCCGATCGCCCCACCTTGCGAGAAACGGCCCGAAGGACCTTGCAACAAGTCCTGGATGACCTGTTTCCCAGTCTCGATATCAAGGTTGCAAGCGCTGCCGTACTCGAACCTCGGTGGAATGAAACCCCTGGAGGGTCAAGCTTCGCGGGTTATCTAAGCTACGGACTGACGGATCTGTTGCTCGAAAGTTACTGGAAGGGCAGTTGCAGGGTTTTCAGTGACAAGAGCTTTCTCTCACGCTACTCCAACGTAGAAACGCCTCCAGCCATTAACGTTGAATTGAGCGAAATCAGCGAGGTGCTCGATGAATGGGGGCCGCAGTTGCTGCAGCGCTATCAACAAGAGCTGGTCGACTTCTGGAGCCAATCGAGCGGGAACGACGCCGCTCTCTGGCAACGACTGCGCGATCTGTTCCGAGAGCAACTGCGGATAGCCTCCCAAGCACTTGCCGGTGAAGCACGGCTGGCGGTCCAGGGCGTGCTTGATTACCCCGATAACACCCAGCGCGAAAGGGTCCAGGGCGATGCGGCGACCCAGGCTGCCGTGACATTCGTGTATGAGGACGTCAGCACCGCCACCGCGGATGATGTGCTGGTCCTGTCGATGACCCGCAATGTGGGCGGGCGAACCATTGCACTACTGTTCACATTGTCCGGCGGAATCGAAGTATTCAGCTCCGAGGAAGCCATGACGCGATCCTGGTTTGGTGTGCGCCGTGCGGGACCCCTGTCGCTAAGAAACTACAGGCCTGAACATGACATTTTCGACGCGCTGACCCTGAGTCTTCTCGAGCGTCAGCTGCAGGTTATTGCGGCGATCAAGCCCGAAGTGTTCGCCGACTTGCCGACGCTCGAACGACGGCTGGAGCAGGTCAGTAGTCCCTCGACGTTACTGGGTGCCTTTCGTTCAGGTCATGAAACCCGGTTGTCGACCCTGGAAGACTTGTTGCCATCATGGCTGAAGCAAGCCAGTCCGGCGGATCGCGTTGCTTACAGCAAATTGCTGGCCTCGCTGGCGGACCAGAGTCGAACCGGTACTTCATTCCTGTCGGACATCGCGCCCATTCATGAGTATGCCGAGCAGGCATTGAAGGCGCTGATGGTCGCAGACGATCCGACCCGAAAGCTTATCAATGTGCGCGATATCGAGGTGACGCAGCGGCGGTTGGAGAACACGGCGTTCGAAATCATTGATCCGCCATTTCCCGAGCCTCGCTACCAGACAACCCGCTCGGCATTTTCGCAACTGGCCGTGAAAAATATCGGCGCGTTGCCTCTGGTTCCATCGCAGATCCATTATCGCAACGGCGAACCACCGGCGTGGCTGACCTATGACTATTTGAGGGACCTGACCACTCGCGCCGACATCGGCCAGCGTTATCCCGACCTGTTGCAGCGCAAATTGCTGGGCGACTCCGATGAGTCCCAAAAGCGACGAAAACAATTTCGCGCAAGCATGAGCATTCAACTGCCGTTGTTGGCACTGGAACTGAAAATCCGCAAGCGCTTGTCCGATCCGGCTTATCGACAGGTTGTCGCCGCCCTGCAAACGGCCGCGGTCGATCGTCAGGTCGAGGGACATGCCATGGTGGTCCGACCGCTGGGATTCCAGGCTGGAGCCGGCTCCAGAACGGACTACGTCTTGAACATGTTTGTGATCGGCCCGCAGGAGCTTGGACGCGGGCCACACATTCTCTACCGACCTGCTTCGGACGAACCAATGCTCGAGTTTGTCTCGTGGGCAGATTTGTTGAGCGCCATTCAGGAGGATGAGTCATTGCAGCGCAGCGTGCTTGCCGGGCTGGCACCCTCGATTCGCCACATTTATGCCAACGGCGGCTTCGTGGAGCCCCATGTCGGACGGGTCATTCTCGGTGAGTTCGACGTGCTCCAGTCGCAACGCGTCTCGCTCGCCAGCGCGGTCTCAGTGGACGTGTTCAGCGCGCTGTACCGGGCTTGCGCCCAGGCACTGATCGAGCAGGCCAAAGGTGATTCCGTATCGAACTCAGAGGCCCGCTGGGATCAACTCAAGGACTTCGGGTGGGTATTGTTCAACCTGTTACAACCATTGTTGGACGGCCCATTGGCTACTATCGGCCTTTTGGTCCAACTCACCAAAAGCATTGAAGGGCTTGTTCAACGCGAAAATGCCGAGCATCGATTGGAAGCAGCGGCAGATGTGTTGATGAACCTGGCCTTGATACTGGTGCACTCGGGTTCGCCCGTGCCTGCGATTGCGCGCACCGAAGCGTCTGGCGTTGTCGGCGAAACCGCGCTCGATCTGCGCATCCTGCTCGACAATAAAATTGACAGGCGGCCTGTCGGCCCTTTCGGGGGAGAGCCGAAGCTTTCTTTTGGCTGGAACAGTGCGCGAGGCCAGTTATCAGCTCCACAGCTGGCCAATCTCAAGTCTTTCAGGCTCTCGGCGCCGCTGCGCGGAGATTCGTTGGTCAAATCCGGCGAGTTTCGCGGGCTATATAAGCAAGGCGGCAACTTGTATGCCTGCGTCGAAGATGACTGGTTTCGGGTGTCGCCTACATTGGATGGGGTTGTGATCACCGATCCGAAGAGCGCGTCGCGCAGGGGCCCCTGGTTGAAAAGCGATGAGCAGGGTCGCTGGAGTTTCGATTTCCGCCTACGGCTGCTGGGAGGCATGCCGCTTAGTGTTCGGGCCACAAGGAAGCTTGGAAAACTGGAGAAAAATGCGCGAGATCTATTGGCCGGATACGACAGGCAGGTGGCTGAGGCCAGGCGCATGGCCAAATCCGATCGTCCGCCGGCCGATATAGAAAGTCTCATCATGAACCAGGCTGACCCGTTTGACGCTGCCGCCAACAACATCGAGGCGTTGACCTGGTCGGCGGGTGAAGTGTCATTAGAGCCAGTCGTCGTTCAATTGAGGAATACAGCCACGCGCCTTCGGAAGCTGGCACAGCAAACACGCATTGAAATGTACAAGTCGCGCAACCCGACCGCGGGGGCGGTGGAGTATCTGTTGGAGGCAGAAGAGATAAGCATCCGCAAGGTCGGCGGGCGAACCGACAGCTCTGGGGGTAAAGGCACTGATTTTTTGCAGGAATACGAGATCCGCGATACCGACAACAATGTGCTGTGGTATGCCCATTTTCACTACCCGACAAAAGAGGCTGCTCCAGATTCCTTTGCCAAGGCGCATTTGAAAACGGTCGCGCAGCGCCGACTGGGCCTGAATTTTCAGAAGGATCAACAGGCGGCTGGCCACGCAGTGACCAGCATATGGCGTGGCGACATTAGCCGAACGACGGCCAGGCAGGTGTTTTTCCATCAATAGACTGAAGTGACAGGGCAAGCCTTCCTGACGGCGACGGACAGGAAGGCTTGCTAAGTTGCAACCGGCCCTGTTTGCCTCAGACCAGCTCGCCACAGAGGTCGAGTTCTACAAGTTGTCGGACTTCGCTCGTTTCCAGCCCCGCCCCCAACAAGCCGTGTAATTTGCCGAATGCCGCTTCACGGGTCATGCCGCCGCCGGACAACACGCCGACCCCGCGCAAGCGACTGCCGGCCTCATATACATCCAGCTCGACGCCACCTTCATGGCACTGCGTAACCGCCACCACCACCACGCCTTTGTCCCGCGCTCGCCCCAGGCTGGCGAGGAACCCCGGATTGTCGCTGGGCCCGGTTCCACTGCCATAGCACTCCAGCACCAGGCCTTGAATGCCGCTGGCGAGCAAGCCGTCCAGTACCTCGGCGCCGATGCCGGGGAACAGTGGCAGTACCGCGACGTTCGCCAGTTGCCTGGGTTGGTTGTAGTTCAACTGCGGCGCAATCGAAGGCGCTTTCACGCCGCCGCCCTGACGTTCCAGGCGCTTGAAGGGATGGCGGCCGAAACTGCGTACTTTCGCGCAGCGGGTCGGTGCCAGCAGTTCGCCGTGGAAGTACAGGTGCACGCCCGGAGCCAGGCCTTGGCCCAACGCAACCAGCGCACCGCTGAGGTTTTCCCAGGCATCGCTATCAGTGACGCCGGCCGGCAGCATGGAGCCGGTGAAGCACACGCGGGCTTGCAGGCCGAGCAACTGGAAGCTCATCGCTGCCGCGCTGTAGGCCAGGGTGTCGGTGCCATGCAAGATCAGCACACTGTCGCAGCCTTGCACGTCAACGGCATCGACCACGGCTTCACGCAGTTGCTGCCAGTAGGCCGGGGTCATGTTGGCGCTGTCGATCAGCGGCGACATCTCGCGAAAGCGCCACGGCGGCACGACCAGTTCCGGTTGGCTGTGCAGGTACTCGCGCATGCGCGCTTCGAAACCGGAGGCCGGGGCCAGACCATGGGCGCTGGCTTGCATGCCGATGGTGCCGCCGGTGTAGAGCACCATGACGTGCTGGGCGGCAGGGTAGTTCGAGGAATTCATGGGGAGTCTCCGGAAGGAAGAGTGCCTGTGGAAGTGAGCTTGCTCGCTTCCACAGTTTTTCGAACTTTAACTGACGGGCGCGGAGTATGCGCCCGTCATCTACCCGTCAGCGTTGCGCTGCAGGTACGCCATGCGGTTCGGCTTGGGCCTTGGTGGCGGCTGGCGGATTGGCCGGCCACGCCTGGCGATCCAGGTCCAGGTCCGGGAACTTGGCGGAATCGAACACCGGCGTCTTGATCCCGGCGGCGCGCTGGTCGTCGTAGTCACGCAGGATGCGCATGCCGACCTTGAACAGCAGGAACAGCGCGATCAGGTTGACGAACGCGAGCAGGGTCATGGTGATGTCGGCGAAGGCGAACACGGTGCCGAGGTTCTCGATGGCGCCCCAGAAGATCAATACCAGCACCAACGCACGGTAGCCCATCAGCGCCTTGCGGTTTTCGCCGATCAGGAATCGCAGGTTGCTCTCGCCCAGGTAGTAGTTGTAGAGGATCGAGGTGAACACGAACAACGCCAGCGCCACGGAAATGAACATCCGGCCCCAGTCACCGACCACGGCGGCCAGGGAGTTTTGGGTCAGGGCGATGCCATCGCCTTCGAAGCCCGGGGTGTAGAAGCCCGAGAGCAGGATCAGCAGCGCGGTGCAGGTGCAGATCACGAAGGTGTCGAGGAACACGCTGAAGGCTTGCACCACACCTTGCGCTACCGGGTGCTCGACCGAAGCCACTGCGGCCACGTTGGGCGCGCTGCCCAGCCCCGCTTCGTTGGCGAACACGCCACGCTTCACGCCCATGACGATGGCGCTGCCGATCAGGCCGCCGAAGGCCTGGTCCAGACCAAAGGCGCTTTTGACGATGGTCATCAGCATGGCTGGAACGTGATCGAACTGCAGCACGATCACGTAGAGGGTCACGCCGATGTACACCAGGGTTTTCACCGGCACCAGCAGGTCGGCGACCTTGGCGATGCGCTTGATTCCGCCAATGAACACCAGGCCCAGCAGCACGGCCAGGCCGATGCCGGTGTAGGTCGTGTCCAGACCGAAGGCATTGTTCAGTGAGTGGGTCACGGCGTGGGCTTGGAGGCCGTTGAAGGCGAAGCCGAACGTCACCAGCAGCAGGAATGCCATGAGCATGCCGAGCCCGCGTTTTTGCAGGCCATGCTGGATGTAGTAGGACGGGCCGCCCCGGTAGGTGCCGTCGGCATCGGCGCGTTTGTAGAGCTGGCCAAGGGAGCATTCAAAGAAGCTGCTGGACATGCCGACCAGCGCGGTCACCCACATCCAGAACACCGCGCCTGGTCCGCCAAGGGTCACGGCGATGCCGACACCGGCGATGTTGCCTGCACCGACGCGGCCGGCAAGGCTGAGCATCAGGGCCTGGAACGAGCTGAGTTGCCCGGCGCTGCTTTTAAGGCTGTCGCGGAACACGGCGAACATGTGGAAGAAGTGACGCAATTGAACGAAACGCGAGCGGATCGTGAAATAGCTACCGAGCCCGACAATGAGCACGATCAGTACTTTCCCTGAGAGGAAGTCGTTAATGACTTCGAGCATGGATTTTTCCTCGCTGTTTTTTGTTTAGGCAAATGCTGGCCGGACGGACACATTGCGTTACACCCGTTGGCGCTCGGCACAACAGGCGGGTCGATGTTCGTCCCGGTTTCATATCGCGGGTTTGTTGTTAGGTCGGGTTTCGCAGGGGTTGAGGTTTTGCTTCTGTCGCGGATAAAAAAAGGGCCTGGAGAATGATCTCCAAGCCCTCAAAAGGTGAGAGGTGTCTAGTCCCTCGACCTGGTGAGCGGTGCTACAGGTAACGCGTCGGATCAGGCCTTAAGCGGAACCAGACGCGGAGCAATCATGTTTTCCGGGCGCAGGATGTCGGCGAGCATGGCGTCGTCGAGCAAGCCTTCTTCGCGCACCAGTTCCAGCACGCCGCGACCGCTTTCGAGTGCGATACGGGCGATGCGGGTGGCGTTTTCATAGCCGATGTACGGGTTCAGTGCGGTGACCAGGCCGATCGAGTGTTCGACCAGTTCACGGCAGCGCTCTTCGTTGGCGGTGATGCCGACGATGCAGTGCTCGCGCAGCATGTCCATGGCGCGTTGCAGCAGGCGGATCGAGTCGAAGATCTTGAACGCGATCAGCGGCTCCATCACGTTCAGTTGCAGCTGGCCGCCTTCGGCCGCGATGGTCAGCGCCAGGTCGTTACCGATGATCTGGAACGCGACCTGGTTAACGGCTTCCGGGATAACCGGGTTGACCTTGCCTGGCATGATCGAGCTGCCCGGCTGACGCGCTGGCAGGTTGATTTCGTTGATGCCGGTGCGTGGACCGCTGGACAGCAGGCGCAAGTCGTTGCAGATCTTCGACAGCTTGACCGCGGTACGCTTGAGCATGCCGGAGAACAGCACGAACGCGCCCATGTCGGAAGTGGCTTCGATCAGGTCGGCTGCCGGTACCAGCGGATGACCGCTGATGGTTGCCAGGCGCTGAACGGCCAGGTGCTGGTAGCGCGGGTCGGCGTTGATGCCGGTGCCGATCGCGGTGCCGCCCAGGTTCACTTCGGTCAGCAGTTCAGGTGCCAGCGTTTTCAGGCGTGCCAGGTCTTCGCCCAGGGTCGTGGCGAAAGCACGGAATTCCTGGCCGAGGGTCATCGGCACGGCGTCTTGCAGCTGGGTACGGCCCATCTTCAGGACGTGGTTGAATTCTGCACCTTTGGCGGCAAACGACTGAATCAGGCTGTCGAGGCTGGCCAGCAGCGCATCGTGACCCAACAGCAGACCCAGGCGGATAGCCGTCGGGTAAGCGTCGTTGGTCGACTGCGCCATGTTCACGTCGTTGTTCGGGTGCAGGTACTGATATTCGCCTTTCTGGTGACCCATGGCCTCCAGTGCGATGTTGGCGATCACTTCGTTGGCGTTCATGTTGGTCGAAGTGCCAGCGCCGCCTTGAATCATGTCTACCACGAACTCTTCGTGGAAATCGCCGCGGATCAAACGTGCACAGGCTTCGCTGATGGCCGCGTGCTTGGCTTCACTGAGGTGACCCAATTCACGGTTGGCGTCAGCGGCGGCTTGTTTGACCATGGCCAGGCCGACAACCAGCTTCGGGTAGTGCGAGATCGGAACGCCGGAGAGACGGAAGTTGTTCACCGCTCGCAGGGTCTGGATGCCGTAATACGCTTGAGCCGGTACTTCGAGTACGCCAAGCAGGTCTTTTTCTGTGCGGAAAGATGCAGCGGAGGACATGATAGAAATCATCTCGATATGGACCCGGTCTGTGCCGGAACACTGCAAATGCTAGGCTTGTGGAGAAATTTGGGCCAATGCTGTTAAACACTGGCCTATGCACATTCGGCATAATGCCTGTGTGACGCCGCGTGTGCGGCGAGCGTGCGACCTAAATTGGTGCGTGTCCGGGAGGACGTGATGAATCTGGAAAGCAAATGGCTGGAGGACTTCAGTGCTCTGGCTGCCACCCGCAGCTTCTCCCAGGCGGCGGAACGGCGTTTCGTGACCCAGCCGGCGTTCAGTCGGCGGATCCGCAGCCTGGAGGCCGCGCTGGGCCTGACGCTGGTCAACCGCTCGCGCACGCCGGTGGAACTGACGGCGGCGGGGCAGTTGTTCCTCGTCACCGCACGGACCGTGGTCGAGCAACTCGGTGAGGTGTTGCGTCATTTGCATCATCTGGAAGGCGGGCAGGGTGAAGTGATGCAGGTCGCTGCCGCTCACTCGCTGGCGCTGGGGTTCTTTCCGCGCTGGATCGCCCAACTGCGCAACGAAGGCCTGAACATCGCCACACGATTGGTGGCCACCAACGTTGGCGATGCGGTGCATGCCTTGCGGGAAGGTGGCTGCGACCTGATGCTCGCGTTCTACGACCCGGATGCGGCCATGCAGATGGACCCGGAAATCTTCCCTTCGCTACACCTGGGCCATACCGAGATGCTCCCGGTTTGCGCGGCGGATGCAGAGGGCAAGCCGCTGTTCGATCTGGAAGGTGAGGGCAGTGTGCCTTTGCTGGCCTACAGCGCCGGTGCGTTTCTCGGCCGCTCGGTGAACATGCTGTTACGTCAGCGAGCGTTGCGTTTCACCACCATCTACGAAACCGCCATGGCCGACAGCCTCAAAAGCATGGCGCTGGAGGGACTGGGCATCGCCTGGGTGCCGCAACTGAGTGTGCGCGCCGAACTGGCGCGCGGTGAACTGGTGGTCTGCGGCGGTCCGCAATGGCATGTGCCACTGGAAATTCGCCTGTATCGCTGCGCGCTGGTGCGCAAGGCGAATGTGCGGTTGTTGTGGCGCAAGCTGGAGGGTGGGGCGGCGAGTGGTAATAGCTGAGTCGTTAAATGTGGCCGCGTTGAAGCTGTCCATTTCGACTGGATTCAACTTCATGCCTTGCTATTCAGATACCTTTTTATGTTCTCCCGATTGGCCGGGCTGTAAGCATAACAAATTGATTTCATGGGGTCCCTTTCGGGCGTCATATAAGTTTCGCACCACCAGCCGTTGTACTGGACTTCCGAATTTTCATGTGTCGCACCCAGCAAGTGCCCAATTTCATGGCCCACCGTTATGTAGCTGGTCAGTGAGGCGATTGCAAAGTTCCCGGTTTGAAAGGGGGGGCGAATGAGTGCGACGCCAGCAGCTTGTTCATTTAGATAATCATGGGTAAGCAGAACTACCAAGGGCGGCTTTTCAAAGATGTGACCTTGCTCTTCCAGTTTTTTTATGTACCTGTAGCCATGGTTTTCCCATTTTGCTAGCGTTCTCAATGTATCGCTACCCCTGTAGTCAAAGTTGCTATAAGGGGCGCCTTTGCCAAAAATGACATGGAATTTTCGACCGGTGAAACTTTCCAGTTCCGTTATAAATGGACGAAAGTGATCATCGTAAATCGTTTTCCGTGCGGTGGCAGCTACATCGTCGTGAATGATGGCGATAATGATGATGGGTTTTTTATTTTGCTCAATGGTGTTCGTCATTATTAAGTCCTTTTAATAATAGGTTGTTTCGGCTGTGTGTTTGTTGATCGTGGAGTTGGTTAATTTATGTCTGTTACTCTGGGGTTGCGAATAAATCTATGTTTCTTTCAATTTCATAGTGTCTATTTTTTTGCAAATTAGTTGCTGCTGAAGTTGGTGTTTTTATCTATATGAGCCGTGCATCTGGAATAGCCGTGCCGGCTGACTTTAAAGTCAGTAAATATTCATGCCGCCTCAGATGACAGATGGTCGCAAGAGGGGCTGTTTATCT
Organism: Pseudomonas sp. MT92; assembly: GCF_058792515.1. Taxonomy (NCBI): domain Bacteria; kingdom Pseudomonadati; phylum Pseudomonadota; class Gammaproteobacteria; order Pseudomonadales; family Pseudomonadaceae; genus Pseudomonas; species Pseudomonas sp. MT92. Next base: position 103,379 of record NZ_JBXAFA010000001.1, read on the forward strand.
GGCGTATTGCGGTATACTGCGCGGCCTTCGGCCGGTTCGCCCGGCCATAATTCGTACAATCAAGCCACGCATTTTGCGTGGCTTGTTGTTTTTTGATGCGCCTGCGGGCGCCCAGAGAGAAGAGGCACGACGATGAGTGCATTGGTTGGCGTGATCATGGGCTCCAAGTCCGATTGGTCCACCCTTAGCCACACCGCCGATATGCTGGAAAAGCTCGGCATCCCCTACGAGGTGAAAGTGGTCTCTGCCCACCGCACCCCGGACCTGCTGTTCCAGTACGCTGAAGAAGCCGAGGCGCGTGGCATCGAGGTGATCATCGCCGGTGCCGGTGGCGCGGCCCACTTGCCTGGCATGTGTGCGGCCAAGACCCACCTGCCGGTGCTGGGCGTGCCGGTGCAGTCGTCGATGCTCTCGGGTGTCGATTCGCTGCTCTCTATTGTGCAGATGCCTGCGGGCATTCCGGTCGCCACCCTGGCCATCGGCAAGGCTGGCGCGATCAACGCCGCGCTGCTGTCGGCGAGTATCCTGGGCGCCAAGCACCCGCAGTTCCACGCGGTGTTGAAAACCTTCCGTGCTGAGCAGACAGACAGCGTCCTGGAAAATCCAGACCCACGCATCGCCTGAGGTTGTTGACGATGAAGATCGGTGTAATCGGTGGCGGCCAGTTGGGCCGCATGTTGGCGCTGGCGGGCACTCCGCTGGGCATGAACTTCGCTTTTCTGGACCCGGCGCCGGACGCCTGCGCTGCGGCATTGGGTGAACACCTGCGCGCCGACTACGGTGACCAGGATCACCTGCGTCAGTTGGCCGATGAAGTCGATCTGGTGACCTTTGAATTCGAGAGCGTCCCGGCCGAAACCGTGGCGTTCCTGTCGCAATTCGTTCCGGTTTATCCGAGTGCCGAAGCCTTGCGCATTGCCCGCGATCGCTGGTTCGAGAAGAGCATGTTCAAGGACCTGGGGATTCCAACCCCGGCGTTTGCCGACATTCAGTCGCAAGCCGATCTCGACGCCGCTGTGGTCTCCATCGGTCTGCCGGCCGTGCTCAAGACCCGCACCCTGGGTTATGACGGCAAGGGCCAGAAAGTCCTGCGCACCCCTGAAGATGTGGTCGGCACGTTTGCCGAGCTGGGCAACGTCGCCTGCCTGCTGGAAGGCTTCGTGCCGTTCACCGGTGAAGTCTCGTTGATCGCCGTGCGTGCCCGAGACGGTGAGACCCGCTTCTACCCGCTGGTGCACAACACCCACGACAGCGGCATCCTCAAGCTGTCCGTGGCCAGCACCGATCATCCGCTGCAAGCCCTGGCCGAAGACTATTCCAGCCGTGTGCTCAAGCAACTGGATTACGTGGGGGTGATGGCGTTCGAGTTCTTTGAAGTCGACGGTGGCCTCAAGGCCAACGAAATCGCCCCGCGCGTACACAACTCCGGGCACTGGACCACCGAAGGCGCCGAATGCAGCCAGTTCGAAAACCACCTGCGCGCCGTGGCCGGCCTGCCGTTGGGATCGACGGCCAAGGTCGGTGAGAGCGCCATGCTCAACTTCATCGGCAAGGTTCCCGAGACCGAGAAAGTCCTGGCCATCGCCGATTGCCATCTGCATCACTATGGCAAGGCCTTCAAGGTCGGGCGCAAGGTCGGTCACGCCAACCTGCGTTGTGCGGACCGCGAGACGCTGGCCGCGCAGATCCTCAAGGTCGAAGCGCTCATTGCCGAATAGTTTCATGTGGCAGCGGCGGAACCATTCAGCGGCCGCCGTTCTCTCATGGCAGGATGCCAAAGTCTGACTAGGCTTTGGCATAGCCACTTCATTCAGAGGGAAATGCCATGGGAATTATCGGAACCATCTTTATCGGCTTGATCGTCGGCCTGCTGGCGCGGTTCCTCAAACCGGGCGATGACAGCATGGGCTGGATCATGACCATCCTGCTCGGTATTGGCGGTTCGCTGGCAGCTACATATGGCGGCCAGGCATTGGGCATTTACCAGGCCGGGCAAGGTGCAGGTTTCATTGGTGCGCTGGTTGGCGCCATTGTGTTGCTGGTGGTCTACGGCCTGATCAAAAAGAACTGATTCGTGCGACGAAGTCCTCTCGGCCGCGCAACCCGAGAGGACTAAAATGCCCGGCGAATTACTGTCCTTCCTTTTACCGAGCACCTTCATGCGCCGTCTTTTGTTGACACTTCTTTTCCTGGGAACGGGCCTTGCCCACGCCGGCGAACTGCCGGAAACCGACTGGCTCGAACTGATGCCCAAGTCGGACCAGAAAGCCCTCGAGGCCATGCCTGAAATCGACCACAACTCCCCCGAGGCCAATGGCACCTTTACCGAAAAGGGTGGCATGAAGCAGAGCAAAGGCTTGCCGGCGGTGATGTATTCGACCAAAACCGTTGCGTCGATGAACGACAAGAACATTCGTATCGGTGGTTATCCGGTGCCGTTGGAGACCGACGCGAAAGGACGCAGCACGCTGTTTTTCCTGGTGCCGTACCCGGGTGCCTGCATCCACGTGCCGCCACCGCCACCGAATCAACTGGTGCTGGTGCGTTATCCGCAAGGTTTGAAACTCAACGACATCTACACACCGCTGTGGGTGACCGGCACGCTGAAGATCGAGAAGGTCAGCAATGACCTGGCCGATGCGGCTTATGCACTGGATGCGGCGAAGGTGCGTGTGGTGAAAGAGTCGGATCTGTAGCGGCAACACTAAACCACTGTGGGAGCGAGCTTGCTCGCTCCCACAGTGTTTTTGTAGTGCGGCTTAGAGCGGCTTGCTGGCGATGCTGACGCCCAGGGTATGGCTTGCACCCGGCGCCAGCGAAACCACATCACCCATCACATTCGCGGTCTCGATGCACAGCATGCGCTGCCAGCCATCGTTGGCCATGTCGCTGAACGCGGCGGCGCGCTCGATCCATGGGTTCCAGATCACTGCGGAGCGTGAACCACTGCTGGTCAGCGCAATGCGGCGCTCCCAGGCTGGATCGACGATGCTCAGCGTCGCCGGGGTATTCAGGTAGATGCGATCGGTCTCGCCGGTAAAGCGCAAGTCGCCGGACTGAGTGACGGTTTTCCAGTCGTCCAGCGTCTCGATGTAATCCAGGCCATCCAGCCCTTCGACATGCACGTTGCGCACATCGCTAACGGCGAAATAGCTGTGTAGCGCCTGGCTGATGGTGACGTTTTCAGCGCCCTGGTTGTGGCTGGTCAGGTGGATATGCAACTGTTCATCCAGACGAATGCTCAGCGTCAAGTCCACCTGATGCGGCCAGCCCGGCAGACCGCCTTCGGGGTAGGGCAGGAGGAATTCGACGTCCAGGCTTTCGCCCTCGGCCGCAATGCCACCCAGTTCCCAGTCCATCGCTCGCACCAGGCCGTGAGCTGCGGCCGGTTCGTGGCTGACGCGCATCGACTGAACGCTCTGTGGGTTGCGCGCCAGGTTGCCGAACCACGGCCAGCAAACCGGTACGCCGGCACGAATGCTCTTGCCCGTCTTGAACACCGCCTCGTCGTTGAGCCAGATCACCGGTGGCTGGCCGGCCAGTTGATAACTGAGGATCTGCGCACCTTGCTGGGCGACCAGCAATTCGGCCTGGCCGTGGCGGATGCGCCAGCAGTTCAGTTCATCCAGTTTCACGGCTTCAACGTTGGGCGTGTTCATGGGGCAGCTCTCGATCGGGAACAATGACGACTACAGACTGCAAAAAGATCGCCGGGTTTAACGAAGCATTTTATTAACGAGCTCTGGGCGGAACCGAACGGGTGCGGCCGCTGCCATCGATGGCGACGAACACGAACACCGCTTCAGTGACTTTACGCCATTCGCTGGACAGCGGATCGTCGCTCCAGACCTCGACCATCATCTTGATCGAGCTACGGCCGATTTCCAGTGCCTGCGTATAGAAGGAGAGCTGAGCGCCCACCGCCACCGGTACCAGGAACGCCATACGGTCGATCGCCACCGTGGCCACGCGCCCACCGGCAACCTTGCTGGCCATAGCGGTGCCAGCCAAGTCCATTTGCGAAACCAGCCAGCCGCCGAAAATATCGCCAAAGCCGTTGGTTTCGCGAGGAAGGGCGGTGATTTGCAGGGCCAGGTCGCCTTGCGGAATCGGATCTTCTTGTTCGAGCTCTATCATGCCGGGGGGCCTCTGACCCGTGACTCTTCGTTGGTATTGCTGGTGGTAGCCGTCTTCGCGAAAAACGATCCAAGCACCGAACATACTACGTTCGTCACGTTTTTCTTAAGGCGCCTAAAGGGAAACTCTGCGAAATCGCCTATGAACCTGACAGGCGTTTTCGCACAGCAACCCTTTCGAACTGCAGCGAGATTGCGAGTATATCGGTCGGTAGACTCCGAGACGACCGTCCGGTTCTCATTTTGACTGTCAAAAACGCGCCTCTATGTGCTTTTTCGAACAATTTGTTATGGTGCCGGTCCTGCCCGAGCCCTTGCCAGCGTTGTTGGGGCGGCAGATTTGACTATAAGAGAAGCCCTTGCCATGACCACAGCGCCCTCGAGTATCGCGCAGCCAAGCCAACCTGCACGTCCGCTGACCCGCAACGACTACAAGACCCTATCGCTGTCGGCCCTGGGCGGCGCGCTGGAATTCTACGACTTCATCATTTTCGTGTTCTTTGCCACGGTAGTGGGGAAACTGTTCTTCCCGGCGGACATGCCGGAGTGGCTGCGCTTGATGCAGACTTTCGGCATTTTTGCCGCCGGCTATCTGGCTCGACCACTGGGCGGCATCGTGATGGCGCACTTCGGCGATCTGTTGGGGCGCAAGAAGATGTTCACCCTGAGCATTTTCATGATGGCGGTGCCGACCCTGATCATGGGCCTGCTGCCGACCTATGCGCAGATCGGCATGTGGGCGCCTATCCTGTTGCTGCTGATGCGGGTGATCCAGGGCGCGGCCATCGGCGGCGAAGTGCCGGGCGCCTGGGTCTTCGTTTCCGAACACGTCCCGCAGCGGCACATTGGCTACGCCTGCGGCACCCTGACCAGCGGTCTGACGGCAGGCATCCTCCTGGGATCTCTGGTGGCGACGGCGATCAACAGCCTGTATACCCCGGTGGAAGTGGCGGATTACGCCTGGCGGATTCCATTCCTGCTCGGCGGTGTGTTTGGCCTGTTCTCGGTCTACCTGCGCCGCTGGTTGCACGAAACCCCGGTGTTCGCCGAACTGCAATTGCGCAAGGCCCTGGCCGAGGAAGTCCCGCTGCGTGCGGTGCTGCGTGACCATCGTGGCGCCATCGCCATTTCCATGCTGCTGACCTGGCTGCTGTCGGCCGGGATCGTGGTGTTGATTCTGATGACCCCGACCGTGTTGCAAACGGTCTATCACTTCTCGCCAACCACATCCCTGCAGGCCAACAGTGTGGCGATCGTGTTCCTGAGCATTGGCTGCATCGTTTCCGGCGCCCTGGCGGATCGCTTTGGCGCGGGTCGAGTATTCGTGTTCGGCTGCGCCGCCTTGCTGGCCAGCTCCTGGACCTTCTACCACAGCCTGGCCGACCATCCTGACTGGCTGTTCCCGTTGTATGCCCTGACCGGCCTGCTGGTCGGCACCATCGGTGCGGTGCCGTACGTCATGGTCAAGGCGTTCCCGCCTGTGGTGCGCTTTAGCGGCTTGTCCTTTTCCTACAACGTGGCCTACGCCATTTTCGGTGGCCTGACGCCAATGATCGTCAGTCTGTTGCTCAAGGAAAGCCCGATGGGGCCGGCCTATTATGTGGCGGTGCTGTGTGGCGTCGGGATTGTGGTGGGCGGTTATCTCTGGAAGGAAGGGCGCTGATCCCGCGGTCCTCTGTGGCTGTACCGGTCCTATCGCTAGCAGGCTAGCTCCCACATTGGATTGCATTTCAATGTGGGAGCTAGCCTGCTAGCGATTTGGGGCGCCCCGAATCACCCGGTAAAAACGCGATACTGGCCTTTCATCCAATTGTCATATTTCAGCCATAGAGTGTTCACACGGCCTGCTGATACTTGGCCCCGAATAACACACCCTATCTGCTAGGAGTAAGGCATGAAACTGAAGCGTTTGATGGCGGCAATGACTTTTGTCGCTGCTGGCGTTGCGACTGCCAACGCGGTTGCCGCTGTTGACCCGTCGATCCCGAGCTACACCAAGACCACTGGTGTGTCGGGCAACCTGTCCAGCGTCGGCTCCGATACCCTGGCCAACCTCATGACCCTGTGGGCTGAGAACTACAAAAAAGAATACCCGAACGTAAACATCCAGATTCAGGCCGCTGGCTCCGCCACCGCGCCACCTGCGCTGACTGAAGGCACCTCCAACCTGGGCCCGATGAGCCGCAAGATGAAGGACACCGAACTGGCTGCCTTCGAGCAGAAGTACGGCTACAAGCCAACCGCTATCCCGGTTGCCGTGGACGCCTTGGCGGTGTTCGTGCACAAGGACAACCCGATCCAGCACCTGACCATGGAACAAGTCGACGCGATCTTCTCGTCCACTCGTCTGTGCGGCGCCAAGACCGAAGTCAAAACCTGGGGTGACCTGGGCGTGACCGGCGACCTGGCCAACAAGCCGGTTCAACTGTTCGGTCGTAACTCGGTATCCGGCACCTACGGCTACTTCAAAGAAGAAGCCCTGTGCAAAGGCGACTACAAACCAAACGTCAACGAACAACCAGGTTCGGCTTCGGTCGTGCAGTCGATCAGCTCCTCGCTGAACGGCATCGGTTACTCGGGCATCGGTTACAAGACCGCCAGCGTGAAGACCGTGGCCCTGGCCAAGAAAGGCAGCACCGACTTCATTGAAGACAGCGAAGAAAACGCCCTGAACGGCAAATACCCGCTGTCCCGCTTCCTGTACGTATACGTCAACAAGGCCCCGAACAAGCCTCTGGCCCCGCTGGAAGCTGAATTCGTGAAGCTGGTTCTGTCGAAACAGGGTCAGGAAGTGGTCGTGAAAGACGGTTACATCCCACTGCCAGCCAAGGTTGCTGCAAAAGCACTGGCTGACCTGGGGCTGTCCGAAGGCGGCGCTGAAGTCGCAAAAAAGTAACAAATTGAGTCCGGTGTGAACTTCACCGGATTCACATGGGGGCGGCAGGAGCTGCCCTCATACACCTCTAATTCTCTATCCACTGCCAGCCACCGCTGGCGGCGGATTTGTTGCGTCACTGCATTGTCATCTTTCTGTCATACAGGATCGCTAGGGTGTGCGCATGAATGATCTGGCCAATTCCAACATGACTACAAATCCCCCCAAGCGAATTGATTTCAATACGCCTGAGCTGCAACGCAAGCGCCGCATTCGCGCGCTCAAAGATCGCCTGACCCGCTGGTACGTCCTTGTGGGTGGCCTGGCCGTGCTGGGTGCGATCACGTTGATCTTTTTCTTCCTTGCCTACGTCGTCGCGCCCCTGTTCCAGGGTGCCAGCCTGACCGCCAAGGACGCCATCACGCCTGCCTGGATGCAAGACGCCGGCAAGCCGCTGATGATCTCCCTGGAAGAGCAGAACCAAGTGGCCATGCGGGTTTCCGACAAAGGCCAGGCGCTGTTCTTCGATATCGACAGTGGCGCTGAACTCAAGCGCGTCGATTTGCCTGTTCCGGCCGGTGTCACCGTGACTTCCATTGGTGAAGACCAACCAGGGCACCCACTGGTGGCCGTGGGCCTGTCCAACGGTCAGGCGCTGGTGTTCCGTCACACCTATAAAGTCAGCTACCCGCAAGGCAAGAAAACCATTTCGCCAGCGGTCGAGTACCCGTACGGCGAAGCACCTATCGTGGTGAACGAGGCGGGTGGTGCGCTGGAGCACGTCAGCCTCAACGCCAACGATTCGACCCTGATGCTGGTTGGCGCCACCGGTTCGCAACTCAATGTGTTGTCGCTCACCAGCGAAGAAAACATGATGACCGGCGAAATCACCAACGAGCAGAAGCGTATCGATCTGCCGCAAATGACTGAGCCGGTGAAAAACATCTTCGTCGATCCGCGTCAGCAGTGGCTGTACGTGGTCAACGGGCGTGCCCAGGCCGACGTATTCAGCCTGCGCGACAAGAGTCTCAACGGTCGCTACAAACTGCTTGAAGACGGTGAAGCCCAAGTTACTGCCAGCACTCAGCTGGTTGGCGGTATCTCGCTGATCGTCGGCGACTCCAAGGGTGGCCTGGCTCAATGGTTCATGGCGCGCGATCAGGACGGTGAGCAACGCCTCAAGCAGATCCGCACCTTCCAGATGGGCACCACGCCAATCGTTGAAATCACGGCCGAAGAACGCCGCAAGGGCTTTATCGCCCTGGACGCCTCCGGCAAGCTCGGCGTATTCCACAGTACGGCCCACCGCACCTTGCTGGTGGATCAAGTGGTCGAAGGTCAGGGCATTTTCGGCCTGTCGCCACGGGCCAACCGCGTGATCGTGGAAGCCGGCGGCAAGCTGCAACCGTTACTGCTCGACAACCCGCACCCGGAAGTCTCGTGGAGCGCGCTGTGGAGCAAGGTCTGGTACGAGAACTACGACGAGCCTAAATACGTCTGGCAATCGACCGCCGCCAACACCGATTTCGAACCCAAGCTGAGCCTGTCGCCGCTGACCTTCGGTACCCTCAAGGCCGCGTTCTACGCGATGTTGCTGGCGGCTCCACTGGCCGTTGCCGCTGCGATCTACACCGCGTACTTCATGGCACCGGGTATGCGCCGCAAAGTCAAGCCGGTGATCGAACTGATGGAAGCGATGCCGACGGTGATCCTCGGTTTCTTCGCTGGTCTGTTCCTGGCGCCTTATGTAGAAGGGCACTTGCCGGGCATCTTCAGCCTGCTGATGCTCCTGCCGATCGGCATTCTGGTCGCCGGTTTCGTCTTCAGTCGCCTGCCTGAGTCCATTCGCCTGAAAGTGCCGGATGGCTGGGAAAGCGCGATCCTGATCCCGGTGATCCTCTTCGTTGGCTGGCTCTCGCTGTACATGAGCCCGTTCATGGAGAACTGGTTCTTCGGCGGCGACATGCGCATGTGGATCTCCCACGACCTGGGCATCACCTATGACCAGCGCAACGCACTGGTGGTCGGCCTGGCCATGGGCTTTGCGGTCATCCCGAACATCTACTCCATCGCCGAAGACGCCGTGTTCAGCGTACCGCGTGGCCTCACTCTCGGCTCCCTGGCCCTTGGTGCCACGCCGTGGCAGACCATGACGCGCGTGGTGATCCTCACCGCCAGCCCGGGCATCTTCTCGGCGCTGATGATCGGCATGGGCCGTGCGGTCGGTGAAACCATGATCGTGTTGATGGCCACCGGTAACACCCCGGTCATGGAAATGAACCTGTTCGAAGGCTTGCGCACCCTGGCCGCCAACGTCGCGGTGGAAATGCCCGAATCGGAAGTCGGTGGCAGCCACTACCGCGTGCTGTTCCTCTCGGCGCTGGTGTTGCTGTTGTTCACCTTCGTCATGAACACCCTCGCGGAACTGATTCGTCAGCGTCTGCGCAAGAAATACTCGTCGCTTTAAGAAAGGTAGAAGTCTGTGAAACAGAACTCCCTGAATGGATGGTTCAAGAGCGGCGCCCCCGGCGTCTGGATCAGCGGTGGCGCGGTGTCCATCGCGGTCATCATGACCATTGGCCTGCTGGCGGTGATCGCCGTGCGCGGCCTGGGTCACTTCTGGCCGGCGGATCTGATCCACGCCAACTACGACGTGCCGGGCCAGGCTAATCACCTGGTCATTGGCGAAGTGGTACAGAAGGAAGAAGTGCCCCGCGCACGTCTGAAGTCCGCTGGTTTGCCGGTGCCGGATCAAGGCCCGGAATTCATGACCCGCGAGCTGATCAAGGTCGGCAACCGCGACTTGAACGGCAACGACTTCACCTGGACCGTCGGCGAGTGGCTGACCAACCAGACGACGCCGCCGGAGCTGATGGCCATCGAGCGTCGTGAGTGGGGCAACTTCTACGGCTACCTGGTCAACGTCAAGCAGGACGGCAAGGTCATCGCTGAAGGCGAAGCCGCATGGCCTGAGCTGCAGGCCCGCGTGGATCGCGTCAACAAGCTGGCTGCGCAGCTCAAGAGCCTGGAAAAAACCGACATTGGCGCGATCAACGCCGGTCTCGAGCGCATCCGCTTGCACGGTCGCAAGCTGGAGCTGGAAGGCAAACTCGACCCTGCCGCGCAAGCGGACATGGAATCGGAGCGCGCTGAACTGAACGCTCGCTACCAAGACGTCGAAGCACGTTTGGCCGATCTGCACGCGCAGTTCAACCGCGACAGCCTCACGGCCCGCGATGCCAACGGTAAGGAAGTGGAAATCTGCATCGGCAAAGTGGTTCACGCCTATCAGCCGAACGCCATGAGCACCCTGACCAAGATCGGCTTCTACTTCAGCAAGGTCTGGGAATTCCTGAGCGACGACCCGCGTGAAGCGAACACCGAAGGCGGGATTTTCCCGGCGATCTTCGGCACCGTGATGATGACTTTGATCATGGCGATGATCGTGACCCCGTTCGGCGTGCTGGCGGCGGTGTACCTGCGTGAATACGCCAAGCAGAACACCCTGACCCGCGTGATCCGCATCGCGGTGAACAACCTGGCGGGCGTTCCGGCCATCGTGTACGGCGTGTTCGGTCTGGGCTTCTTCGTCTATGTGCTGGGTGGTTCGGTCGACCGGTTGTTCTTCCCGGAAGCCTTGCCGGCACCGACCTTCGGTACGCCGGGCCTGCTCTGGGCTTCGCTGACCCTGGCGCTGCTGGCGGTGCCGGTGGTGATCGTGGCCACTGAAGAAGGCCTGGCGCGGATTCCTCGCACCGTTCGCGAAGGCTCGTTGGCCCTCGGCGCGACCAAGGCTGAAACCTTGTGGAAGATCGTGCTGCCGATGGCCAGCCCGGCGATGATGACCGGCATGATCCTCGCCGTGGCACGCGCCGCCGGTGAGGTGGCGCCGCTGATGCTGGTGGGTGTGGTGAAACTGGCGCCGTCGCTGCCGGTGGACGGCAACTACCCGTACCTGCACCTGGACCAGAAGATCATGCACTTGGGCTTCCATATCTATGACGTCGGCTTCCAGAGCCCGAACGTCGAGGCCGCGCGGCCGCTGGTATACGCCACGGCGCTGCTGCTGGTGCTGGTGATCGCGACATTGAACCTGTCGGCCGTGTGGATCCGTAACCACCTGCGCGAAAAATACAAAGCGCTGGATAGCTGATAAATAAGCCACAAGCGGCAAGTTCCAAGCGGCAAGCTTTAGGCCGCAAGCCGCTTTTGCTCAAACTTGCAGCTTGCAGCCAGAAGCTTGCAGCTACGAACGGAGTGAGACCCCATGCAGCACGAAGCACATACTCACGGCATCAACATGTCGGCCCTGGGTCGCGACAAGCAGAGCCTGAATCTCGAGCAGGAAACCGTGGCCATCGAAGTGCCAAGCCTGAGCCTGTTCTACGGTGAGAAACAAGCGCTGTACGACGTCAGCATGAACATCCCGAAACAGCGCGTGACCGCCTTCATCGGCCCGTCCGGCTGCGGCAAGTCCACATTGCTGCGTACGTTTAACCGCATGAACGATCTGGTGGACGGCTGCCGCGTCGAAGGCGCGATCAACCTGTACGGCAACAACATCTATCGCAAGGGCGAAGACGTGGCCGAGCTGCGTCGTCGCGTCGGCATGGTGTTCCAGAAGCCCAACCCGTTCCCGAAAACCATCTATGAAAACGTGGTCTACGGCCTGCGGATCCAGGGCATCAACAAGAAGCGCATCCTCGACGAAGCGGTCGAGTGGGCGTTGAAAGGCGCGGCCCTGTGGGATGAAGTCAAAGACCGTCTGCATGAATCGGCACTGGGCCTGTCCGGTGGTCAGCAGCAACGTCTGGTGATCGCCCGCACCATCGCCGTGGAACCGGAAGTGCTGCTGCTCGATGAACCGTGCTCGGCACTCGACCCGATCTCGACGCTGAAAGTCGAAGAGCTGATCTACGAACTGAAATCCAAATTCACCATCGTCATCGTGACCCACAACATGCAACAGGCCGCTCGGGTATCCGACTACACGGCGTTCATGTACATGGGCAAACTGGTGGAATTCGGCGACACCGACACCCTGTTCACCAATCCGGCGAAGAAGCAGACCGAAGACTACATCACCGGTCGTTACGGCTAGCCCTACAGCCGCAAGCGTCAAGCTGCAAGCGGCAAGAAAAGCGGTGCGATATCAGGACTTATACATAACTGCTTGAAGCTTGCAGCTTGAAGCTTGCAACTTTCGCGGAGCGAAACAGATGATTAGCAAAGAAGGCCTTACCCACCACATCTCCCAGCAGTTCAACGCCGAACTGGAGGAAGTGCGCAGCCACCTCCTGGCCATGGGCGGTCTGGTGGAAAAACAGGTCAACGACGCGGTCACCGCGCTGATCGAGGCCGATTCCGGCCTGGCCCAGCAGGTTCGCGAAATCGACGACCAGATCAATCAGATGGAACGCAACATCGACGAAGAATGCCTGCGCATTCTGGCCCGTCGTCAGCCAGCGGCGTCTGACCTGCGTCTGATCATCAGCATCTCCAAGTCGGTGATCGACCTGGAGCGCATCGGTGATGAAGCGACCAAGATCGCCCGTCGTGCTATCCAGTTGTGCGAAGAAGGCGAAGCGCCGCGCGGCTACGTCGAAGTGCGCCACATCGGCGACCAGGTCCGTAACATGGTTCGTGACGCGTTGGACGCCTTTGCCCGTTTCGACGCCGATCTGGCGTTGTCCGTGGCGCAGTACGACAAAATCATCGACCGTGAATACAAGACTGCTCTGCGTGAGCTGGCGACCTACATGATGGAAGACCCGCGCTCTATCTCGCGCGTCTTGAGCATTATCTGGGTGCTGCGCTCGCTGGAGCGCATCGGCGACCACGCGCGCAATATTTCCGAGTTGGTGATTTACCTGGTGCGCGGCACTGACGTACGTCACCTTGGCCTCAAGCGCATGAAAGAAGAAGTTGAAGGAACCGCCGGCGAAACCGCTAATGTTCCGGGCAAACCTGACGATAAGTAAGATTGCCCAAGTAAAGCGCCCGGCCTGTTGGCCGGGCGTTTTTGTTTGCGGCTCTCGAATTCGAAAAGCAGCACCCGCGAACGAAAAGTCCCGGCGTGACTGAAGGTTTTGGCAATATGCCATCAGCAAAGCGGTATGCTTGCCGGGGTTTTTTAAGGGGTTATGGATGAGTAAGGTCAGTGTGTTGGTCGTGGACGATGCCTCGTTTATTCGTGACCTGGTGAAGAAATGCCTGCGTAACTATTTCCCGGGCATGCGGATCGAAGACGCAATCAATGGCAAAAAGGCTCAGGCATTGCTGGCCCGGGAAGCGTTCGACCTGGTGCTGTGCGACTGGGAAATGCCGGAAATGTCCGGCCTGGAACTGCTGACTTGGTGTCGCGCGCAGGACAGCCTCAAAACCATGCCGTTTGTGATGGTGACCAGCCGTGGCGACAAGGAGAACGTCGTCCAGGCCATCCAGGCCGGGGTTTCTGGCTATGTCAGCAAGCCGTTCACCAACGAGCAATTGATCAACAAGGTCAGGCAGGCACTGCACAAGGTCGGCAAGCTCGACGCGTTGGTGAACGTTGCGTCGACCAAAACGACTTCGGCGTTCGGTAACGACTCCCTGAATGCATTGACTGGCGGCAAGGCCACCGTGGTCGCGCCATCGCCTTCTGCCCCGACTCCTGCTGCCGCGCCATCCCGTGGTTTGCTCAACAGTCCGCCGGTCAAGGCGCCCGCTCCGGCTGCCTCTGGGGCGGGTGGGCGTGGTCAGGGGCAATTGCGCCTGCCCAACGGTATCCAGCAATGCGTGATCAAGGCGCTGAGCCTCAAGGAAGCGCTGCTGGTGGTGAAGCGCTCCGAAACACTGCCACAAGTACTGGACAGTGCCGTGCTCGACCTGGAGCAGGGCGACAACGCCGAGACGGCTCGTCTGAATGGCTATTTGCACGCCGTCGTCGCCCATGAGCCCAAGCCGGACAGCGACTGGTTGCAATTGACCTTCCGTTTCGTCGATCAGGACTCGCAGAAGCTCGATTACATTTCCCGCCTGATCGCCCGTGGCACTGCACAGAAGCACTTCGTTCCGGGCGCGTAAGTCAGGCGTCGCCTGTCAGCCAGCCATCGCGGGCAAACCCGCTCCCACAGGTACAGTGCAGAACCTGTGGGAGCGGGCTTGCCCGCGATGACGCTAAAGCAATCACCACACATCTGCTAAACCATCCACTTTGAAACATCTGCCGACAACACAGGTCAATTCCGACTGCTAGGCTCATTCCAGGCCTCACACGACAGAATCCTGCCCATGCTCGCGCGCCTGCTGTTTTTATGTGGTCTGTTCATGGCCGCCACCCCGGCGATGGCCGTGACTATCTACAAGTCCACCGACGCCAATGGCGTGGTCTCCTACAGTGACCGCCCCACGAAAGGCTCCAAGGTGTTCACCTTCCGCGATCGCATGGAAGAGCACCTTGAGCGTCAGGTGTACCTGGTGATCATGAAGAAGGAAGGCGTGGACAGCGTATACGTGCGAAACGACCTCTATGCGCCGGTGGAAATCGAATTGAGTTTCGATGGCTTGAAGAACGTCAGTGGCGCGCCGAGTCGGCCGATTCGTCGGGTGATGCCGTCACGCAGCAGCATTCGCCTGGCGATGCTCACGGCCACAGAGGCCACAAGGCCGATCGCCTATATCCCCAGGTTCGAATACTCCCTGGGCGACCCCGCAGGCGCCTCCATGGCCTATCGATACCCGTTGCCCTGGCGTGGCGGGCCGTTTCGGGTGAGTCAGGGTGCCGAGGGCCAATACAGCCACTTTGGGCCGAAGAACCGTTACGCCATCGACATCGCCATGCCCGAAGGCACACCGATCATTGCCGCACGTGGCGGGGTCGTGGTGAAGATCGAAAACGGACAGACCGGACGCGGCACCAATCCATCGGGCAATTTCGTGCGGGTGTTGCACGATGACGGGACCATGGGCGTTTACCTGCACCTGAAAAAAGGCTCGGTCAGCGTTCGGGAGGGGCAAAGGGTCATGGTGGGCACCGCGCTTGCGCTGTCGGGCAATACCGGCAACAGCAGCGGGCCGCACCTGCATTTCGTGGTGCAGCGCAATACCGGGATGGGCCTGGTGTCGATTCCGTATCAGTTCAACCAACCGGTGAGCTCATTGCCCAACTTTGCGTTGGGCAAGCAATAACGAGGGCTTGCGAAAACTAATTGTGGCGAGCAAGCAAGCTCCCTCGCCACAAGCGACGGGTGCTGCACTCAGCCCAGCATCAAGACCTTGGCCAGAATGATCTTCGGCCCTTTCATCTTCTTGATGATGATGCGCAGGCCTTCGACTTCCAGCACTTCTTCCTCTTCCGGTACGCGTTTCAGGGTTTCGTAGACCAGCCCTGCGAGGGTTTCGGCTTCAACGTGGTCAAGGTCGATACCCAGCAGCCGTTCAACCTTGAACAGCGGCGTATCGCCCCGTACCAGCAGTTTGCCCGGCTGGTAGGCGAGGATCCCGCGTTCGGCCTTGCGGTGTTCGTCCTGAATGTCGCCCACCAGCACTTCCAGTACGTCTTCCATGGTCAGGTAGCCGATGATGTTGCCGTCGGCCTCTTCAACCACGGCGAAGTGCGAGCCGCCCTTGCGGAACTGTTCGAGCAGTTGCGACAGCGGCATGTGCCTGGACACACGCTCCAGCGGACGGGTCAGTTCGGCCAGGTTGAACGACTCGGGAATATGATCCAGTGCCGCCAGTTCAAGCAGCAGGTCCTTGATGTGCAGCAAGCCGACGAACTCCTGGCGCTCGCTGTCGTACACCGGATAACGGCTGAACTTGTGACGACGGAACATCGCCAGGATTTCCTTGAGGGGGGCGTTGAACTCCAGTGTCACCAGGTCTTCGCGGGAGTTGGCCCAGTCGACCACCTCCAGTTCGCCCATTTCCACCGCCGAAGCCAATACGCGCATGCCTTGGTCGCTCGGGTCCTGGCCACGGCTGGAGTGCAGGATCAGTTTCAGTTCTTCGCGGCTGTAGTGATGCTCGTGATGCGGGCCGGGCTCGCCCTGGCCGGCGATGCGCAGGATCGCGTTGGCACTGGCGTTGAGCAAGTAGATCGCCGGGTACATGGCCCAGTAGAACAGGTACAGCGGGACGGCGGTCCACAGCGACAGCAGCTCGGGCTTGCGGATGGCCCAGGATTTCGGGGCCAGTTCGCCGACCACGATGTGCAGGTACGAGATGACAAAAAACGCAGCGAAGAACGAAACGCCTTTGATCACTTCGGCCGACTGCACGCCGACGGCGTCGAGCAGCGGTTCGAGGATGTGCGCGAACGCCGGTTCGCCGACCCAGCCGAGGCCCAGGGAGGCGAGGGTGATGCCCAATTGGCACGCCGACAGGTAGGCATCGAGCTGGCTGTGCACGGTCCGCAGGATCTGCCCGCGCCAGCCGTGTTGTCCAGCGATGGCTTCGACCCGGGTCGAGCGCAATTTGACCATGGCAAATTCCGCCGCAACGAAAAAACCGTTGAGCAACACCAGGATCAGAGCAAAAAGAATCATGCCGAAGTCGGCGAATAATGTGGCGAGGGTCAAACCAGGGGAAGGGTCCATGATGGAGTTTTGCGGGTTCCGTGTATTCGAAAGGAAAGAAAAAGTGGGCCTGAAAGGCAGGCACAAGTCAGCCAATGTAGCGGCTGACTCAGCGATTGCCTAGTACTGCCATCAGTCCGTTGGACTAATGACTCTGGATTTGCTGACCTGGGCGGGGGCGAAATGGCAGGTAAAAGTGCTCCCGTGCCCCGGTACGCTGCTGATTTCCATCCGTGCGCGGTGGCGCAACAGCACGTGTTTGACGATCGCCAGCCCCAGGCCGGTGCCACCGGTATTGGAGTTGCGACTGGAGTCGACGCGATAGAAGCGTTCGGTCAGGCGCGGCAGGTGTTTGCTGTCGATGCCGATTCCGGAATCCTGCACGCTCAGGTGCGCGCCTTGTTCATCGCCCCACCAGCGAATGCGGATGTTGCCTTCGGCCTGGGTGTACTTGACCGCGTTGAACACCAGGTTGGAAAAAGCGCTGCGCAGTTCGGCTTCGCTGCCCTTGAGCAGAATCGTCGGGTCGGTTTCCAGGGTGATGTGCTGGTTTTTCTGGCCGGAGAGCTGCTGAGCGTCACTCTTGATCGACTGCAACAGGCCATCGATGGCCACTGGCTGGTTATCCGATGGGTAATCGGTCGCTTCGAGCTTGGCCAGCAGCAGCAAGTCATTGAGCAGCGTTTGCATGCGCCCGCCTTGTTGCTGCATTTGCTGCAAGGCGCGACTCCAGCGCGGGTTCACGTCCTCGACGTTGTCGAGCAGGGTTTCCAGGTAGCCGCATATCACCGTCAGGGGTGTGCGTAATTCATGGGAAACGTTGGCGATGAAGTCTTTGCGCATCTGTTCGAGCTGATGGATGCGTGTGACGTCGCGTACCAGCATCAGGTGCTCGTTGTTGCCGTAGCGGGTGATGTACAGCTGAATACGCATCCGGTCGTTGGTCGGCGAAGGGATTTCCAGCGGCTCGGCGTAGCTGTCCTGCTCGAAGTATTCCTTGAAACGCGGGTGGCGCACCAGGTTGGTCACCGGCTGACCGCTGTCCTGTGGCGTCTTTAGGCCCAGCAAGGTTTCGGCGGCGCGGTTCCACCATTCCAGGTTGCCGTCGCTGTCGAGCATGACCACCGCATCTTTCAATGCGGCGGTGGATTCCTGAACCCGGTCGATCACCGCTTGCAACCGCCCGCGCACTCGCTGATCGCGACGCTGCAGGTGATAGATGCTGTCGAACACTTCGCCCCACAGGCCATAGCCATCGGGCGGAGCTTCATCGGGTTGGTGCAGGCGCAGCCACTCGTGCAGGCGCAGCAGTTGCTTGAGGGTCCAGGCCAGGTAAAGGCCCAGGCCCGCGGCGAGGCTCCAGCCGTAGTAGCCGCTGATCAAGCCGATCACCAGGCAGGCGGTGACCAGTAGCAGCATGTGGCGAATCAGGGTGCCATGCCAGTTTTGGTTCAAGGGGGCGTCCTAGCGCAGCTTTCAGTTTCTAGCCGCAAGCTGCAAGTTATAGCGGGCTGTGCTTCTGCTTGCCGCTTAAAGCTTGGCGCTTGCAACTGCTTTTATGCCTTTGTAGAGAACCGGTAGCCGGTTCCGCGCACGGTTTGTACCAGGTTTTCGTAGGCGTCGCCGAGGGCTTTGCGCAGGCGGCGGATGTGCACATCGACGGTGCGCTCTTCGACATAGACATTGCCGCCCCAGACTTGATCCAGCAACTGGCCGCGCGTGTAGGCGCGTTCCTGGTGGGTCATGAAAAATTGCAGCAGGCGGTATTCGGTCGGCCCCATTTCGGCCGGCTTGCCGTCGATGGTCACGCGATGGCCGATCGGGTCCAACAGCAGGCCACCGACTTCAATAGGCGCTTCGCCATCGGTAGGACCGGCGCGGCGCAGCACGGCTTTGAGGCGTGCGACCAACTCACGGGGGGAAAAGGGTTTGGTGATGTAATCGTCGGCACCGACTTCCAGGCCCTGGATCTTGTTGTCCTCTTCGCCCTTGGCGGTGAGCATGATGATCGGGATATCACCGGTCAGTTCATCGCGCTTGAGGCGGCGGGCCAATTCGATGCCGGAGGTGCCGGGCAGCATCCAGTCGAGCAGGATCAAGTCCGGTTTGCGGTCGACGATAATGGCGTGGGCCTGCTGGGAGTTCTCGGCCTCCAGGCAGTCATAGCCGGCCATTTCCAACGCAACGGCGATCATTTCGCGAATAGGCGCTTCGTCGTCGACGATCAGAATGCTCCTGCCAACCATGCCTTAATCCTCTTGTCATTTAACTGTCTTGCGCCGCATTAGATAACGGAATTATTGCAGTCGTGTGACAGTATTTTAGTCGCCCGGCGATCGTCGTGAACCTGAACTAAGCTCTAAGTCCGAATCCTGACAACCGCAAGAGGAAGGTTTCCATGAATTACATCGCTCAATCCTGGAAGGCGTTACTGGTAACGGCCGTGCTAACGCTGCCGACCCTGGCGCTCGCCGCTGAACCGGTGATGATGAAAGACGGCATGATGGTCGACCATAAAGGCATGACCGTATACACGTTCGACAAGGACTCGGGCGGCAAGTCGATGTGTAATGGTGACTGCGCGAAGAATTGGCCACCCATGATGGCTCCGGCCGGTGCCAAGGCCGAAGGCAAATTTACGCCCATCAAGCGCGATGACGGCATGATGCAGTGGGCGTATGACGGTAAACCGCTGTACACCTTCGTGAAGGACGAAAAGCCTGGAGAAATGAAGGGTGACGGCATGAAAGACGTCTGGCACGTCGTTCACGAGTCGCAGAAGTAACCAACGTGATCCGCCCCCGCATGAATGCTCTGCGGGGGCGATATCAATCCTGCCTCAGCGCAACCCATAATCCAGCACGATCCCGACAAAAATCGCCAGCCCGGCCCAGTGATTGTGCAAAAACGCCTTGAAACAGCGCATCCGGTCCTTGTCGCGGGTGTACCAGAACTCCCAGGCGAAGCAGCCTGCCGCCACCGCCAACCCAAGGTGGAACCAGCCACCGAGCTCGAATTTCGAACCCGCCAGCAACAGACAACCCAGCGCCAATCCTTGCAGGGTCAGGATGATCACCCGGTCCGCCTCGCCAAACAGGATCGCCGTGGATTTCACGCCGATTTTCAGATCGTCGTCGCGGTCGGTCATTGCGTAATAGGTGTCGTAGCCCACTGTCCACATCAGGTTGGCGATGTACAGCAGCCACGCCGCCGCCGGCAAATCACCGGTTTCGGCGGTGAATGCCATCGGCATGCCCCAGGAAAACGCCGCGCCCAACACCACCTGCGGGTAATAGGTGTAGCGCTTCATGAACGGGTAAGTGAAGGCCAGCGCCAGGCCGCCGAGTGACAGCCAGATCGTGGTCGCATTGGTGCACAGCACCAGCAGGAAACTCACCCCCATCAGCAGCGCAAAGAACACCAGCGCTTCCTTGGAGCTGATCTTGCCGCTCGCCAGTGGGCGCTGTGCGGTGCGTTTCACATGGCCGTCGACCTTGCGGTCGGCCCAATCGTTGATCACGCAGCCACCGGCGCGAGTCAACACCACGCCAAGGACGAAAATCACGATGTTGGCCAGCGACGGCGAGCCCTTGCCGGCAATCCACAGCGCCCACAGCGTTGGCCACAGCAACAGATAGATGCCGATCGGCTTGTCCATGCGCGTCAGCTGAATGAAATCCCAGGCCCGTGGGTTCAAGCGGTTCAGGGACTTGAGCAGGCTCTGGTACATCAGCAATTCTCCGGATGGGCGCGGGCGGCGTTCCACAGGGGCGGCAGGAAAATCTCGGCCACCAGCACGCTCAAGGTGCCACGGTCGAACCGTGAGCGGCGGCCCCATAGCTCAGGCGACCGGACCTCGTTCGGCAGCCACGCTTGAGGATAGTGGCAAACCTCGATGGCCCGGCGCTGGAAGGCGTGATCGCAAAACAGCAATTCGCCCAGGGAGCGGCTGCCCAATTCGTCCATGTGCAAGCCGTCGCCCTGCAATGCACTGCGCGAGGCCACGCTGCGGGCAAACACCCACGCCTCGCCGTGACCGCGCAGGTACACCTCGCGAACCCAGCCCTCGCTGCCGTCGGCCAGATCCAGCGCGGCGCATTCGTCGGCGCGCAGGGTTTGCCAGCCTTCGAACAGCGGCGTGACGCTGAAGCCGTCATTCGACAAACGGGTCAGGCGGCGGGTCAGCGAACCTTCGTCGAATAGCCAGTCGAGGGTGGACGTATCGGGGAGGGGCGTCAGTTGGCTGTGAGGAAGCCAGAGCGGGGCCGGGCAAGCGGATTTTGAGTGCGGCACAGTGAGTCATTATTGGCAGCAAAGGAGGCGGCGAGCTTAACATGTCGGCTCGTGAATTTGAGTGATCTGGCCGCCCGTTGCGCCGAACAGGCTTGCATCTGCGCGGCCCCATCAGTACAAAACGCCCTGAGCCGGACGGCAGCGCTGCAACCATCGACCGTTCGCGCCGGCAAAAGCCTGAATCCTGAGGAAGTACCTGAATGAAAAAGTGGCAATGTGTGGTCTGCGGCCTGATCTACAACGAAGCCGACGGCTGGCCGGATGACGGCATCGCGCCGGGCACCTTGTGGCAGGACGTGCCCGAAGACTGGCTGTGCCCGGATTGCGGCGTCGGCAAAATGGATTTCGAAATGATCGAAATCAACTAAGACACCTGGAAGGAGTAAGGAATGAACGCACCTGTCGTGATCGTCGGCACCGGACTGGCGGGCTACAACCTGGCCCGCGAGTTTCGCAAACTCGATGGCGAAACTCCGCTGCTGCTGATTACCGCCGATGACGGACGCTCTTACTCCAAGCCGATGCTCTCCACCGGTTTCGGCAAAAACAAAGACGCCGATGGCCTGAGCATGGCAGAACCCGGCACCATGGCCGAGCAGTTGAAAGCCGAAGTGCGCACCCACACGCGCATCAGTGGCATCGACCCGGGCCACAAGCGCCTGTGGATCGGCGAAGAAGCGGTGTACTACCGTGATCTGATCCTGGCCTGGGGCGCAGAAACCGTGCGCGTGCCCATCGAAGGTGATGCGGCGGACTGCGTATTCCCGATCAACGACCTCGAAGACTACGCACGCTTTCGCGCCGCAGCGGCCGGCAAGCGTCGGGTGCTGTTGCTCGGCGCCGGGCTGATCGGCTGCGAGTTCGCCAACGACCTCAGTCTGGGCGGCTACGAGGTGCAACTGGTGGCGCCGTGCGAACAAGTCATGCCGACCCTGCTGCACCCGGCGGCGGCTGCGGCGGTGCAGGCCGGGCTGGAAAGCCTGGGTGCACGTTTCCACCTCGGGCCGGTGCTCAATCGCCTGCAGCGCGTCGCTGATGGGCTGGAGGCGCACCTGTCCGATGGCCAGGTGATCCCGTGCGACGTGGTCGTGTCGGCCATTGGCCTGCGTCCGCGCATCGACCTGGCCGCCGCTGCCGGTGTGCAAGTCAATCGCGGCATCGTGGTCAACCGCCACCTGCAAACTTCCCACGCCAACATCTACGCCCTGGGCGACTGTGCCGAGGTCGATGGGCTGAACCTCTTGTACGTAATGCCCCTGATGAGCTGTGCGAGAGCGCTGGCCCAGACCCTCGCCGGCAACCCGACGACGGTCACTTATGGCCCGATGCCCATCACCGTCAAAACCCCGGTGTGCCCATTGGTGGTGTCCCCGCCGCCACGCGGCACGGAGGGCGTCTGGACCGTCGAAGGGCAGGGCGCCGACATCAAGGTTTTATGCCGCGATGCCGGCGGCAAACTGCTCGGTTATGCCCTGACAGGCGCGGCGGTGACGGAAAAACTGGCCCTGAACAAAGAACTTCCGGCGCTGCTGGCGTAAATACCGGTCGTTCTGTCGGAATCACCCCCCTTTTGCCCATACATTGGCCGCGCCGACACTGGCGCGGCTCCTCACTGCGTGCCATCCTCACTCCCGTCTGCCGCAGAGTAGAGCACCTGCGGCGCTTTGGGCGCTGCTCCGCAGAGAGCAGCACGGACATAACAACAAAAAACCGTCAAAGGGGCTTCACTAATATGCGTAAACCAGATCTCGCCGCAGCAATTGCTGAAAAAGCAGACCTCACCAAAGAGCAGGCCAACCGCGTTCTCAACGCCGTTCTCGAAGAAATCACCGGCGCCCTGCACCGCAAAGACAGCGTCACGCTGGTAGGTTTCGGCACCTTCCTGCAACGCCACCGCGGCGCCCGCACCGGCAAAAACCCGCAAACCGGTGAGCCCGTCAAAATCAAGGCCAGCAACACCGTTGCGTTCAAGCCAGGCAAATCGTTGAAAGACAGCGTCAATCCGTAATCCGTCGCCATACCCTGCGTAGCAGGGGAGCCGAACAAAGAATGGGCACGCCAACCAGGTTGGGTGCCCATTTTTTTGGTTTTCGCGCCATCCCGGAAATTGATAACACATCACCTGTAGGGGCGAGCTTGCTCGCGATGGTCGTTAACGATAACGCGTGTGGACTGGATAAACGCGGCGCACGTGAGGTCATCGCCGGCAAGCCGGCTCCTACAGAATGTGTTTCGTTTGGTGTGGGAATGACGTGGCGAGTGGTCTGGCAGAAGGCGTTATTAATTGTGACTTGGTAGTCATCGTGCCGCTAATGGTTATGATCTCCTCCTAATGAAACTGGATACTGGCGTTATGGCTTGAAGCCGTTAAACTGCCCCGGCCGTTCATTTTCCTTTTGAGGCTTGCGCATGAAATTTCGTTTTCTGCTGTGGATGCTGGGTTTGTTGATGGGCAAGGCCAGTCGGACCAATCCTGCGTTTCAGCAGCAGTTGGGCGACAAGGACCTGGTGTTTCAGCTGCAGACCCTGGACGGGAAGGTGGCGCGGCATTTCCGGGTTAAGGATCAGCGCATTACCAGCAAGGCGGGCGTGTATGCCGAGCCTGCATTTGCCATCGCCTTCAAAGACGCCGCGTATGGCTTTACCACGATGCAGGCGAAGAACAAGCAGTTGGCGTTCATGACGGGGATTCAAGACAAGTCGATTCAGATCAAGGGCAACCCGGCGCTGGTGATCTGGTTCCAGGGGTTGACCAAGTATTTGAAGCCGAAGAAGGCCAAGCCAAAGGCTTGAGGTTGTCTCCAGCTTTTTACCTTACGACATCCTACGGGCCTGATGTGTCGAGTGGTCGTGCCCTGTAAGTCTTGTATATCTGCTGGACTTCCGGATTGTCCAGGCTCTCGTAGGTGATGCCTTCCTTGTCCAGGCCATCCAGGCCACGGATGCTGCTGATGGTCGCTGGCCACTCGTCTCGACTGGCGATATCGACCACGAACGGTTTCAAGTAGTGATCGAGATGCCTCTCGCGAGGCTCTCGAATTTCATCACTGAGCGCCCGCAGGTAGTCGTCCTTGATGGTCCTTGACCAGTCGATGGCGAACCGGGCCCGATAGCAGAGCTCCATGAAGACCAACAGGATCGTGCGGCCGTTGCCGTCGAGAAAGGGGTGTGCGAATGCTAGTTGGCCCATTACTTCGCCAGGGCGATCTCTGAAACGTTTCTGGTTTGCTGCTAGCTCAAGCGCATAGTCGACAGACATCTTGATGGAGTTCGGATGCTCAAAGACGGTGCTTCGCGGATCGCCATGTAAGCCCTTGAAGACAGCCAAGTGAGGGACTAGCTCGCATCGATCTTTCCCTGCCCAAGGATAGAAGCCGGAGAAAAGGATCTCGTGAACTTTGAGGACTGACTTGTAATCGATTGGCTGGGTCTTGGCCAAATAGTTAAGAGCGTCTTCGATGCTCAGTTCGAAGGAAAAATGCTCTGATTCTTTAACTTCAGTGGGATCTTTCAGGCCCAGCGAGTTTTGAAGGTAGCCAGCCGTTTCGAAATCGCCGAACGGGTCAAAAGTCATGCGCTATGTTTCTTGGAGCGCCTCTCCTGAAGGTACCGCCCTTGGAGCACCAAGGCTTCTGATTTGCTCAGTGCGCCTTTTTTCTTCAGATTGACGAGCAACTGTTCAACGCCATCCAGCACGACGATATCACCAGCCAGACAGGTGATGGTCACGGCCATACGGCTCATGCCGTCAGGTTCGGCAGTGATCTTGTGGTCCTTGGCAAGCTTGCGGACTTGACTTGCAACACTGTTAGCCGCTGTTTGGGTCATCGGAAAGCCCTCTATTTACGCTCAAATCTTAGCAGTGCGCTTGCTTTTTGTCGTTGCTGGCTCGTCGGCCAATGCATTTATGACGGGGATTCAAGACAAGTCGATTCAGATCAAGGGCAACCCGGCGCTGGTGATCTGGTTCCAGGGGTTGACCAAGTATTTGAAGCCGAAGAAGGCGAAAACTGTCGCCAAGGTTTGAGTGGGTCAGTCAGACCGGGTTGGATTCATCGCGGGCAAGCCCGCTCCCACAGGGATCACCTAAATCCTGTGGGGGCGTGGCTTGCCCGCGATACTTTCAGCCCTGAGTGAATTGCGAAGCGAGTTCGCGCAGCAATACTTCGGCTTCAAGGACTTTGCTGACCGCGTCTTCGGCCTTGTCGCGAGTCAGGCCCAGGCGTTCGAGCAGGGCATCGGGGATGTCTTCGTCGGGGCCGGAACCAATGCCGCGGCTGCGCAGCAAGCGCACGCTCAGGCACACCAGGTTCGGGTACTCGGCGTAATCGCCGTCGTAATGGGGGTCGTGCTGGAAGCGCAGCGCGGTGGCCAGTTCATCGGGCATGTCCCAGTAGCGCATCAGCCAGGCGCCGATCTGTTCGCGGCTGATGCCCAGCAAGTGTTGCTCGATGTAGCTGTGGCACAGGTGCGGGTTGACCTCCAGGTGGCGGCAGATCAGTGAGAAGTGCGGCGGGAACACGTGGGCCAGCAGCAGGTAGCCGAAGTTGTGCAGCAGGCCGGCCAGATAGGTCAGGCCGGCTTCCGGACGCTGGGCGCGCGGCATGGCGCGGGTCAGGCCTTCGATGACGGCGGCGGTGTAGATCGATTGCTGCCAGTAAGGCGTGCTGTGTTGTGGGTGGTCCTTGGGCAGGCTCAGGGTTTTGCCCAGGGCCAGGCCCAGGGCCAGGTTGATCACCAGGTCGAAACCCAGCACGCGCACGATGGCGTCTTCCACAGAACGGATCTTGCCCGGCGAAGCGTAGTACGGCGACGCGGCCCAGCTCACCACTTGCGCCGCCAGCGCCGGGTCGGTCTCGACCACGCCGGTGATGTCGTCGATGGTAGCGTTGGGGTCGACGCGCAGTTTGATGATCTTTTGCGCGGTCTCGGCCAGCGGCGGAATCTCGATGGTCGCTTCCAGGCGTTGCTGGATGCGCCGCGCGGTGAACGCTTGGACGGCCTGGGTGATTTCCTCGCGGTCGTCGTCGGGGCGGTCGAGGTTCGGGCGGATGCTGGTCAGCGCTTCGCCGAAGTTGGCGGCGCTGGCTTTATTCAGCATGGATTTGAAGGCTTCGCTGGTGATTTCCAGCAGTACGCCAGGCTCGCCGGAGTTGACCAGCACCATCGGCTCATGCAGCAGGCTTTCGTCGTACAGGCACGGTGAGCTGGTCAGTGCCGGCAGGCCGGGCAACAGGCTCAGGTTATGCTTGCCGAGCATCTTTTCCAGGCGCTCGGTCGGCACCGCAGTGAGGCGGCGGCCGGTGAGTTCGGTGAGGCGATTGAGGTCCAGCAATTGGCTTTGCGGGAACAACACCATCAGCGCACCGACGGCGTCATCAAGCAGCGCAGCCTGAACTTTGCGCGCGGGGTTCAGACCGTGGTGGTCCAGGACTTCCTTGTAGGCAATGCCCATTTTGCCCAGCAACAGCCGAATGACCGACGGCGCGTGCGGGGTAGCGGGTGCGAGGGCAACTTCGGTCATGGTCTGTATCCGTTTTAAAACAATTGGCAGGAGTATAACCAGCTTGCTCGAACCCATCGCTCAGAAACTGAGACGGTGCTCACACTTGGCCGTATTGCTGCCCATGACGCAACCAACGATCAAGTAATGGGCTGACGTGATCGGGCCAGCGTTCGAGCAAGGCCTGAGCGGCATCGCGCACCGCCGGCAGCAGGTCGGCGTCGCGCATCAGGTCGGCGACTTTGAATTGAAGCAGACCGGTCTGCCGCGTGCCGAGCATTTCACCGGGGCCGCGCAGTTCGAGGTCTTTTTCGGCGATGACGAATCCGTCATTGGTTTCGCGCATGATGCCCAGTCGCTGGCGCCCGATCTGCGACAGCGGTGGATGGTAGAGCAACACGCAATGGCTGACGGCGCTGCCTCGCCCGACGCGACCGCGCAACTGGTGCAGTTGCGCCAGGCCAAGACGTTCCGGGTTTTCGATGATCATCAGGCTGGCGTTGGGCACGTCGACACCTACTTCGATCACGGTGGTGGCGACCAGCAGCTGCAAGTTGCCGGCCTTGAATTCGGCCATCACGGCCGCTTTTTCGGCAGGCTTCATGCGCCCGTGAATCAGCCCGACTTTCAGTTCGCCGAGCGCGGCGGTGAGGTCTTCATAAGTGGTTTCGGCGGCCTGGCAGGTCAGCTCTTCCGACTCTTCGATCAGCGTGCACACCCAATAGGCCTGTCGACCTTCGGCACAGGCGCCGCGCACCCGTTCGATGACTTCGACGCGCCGGGTGTCGGTGATCAGCACCGTGTTCACCGGGGTTCGGCCGGGCGGCAATTCGTCGAGGATCGAGGTGTCGAGGTCGGCGTAGGCACTCATGGCCAGCGTGCGCGGGATAGGTGTCGCAGTCATGATCAGCTGATGCGGACACATGCGCCCGCCGACACCTTTCTGGCGTAACGCCAGGCGCTGTTGCACACCAAAGCGGTGTTGCTCGTCGATGATCACCAGCGCCAGGTTCTTGAACTGCACCTCGTCCTGAAACAGCGCATGGGTGCCGACCACCATCGGCGTGCCATTGGCGATTTGCTCCAGCGCGGCCACGCGGTTTTTGCCCTTGAGCTTGCCGGCCAGCCACGCGACTTCGATGCCCAAGGGTTCGAGCCAGCGCTTGAAGGTGATGAAGTGCTGCTCGGCAAGAATTTCGGTGGGCGCCATCAAGGCGACCTGATAACCAGCCTCCAATGCTTGCAATGCAGCCAGCGCCGCGACCACGGTTTTGCCCGCGCCGACGTCACCTTGAATCAAGCGCAGCATCGGCTCGTGTTGACTGAGGTCATAGGCGATTTCGTTGCCCACCCGCTGCTGTGCACCCGTGGGGCTGAAGCCGAGGTTGGCCAGGTATTGGACCGGTAGCTTCGTGGCTTTGGGCATGGCCGGTGCGCGCAGCGAACGCATGCTTTCGCGCAGGCGTTGCTGGGACAGTTGATGGGTCAGCAGTTCTTCGAAGGCCAGGCGGTGCTGGGCCCAGTGGTGGCCGAGGGCGAGTTCGTCGACATCGGCATCGGCCGGTGGATGATGCAGGTAGCGGATCGCATCGGCCAGCGGTGCCAATTGATAGTCGCGGGCGAGTTCGGTCGGCAGCCAGTCGGGCAGGCTGGTGGGGCCGAGTAACGTCAGGGTCTGCATGCACAGTTGGCGCAAGCGCTGTTGCGTCAGGCCTTCGGTGAGCGGGTACACCGGCGTCAGGGTTTCGTCCACCGGCGGCGGCTCGTCGCCGGTAATGGCGCGGTATTCCGGGTGGTAGATTTCCAGACCCGACGCACCGGGTCGTGCTTCGCCGTAGCAGCGAATTTGCGTGCCGCGCTTGAGGCCTTCTTTCTGGGCGTTGCTGAAATGGTAGAAGCGCAGACTGAGTCCGCCGGTGCCGTCCTGCAGGCGCACCACCAGGCTGCGGCGTCGGCCCATGACCACGTCGGCGCCGCTGACCGTGCCTTCGATCACGGCGTCCTGCCCCGGGCGCAACGCACCAATCGGGACTACACGCGTGCGATCCTGGTACCGCAATGGCAGGTGAAACAGGACGTCCTGGAGATTTTCCAGGCCGACCTTGGCCAGTTTCTCGGCCATGGCTTCGCCGACACCCTTGAGTGCCGTCACCGACACTTGCGACAACTCAGTCATGACGCGTGCTTAGCCGGCCACCACCGGTGCGGATGGCTTGGCCACCGAGCACAGGCGAATGGAGTCAGCGAGGATTTCAATGGCTTTCGGACGCGGGAAGCTCGCACGCCAGGCGATGGCCACGGTGCGAAACGGTACCGGCGCCGACAACGGCCGAACTTCGATCACGCCAGGGGCGTAGTGATGGCTGTCGACGGCCGACAGCGGCAGGATCGAAATCCCGAGGCCGGAGGCAACCATGTGGCGGATGGTTTCCAGCGAACTGGATTCCACCGTGGTGTGTTTGGCGCCGTCGTTGCCCTTGGTCAGGGTCGGGCAGGCTTCCAGCACTTGATCGCGGAAGCAGTGGCCTTCGCCGAGCAACAGCAGGCTCTTGTCATTGAGCAGGCTGGCGTCGATGGATTCTTTTTGCGTCCATGGGTGCTGCGCCGGCATCAGGACGTAGAACGGCTCGTCGTAGAGTTGCAGGGTCAGGACGTCGGCTTCATTGAACGGCAGGGCGATGATGATCGCGTCGAGCTCGCCGTTGCGCAGCTTGTCACGCAGGATGTGGGTGAAGTTTTCTTCGATGTACAACGGCATCTGCGGGGCAACCCGGTGCAGTTGCGGGATCAGGTGCGGGAACAGATACGGGCCGACGGTGTAGATCGCGCCGACTTTCAGCGGGGCGGTCAGCTGGTTCTTGCCGGCTTGTGCCAGCTCGCGAATGCCTTGGGCCTGTTCCAGGACTTTCTGTGCCTGGGCCACGATGCCTTCACCAACCGGGGTCAGGCGCACGGCGCTTTTGCTGCGCTCGAAAATCAGCACACCGAGTTCGTCTTCGAGCTTTTTCACGCCTACCGAAAGGGTCGGCTGGCTGACGTGGCAACGCTCGGCCGCGTGGCCAAAGTGCTGCTCTTGGGCGAGGGTAACGATGTAGCGTAATTCTGTAAGAGTCATAGCAAGCGTCCATGAAGTTGCGGGCCAAGCATAACGCTTGCAATCGATAGACGCACGTTATCAGACAGTATGTGCTGAGTGACACCGGGTAATGCACGTTTGCCGTTTCCAGATAGGCGAAAGGCACCTTTTCGGTGCCTTTCGCATGGTGGAGCGAGCTTGCTCGCGATAGCGGTGTAACAGTCAACGATGATGTTGGATGTCAGGCAGCAATCGCGAGCAAGCCCGCTCCCACATTAGTCAGCGTCGGCGTTTGTCTATCGAGTAAACAAAGGGTGCAACAATTTCGATGGAGCCATTTTTGAGCATCTCGGCCGGAGGTTTTGGCAGCGGCTGAGCGCGGCGGATCATGTCCAGGGTCGCCCTGTCCAGATCGGCAGTGCCTGAGGCGCCCACCAGCTCGAATGACAGGACGTTGCCTTCGGCATCCACCACGAAACGCAGGCGGTTAATGCCTTCCTTTCCCCGAGCCTGTGCGCTGGGCGGGTACTTTTTGTACTTTTGCAGGTGCGCCAGCAAGGTGCCTTCCCAACTGGCCTTGGCCGCTAGTTGAGCTGCCGATGGCCCAGGAGCGGGCTGAGCGGATTTCTCCGTTGGTGCCGGCGTTGGTGGTTCTTCGCTCGGTTTTGCTTCGGACGGCTTTTCCTTCGGCGGTTCCGGTTTTTTCTCCACAGGCTTGGGCGGTTGAGGCTTCGGCTTGGGTTTGACCGGTTTGGGCACCGCGATTTCCGCCTTCGGCGCCTCGGCGAGTTTCGGTATCGGCAGTTCCTCTACCGGGGCCGGTGGCTGTGGCGGTGTGATGACCTTTGGCGGTGCAGGCGGTGGCGGGGCGGGAAGCGGCGCCAGCTCGACCATCATTGCCTGGGGCGGCAATTCGATGGGCGGGCGGGCGGTCCAGTTCACGGCCAGCGCGATGGCCAGCGCATGAACGCCCAGCACCACGGCCAGGCTTCCGCCATATCGCGTCAGCTTTTGGCGCGTCGTGATCATTTCTTGACTGCCGACTCGAGACCGACCAGACCCACCTTCAGGTAACCGGCGGAGCGCAGGGTGTCCATCACGCTCATGAGGTCGCCGTAATCCACGCCTTTATCGGCCTGGAAGAAGATAGTCGTGTCTTTCTTGCCCTGGGTCTTGGCGTCGAGCGTAGCGCCGAGTGCTTCGGCCTTCACTTCATCTTCGCCGAGGAACAGGCGTTGGTCAGCCTTGACGCTGAGGAACACCGGTTTTTCCGGCCGCGGCGCCGGTTTGGCGGTGGACGCGGGCAGGTCGACTTTGATGTCCACAGTGGCCAGCGGCGCCGCCACCATGAAGATGATCAACAGCACCAGCATCACGTCGATGAACGGCGTGACGTTGATTTCGTGATTCTCGGCCAGATCGTCGTCTGCGCCTTCTTTCAAATGCAGGCCCATGGCCGATTACCCCACTTTCACCATGTGCGGTTGCGAGCTGCGCTCGGGCTGGTGGTCGAGGTCGCGGCTGACCAGCAGCAGCACCTGTGCCGACGCGTCGGACACCTGAGCCTTGTAGCCGGCGATGGAGCGGGCAAACACGTTGTAGATCACGACCGCTGGAATCGCTGCGACCAGCCCCAGGGCGGTGGCCAGCAAGGCCTCGGCAATGCCGGGAGCCACGACGGCGAGGTTGGTGGTCTGGGTTTTGGCGATGCCGATAAAGCTGTTCATGATGCCCCATACGGTACCGAACAGGCCCACGAATGGCGCGGTTGAACCAATGGTGGCAAGCACGCCGGTGCCGCTGCTCATGTTGCGACCGCAAGCCGCCACCAGGCGTTCGAGGCGGAAGCTGACGCGTTCCTTGATGCCTTCTTTTTCGCGACTGTTTACCGACAGGCGCATCTCTTCGAGAGCGTCGTGCACCAACAGATTGGCGAGGGTGCCTTCCTTCGCCGCCGTGACGCTGGCTTCCTTGAGCGAGGCAGATTTTTTCAGCTGGGCGATTTCACTGCGCAGACGGCGCTTGGCGCCCATCAGCTCCAGGCCTTTGGCGATCCAGATGGTCCAGGTGATGATCGAAGCGATGGCCAGGCCGATCATCACGATTTTCACGATGATGTCGGCGTTTTTGTACATGCCCCACGGCGACAGGTCGTGGGCCATGCCCAGGGTGTTGTCGGCTTCGAGTACTTCGGGAGCGTCTTCGCCGGCGATCGCTTGGGTCTGCGCTGGGTCGTTGGCGACCGGAGTGACAACCGGGGCGGCGTGATCGGCTGGAGCCGGTGCGGTGGCGGCGGTCGAAGTGGCCGGCGCTTGCGCATCAGCGAACGCGGCGGCAGGCGCCAGCATCAGGCTGAACAGCAGGGCGGCCACCGCGCTCCAGGCACGAGGTCGTTTGGTTGGCAAAGCGGAGAGTTGATTACATGTCATGCTGGGCCGGACCTGAGAGGAAAATTCGATTAATGTTCTTCCAGGCCTCGTGAGGCCGAGAACAAAGTGGCGTGCATTATTGCAATTAATTCTTGTTAACAAAAGCGATAGAGTCTTTTTTTTCCTGAATTGCTAACCGCTCGTCCACTGTCGGCGCTAGCTTATCCGTTTCCGAGAGGAGTTTTTTTGATGTCCGCACCTTCTGTTCTGATCGCCGGTTGCGGTGATGTCGGCAGTCGTCTGGCCACGCAATTGTTGGCTTTGGGGTGGGAGGTTCATGGCCTGCGGCGTGACATTTCACGTTTGCCCGAGGGTGTCATCGGCGTTGCGGGCGACTTGTTCAATGAGGACTGTCCGGCCACCTGGCCAATCGGTGCTGTGGACTACCTGGTGTATTGCGCGGCCGCTACCGATCACGATGAAGCCGGCTACCGGGCTGCTTATGTCCAGGGCTTGCAACACGTTCTGGGCTGGTTGGACGACTATGGGCAGGTTCCTGAACGCTTGTTGTTCGTTTCCAGCAGCAGTGTTTATGGGCAGCAGGAGGGCGAGTGGGTTGACGAGACTTCGCCAGTGGTGGCGGCGGGCTATTCCGGTCGCGTGATGCTCGAAGCCGAGCAGATTGCCCTTAAGAGCGGCATCCCGGCCAGTATTGTGCGGTTGACCGGTATTTATGGTCCGGGCCGCGAGTGGTTGCTGACCCAGGTGCGCCGAGGCTATCGCGTGGCGGTCGATCCGCCGTTGTATGCCAATCGGATCCATGCCGATGACGCTGCAGGGTTGATGGCGTTTTTGCTTGAGGCCGCTCGACGTGGCGTGGCGTTGGAGGATGTCTATATCGGCGTCGATGACGCGCCCGCAGCGTTGGCGGATGTGGTGGGTTGGTTACGCGAGTATCTGGGTGTGACCGAATGGGCCGACGATGCCAGCGTGCGCCGCACCGGAAGCAAACGCTGCAGTAATGCGCGGGCAAAAGCCTTGGGCTGGGTGCCGAAGTATCCGAGTTTTCGCGAAGGGTATGCCGCGATTCTTGAAGGGCGCTGCTGACGTTCAGGCTTCACAAACACCTGAGGGAGCAAGCAAGCTCGCTCCCTCAGGTGTTTGTGTATTGTTTACTGCTTCTCGAGCAGCCACTTGCGATCACCCGGCGTGAACGAAGGCATCTCGTCTGCCTGTGCGGTGTTCACGGTCTGGAAGATTTCCAGTTCTTTGCCTTTACGGGTAAAGATCCACGCATTTCCTTGCCCGTTGAGTTGCAGCCACATGTTGTCATTGCCGCCGCTCATCGACGCACAATCGCCAGCCAGGCACAGCGCGTAGCGATCAGTGTTCGGCAAACCGGTCACCTGGCCGTCGGCCTGGAACTGCACGGTATTGCCTTCACCCGGACCGCTGACGATTTTCCAGTTACCGCCCATGTAAGCCGAATACAGCGCGCGTTCGAAGCTGGCGCCAATCGGTGCGCCCTCCGGTACCGGGATCAGTGCGCGGTCGAAGACTTGCGCCGGCTCGTTGTCGCTGGCGGACTGGCTAAGTTGCTTGCCGTCACGTTTCAACTCGCTGGCCGAGCTGCCATAAAAGTCGATTTTCCAGGCGCCGGACTCTTCGCCCAGCATCTTGCCTTCGACATTTTCAAAGCCATTGGTGTAGCGGGCCTGACCGGCCTTGGTGTTGACGTTCCATTCCAGGTTCGGGCCATAGGTCTGGAGCGCCTCACGCAGGGGGACGCCTTTGGATGCAGTATCGATCGCCGCCTGATTGATCCAGGTGCCGCTGATATCACGGTCGGCAGGGTTGCTGGCACAACCGCCCAAGAACAGGGCGAGCAGCGAGAGAGCAAGCGCTTTGCGCATGGTGGAATCCTATCAAGCTTTCCTTACAGCAGAGCAGTCGGCGCAGCCAGAGGCTGCGCCGGACGCATTACTCGATGACCAGAATGGCATCCATTTCAACCTGCGAACCCTTTGGCAGGGCTGCTACGCCAATGGCGGCGCGGGCTGGGTACGGTTGGTCGAAGTACTTGCCCATGATCTCGTTGACCTTGGCGAAGTGGCTCAGGTCGGTGAGGAAGATGTTCAGCTTGACGATGTCCTTGAATGAACCACCGGCGGCTTCAGCCACGGCCTTGAGGTTCTCGAAGACCTGGACGGTCTGGGCTTCGAAGCCTTCAACCAGTTCCATGGTTTTTGGGTCCAGAGGAATCTGACCCGACATGTAAACGGTGTTGCCAGCCTTGATCGCCTGGGAGTAAGTACCGATGGCGGCCGGGGCCTTGTCGCTGGTGATAACGGTCTTGGTCATTGATGACTCCTTGTAATGGGTGGCTTAGGCGCGCATCCGGGTGATGCGGATCACTCCGGTCAGGGCGCGCAGTTTCTTGATCACGCGGGCTAGGTGCACGCGGTCGTGCACGCTGACCACCAGTTGGACCACGCTGATGCGACCATCGCGTTCGTCCATGCTGATTTTTTCGATGTTGCCGTCGGCCGCGTTGACGCTGCTGGCCAGCAGGGCGATCAGGCCACGCTGGTGTTCCAGCTCGACGCGCAGTTCGACATTGAATTCGCCGGTGACATCCTTGGCCCACGAGAGCTGGATGCATTTTTCCGGATTGTGGCGGATTTCGCTGATGTTGCGGCAGTTGTCCAGGTGCACGACCATGCCTTTGCCCGCGGACAGGTGGCCGACAATCGGGTCGCCCGGGATCGGCGTGCAGCACTTGGCGTAGCTGAGCACCAGGCCTTCTGTGCCGCGAATCGCCAGTGGGCCTTCCGGGCTCGGTAGCTGTTCGCCTTCGCCGAGCAGGCGACGGGCGACGACGTAGGCCATGCGATTGCCCAGGCCGATGTCTTCCAGCAGGTCTTCGATCAGCTCGAGGCGATACTCGGTGAGCATCGCCTTGACGCGCTCGGCCGGGATTTTCTCCAGCGTGCTGTCGAAGCCGTTGAGGACTTTGTTCAGCAGGCGTTCGCCCAGGCTGATGGACTCGGAGCGGCGTTGCAGTTTCAGTGCATGGCGGATGTGCGTGCGCGCCTTGCCGGTGACCACGAAGTTGAGCCACGCCGGGTTCGGACGCGCGCCCGGAGCACTGACGATTTCGACCGTGGAGCCACTTTGCAGGGGTTCGGACAGCGGTGCGAGTCGACGGTTGATCCGGCAGGCAATGCAGCTGTTGCCGACGTCGGTGTGCACCGCATAGGCGAAGTCGACTGCCGTGGAGCCCTTGGGCAACTCCATGATCCGGCCTTTGGGCGTGAACACATAGACCTCGTCCGGGAACAGGTCGATCTTCACGCTTTCGATGAATTCCAGCGAGTTGCCGGCGCGCTGCTGCATTTCCAGTACGCCTTTGACCCATTGACGCGCGCGGGCGTGAGTGCCTTTTGGCTGCTCGTCGCCGCTGGATTTATACAGCCAATGGGCGGCGATGCCGTTGTTGGCCATCTCCTCCATTTCGCGGGTGCGGATCTGGATCTCGATCGGAACGCCATGCATGCCGAACAGCGTCGTGTGCAGCGACTGATAGCCGTTGGCCTTGGGGATTGCGATGTAATCCTTGAAGCGACCCGGCAGCGGCTTGTACAAATTATGCACAGCACCCAGAACGCGATAGCAGGTGTCGACCTTGTCGACGATGATCCGGAACGCGTAGACGTCCATGATCTCGTTGAAGGCCCGGCGCTTGCCACGCATTTTCTTGTAGATGCCGTAGAGGTGTTTCTGCCGACCGCTGACCTCGCCCTGAATGCCATCGATGGCCAGGCAGTGGCTGAGGGATTCCTCGATCTTGTTGACGATTTCCTTGCGGTTGCCCCGGGCGCGCTTGACCGCCTGGTAGATTCGCGCGGAACGCATCGGGTGCATGGCCTTGAAGCCGAGGTCTTCGAACTCTATGCGGATGGCGTGCATGCCCAGCCGATTGGCGATGGGCGCATAGATTTCCAGGGTTTCCTTGGCGATGCGACGGCGTTTTTCGCCGGACAGCACTTCCAGCGTGCGCATGTTGTGCAGGCGGTCGGCCAGCTTGACCAGGATCACGCGAATGTCGCGCGCCATGGCCATGGCCATTTTCTGGAAGTTTTCAGCCTGGGCTTCGGCCTTGGTCTCGAAGTTCATCTGGGTCAGTTTGCTGACCCCGTCGACCAATTCGGCCACGGTTTCACCGAACTGCGCTTGCAGTGCTTCCTTGGCGATACCGGTGTCTTCGATCACGTCATGCAGCATGGCTGCCATCAGGCTCTGATGGTCCATATGCATTTCGGCAAGAATATTCGCCACCGCGAGAGGGTGCGTCACGTACGCCTCGCCACTGCGGCGGCGTTGGCCGTCGTGGGCTTGTTCGGCGTAGAAATACGCCCGGCGGACCAGGTTGACCTGGTCCTTGCCGAGGTAGGTCGATAAGCGATCGGCGAGGGCGTCTATGCTCGGCATGATGACTCCTGCCGCAAGCTGTGATCCCGCGCCGTGCTACGTCGACCAGGCATAGGCTTAGACGGCCTCGTTGGACTCGTCCTCGAATGCAGCAAAAAGCGGTTCATCTTCAACGATTTCGGCTTCGGCGATAGCTGCGTAGTCGATCAGGCCTTCAGCGATTTCACGCAGGGCGACGACGGTAGGCTTGTCGTTTTCCCAGGCTACTTTCGGCTCTTTGCCGCCGGTGGCCAGTTGACGGGCACGCTTGGTAGAGAGCATGACCAGCTCAAAGCGGTTATCCACGTGTTCTAGGCAGTCTTCAACGGTTACGCGGGCCATGGTCTTCCTCGTAGCAAATGCAATATGCGCGCTGCCCGGATGGGCGAGCGGACTCAACAGTTTAAAAAATCACCAGCGATTAGGGAAGCGCTGATTTTTGACCAAGCCCTTCAACGCGCTGCAAGTGCCAATGTAAAGCCCTTGCAGCGGTTTTGGGAAGAGCTGATTAGTCGAGCAATTCAGCCAGCAACTTGCCAAAACGCTGTTGTTGGCGTTTCTGCTGCAGCTGATTGGCGCGGAAAATCGCCTTCAGGTCGTTCAGTGCGTGGGCGAAATCGTCGTTGATGATCAGGTAGTCGTAGTCGACGTAGTGGCTCATTTCGCTGACAGCTTCGCGCATCCGGCCGTCGATGATCTCGTCGCTGTCCTGGCCACGGTTGGTCAGGCGCTGGTGCAGGGCCTGAAGCGATGGCGGCAAAATGAAGATCGAGCGGGCCTTGGGCATCAGTTGACGCACTTGCTCGGCACCCTGCCAGTCGATTTCCAGGATCAGGTCGTGGCCTTCGTCGAGGGTCTGCTGCAGGTGGCTTTGCGAGGTGCCATAGAGGTTGCCGAAGACTTCGGCGCGCTCGAGGAAATCCCCGTGTTCGATCATCTTCACGAACTCACTGCGTTCGACGAAGTGGTAGTTCACGCCGTTCACTTCACCGGGGCGCATGGCACGGGTGGTGTGGGAGATCGAGACGCGGATCTCCGGATCGGCGTCGGTCAGGGCCTTGACCAGGCTGCTTTTGCCCGCGCCCGAAGGGGCGGAAATGATGTACAGGGTGCCGGTGCTGTGGGTCATGTCGGGAATGCCTTACTCAATATTCTGCACTTGTTCGCGCATCTGCTCGATCAACACCTTGAGGTTGACCGCAGCCTGGGTGCTGCGCGGGTCGAAGGCTTTGGAGCCCAGTGTGTTGGCTTCGCGGTTGAGTTCCTGCATCAGGAAATCCAGGCGCCGCCCGGCAGCGCCACCGGACTTGAGTACCCGGCGAACTTCGATGATGTGAGTGCTCAGGCGATCCAGTTCTTCGGCGACGTCGCTTTTTTGCGCGAGCATGACCATTTCCTGCTCCAGGCGCTGCGGGTCCATCTCGGCTTTCATGTCGGCGAAGCGGTCGAGGACTTTCTGGCGCTGGGTGGCGAGCATCTGCGGGACCAGTTCGCGCAAGGTCACCACGTCTTCTTCAATGGAGGTCAGGCGCTCGTTGATCAACCGCGCCAGCTCTGCGCCTTCGCGCTCGCGACCGGCCTTGAGTTCTTTCAGGCCCTGGTTGAACAGTGCCAGTGCTTCGGCGTTCAGCGCTTGCGGGTCGGTGGCATCGCCTACCAGCACGCCGGGCCAGGCCAGGACTTCGAGGGGGTTCAGCGCTGCCGGATTTTTGATCAGGCTGGCGATCGTCTCGGCGGCGGCGACCAATTGCGCGGCGCGCGCCTGATCGACTTGCAGCGGTTTGCCCGTGTTTTCTTCGGTGAAGCGCAGGGTGCATTCGAGCTTGCCTCGGGACACGCCCTGGCGCAGCGCTTCGCGAACGGCGCCTTCGAGGTCACGAAAAGACTCGGGCAGACGCAAATGGGGTTCCAGGTAGCGGCTGTTGACCGAGCGCAGTTCCCAGCTCAGGGTGCCCTGAACGCCGGCTTTTTCGACGCGGGCGAAGGCGGTCATGCTGTGCACCATGGAGGTACCTCGCAATGCAGATCGGCCGGAACAGCGATTCCGGTCATCCGATATCAATGAATTTAAGCCGACTGGCAGCAAAGGCGCAGGATTGTAGCGCAGTGGCGCGGATGCGCCCAAACACAGGCTGTCACAAATGGCGGCAACGCTCCGGCGATGGGCTGTTCAGAGCCTTCGGTCGTCGGAGGATTTTTTTAGAAGTGCCCAGCGGTGGCCGTCGGCTCTATAATGCTCCGCAGTTTTCCGTCCCCGTACAGGTATCCCTTATGAAACGTCCAAGTGGTCGCGCTGCCGATCAGCTCCGCTCGATCCGCATTACCCGCAACTACACCAAACACGCCGAGGGATCTGTACTGGTCGAGTTCGGTGATACCAAAGTCATCTGCACCGTCAGCGTGGAAAACGGCGTGCCGCGTTTTCTCAAAGGTCAGGGCCAAGGCTGGTTGACCGCCGAATACGGCATGCTGCCGCGTGCCACCGGCGAGCGTAACCAGCGTGAAGCGAGTCGCGGCAAGCAAGGCGGCCGTACCCTGGAAATCCAGCGCCTGATCGGCCGTTCCCTGCGCGCAGCACTGGACATGTCCAAGCTGGGCGACGTCACCCTGTACGTCGACTGCGACGTGATCCAGGCCGACGGCGGCACCCGCACCGCGTCCATCACCGGCGCCATGGTTGCCTTGGTCGATGCCTTGAAAGTGATCAAGAAGCGCGGCGGCCTCAAAGGCGGCGACCCGCTCAAACAAATGATCGGTGCCGTTTCGGTGGGTATGTATCAGGGCGAGCCAGTGCTTGACCTCGATTACCTGGAAGACTCGGCTGCCGAGACCGACCTGAACGTGGTGATGACCAGTACCGGTGGCTTCATCGAAGTCCAGGGCACTGCCGAAGGCGCGCCGTTCCAGCCTGAGGAGCTGAACGCCATGCTCGAGCTGGCGAAGAAAGGCATGAACGAAATCTTCGACCTGCAAAAGGCTGCGCTGGCCGACTAACCGGAATAATCCAAGGCAAGGAGGACGCCATGAGTGATGAACAGCAACTGCTTCCCACCCCGAGCAAAGAGGCTCGGCAGTGGGCGATGTTTTGTCACTTGTCCGCCTTGCTGGGGATCTGGATTCCGTTCGGTACGCTGATCGGGCCGTTGATTCTCTGGCAGATGAAGCGCGAGACGGACCCGTTTGTCGATGCACAAGGCAAGGAGGCGCTGAACTTTCAGCTGACCGTTGCTATTGCATCTGCCATTTGCTTCCTGCTGATGGTCGTCATCATCGGGTTCTTCCTGTTTGGTTTGATCGCGATCGGTGCGTTAGTGCTGACGATCATTGCTGGCGTGAAGGCCAATGAAGGGGTGCCTTATCGGTATCCGTTCACCTGGCGTCTGATCAAATAAGCAACCCGTCCCCTGTAGGCGCAAGTTGTTGTCCAGAGAAGTCGACTTTACTCGGTCGTCTTTCCCGATTTAAGTCAATGCTTCAATTTCGGGGTGTTGGCTATTCTAAGTGCAGCTGAATGTTTCAAGTTGTGTGTAACAGTTGCCATTACGGAATTCAGGCGCTGCAGAAATTTTCTCACACACTTGTATGGATTCGTCTTACACGTTTAGTCACAACTGCAAGGCTTCATCACGGCCTGTCTGCTTGGCAATGGGGCTGCGTGGTTGATAAGGTTGCGCCAAGTAATATTCATCAAGAAATATTTCGATATATTCAAACCATTGACGGTACTTGAATCTCAATTAATCAGCGTTGATATATCAACCTGTTCAAGAGGCGAGTCCAGGTAAAAAGTTCGCCCCTGAATATATGTAAATGAATTATCACAATGCTTCAGCTCGATTTTTACGGAACACTTGTGGCTGCCTCCCTGGTGCTGTTACTGGGGCGCGGACTTGTCACGCGCGTTGGTTTTTTACGCACCTACAATATCCCTGAGCCTGTAGCAGGCGGTCTGCTGGTTGCTCTGGTTCTTCTGGCCTTGCGAAGCCTGGACATTGAAGTTCGATTTGATACCTCGCTGCAAACACCCTTGATGTTGGCGTTTTTTGCGACCATTGGCTTGAGTGCAGACTTCGCCAGCTTGAAGAAAGGCGGGCGCGTAGTGGGGGTTTTTCTACTGGCGGTTATCGGGCTTCTGGTGGTTCAGAATGCCATGGGCATCGGTCTCGCAACGGCGTTGGGGCTCGATCCGTTGATGGGCCTGTTGACAGGCTCCGTTACGCTGGCGGGTGGGCACGGTACAGGCGCTGCGTGGAGCGCGACGTTCAGTGAGAAGTATGGTCTGGCTTCTGCTTCCGAGCTTGCGATGGCTTCTGCAACGTTTGGCCTGGTGCTGGGCGGATTGATTGGGGGGCCGGTCGCTCGCCTGCTCATCAACCGTGTCCAGGTACCTGGTCTCGAGCAAGCAAAGCCAGGGATGCCAAAGGGCTTCGAGCAGCCGAACAAAGAGCGCTCGATCACGCCATTTTCGTTTATCGAGACGCTCGCCCTGATCGCCGTCAGCTTGCTGGTGGGTTCACTCCTGAACGGCCTGCTGAAAGACACGGCCTTCGAGCTGCCAACGTTCGTTTGTGTCTTGTTCGTGGGTGTGGTTTTACGCAACGGGCTTTCAGCGCTTGGCTTGTATCAGGTGTTTGAGCGTGAAGTTTCCGTGCTGGGTAATGTCAGCTTGTCGCTGTTTCTGGCGATTGCGCTGATGTCACTCAAACTTTGGGACCTGGCCGCACTGGCTTTGCCCATTTTCATTATCCTGGCGGCGCAAACGCTGGTCATGGCGCTGTTTGCGATGTTCGTGACCTTCAGGGTCATGGGCGGCAACTACGATGCCGCAGTGCTGGCAGCAGGACACTGCGGGTTCGGGCTGGGCGCCACGCCAACGGCGATCGCTAACATGCAAGCGGTGACTCAGCGTTACGGACCTTCACAGATAGCGTTTCTAGTGGTGCCGATGGTGGGAGCTTTCTTCATCGACATCATTAATGTGATCGTGATCAAGTCGTACCTTGCGTTGCCGATCTTCGCCGCTGCCTGAAGAGCCGAACACCGCCGATGATGCAAAAAAATGCCCGTATCTTGCGATACGGGCATTTTTCATTCGGCACAACGCTTAGATGGTCAGCGTCCAGTCGTAGTCCACGATCAGCGGCGCGTGTTGCGAGAAGCGCGGCTGGCGCGGCAAGCGTGCGCTGCGTACGAAACGACGCAGGCCCGGGGTCAGCAGCTGATAGTCGAAACGCCAACCGAGATTGAGCATTTCGGCTTGTTCGTTATCCGGCCACCAGCTGTACTGATCGCCTTCACGGCTGACTTCGCGCAGGGCATCGACATAGCCCATGTTGCCGACAATCTCGTCCATCCAGGCACGTTCAGGTGCCAGGAAGCCCGGGGATTGCTGGCTGTCGCGCCAGTTCTTGATATCCAGCTTCTGTTGCGCTACGTACAACGAGCCACAATAAATGTACTCGCGACGTTTGCGTCGCTGTTTATCGAGATAACGGGCGAAGTCGTCCATTAGCTTGAACTTCTGGTTCAAGTCTTCATCGCCGTTCTGCCCTGAAGGGAGCAGCAAGGTCGCGATGCTGACCTTGTCGAAATCGGCTTGCAGGTAGCGCCCGTAGCGGTCGGCCGTCTCGAAACCAAGACCGCTGATGACAGCCTTCGGTTGCAGCCGCGAATACAAAGCCACGCCACCTTGGGCGGGGACTTCGGCATCGCAGGCATAAAGGAAGTATCCATCCAGTTGGAAGGCTGGATCGTCCAGTTCAAAGGCGGAGGCGCGGGTGTCCTGCAGGCAGATGACGTCGGCATTCTGTGCTTGCAGCCAACTGAGCAAACCACGCTCGACTGCTGCCTGAATACCATTGACGTTCACACTGATGATCCGCATAAATGGCCCCAAAAATCGCGTGCGTGTATGATACACGGCGTCAAGCTAATTAGCTAAATCCGTGGTATTTGGGGTTTTTCCATGCAAGCGTATCAACGCGATTTCATTCGTTTTGCCATCGATCGCGGCGTTTTGCGCTTCGGTGAGTTCACCCTGAAGTCCGGGCGTACCAGTCCTTACTTCTTCAATGCGGGCCTGTTCAATACGGGTGCTGCCCTGGCGCAGCTGGGGCGTTTCTACGCCGCGGCCATTGCCGAGAGCGGTATTTCCTTCGATGTGCTGTTCGGTCCGGCCTACAAAGGCATCCCGTTGGCGGCGACTACCGCCGTGGCGTTGGCAGAGCACCACAACCGTGACCTGCCCTGGTGCTTCAACCGCAAGGAAGCCAAGGCCCACGGCGAAGGCGGCAGCCTGGTCGGCGCGCCATTGACCGGTAACGTACTGATCATCGACGACGTGATCACCGCTGGCACCGCCATCCGTGAAGTGATGCAGATCATCGCGTCTCAGGAAGGCGCCAAGGCCGCTGGCGTGTTGATTGCCCTGAACCGTCAGGAGCGTGGCAACGGCGAGCTGTCGGCGATTCAGGAAGTGGAGCGCGACTTCGGCATTCCGGTGATCAGCATCGTTTCGCTGAATCAGGTATTGGAATTCCTGGCCGACGATCCACAGCTCAAGCAGCACTTGCCGGCGGTAGAGGCTTACCGCGCCCAGTTCGGCGTCTAAGCGCAATCCCAGGCTCGCTCTTACAAGGATCGCAAACAAAAAAAGACCCCGCTCAGCCAGGCTGAGCAGGGTCTTTTTATTTGCGCGATCGCTTAGTGACGCTTGCGATTGCTGATCAAGGTGCCCACACCGGTATCGGTGAAGATTTCCAGCAGGATCGCATTCGGCACGCGACCGTCGATGATCAGCGAGCTGCCGACGCCGCCCTGAACCGCTTCCAGTGCGCAACGGATCTTCGGCAACATGCCGCCGTAGATAGTGCCATCGGCGATCAGGTCGTCGACTTGCTGAGTGCTCAGGCCGGTCAGGACCTTGCCCGACTTGTCCATCAGGCCGGCAATGTTGGTCAGCAGCATCAGCTTCTCGGCTTTCAGCGCTTCGGCGACTTTACCGGCCACCAGGTCAGCATTGATGTTGTAAGACTCGCCGTTCTCACCGACGCCGATAGGCGCGATCACCGGAATGAAGTTGCCTTTGACCAGCAGGTTCAGCAGTTCGGTGTTGATCCCGACCACTTCGCCCACCTGACCGATGTCGATGATTTCCGGTTGGGTCATCTCCGGCGTCTGGCGAGTGACGGTGAGCTTCTTCGCGCGGATCAGCCCGGCGTCTTTACCGGTCAGGCCGATGGCGCTGCCGCCATGGCGGTTGATCAGGTTGACGATGTCCTTGTTGACCTGGCCACCGAGAACCATTTCCACAACGTCCATGGTCGCGGCGTCGGTGACGCGCATGCCATCGACGAAATGGCTTTCGATCGACAGGCGCTTGAGCAAATCACCGATTTGCGGGCCGCCACCGTGAACGACCACCGGGTTGATACCCACGGCTTTCATCAGCACGATGTCGCGGGCGAAGCCGGTTTTCAGCTCCTCGCTTTCCATCGCGTTGCCGCCGTATTTGATCACCAGTGTCTTGCCGACGTAGCGGCGAATGTAAGGCAGCGCTTCGGACAGGACCTTGGCGGTGTTGGCGGCGGCTTCGCGTTCGAGGGTCATTCAGGGCTCCGGTGCTTCAATAAATCAAAACGGTAGTTGGAGATCAGGTGCAACACGCTTCAGTTGGACTTTGAAGACGTCCTTGATGCGCTGCAATTCAGCCTCGTCATCGGCCTCGAAACGCAGCACCAGCACCGGTGTGGTGTTGGATGCGCGAACCAGGCCCCAGCCTTTGGCATAGTCGACTCGCACGCCGTCAATGGTGGTCAGGTCGGCGCCTGCGCCCCACTGCGCGTCGTGCAGTGCATCAATGATGCTGAATTTGCTCTCTTCGGTCACATGGATATTGATTTCCGGCGTAGAAATATCATTCGGGAAGGTCGCGAACAGCTCTTCGGCCGATGATTTTTCCTTGCTGAGGATCTCCAGTAGCCGCGCGGCGCTGTAAATGCCGTCGTCGAAACCGAACCAGCGCTCCTTGAAGAAGATATGCCCGCTCATTTCGCCGGCCAGCAGGGCGCCGGATTGTTTCATTTTCTTTTTGATCAGCGAGTGACCAGTCTTCCACATCAGCGGACGGCCGCCGTACTCCTTGATCAGCGGGATCAGGCGACGGGTGCATTTGACGTCGAAGATGATTTCCGCGTCCGGGTTGCGCGCCACCACGTCGCGGGCGAACAGCATCAGCAGGCGGTCCGGATAGACGATGCTGCCCGTGTTGGTCACGACGCCCACGCGATCGCCATCGCCGTCGAAGGCCAGGCCGATATCAGCGTTGGTTTCCTTGACCTTGGCGATCAGGTCAACGAGGTTTTCAGGCTTGCCCGG
This sequence comes from Pseudomonas sp. MT92, assembly GCF_058792515.1. NCBI lineage: Bacteria > Pseudomonadati > Pseudomonadota > Gammaproteobacteria > Pseudomonadales > Pseudomonadaceae > Pseudomonas > Pseudomonas sp. MT92. The sequence continues at coordinate 148,034 of NZ_JBXAFA010000001.1, forward strand.
ATCCGGATGGTGGTTCGGGAAGTTGCCGTCGACTTCGCAGAACAACGGAATGACTTCGCAGTTCAACGCTTCGATCAATTGCGGAGCGATCACACCGGCCGCGCCATTGCCACAGTCCACGACCACTTTCAGGCGACGGGCCAGTTTGACGTCCTGGACGATTTCGGTGGTGTAACGGTCGAGGATCTCGACTTTGGTGATGCTGCCCTTGCCGCTGCTCAGGTCGTTGTTTTTGAGGCGGTCGTGCAGCGCCTGGATCTGTTCGTTGGCCAAGGTATCGCCGGCGATGACGATCTTGAAACCGTTGTAGTTCGACGGGTTGTGGCTTCCGGTCAGCATCACGCCGGATTTGCCGGCCAGGATATTGGCGGCGTAGTACAGCGCTGGCGTTGGCACCAGGCCGACATCGCTGACGTGGCAACCGCTTTCGGCCAGGCCTTGAATCAATTTTTCCACCAGCTCCGGGCCGGACAGGCGACCGTCACGGCCAACGGATACGTTGGGTTCGCCCTGCGCGAGGCTCTGTGCACCGATGGCGCGACCGAGCCAGTAGGCCGTTTCTGCGTTCAGAAATTCCGGGACGGTGCCGCGAATGTCATAGGCGCGGAAGATGCTGTCTGGGAACTTGGGGGCAATTTGGGCCGGGGTGCTCATCTGGGGAAACTCCATCTCGAATGTGGTTGGACCTGCCTGCGAGTGACTCGGCAGACTCAAACTGAAGGGTATGACGGCGTTTTCCACAGAGAGTTCGTGGTGCGAAAAGGCCATCTTGCCGAAGTCAGCGGCTAACGGGTTGGCCCATGCCTTGATTTTGGGCGGGCAACCTTACTGTTGGGGCCGTTTGAAATCCGTGGCGAGAGCGCTTTCTCGCCACAGAAATCCTCTATCGGATCAATGGCTACCGGAATGACCGAAACCGCCGGTACCGCGCTGGGTCTCGACGAACTCTTCGACCATCTCGAAATGTGCCTGCACCACCGGTACCAGCACCAGTTGCGCCAGCCGCTCGCCCACCGCCATGGTGAAGTCGGTCTGGCCACGGTTCCAGCAAGAAACCATCAGCGGGCCCTGGTAATCAGAGTCGATCAGACCCACCAGGTTGCCCAGCACGATACCGTGCTTATGGCCCAGGCCGGAGCGCGGCAGGATCAGCGCGGCGAGGTTCGGATCGCCGATGTACACCGACAGGCCGGTAGGGATCAGCACGGTTTCACCCGGTTTGATCACGATGTCCTGCTCCAGCATGGCGCGCAGGTCGAGGCCGGCGGAGCCCGGTGTGGCGTATTGCGGCAACGGAAATTCGGTACCGATGCGGGGGTCGAGGATCTTGGCTTGCAAAGCGTGCATGTAAATTAAACCTGGTTCAGACGTTCGGCGATAAAAGTGATCAGCTGACGAGCAATCTTGCCCTTGCTGGTCTGGGCGAAAAGTGTGGCGTGAAGCTCGCGGTCGATCACGCTGCAGGCGTTTTCTTCGCTGTTGAAGCCAATGCTCGGGTTGGCGACGTCATTGGCGACGATCAAATCGAGGTTCTTGTCTTTCAACTTGCGGGCAGCGTAATCGAGCAGGTGTTCGGTTTCAGCGGCGAAACCGACACTGAACGGACGGTCGGGGCGTGTCGCGATGCTGGCCAGGATGTCCGGGTTGCGCACCATTTGCAGCAACAAGCCGTCGCCGTTCGTAGGATCTTTCTTAAGTTTTTGTGGTGCGACTACTTCCGGGCGGTAGTCCGCAACTGCGGCAGAGGCGATGAACAGGTCGCAGGGGATCGCAGCTTCGCAGGCGGCAAGCATGTCGCGGGCACTGACCACGTCGATGCGTGTGACACGGTCCGGGGTCGGCAAATGCACGGGGCCGGTGATCAGCGTCACTCGAGCGCCGGCTTCAACAGCTGCTTCAGCGAGGGCGAAACCCATTTTCCCGGAGCTGTGGTTGGTGATGTAGCGCACCGGGTCGATGTTTTCCTGGGTCGGGCCAGCGGTGATCAGCACGTGCTTGCCGGTCAGCGCCTGGCGCTGGAAGCAGTCGGCGGCGCACTGGGCCAGATCGGTGGCTTCGAGCATGCGCCCCAGGCCGACGTCGCCGCAGGCCTGGCTGCCAGAGGCTGGGCCAAAGACTTTCAGGTCGCGACTTTCGAGGGTTTGCAGGTTGGCCTGGGTCGCCGGATCGCGCCACATGGCCTGGTTCATCGCCGGGGCGACGGCGACGACCGCGTCGGTGGCCAGCACCAGTGTGGTCAGCAAATCATCGGCAATGCCTTGGGCAAGACGAGCGATCAGGTCGGCGGTGGCCGGCGCGATCAATACCAGATCGGCCCATTTCGCCAGTTCGATGTGACCCATGGCGGCTTCGGCTGCCGGATCCAGCAGATCCAGATGAACCGGGTGTCCGGACAGGGCCTGCATGGTCAACGGGGTGATGAACTCGGCGCCGCCACGGGTCATGACTACGCGCACTTCGGCGCCCTGGTCCATCAGGCGGCGAACCAGATCGGCGCTTTTATAGGCAGCGATACCGCCGCCGACGCCCAGAACGATGCGTTTCCGATACAGCCGCTGCATAGGTCTGCCTTTCAATTCGTTGGTGGCTGCTTGGCGATACCCCCTCCCCAGGGATGAATTCGCCAGCAAAAAAGATGGGCTACGATATCACAGCGTCCGCTACGGAACAGCGGCGCCCACAGACAGGGAGGTGCTATGAGTATTCGCAATTGGCCGGCGGCGGAGCGGCCGCGGGAGAGATTACTGACACTGGGAGCCGCGAGTCTTTCAGACGCCGAGCTACTGGCGATATTTTTACGAACCGGCGTATCCGGCAAAAGCGCGGTGGATCTGGCGCGGCATCTGCTGGGCCAGTTTGGCAGTCTGCGCGCACTGCTCGAGGCCGATCAGGTCATGTTCAGCATGCATTTGGGACTGGGCCCGGCAAAATTCGCTCAATTGCAGGCAGCCCAGGAAATGAGCCGGCGGCATTTGGCCGAACGGGCGCGCCAGAAACCGGCACTGGAAAACCCTCACGTGGTCCGTGAATACCTGAAATCGATGCTGCGTCACGAACCGCATGAAGTGTTCGGTTGCCTGTTTCTGGACTCCAAACATCAGGTACTGAGCTTCGAAACGCTGTTTCGCGGGTCCATCGACAATACGAGTGTGCATCCGCGGGAGGTGGTCAAGCGTGCGCTGGCTAACAATGCAGCAGCCTTGATCCTCTGCCACAACCACCCGTCAGGGAACTCCGACCCCAGTCAGGCTGATCGGGTGTTGACCAAGCGTTTGCAAAAGGCGCTGGAGTTGATCGATGTGCGGGTGCTGGATCATTTCATCATCGGCGACGGCGATCCGCTGTCCATGGCCGAGTATGGGTGGATGTGAGTAGTGCATCACGGCAGGAACGAACTTGCTCGCGATGAGCCCGTGAACGCCAGGGGATGTCAGGTTTCCCGCTTTAACGTTGACGATCATCGCGAGCAAGCTTGCTCCTACAGTTTGACCTTCGAATAGTCCTGACGCCCAAACGGGCTGACTGAATAACCCTCGACATTTTTGCGCGTCAGGGCGAAAGCCGTCGGATGAGCCAGCGGTAGCCACAGCGCCTGTTGCTGGATCTGCGCTTGCGCTTGCTCATAAAGCTTGGTGCGAACGCCTTGCTCGCCTGTGGTTTTGCCGGCACTGATCAACTTGTCCAGATCCGCATTGCAATAGCGTGCGAAGTTGGTGCCGGATTTGACTGCCGCGCAGGAAAACTGCGGCGTGAGGAAGTTGTCCGGGTCACCATTGTCGCCAGCCCATCCCATGAACAGCAGGTCATGCTCACCGGCCTTGGCGCGGCGGATCAGTTCGCCCCATTCGATCACGCGGATCTCGGCCTGAATGCCGATTTCCGCGAGGTCAGATTGCAGCAGCTGCGCGCCGAGGCTCGGGTTGGGGTTCAGCAGACTGCCGGAAGGGCGGGTCCAGATGGTGGTCTGGAAGCCGTCCTTGAGCCCGGCCTTGACCATCAAGGCCTTGGCTTTCTCGATGTCATGGGGGTAGCCCGGCAGGTTTTTCGCGTAGCTCCAGGTGTTGGGTGGGTACGGGCCGTTCGCCGCTTCGGCGGTGTCCTCGAACACGGCTTTGACGTAGTTGGCCTTATCGAAGGCGAGGTTGATTGCCTGTCGCACTTCGGGCTTGTCCAGCGGTGGATGTTGGCTGTTGATGCCGACGAATGCGGTCATGAAGGCGTCAGTCTTTTCCACTTTCAGGGTCGGCTCTTTCAGCGCGGCCTGTACGTCCAGGGGTTTGGGCGACAGGGCGATCTGGCACTCGTTGCGGCGCAACTTCTGCAAGCGCACGTTCGCGTCCGGGGTGATGGCGAAGATCAGCGGGTCCACGGACGGTTTGCCGCCAAAGTAGTCCGGGTTGGCTTTGTAGCGAACCGAGGCATCCTTCTGGAAGCGGGTGAAAACAAACGGGCCGGTGCCGATTGGCTGGCTGTTGAGCTTGTCTGTGGTGCCGGCCTTCAACAATTTGTCCGCGTATTCAGCCGAGTAGATCGAGGCGAAACCCATGCTCAGGGTCGCGAGGAAGGTCGAGTCCGGGTGGTCGAGGGTGAAGCGCACGGTCAGTGGGTCAAGGGCGTCGATTTTCTTGATCAGCGCTGGCAATTGCATCGATTGCGCATGGGGGAAACCGCTCTGGGCAACCTGGTGCCACGGGTTGGCGGGGTCAAGCATGCGGTCGAAGCTGAATTTGACGTCTTCGGCGGTCAATTCGCGGGTCGGGCTGAAATACTCGGTGCGATGGAATTTCACCTGCGGTCGCAGTTTGAAGACGTAGATCAGGCCATCGGGGCTGACTTCCCAGCTGTCCGCCAGGCTGGCGATCACTTTGCCGCTGGCGGTGTCGAAGTCCACCAGCCGATTCATCAGTACGTCGGCCGAGGCGTTGGTGGTGGTCAGCGAGTTGTACTGCACCACGTCAAAGCCTTCCGGGCTGGCCTCGGTGCAGACGCTCAGGGCGGCGGCGAAGGCCTGTGGGCTCAGCAAAAACGGGGCGAGCAACAACGGTAGGGCAGCGAGGCGCATGGTCGGGTTCCTTTACAGATCGAAGGCCCATCTGCAAGTGCAGTCTGGAAAAGGCTTACCCTAGTGGGCTCGATTGCAAATGACTATCCCCTTTTTGATTTTGAGGAGACTATAGGCGACTGATTTTGCTGTGTGCCGGTTGGAAAAAACGCTGGGACGGCGTGTCGGGCGATTCTCTGCGACGAGCGGTAGAAGTCGACGATAGCCTTTATCCAAAGCGCCTGACGCTCGAAAAACAGGGTTTTTATCAACTCAATGTACAGCGAATGTTGTTGCTCTCTAGTCTTTCTGGTATAAAGCAGCGCTCTTTTCTAGGGGCCCGGTTCCTTCGTTTGTAGGTGTAGCCGGTAAGACCCTTAAAGAAACGCGGCGCCTGGCGCCAAATGACTGAGAGATTAAGCGGCCAACCCATGCCGGGTTGGGCATGTGGTTTTAGAGGGCTGAGGCATGTCTAGAGTCTGTCAAGTTACCGGTAAGGGTCCGGTGACTGGGAATAACATTTCCCACGCAAACAACAAAACCCGTCGTCGTTTCCTGCCGAACCTGCAGCATCACCGCTTCTGGGTTGAAGAAGAGAAACGTTTCGTGCGTCTGCGCGTATCTGCCAAAGGCATGCGTATCATCGACAAGCGTGGCATCACTGCCGTGCTGGCCGAAATCCGCAAAGCCGGCAAGATCTAAGGGAGCTAATCATGCGTGAATTGATTCGTTTGATTTCGAGCGCCGGTACTGGTCACTTCTACACTACCGACAAGAACAAGCGTACTACTCCGGACAAAATCGAGATCAAGAAATTTGATCCGGTTGTTCGCAAGCACGTGATCTACAAAGAAGGCAAAATCAAGTAATTGATTTTTCCCTCTTACGAAAAAGGCCCGTATCGCGAGATACGGGCCTTTTTTGTTGCTTGAGCTTTGTGATGTTTGTCAGGGCCTCATCGGCGTAGATTCGCCCGGAGCCAGCCCGCTTCCAGAGGTTTCGCAAACGTCGCAGATCTCTATGGGGGCGTGGCTTGCCCGCGATGAGGGTGGTCCAGGCAATGAAAGTCTTCAGGCCTTCTGCTCAAACGCCACATAAATCTTGCGGCAAGGCTCCAGCACTTCCCAGGTGCCCCGGAAACCGGCCGGGATGACGAAGCGATCACCTGCGCGCACGGTTTTGCTGTTGCCATCGTTATCGCGCAGGACGGAAACGCCCTGAACGATTTCGCAATATTCATGCTCGGTGAAGTTCACCAGCCACTGGCCGACTGCGCCTTCCCACACGCCGGCATTCAATTGGCCGCAAGGACTGTTGTAGTGGTTGTAGACCACTTGCTCAGGATCGCCCTTGAGCACCTTTGCCGGGTCTGGTCGATAGCGCTCGGGCTCGGTGGTGGCCTGGCCGAAGTCGACGATGTTCTGGATGCTCATTGTTGTATTCCTCCGTTATTGTTGGTATCGCCAAAGTCTATGTTTATTAAAATGAACATCGCAAGGTCGTTTACCGGCCTTGTGTCAAATATATTGAAACTTCCCCTGCCGCTGGTTTAGGGTGGCAGTTGCCTTGGGCCGAAAGCAGGCTGACCGGGCAGAATTCCTGACAGCGCCCGCGAAGAACGCGGGTGTCGTATTCAATAAGAGGAGGACACTCGTATGACCACCCTGACTCGTGCCGACTGGGAGCAACGGGCTCGCGATCTGAAGATCGAAGGCCGCGCCTACATCAATGGCGAATACACCGATGCTGTCTCCGGCGAGACCTTCGAGTGCATCAGCCCGGTCGATGGCCGTCTGTTGGGCAAAATCGCCAGCTGCGATGCCGCCGACGCCCAGCGCGCTGTTGAAAACGCCCGTGCCACCTTCAATTCCGGTGCCTGGTCGCGCCTGGCGCCGACCAAACGCAAAGCCACCATGATCCGTTTTGCCGGCCTGCTCAAACAGCACGCCGAAGAGCTGGCCCTGCTTGAAACCCTGGACATGGGCAAGCCGATCAGCGATTCCCTGTACATCGACGTTCCCGGCGCAGCGCAAGCCCTGAGCTGGAGCGGCGAAGCCATCGACAAGATCTACGACGAAGTCGCAGCTACCCCGCACGATCAACTGGGCCTGGTAACACGCGAGCCGGTCGGCGTTGTCAGCGCCATCGTGCCGTGGAACTTCCCATTGATGATGGCGTGCTGGAAGCTCGGCCCAGCGCTGTCCACCGGTAACTCGGTGATCCTCAAGCCATCGGAAAAATCGCCGCTGACCGCCATCCGCATCGCTGCTCTGGCAGTCGAAGCCGGGATTCCGAAAGGCGTGCTCAACGTCCTGCCGGGTTACGGTCATACCGTCGGCAAGGCCCTGGCCCTGCATAACGACGTCGACACCCTGGTGTTCACCGGTTCGACCAAGATCGCCAAGCAACTGCTGATTTACTCCGGCGAGTCGAACATGAAGCGCGTCTGGCTCGAAGCCGGCGGCAAGAGCCCGAACATCGTGTTCGCCGACGCGCCGAACCTGCAGGAGGCCGCTGAAGCTGCTGCGGGTGCTATCGCCTTCAACCAGGGCGAAGTCTGCACCGCCGGTTCGCGCCTGCTGGTGGAGCGTTCGATCAAGGACAAATTCCTGCCACTGGTGATCGAAGCCCTGAAAACCTGGAAGCCGGGCAACCCGCTGGATCCGGCGACCAACGTCGGCGCGCTGGTGGATACCCAGCAGATGAACACCGTGCTGTCCTACATCGAGTCCGGTCACACCGACGGCGCCAAACTGGTAGCCGGTGGTAAACGCATCCTCCAGGAAACCGGTGGCACCTACGTTGAACCGACGATTTTCGACGGCGTGAGCAACGCGATGAAAATTGCCCAGGAAGAAATCTTCGGGCCAGTGTTGTCGGTCATCACCTTCGACAGCGCCGAAGAAGCCGTCGCGATCGCCAACGACACGCCGTACGGTCTGGCCGCAGCAGTGTGGACTTCCGATATCTCCAAGGCGCACCTGACCGCCCGTGCACTGCGTGCCGGTAGCGTGTGGGTCAACCAGTACGATGGCGGCGACATGACTGCACCGTTTGGTGGCTTCAAGCAGTCCGGCAACGGTCGCGACAAGTCGCTGCACGCGTTCGACAAGTACACCGAGCTGAAGGCGACCTGGATCAAGTTGTAAGTCAGTAGGGAAGCCTGATCCAGGTCAGGCTTCCCAAACGACACAGATCCCTTGTGGGAGATCTATGACTGAGGGCTTCCCCTCAACCATAGATCTCCCACAGTGTTTTGTGCCGTACAGAAAAATTATCCACAGGAGCGTGGAACATGCGTTGGGCGACGTATTTCGCCGTGTTGGCGTCTGTCTTGAGTGTCGGCCTGGCCCTGGGTGTCAGCATGCCGCTGGTGTCGTTTCGCCTGGAAAGCTGGGGTTACGGCTCATTTGCTATCGGTGTGATGGCGGCGATGCCGGCCATTGGCATATTGGTCGGGGCGAAAATTTCCAGTCGTCTGGCGGCGCGCCTTGGTACGGCCAATTTGATGCGTCTATGCCTGTGGGCCGGAGCGGTTTCCATCGGCTTGCTGGCGCTGTTGCCGAGCTACCCGATCTGGCTGGTGCTGCGGCTGATGATCGGGGTGATCCTGACGCTTGTATTCATCATCGGTGAAAGCTGGATCAACCAACTGGTGGTCGAGCAATGGCGTGGGCGCTTGGTCGCGCTGTATGGCAGCAGTTATGCGCTGAGTCAGTTGGCCGGACCGGTGTTGCTGGGCTTTCTTGGCACCGAGCACGATTATGGTTTTTGGGTGGGTGTCAGCTTGCTGATGGCGGCACCGTTTCTATTGCTCGGTCGCAGCGGTGCGCCGAGCAGTGAGGCCGGTAGCGTGACCTTGAGGGATTTGCTTGAGTTCTGCAGGGGGCTGCCGGCGATTGCCTGGGCGGTGTCGCTGTTCGCTGCGTTCGAAGCGATGATCCTGACGCTGCTGCCGGTCTACTGCTTGCGCCAGGGGTTCACCACGGAAATCGCTCTGGCGATGGTCAGTACGGTGGTGGTGGGTGATGCCGTGTTGCAGTTACCGATTGGCGCGTTGGCCGATCGCTTGTCGCGGCGCACCTTGTTTACCGGGTGCGCGGTGGTGCTGCTGGGGTCGAGTCTGGGCATTCCGTTGCTGATCGATACGCTGCTGATCTGGCCGCTGTGGGTATTGTTCGGTGCCAGCGCGGGTGGGTTGTTCACCTTGTCGCTGATTCTGATCGGTGAACGTTATCGCGACGATGCGCTGGTCAGGGCCAATGCGCACATCGCGCAATTATGGGGCATCGGTTGCCTGATCGGACCTTTGCTGGCCGGTGCCGGTAGCCAGTGGATCAGCGGGCACGCTTTGCCGTTGCTGATGGCGGCGGGGGCGTTGGGCGTGCTGATCGTGGTGTCGCGGCAAGGGGCATTTGGCTCGGTTGCCGAACCGGCCTGACACCTGTGGGAACGTGCTCCCGCAGGGTCATAACATCCGTTCCAGGCCAACCGTATTACTGAACCAGGCATTGAAGTGCCGCCACCAACTGCCTGGCTCGCTGGTCAGGGTGTGCAGTTTGCCGTTGTCTTCGGTGACCCAGACGATCTGGCTTTTTTCCAGTTCCACTTTGTAGCTCAGGGGCGGTGCCATGCCTTGCAGCGCCAGTTCACGCGCGTGTGCCGCAAGCTCCGGGCTGTCCACCAGTACTCCGACTTCGGTGTTCCACAGCACCGAGCGCGGATCGAAATTGAACGAGCCGATGAAGGCTTTCTGCTGGTCGAAGATGATCGCCTTGCTGTGCAGGCTGGAATCGGAGCCGCGATAGGATCGGCTGTAGAACAGGTTAGGGCCGCTGCCGCCTTCGCCAGGCTGGCGGCGTAACTCGAACAGTTGCACGCCGTGTTCCAGCAGCGCCTTGCGATACGGTGCATAACCGCCATGCACCGCCGGTACGTCCGTGGCCTCCAGCGAGTTGGTCAGCAGCCGCACTGAGACCCCGGCGTCGGCGCGCCCGGTCAGGTATACCAGCCCCGGCTGGCCCGGCACGAAATAGGCCGAGACCATGATCAATTCTTTGCTGACGCCATTGAGTTCGGGCGCCAATTGCGTGGTCAACAGCAACTGAGGGTCTGGTTCGCCATCGGCCAGCACCTTGCTTGGTGCATCCCACAGCGCCTGGTTCCAGGCCCAGATCAGCTCTTTTCGCCAAATATCCAGGCGCGGTTTGGTCGCGTAAGTCATCAGGTGTTTGTAGAGTGCGTGGTTCTCTTTGCGTGTTTCCTCCAGGGATTCTTCGAGCCGGGTCCGGGTATTTTCCAGGTCCTTGGCGGTCGGTTTGCTGTATAGAAACCCATCGATCGGTTTGCTCAGGGCGCTGTTCCAGTACTGGTCGAAACTGTGTCCCAGCTGCTCGGCAACCGGGCCTGCGCCAAGCATGTCGATGTCGGTGAAGTTCAGGTTGGGTTCGGCATCGAAATACTCGTCCCCCAAATTGCGTCCCCCGACGATGGCCATGCTGTTGTCGGCCAGCCACAGTTTGTTGTGCATGCGCCGGTGTTGCCGCGACAGGTTGAACAAGCGGCCCATGGCCCGCGTCACGCCGGTGCTGCGGCCCAGATTCAGCGGGTTGAACACGCGAATCTGGATCTGCGGATGCGCCGCCATCGTGGCGATGGTGAAGTCCAGGCCGTCGCTGGTGGTGTCGTCGATCAGGATGCGCACGCGCACGCCACGGTCAGCGGCCTTGAGCAGTTCATTCGCCAGCATTCGTGTACTGATGCCGTCGTGAATGATGTAGTACTGCAAATCGAGGCTGCGTTGCGCATTGCGGATCAGCTCGGCGCGCGCAGTGAAGGCCTCGGTACTGTCCGATAGCAGGCGAAAACCGGACTGCCCTTGATGGGGCGCTGCCTGGGCCTGGACCGAGCGACCGAATGCCGAATCATTGGCTGGCAGCGCCTGGCTCGGTTCGCGCTGCACGTCGAGACTGGCGCAGCCGCCGAGGAACGAGGCCAGTAACACAAGAGCAAGCAGAGGCTTTGTGACTCTCACGTGGGATCGTTCCGGTTGGCGGCAGGTATTGGCATATGGACGTTGGTATCCGCAGAAAGGTCAGTCGTTGAGCTCGCTGGTTTCGGCCAGCAATTGAATGGCCGCAGCGCCGACCTTGCGCACCGCGTCTTCGATCTGTGCTGTCGGTTTGGCAGCGTAGTTCATCCGCAGGCAATTGCGGTACTTGCCCGAGGCGGAAAAGATGCTGCCGACGGCAATCTGTACGCCCTGGTCGTGCAAGGCCCGATTCAGTTTCAGGGTGTCGAATCCTTCCGGCAATTCAACCCACAGCATGAAGCTGCCTTGTGGGCGACTGGCGCGCGTGCCCGCCGGGAAGTAGCGGGTGACCCAGTCGATCATGGCGTCGCGATTGCGCTGGTATTGCGTACGCATCCGCCGCAAATGCGGTTCGAAATGGCCGCCCTTGAGGAATTCGGCGATGGCAATCTGTGGCTGTGGCGCCGTGGAGCCGGTGCTGATGTATTTCATGTGCAGCACCCGCTCCAGATAACGACCGGGCGCCACCCAGCCGATGCGCAGGCCGGGGGCCAGCGTCTTGGAAAATGAACTGCACAGTAAGACGCGGCCGTCCTCGTCGAAGGATTTGATCGTGCGAGGGCGCGGGTATGTGTAGGAAAGTTCGCCATACACATCGTCCTCGATGATCGCCACGTCGAAACGCTGTGCGAGCGTCAAAAGCGAGCGTTTGCGCGACTCCGGCATGATGTAGCCCAGCGGGTTGTTGCAGTTGGGGGTCAACTGTATGGCCTTGATCGGCCATTGTTCCAATGCCAGCTCCAGCGCTTCCAGGCTGATGCCGGTGAGCGGGTCGGTAGGGATTTCCAGGGCTTTCATGCCCAGGCCCTTGAGGGTTTGCATGGCGCCGTGAAAGCTCGGTGAGTCGACTGCCACGATGTCGCCCGGCCCGCAGATCGCCCGAATGCTGGTGGACAGCGCTTCATGGCATCCGGTGGTCACCACCAGGTCGCCGGGGCTCAGTTGGCAGCCGGAATCGAGCATCAGGCGTGCAATCTGTTCGCGCAGGCCGAGATTGCCGTGGATGTTGTCGTAATACAGACCGGGCATGTCCTGCCGGCGGCTCAACTGTGCCAGACCGCGCAATAGCGGTTTGAGGGTGGGCGTGGTGATGTCCGGCATGCCGCGACCCAGTTGCACCACATCCTTGCGCGGTACCGCGCGGATCAGCTCCAGCACCTGATCCCATTGCGAAATGTCCACAGGGCGTTGGGCCGGGCGACCGATCGCCGGCAGTTCCGGCAGCTCGCGACCGACCGGCACGAAGTACCCGGATTTGGGTTTTGGCGTGGCCAGCCCGCTGTCTTCCAGCATGCGATAGGCCTGCTGCACCGTGCTCAGGCTGACCCCATGTTCAACGCTCAGCGCCCGTACCGACGGCAGGCGGTCACCCGGGCGATAGAAGCCCTGTTCGATACGCGTGCCGAGTAATTCGGCGAGGTTCACATAAAGGGTCATGGCACTGCCTCGGTGCGGGGGATTCGGTCAACCAGTACAGATGTGGCAAAAATCGACAATTCAGTGCTTCGAACAGCAAATCTGTATGGGGATAATACATGGCTGTTGAATCTGTAATGGTTTTGCTCGCCCGCGCATCATGGAATCTCTGGCTACCCAAGTAAACAGGAGCGATGAAAATGAACGGCTTGAGCGATGTGCGGCTGACGTTACACAGTCAGGAACTGGTGGCAGGGCAGGGCAACGGTGCGCAGAGGTCCGTCATGCGCAACGCACCGTCCGGCCTGAGTCGCTGGGATCTGTTCTGGCATCGTCTGCACACGCGCAAGGCGTTGCTGAGGCTGACGCCCGAGCAGCTCAAGGATGTCGGGCTGACCCGTGAACAGGCACGGGAGGAGGGGCTCAAGCCTTTCTGGCGGATCTGAGTGGCGAACCAATCGCGAGCAAGCTCGCTCCCACAGGGATGAGATGGACCCGTGGGGGCAAGCTTGCTCGCGATGTAGCAGGTAAGAGCGAAATCAATCCTTCAAACCCACTCTTTCAGCCGATGCCACAACATCCCCAGCGCCAACAATGGCGAGCGCAGATGCTTGCCGCCGGGGAAGGTGATGTGTGGCACCTTGGCGAACAGATCGAACCCACCGCTGTGCTGACCGCTGATGGCCTCGGCCAGTAACCTGCCCGCCAGGTGCGTGGCATTCACACCATGGCCGGAATAGGCCTGAGCGTAATACACGTTCGGCTGGTCGTTGAGTCGACCGATCTGAGGCAAGCGATTGGCGCCGATGCCGATCATGCCTCCCCATTGATAATCGATCTTCACGCCGGCCAACTGCGGGAACACGTCCAGCATTTTTGGCCGCATATAGGCGGCGATGTCTTTCGGGTCGCGACCTGAGTAATGGCAGGCGCCGCCGAACAGCAAGCGTCGATCCGCCGAGAGCCGGTAGTAATCCAGCGCCACCCGCTGATCACAGACCGCCATGTTTTGCGGCAGCAAAGCGTGTGCCTGTTCCTCGCTCAATGGTTCGGTGGCGATGATGTAGCTGCCGGCGGGCAACACCTTGCCGCTGAGCTGCGGGTTGAGTTGATTGAGGTAAGCATTGCAGCCCAGTACCAGGGTCTTGGCGCGGACCGAGCCTTGGGCGGTATGAACCTTGATCTCGGGGCCGTAATCGATTCGGGTAACGGCGGACTGTTCGAATAGTTTGACGCCCAATCGTTGTGCGGCAGCCGCTTCGCCCAGTGCCAGGTTCAGGGGGTGCAGGTGCCCGGAACCCATGTCGACAAGACCGCCGACGTAGCGCTCGGAGCCCACCACCGTGTGCATCTCATGGGGTTGCAGCAGGCGGGTTTCGTAACGATACCCGAGGCTGCGCAGTTCTTCGGCGTCTTCGGCGAAGCCTTCGAGGTCGCGGGGTTTGTTGGCCAGGTCGCAGTAGCCCCAGGTCAAGTCGCAGGGGATCTGAAATCGCTCGACGCGCTGTCGGACGATTTCCACCGCTTCCAGGCCCATGAGTTTCATCTGACGCACACCGTCCGCACCGATCACGTTGGCGAACTGATCGAGGCCGTGCCCGACACCGCGAATCAACTGCCCACCATTGCGTCCGCTGGCGCCCCAACCGATCTTGTGCGCTTCGAGCAACACCACGCCGAGGCCGCGTTCGGCCAGTTCAAGTGCCGTGTTCAATCCCGAGAACCCGCCGCCGATCACGCACACGTCGGCCAGCACTTCGCCCTTGAGCACCGGAAGCTGCGGCTGCGGCAAGCTGCTGGCGGCGTAGTAGGAGGCCGTGTGCTGGTGGTTCGAGACAGGTTGCCGAGCACGAGCAGTCATCTGCGTGATCCTGATTTTTGTGTTTATAAAATTTGACGGAGCATAAGCCGGACCTTTGCAGACGGGCAACATTGGTCGGTTGCTGCTGTCTGGAAAAGGGCTTTTGCGTCAGAATCACGCTCTATTCCGATATCGGTCACCGCTTCGATGAGCTGCAACAGTCAGAAAATCCGCACGCTTCGCCAGCAGATTCCCTCGTTCGAGTGCGTCCCCGGCTGCCATGACTGCTGTGGTCCGGTGACGACCTCGCCGGAAGAAATGTCGCGCCTGCCGCGCAAGACCCGGGCCGAGCAGGACGCGGCGATGGAGGCACTCAACTGTGTGCACCTCGGACCGAACGGTTGCACGGTGTATGAAGAGCGGCCGCTGATCTGCCGGTTGTTCGGCACGACCAAGCGCTTGCCGTGCCCTAATGGCCGGGGACCGGTGGAGCTGATTCATCCGCGGGTGGAGAAGCAGGTGTTCGAATACATGGCTTCGAATCGGCAGGTCCTCGTCTGAGGGAAGACCGAGTCGCCTGTAATCGCTAGCGGGCTAGCTCCCACACTGGATCTGTGTCATGCACAGAATGTGTGTCCGCTGAAGATCAATTGTGGGAGCTCGCCTGCTAGCGATGGGGCCAGACCTGACAACGCAGCGCTTCAATCCGCAATCGGCAAATTCAAGCTCTCTTTCACCTCTTCCATCACGATGTAACTCTTGGATTCGCGCACATGGGGCAGCTTGAGCAGGATGTCGCCCAGCAGCTTGCGGTACGAGGCCATTTCGGAGATCCGTGCCTTCACCAGATAGTCGAAATCCCCTGACACCAAATGGCACTCCAGCACGTGTGGCAGCTTCAGCACCGCGCGTCGGAACTCTTCGAAAGTGTCGCCGGATTTGTAGTCGAGACTGATCTCCACGAACACCAGAAGGCTGCCCTTGAGGTGCTGCGGATTGAGCCGCGCGTAGTAACCCATGATGATCCCTTCGCGTTCCAGGCGCCGCACCCGCTCTGTGCAGGGCGTGGTCGAGAGTCCGACCTTCTCCCCCAGCTCGGTGAAGGAGATACGCCCGTCCGCTTGCAGGATCCGCAGAATGTTGCGGTCGATCTTGTCCAGCTCTCGTTTGGTTTGAGTGTTGGTACGCATAGGGGATGCGCCTCCGTGAAAAGGGTTTTTGCCGAGAATTGTCGCCAAATATAAGCGCTTATATAGTGAAAATCACTGGCTATTCTTTTTTACACTGCGCCTATCTAAAGCTCTGAACAACAAACGTCAGCGGTTAGCCGCGATGAGGGATATGAAAATGCGCGTCATGGTCTTGGGTAGCGGCGTCATCGGTACCACCAGTGCTTACTATCTGGCGCGTGCCGGGTTTGAAGTGGTGGTCGTCGACCGGCAGCCGGCTGCCGCGATGGAGACCAGTTTCGCCAACGCCGGCCAGGTTTCGCCGGGTTATGCCTCGCCGTGGGCCGCACCGGGCGTGCCGCTCAAAGCCATCAAGTGGCTGTTGCAGCGTCACGCACCGCTGGCGATCAAGGCCACTGGCGACATCGACCAATACCTGTGGATGGCGCAGATGCTGCGCAACTGCACCGCCAGCCGTTACGCGGTGAACAAGGAGCGCATGGTCCGTCTGTCCGAGTACAGCCGTGACTGCCTGGACGAATTGCGCGCCGAAACCGGCATTGCCTACGAAGGCCGCAGCCTCGGCACGACTCAATTGTTCCGCACCCAGGCCCAACTCGACGGCGCCGCGAAAGACATCGCCGTGTTGAAAGAATCCGGCGTGCCGTTCGAACTGCTGGACCGCGAAGGCATTGCCCGCGTCGAGCCGGCCCTGGCCAGCGTCACCGACATCCTCGCCGGTGCCCTGCGCCTGCCGAACGACCAGACTGGCGACTGCCAGATGTTCACCACCAAGCTTGCAGAGATGGCCGCGAACCTCGGTGTGCAATTCCGTTTCGGTCAGGACATTCAGCGCCTCGACTTCGCCGGCGATCGCATCAACGGTGTGTGGATCGACGGCAAACTGGAAACCGCGGACCGCTACGTCCTGGCACTCGGCAGCTACTCGCCGCAACTGCTCAAGCCATTGGGCATCAAGGCCCCGGTGTATCCGCTCAAGGGTTACTCCCTGACCGTGCCGATCACCAACCCGGCCATGGCCCCGACTTCGACCATTCTCGACGAGACCTACAAGGTCGCAATCACCCGTTTCGACAACCGCATCCGCGTCGGCGGCATGGCTGAAATCGCCGGTTTTGACCTGTCGCTGAACCCGCGTCGGCGCGAAACCCTGGAGATGATCGTTAACGACCTTTATCCTCAGGGCGGTAATCTGGCCGAGGCCAGCTTCTGGACCGGCCTGCGTCCGACCACTCCGGACGGCACGCCGATCGTTGGCGCCACACCGTTCAAGAATCTGTTCCTGAACACCGGTCACGGCACCTTGGGCTGGACCATGGCTTGTGGTTCCGGCCGCTTGCTGGCTGATCTGATGGCGAAGAAGAAGCCGCAGATCAGCGCCGAAGGCCTCGATATTTCCCGTTATGGCAACAAAACCCAGGAGTCCGCAAAGCATGTCAATCCAGCGCCAGCTCACCAATGAGCGTATGAGTCAGATCGTCACCCACAACGGCACGGTTTATCTGGCCGGGCAGGTTGGCGACGACATGAACGCCGGGATTGAACAGCAGACTCGTGAAGCCCTCGCCAACATCGAGCGTTTGCTCGATCTGGCCGGGACCGACAAAAACCGTCTGCTGTCGGTGACGATTTACCTGAAAGACATTGATGCACACTTCGAAGGCATGAACTCGGTCTGGGACCAGTGGTTGCCCAAAGGCGCCACACCGGCCCGTGCTACCGTCGAAGCGAAACTGTGCGAACCGCAAATCCTGGTGGAGCTGTCGGTTGTAGCCGCTCTGCCATAAGCAAGTCTGAAAGATCCCTCTCCCGGCGCTGCTGGCGGCTAATGTCATCAGCCAGCGCCGGTTTTTCTTCCAAACGACCGACCAGAAGTCTGCCGCCATGCGTCCTGCCCGTGCCCTGATCGACCTTCAAGCCCTGCGTCATAACTACCAAATCGCCCGTGAAGTTTCGGGTGCCAAGGCCCTCGCGGTCATCAAGGCTGACGCTTATGGCCATGGCGCGGTGCGTTGCGCCCAGGCGCTGGAAGCCGAGGCCGACGGTTTTGCCGTGGCCTGCATCGAAGAAGCCCTGGAACTGCGGGCTGCGGGCATTCGTGCGCCGGTGCTGTTGCTGGAAGGTTTTTTCGAAGCCGATGAACTGTCGCTGATCGTCGAGCATGACTTCTGGTGCGTGGTGCATTCGCTGTGGCAGCTCGAAGCGATCGAGAAGGCTGCATTGAGCAAACCGATTGTGGTCTGGCTCAAGCTCGATTCGGGCATGCACCGGGTGGGCCTGCATCCGAAGGATTACCAGGCGGCCTATCAACGTCTGCTGGCCAGTGGCAAGGTCGCAAAGATCGTGCTGATGAGCCACTTCGCCCGTGCCGATGAGTTGCACAGTCAAGCGAGCGCCGAGCAGGTCGCGGTGTTCGAAGCGGCGCGTCAGGGGTTGTCGGCCGAGGTCAGCCTGCGCAACTCGCCGGCGGTGCTCGGTTGGCCTCAGGTACCGAGCGATTGGGTGCGCCCGGGCATCATGCTCTACGGCGCCACGCCATTCGAAGAAGCCAATGCCCTGGCTGCACGCCTGCAACCGGTGATGACCCTCGAATCGAAAGTGATCTGCGTGCGTGAACTGCCGGCCGGCGAGCCGATTGGTTATGGCGCCAAATTCATCACCCAGAAACCGATGCGCGTTGGCGTGGTGGCCATGGGTTACGCCGATGGCTACCCGCGCCTGGCGCCAACCGGCACGCCAGTGTTGGTCGCCGGGCAACGTAGCCAATTGATCGGTCGCGTGTCCATGGACATGCTGTGCATCGACCTGACCGATGTGCCGCAAGCGGGCCTGGGTTCTACCGTGGAGCTGTGGGGCAAGAACATTCTGGCCAGTGACGTGGCCATTGCGGCCGGGACAATTCCTTACCAGATCTTCTGCAACCTGCGCCGGGTGCCACTGCTCTATTCCGGGAGCTAAGGCCAGACAGGCCGGACCGGAAGTTGTCTCGCCGAACAGGATTCAGGTCAAAGTGTTGTAAATACTGAACGCTGTCGCCATGATAACGCTCATTATTCCAACAACCTGAATTCCTGGAGGCTCCAGCATTGGACGTCGGTGAGCGACTGCAATCAATCCGTAAGCTGAAAGGTCTTTCCCAGCGTGAGCTCGCCAAGCGCGCGGGCGTCACCAACAGCACCATTTCGATGATCGAGAAGAACAGCGTCAGCCCTTCGATCAGCTCGCTGCGCAAAGTGTTGGGCGGGATTCCCATGTCCATGGTCGAGTTCTTCTCCGAAGAAATCCTGCAGGAAAAACCGGCTCAGATCGTCTACAAAGCCAACGAGCTGATCGATATTTCCGATGGTGCAGTGACCATGAAACTGGTTGGCCGGGCACACCCGAGTCGGGCGATCACGTTCCTCACTGAAATCTACCCGCCAGGCGCCGATACCGGTGAAGAGATGCTCACCCATGAGGGCGAGGAAACCGGCATTTTGGTCGAGGGACGGCTGGAACTGGTGGTGGGACTCGAAACATTTGTGCTCGAAGCGGGCGATAGCTACTACTTTGAAAGTACCAAGCCGCATCGTTTCCGTAATCCGTTCGATGCGCCGGCGCGACTAATCAGCGCAGCTACACCGGCGAACTTTTAAGGAAAGAGGCGCCCTGCCAGCATGGCCGAGGCCCCCGGGCGGTTTTACCGTTACGCAACAAGACCCCTTCGACTTTGGGGTTGTTTCAGTGTCGCGGGCTTACCGCTATACTTGCGCCCGCCTGCGAACCGTGGCCGTAGGCGTGACTAGCCACCATTGAGGGTGAACGCGTGAATCTAATTATGAAAATGCTGGCTGCACCAGCAACCGTATTGGCCCTCTGGGCTGTCAGCGCTCAAGCTGCGACCAACGACGATATTGCCAAGCGCCTTGAGCCAGTCGGCCAGGTGTGTGTTCAGGGTAAAGAGTGCAAGGGCATGGAAGTCGCCGCCTCTGCCGGCGGCGGTGGCGGTGCCAAGACGCCTGACGAAGTGATTGCAAAACATTGCAACGCTTGCCACGGCTCCGGCCTGCTGGGCGCACCGAAAATCGGTGATGCCGCTGCCTGGAAAGATCGTGCCGATCACCAGGGCGGCCTGGACGGCATCCTGGCCAAAGCCATTACCGGTATCAACTCGATGCCGCCTAAAGGCACTTGCGCCGATTGCTCCGACGCCGAGCTCAAAGGCGCGATCCAGAAGATGTCCGGCCTGAAGTAAGGCGCTGCATCTTTCGTAAAAAACCGTCTCCGGACGGTTTTTTTGTGCCCGCGGATCGCCGCTCGCTCCTACAGGGTTTTGTGTTGCTTGCAGGCTGTTCATTGCAACCAAGACCCGGCAAGCTCAGTCCAACCCCGCATCATGGAATGTCAGGAGGTTTGGATGGTTCAGCTGTGTTCTATCGAGCAAGCGGTTGATGACGTGTTGGCACGGTTGCCGGCGCATATCCACATGGGCCTGCCTTTGGGCCTGGGCAAGCCCAATCACTTCGTCAACGCGTTGTATCAACGTATCGCGCAATTGCCGCAGCGGCGGCTGACGATCTACACCGCGCTGTGCCTGGGGCGCCCCGCGCTGGGTGACGGGTTGCAAAAGCGTTTCCTCGAACCCTTCACCGAACGGGTTTTCGGCGATTACCCGGAACTGGATTTCCTTGCCGACCTGCGTCGCGACAGCTTGCCGCGCAACATCCATATCCAGCAGTTTTTCATGCAGCCCGGCAGTCTGCTGCACAGTGAATCGGCCCAACAGGATTACATCAGCAGCAACTACAGCCATGCCGCGCGGGATATCAACGCCGCCGGGTTGAACCTGGTTGCGCAGTTGGTGGCCAGTCATGCCGAGCATCCAGACCGCTTGAGCCTGAGCTGCAACCCGGACATCACCCTCGACCTGTTGCCAATGATCGCCAGGCGCCGGGCCGCCGGGGAGACGATCCTGATGCTTGGCCAGGTGCACAACGATTTGCCCTACATGCCCGGTGATGCCGAGGTCGGCATCGATACGTTTGATCTGCTGATCGACGAAAAGGACAACACCACGCTGTTCTCCACGCCAAACATGCCGGTGGGGTTCCAGGATCACTTCATCGGTTTACACGCCAGCACGCTGGTGCGCGATGGCGGCACCTTGCAGATCGGTATCGGCGCCATGGGCGATGCGCTGACTGCCGCGTTGCTGGCACGGCAGGCCGATAACAGCGGCTACAAGGCGCTGCTGGCGGATCTGAATCTGAGCCAGTGGGCTCAATTGATCGACCGCGAAGGCGGCACCGAGCCGTTCGCCAGGGGCCTTTATGGTTGCAGCGAAATGTTCGTCAACGGTCTGCTGGTGCTGGCGGATGCCGGGATCGTACGGCGCAAGGTCTACCCGGATGTGCCGACCCAGCAACAGGCGAATGCCGGCACCCTGGAAGAAGCGGCGCAGACTGGCGGCATTTCGGTGCATGGCGGCTTCTTCCTCGGGCCGCGCAGTTTCTATGAGCGCTTGCGCGAATGGCCGCAAGGCAAGCGGCTCGCATTCAACATGACCCGTATCAGCTACATCAACGAACTCTATGGCCAGGAAGAGTTAAAGCGCTTGCAGCGCCTCGATGCACGGTTCATCAACACCGCATTCACCATGACCTTGCTCGGCGCGGGCGTGGCGGATCAGCTTGAGGACGGACGCGTGCTCAGCGGGGTGGGCGGGCAGTACAACTTCGTTGCCCAGGGCCATGCATTGCAGGGCGCGCGCTCGGTGCTACTGCTGCGCAGCTGGCGCGAGTCGGGCGGCGATGTCAGTTCCAATATGGTTTGGGAGTATGGTCACTGCACGATACCGCGGCATTTGCGCGACATCGTGGTCACCGAGTACGGCATCGCCGATCTGCGGGGCAAGACCGATGCGGCAGTGATTGAGGCGTTGTTGAATATCAGCGACTCACGTTTCCAGCCGGGGCTGATCGAGCAGGCGCAGAAGGTCGGCAAATTGCCGAAGGATTTCCGTCTCGATCCGCGTTTCACCGACAACAGCCCGCAACGTCTGCAGGCAATTCAGGCGCGGCACCCGCACTTGTTTCCGGAGTATCCGTTGGGCTGCGATTTCACGGAAGTGGAGCGGGACTTGTTGCGGGCGCTGAATTGGCTCAAGAGCAAATTCAAGCTGAGCGAGATTCTGGAGTTGGGCAAGGCTGCGCTGGATGCGCCGGAGCCCGATGCGTTTCCTGAACACTTGGAACGCATGCAACTGACCAACCCTGAAGGATTGAAAGAGGATTTGTATCAGCGATTGTTGCTCGCGGGCCTTAAGGCCACCGCGCCATAACGCCCACCGCAAAACCAACTGTGGGAGCCAGCAGGCTGGCTCCCACAGGTATTGCAGTGTTCGGGCGTTACTCGATGAAGGTCACGACGCCGCCGGCCAGCGACTGCACGCGAGCCAGGGACTCGACGCGATAGCCCTGCGCATCCAGCTCCGCACGACCGCCCTGGAACGACTTCTCGATCACGATCCCCAAACCAGCCACGGTGGCGCCGGCCTGCTTGATGATCGAAATCAGTGCCTGGGACGCCTTACCGTTGGCCAGGAAGTCGTCGATGATCAGCACGCGGTCGCTACTGGTCAGGTGGCGCGGGGAGATCGCGACGGTGCTCTCGGTCTGCTTGGTGAACGAGTAGACGGTCGCCGACAGCAGGTTTTCGGTCAGGGTCAGGGACTGGTGCTTGCGGGCGAAAATCACCGGTACGCCAAGGTTCAGGCCCGTCATGATCGCCGGGGCGATGCCCGAGGCTTCGATGGTGACGATCTTGGTGATGCCCGAGTCCTTGAACAGCGAGGCGAACTCGTCGCCGATCAGCTTCATCAGGGCAGGGTCGATCTGGTGGTTCAAAAAGGCATCGACCTTCAGGACCTGGTCGGAAAGCACGATGCCTTGTTCGCGAATTTTCTGGTGCAGTGCTTCCATGAAACTGTCCTCTTTTGGCGTCTTTTGCGCCGAAGGTCTAGTAAAAGTGGTCAATTCTAGCGCTTTAACATCGCGCGTATATCCGCCAATGCGCTATTGCCGCGAACGGCTTTGACTTCGGTCGGGGTGTCGTCGTTGCCTTCCCAGGCCAGGTCGTCCGGCGGCAGTTCATCGAGGAAGCGACTCGGCGCGCAGTCGATGATCTCGCCGTATTGCTTGCGCTTGGCGGCAAAGGTGAAGGCCAGGGTCTGACGCGCGCGGGTGATCCCGACGTAGGCCAGTCGGCGTTCTTCTTCGATGGTGTCGGCTTCGATGCTGGAGCGGTGGGGGAGGATTTCCTCTTCCATGCCCATGATGAACACGTAAGGGAATTCCAGGCCCTTGGAGGCGTGCAGGGTCATCATCTGCACACCTTCGGCACCGTCTTCCTCTTCCTGTTGACGCTCCAGCATGTCGCGCAGCACCAGTTTGCCGATGGCGTCTTCGACGGTCATTTCGCCGTCTTCGTCTTTTTCCAGGGTGTTCTTCAGCGCCTCGATCAGGAACCAGACGTTACCCATGCGGTAGTCGGCGGCCTTGTCGCTGGAGCTGTTGGTACGCAGCCAGTTCTCGTAGTCGATGTCCATGACCATGCTGCGCAGGGCCGAGATCGGGTCTTCGCCGGCGCATTGTTCGCGCACCTTGTCCATGAAGCGCTTGAAGCGCGACAGGCGATCGGTGAAGCGTGAATCCAGGTGCTCGCCCAGGCCGATTTCGTCGGTGGCGGCGTACATCGAGATTTTTCGCTCGGTGGCGTAGTTGCCCAGCTTCTCCAGCGTCGTCGAACCGATTTCACGGCGCGGGACGTTGATCACCCGCAGGAAGGCGTTGTCGTCGTCCGGGTTCACGATCAGGCGGAAGTAGGCCATCAGGTCTTTCACTTCCTGGCGTCCGAAAAAGCTGTTGCCGCCGGACAGGCGATACGGCACCTGGTGGTGCTGCAATTTCAGCTCGATCAGCTTGGCCTGGTAGTTACCGCGATACAGGATGGCGAAATCGCTGTAAGGGCGATCGGTGCGCAAGTGCAGGCTGAGGATTTCCACGGCCACGCGCTCGGCTTCGGCGTCTTCGTTGCGGCAGCGGATCACGCGGATCTCGTCGCCGTGGCCCATTTCACTCCACAGCTGCTTTTCGAACTCGTGGGGGTTGTTCGAAATCAGCACGTTGGCGCAGCGCAGGATGCGGCTGGTGGAGCGATAGTTTTGCTCCAGCATCACCACTTTCAACGACGGGTAGTCGTCCTTGAGCAGCATCAGGTTTTCCGGGCGCGCGCCGCGCCAGGCATAGATCGACTGGTCGTCGTCGCCCACCACGGTGAACTGGTTACGTTTGCCGATGAGCATTTTCACCAGCAGGTACTGGCTGGCGTTGGTGTCCTGGTATTCGTCCACCAGCAGGTAACGCACCTTGTTCTGCCACTTTTCCAGGATGTCGGCGTGTTCTTCGAACAGCTTCACCGGCAGCAGGATCAAGTCGTCGAAGTCCACCGCGTTGAACGCCTTGAGCGTGCGCTGGTAGTGGGTGTAGACGATGGCAGCCGTCTGTTCCTTCGGGTTGCGTGCGTTTTCCAGGGCCTGGGGCGGCAGGATCAGGTCGTTCTTCCAGGCGCCGATCATGTTCTTGATCTCGTCGACGCCGTCGTCGCCCGAGTATTCCTTCTGCATGATGTCGGTCATCAGGGCCTTGACGTCGGCCTCGTCGAAAATCGAGAAGCCCGGCTTATAGCCCAGCCGCGCGTGCTCCTTGCGGATGATGTTCAGGCCCAGGTTGTGGAAGGTACAGACCGTCAAACCGCGGCCTTCACCGGCGCGCAGCAGCGTGCCGACCCGTTCCTTCATCTCGCGCGCCGCCTTGTTGGTAAAGGTCATGGCGACGATGTACTGGGCGCGGATGCCACAGTTCTGGATCAAGTGTGCGATCTTGCGCGTGATCACGCTGGTCTTGCCGGAGCCAGCGCCGGCGAGCACCAAAAGAGGGCCGCCGACGTAGCTCACGGCTTCTTGCTGCCGGGGATTGAGTCGGGACATACGTAAATTCAGGAGTCAGTACGAAATGGGCCGGCATTTTAACAGGCTCAGCGATTTGTGCTGCTCTGTCCGACTTGTGACGTACAACGCGATCTCTATTTGCCGGTTTTGTTACTTTCACGCAGGATGCGCGACCAAATTGCGTCTACTGTTCGTAATTCCGGATACAAAGGCTTCGTTTTGATAACTGATGTCATTGGTCATTAGTCATTGGTCATTGGTTATCGGCACGGCATAATGCCCACCGCCTACATATTTGCAGAGTCTAGGGAGCTAGCTTGTCTACGCCTGTCGAACCCTTGCGTTTGCTGCTACTGGCCGAAGAGCCAGCGTGGGCAGCGTTGTTGCGCGAGTGTCTGGCTCCGATGGGGAGCTCGGCCGTGCTCATCAGCGCGCCGAGTTGGGAGTCGGTCAGCAGTCTGTTCGATGACAACCGCAGTGCGGTGTTGTTGACCGTCCCGGCTCTTCAGCCGGCGCCTGGCCGTTGCTGTCTGCCGACGGTGTTGCTGCTTGAACATGAACCGCTGACTCCACCCGACGGTGTGAGTGACTGGCTGGTACGCGAGCATCTCGACCCGAGCATGCTGCGCCGGTGCCTGCGGCATGTGCGTGAGCGTGGCGTGCTGGAAACCACCCTGCAACGACTCGCCGAGCAAGACCCGCTCACCGGCATTGCCAATCGCCAGGGCTTCCAGACCTTGCTGACGGCGCGATTGGCCGAAAACGAAGGGCGAGGCCTGGCGCTGGGCCACCTGGACCTCGATAACTTCCGTCATGCCAACGACGCCCTCGGCCATCAGGCCGGTGACCGGTTGATCCTGCAAGTGGTCGCGCGGCTCAAAAGCCAGCTTGAGGCCGGCGATCAACTGGCACGGCTGGGCAGCGATGAATTCGCGTTGCTGATCGACACCCGCCGCGCGCCTCAACGCGCGGAATGGATGGCCGAGCGCATCACCGAAGCGCTGGCCGAGCCGTATTGGGTCGATGGTGAGAGCCTGCTGATCGGTTCCAGCCTGGGCATTGCCCACGCCCGGGCCCAGGCCGGTGCCGATCCGTTGATGTGGCATGCACACATCGCCATGCAACAGGCCAAGAGCACTCAGGGCTGTACCTTCCATATCTTCAACGAACGCATCAACCGCAATGCCCGCAGCATCGCCGACCTCGAAAGCGAACTGCGCCGGGCATTGCGCCGCGATGAGCTGGAACTGCATTACCAGCCACGCCTGAACCTTGAGGACGGGCAAATCGTCGGACTCGAGGCGTTGGTGCGCTGGCGCCACGGCGAGCGTGGCTTGTTGCCACCGAGCGAGTTCGTGCCGCTGGCCGAGCAAAGCGGTCTGATCGTGCCGCTGGGGTACTGGGTCATTTCCCGGGCCTTGCGCGACATGCAGGCATTGCTCGAGCTCGGGATACCGCCATTACACATGGCGATCAACCTGTCATTCCGACAGTTTCAAGACAGTCAGTTGCTCTCGACCCTGAGCCGGCTGATTGCCGAACGTGGCGTCGAGGCGCAATGGCTGGAGTTCGAATTGACCGAAACCGCGGTCATGCGCCGCAGCGATCTGGTGAAGCAGACCATGGATGCCCTCGGGCGCCTTGGGGTGCGCTTCTCCCTCGACGACTTCGGCACCGGGTTTTCCTCGTTCGTACACCTCAATAGCCTGCCGATTACCTTGCTGAAGATCGACAAGAGTTTTGTCGGCGGCATGGAGCAACGGGAAGAGAATCGCAAACTGGTCCACGCGATGATCAACCTGGCGCACAACCTCAACCTCGAAGTCGTCGCCGAAGGGGTGGAGACGTCGGAGCAACTGGACTTGTTGCGCGGGTTTGAGTGCGATCAGGTACAGGGTTATCTGATCAGCAAGCCGTTGGCCTTGGCGGATCTGGTGGAGTACCTGACGTTTGACTCCAGTCAGAAGGCGCCGCTGGAAATCGTCAGCTGACCGCGAATAATTGGCTGCCACGGAGCCCTGTAGGAGCGAGCTTGCTCGCGATGATCGACAACGATAACGCTGGTTCGCAGGTGCACCGCGGCGTTCTCAGGTTTATCGCGAGCAAGCTCGCTCCTACAAGGGATCTCAGTCGGTCTGAGCAACCCCGAAGCGCTGCTCTGATGTTGTGTCCCGCCGAATCATGCGCTTCATCTTCCACTCGAACGCCAGTGTCAGGCTCACCGCCGAGCACGCCAGGCCCAGCGCCAGGCCCCACCAGACGCCCGTCGGCCCCCATTGCAAGTCGAACGCCATCCACCAGGCCGCTGGCGCGCCGATCAGCCAATAGCAAGCCAGACCAACCAGGAACGTGGTCTTGGCGTCCTTGAGGCCACGAATGCAGCCCATGGCGATGGTTTGCGTCCCGTCGAACAGCTCGAACCACGCCGCCACCGCCAACAGGCTCACCGCCAGGTGGATGACGTCGCGAAACGCCGGGTCGTTGTGGTCAAGAAACAGCCCCACCAACTGGTTCGGCAACAGCCAGAACACCATCGCAAAACACAGCATCGCCGCAGCACCGAAAGCGAGGCCGACCCGGCCAGCCAGTCGTGCATCGGGCAGTTGCCCGGCGCCGTAGTGCTGGCCGATGCGCATGGTGATCGCGTAGGAAATCCCCGCTGGCACCATGAACGCCACCGAAACGATCTGCAGGGCGATCTGGTGTGCTCCCAATGGCGTGCTGCCCATGGTGCCCATGCACAGCGCCGCGAAGGCAAACAACCCGACCTCCACTGCGTAGGTGCCGCCAATCGGCAGGCCCAGACGCCACAGCTCTTTCAGGTACGGCCGGTTGAGCCGCAGCAGGCCATGACGTAGCGGATAGGCGTCGTAAGCCGGATGCCGACGAATGTGCAGCGCCAATGCCAGGGCCATGATGTTGGCGACAATCGCCGTGACCAGGCCAATCCCCATCAGCCCCAGTTTCGGCAGGCCGAACAGGCCGGTAATCAGGGCGTAGTTGAGCAGGAAGTTCGCCACCGTACCGCCCAGGCTGATCACCATCACTGGCGTGGCCCGGCCGATGGCGCTGGTGAAACCACGCAGGGCCATGAAGCTCAGGTAGCCGGGCAGGGCGAACGGCAGAAAGATCAGAAACTGACCCGCCGACTGGACGTTGATCTCAGCCTGGCCGAACAGCAGCAGCACCGGTTTCAGATTCCACAGCAGCAAACCGGCGACCAGTGCCATCAGCCACGCCAGCCACAATCCGGCCTGGGTCAACCGTGTCGCGCCGAGGATATCGCCGGCACCCTGACGGATCGCCACCAGGGTGCCGACCGCAGCAATGACGCCGATGCAAAAAATCGACACGAACGAATAGGTCGCCGCGCCGAGTCCACCACCGGCCAATGCCTCGGGACTCAGGCGCGCCATCATCAAGGTGTCGGTGAGGACCATCAACATGTGCGCCAACTGCGAGGCAATCAACGGCCCCGCCAGCCGCAGGATGGCCCAGAGTTCAATACGCGCTGGATGCTGCATGGTCATCACGCTCGTTTATCAAAGAGGACAGGAAAGCGTCGATTCTCGGCGCTCTGCGCGGAATGCACAAAGGGATAAAAAGGATGGGTGGCATGATTAAAACTCATGCTGGAGAGTTTCTGCTAGGGTGGCCTTATCCCGCTGTAGGAGCTTTCCCAATGTCACGTCGCCTTCCTCCCTTGTATGCCTTGCGCGCATTCGAAGCTGCGGCGCGGCACAGTTCGTTTACGCGAGCGGCTGAAGAACTGTCGATCACCCAGAGTGCGGTCAGCCGGCACATTCGTACGCTCGAAGAGCACTTTGCCTGCCGTCTGTTTCATCGCAGTGGTCGCCATCTGCAACTGACCGAATCGGCTCGCTTGCTGTTGCCGGGCATCCGCGAGGGGTTCACCGCACTGGAGCGCGCCTGTAACACCCTGCGCGCCGAAGACGACATCCTGCGCATGAAAGCGCCGTCGACCCTGACCATGCGCTGGTTGCTGGCGCGCCTGAGTCGTTTCCGCCATCTGCAACCGGGCAACGAGGTGCAATTGACCAGCGCCTGGATGGATGTCGATTCGGTGGATTTCAACGACGAGCCGTTCGACTGTGCCGTGTTGCTGAGCAACGGGCACTTCCCGCCGGATTGGGAGGCGAGTTATCTGTTTCCCGAGGAACTGATCCCGGTGGGCGCGCCCAACCTGCCGAGCGATCAGCCCTGGGACGCGGCGCGGCTGGCGAACACCGAGTTGCTGCACCCGACACCGGACCGGCGCGACTGGCGTAACTGGCTGGAGCGCATGGGCCTGGCCGATCAAGTGTCACTCAAGGGGGGGCAGGTGTTCGATACGCTGGAACTGGGCATGATCGCGGCCGCCCGCGGCTACGGCGTGTCCATGGGGGATCTGCTGATGGTGGCGGAGGATGTGGCGCAGGGACGCTTGAGCCTGCCATGGCCGACGGCGGTCGCCAGCGGCGAGCGTTATTACCTGGTCTGGCCGAAAACCCGTCCCGGTGGCGAGCGTATGCGTCGGCTCAGCGATTTCCTGCAAAGTGAAGTCCGGGCGATGGAATTGCCGGATGTCGAGCACTTGAGCTGAAACGATAGAGCCGCCGCAATGGCGGCCTTAAGCAATATCCCGGTTTTTTACTCAAGTATTCCCTCCCTCCGCCGAAAATCTGCAAGTGGGACCTTCGTGCAGGTTCGACGCTTTCCCCATTATCAGAAATTTTGCTGAGTGTGCGTTGCGATCAGGATGATCCGGGCGCTCGGCCAGGAGCCGTCATGTCTCAACCTCGTGCCCGGATCGCCTCGCAGTTGGGTCTTGCGCTCGCTGTGATTCTGGTGACTGTCATCAGCGCAAGTACCTTGTTCGCCCTGCGTTCGCTGAACACCGCCAACCTGGCCACCCGCGAAGAGCATCTGGCGAGCGAAGCCCGGTTATTGGCCGATCAGCTGAGCACCTTCCACGGTACGTTGCGTGAAAGCACCCAGCGCCTGGCGGGCCTGTTCGAAAAGCGTTTCAGTGCTGGCCTGAGCGTGCACCCTGATGAGCCGGTAACGGTTGCGGGCACGCAGACTCCGGGGCTGCATCTGGGCAGCGAAGTGCTCAACAACAACTTCAAGGAAGTGGATGAGTTCAAGCAGATGACCGCTGGCGTGGCGACAGTGTTCGTGCGCAGCGGCGAAGACTTTATCCGGGTCAGTACCTCCCTGAGCAAACAGGACGGCAGCCGGGCCATCGGCACCCTGCTTGATCATGCTCACCCGGCCTACGCACGCCTGATCGCGGGGCAGGGCTATGTCGGGCGTGCCTTGCTGTTCGATCGCTCCTACATGACGCAATACACCCCGGTACGGGACAGCAGCGGCAAGGTGATTGCCGTCCTGTTCGTGGGCTTCGATTACACCGACGCGCAGAACGCGCAGTTCGAAAACCTCAAGCGTTTCCGCATCGGCCAGACCGGTTCACTGGCACTGTTGGACGAGCAGAACAAATGGCTGGTACCGATTGCCGGTGTGCAAGCGCTGGATCAGGCCGTGCCGGCCGTCGTGGCGCTGGTCAAGACGCCGGGCAAAGGCCGGTTCTGGAGCGACAAGTCCGAAGATTTCTACAGCATTGCCGTGCCGTTTGAAGGCGGCCCGTGGTCGGTGGTGGCGAGCATGCCGAAAACCGAAATCGGCGCTGTGACCTGGAGTGTCGGTATCCAGTTGGCTATCGGCAGTCTGTTGGCGATGTTGCTGGCGGTCGGCGCGGCCGTCTGGCTGTTGCGCAGCAAACTGGCGCCGCTGGGGGATCTGGTGCGTCAGGCCGAAGCCTTGGGCGCCGGTGATTTGAGCGTGCGTCTAAGCGTGTCGAGCAACGATGAAATCGGCCAGTTGGCTCGTGCGTTTAACCAGATGAGTCAAGCGTTGTCGACCATGGTCGAGCACATTCGCAACGCCTCGATGGAGGTCAACAGCCGCGCCCAGGCCTTGTCCGGTTTATCCGGCGGCGCCTATGAAGGGATGGAGCAGCAATCGGGCGAGATCACCAGCATGGCCGGGGCCGTGGAAGAGTTCAGCGCCACCTCCCTGAACATCGCCGACAACATGGGCAACACCCAGCGCCTGGCCCAGGAAAACGCTCAGCAAACCCGGATCGGTCGCACGTCGATGGACGAAGCTTCCTCGTCCCTGGAGCAAATCGCCGGTGCACTGAACAGCACCGCGACGGTGATCAACACTTTGGGCCAGCGCTCCCAGGAAATCGGCGGCATCGTTGGCGTCATCACCTCGATCGCCGAACAAACCAACTTGTTGGCGCTTAATGCTGCGATCGAAGCGGCGCGTGCCGGTGAGCAGGGGCGTGGCTTTGCCGTGGTGGCCGATGAGGTGCGCAACCTGGCTTCGCGCACCCGTCAGGCCACGGACGAGATTTCCGTGATGATCCAGAGCATCCAGCAGGAAACCGGCAACGCCATCAGCACCATGGAGCAGGGTAATGTGCTGATGCAGGAAGGCTTGTCGCGCAATGCCAATGTCGCCTCCGCGCTGGCGCGTATCGACGAGCAAAGCCGTTCGGCTGGCCAGCAATTCGCCGCGATCACCACGGCGACCCAGGAGCAGAGCAGCACCGCGACCTTGCTCAGCAGTAACTTGCAAAGCATTGCCCTGGCGAATAGCGAGCAGCGGGAAGTGGTGTCGAACCTGGCGGTCACTGCCAAAGAGCTGGAGAAGCTGGCGGCAGACTTGCGTGCCGAGGTTGACCGGTTTCGTTGAGGTGCTTTTGAAATAGTCGATGCGGCGTCGGCACTTATTGCATCGCCGGCCGATACTGCAATGCTTCCGCCAGATGCTCACGCCTGATCCCGTCGACCTGCTCCAGATCCGCCAAGGTTCGCGCCACCTTCAGCAGCCGATGCGCCGAGCGCAGCGACAGGGTCAGCCTTTCACAGGCCGTTTCCAGCCAGGTCTCATCGACTGTGGATAACGTGCAGTGCCGGCGCAGCCCCGGCAAATCGAGAAAGGCGTTGGCGCACCCTTGGCGCTTTTGCTGTCGTTCACGGGCTTCAGCGACCCGCTCCGCCGCGCTGGCGCTGTCCTCTCCGGGTTTCACCGTCGGATTCAGCGCCGTGGCCTCCCGCGCAACCGTCAGGTGCAAATCGATCCGATCCAGCAACGGCCCGGACAGTTTGTTGCGATAGCGCTGGACCATGTCCGGGGTGCAGGAGCAGCGGCCAGTGGGTTCGCCAAGATATCCACAGGGGCACGGATTCATTGCCGCCACCAGCTGAAAACGTGCCGGGAATCGCACGCGATCCTTCGCTCGGGAAATCACGATATGGCCCGACTCCAGAGGCTCCCTTAACACCTCCAGTACTTTGCGGTCGAACTCCGGAAGCTCATCGAGAAACAAAACACCGTGGTGGGCGAGGGTAATTTCACCGGGCTGCGGTTTCGAGCCGCCACCGACCAGCGCCGGGCCTGAAGCCGAGTGGTGCGGTTGTCGGAAGGGGCGCTGCGGCCAATGACTCAAAGGGACGCAACTGGTGACTGACTGAATCGCCGCCACTTCCAGTGCTTCGCACTCGGCCAGGGGCGGCAACAGCCCTGGCAGGCGACTCGCCAGAAGCGTCTTGCCCGTTCCCGGAGGTCCGCTGAACAGCAAGTTATGCGCGCCGGCTGCAGCAATCAGCAACGCCCGTTTGGCGGCTTGCTGGCCCTGCACTTCGTTCAGGTCGGGATAGGGTTTGCTGGCGTGGATCAATCCATCGGAGACATAGGGTTCTACCGGCGTGTGTCCATTGAAATGCGCCACGGCCTGCAGCAGATGATCCACCGCAATCACCTTCAACCCCGACGCCAGGCACGCCTCCTCGGCATTCGCGCTCGGCACCATCAACGAACGCCCGGCCTTGCGCGCGGCCAGTGCCGCCGGCAACACGCCTCGCACCGCACGCACTGCGCCTGACAGGGCCAGCTCACCCAGACATTCCACGTCATCGAGCGTCAACGTCGGCACCTGCACGCTGGCCGAAAGAATCCCCAGGGCAATCGCCAGATCGAACCGTCCGCCATCCTTGGGCAAATCCGCCGGTGCCAGATTCAGGGTGATGCGCCGCGCCGGAAACTGCAGCCCCGAATTGATGATCGCACTGCGCACCCGATCCTTGCTCTCTTTCACCGCTGCCTCAGGCAGGCCGACCATGGTCAGCGACGGTAAGCCATTGGCCAGATGAACTTCGACGGTGACGGCGGGCGCATCCACGCCAATCTGGGCGCGGCTGTGGACGATGGAGAGGGACATGGTCGTTCCTTGAGTTGTACGGGGGCCGCTTCCTGCGGGTTTTTGAAGGGTAGACGGCAGCGCTGTTTCCGCAGTGCATGGAAGAGAAGGAATTTTCGCAAGATGTTGCGCCGTTCCACGGGCAGCGTATTGATTCTGTGGCGAGGGGAGCGCTCCCTCGCCATAAGCATTCCATCGTTTAATTTCTTTGAAGAGACATTGATGTGCGATGCGCTAGTGTTGGTCGAAAGTGGTCAGTTATTGCATTAGAAAGGGTGGATTAGCGGCGCAATCAGACGGCGGATGAGAGGTTCGTAGGATGTTGCCGGGACTCTTGCGGGCTTGAAGACCGCAGTCTCGGCAATTCCTACAGATAAATCTGACGGTCGTTACGACCTTGTGGCGAGCAGGCTCGCCTACACGGTGGAATGGGGTTAACCATTGGGGAGCGGCGTTATTCGGAGGGTGGATTCAGTTTCGCTTCCAGTTCCGCGACCTTCGTCTCAAGTGCTTCCAACCGTGCCCGCGTCCGCGCCAGCACGACCATCTGGCTATCAAACTCTTCCCGGCTCACCAGATCCAGTTTGCTGAAGCCGCTTTGCAGCAGGGCCTTGAACTGGCTTTCGATTTCGCTTTTCGGCAATGGGGTGTCGCCGCTGAAGAGACGGGAGGCGGTGCCCGTCAGGGCGTCGAGGAAGTCTTTGGGCGCGAGCATGGGAAAGGTCCTGATAACAATGGCCGGCAGTGTATCACGCAGTGTCTATAGTCATTTCGCGGGCAAAGGATGCACGCTTTTCGCGCATGGGGACGGACGGCATCGCACCGTTGTTGTGCGTAACGCGTGCGGTGTTGTTGCGAAGTCGCTGCCATCTGCTGGTAAAGGCTTGAAAACAGTACGTTTTGTGGAGATGGCAAGCTTTCTGCTTAGACGGTAGTGACCCATGCACTGATGCAGTCGCTGTGACGAATGCAGTGCGCCAAGCGGAGCACGGGAAGTGTTTCGTGAGGAGCGGGTAGCTGGCGTCGGACGGGCAAGTAAGGTCGACGATGCGTTACAAAGCCAGGCACTGCGCTTAGACTTGAGACGGGTTTGTTTTCCTGGGGCAAGTCCACCAATTCGGGAGAGAGTTTTCATGAAGCTAGTCACTGCCATCATCAAGCCGTTCAAGTTGGACGATGTGCGCGAGTCGTTGTCCGAGATCGGCGTGCAGGGCATTACCGTCACTGAAGTCAAAGGCTTCGGTCGGCAGAAGGGTCACACCGAGCTGTATCGTGGCGCGGAGTATGTGGTCGATTTCCTGCCAAAGGTGAAGATTGATGTCGCCATTGACGACAAGGATCTCGACCGGGTTATCGAGGCGATAACCAAGGCCGCCAACACCGGCAAGATCGGTGACGGCAAGATCTTCGTGGTCAATCTGGAACAGGCGATTCGCATCCGTACCGGCGAAACCGATACCGACGCAATCTAAGCCGCCACAAACCCAACGCCCCAGGAGAAAACAATATGACTCTGCGTAAATTCGCAGGGCTAGGAGCCCTGTTGTCCATCGTAATGCCCGGCCTGGCCATGGCGGCAGATCCGGTGGCGACTCCAGTCCTCAACTCCGGCGATACCGCCTGGATGTTGACCTCGACAGCCCTCGTGCTGTTCATGACCATTCCCGGCCTCGCGCTGTTCTACGGCGGCATGGTTCGGTCGAAAAACATTCTTTCCGTGATGATGCAGTGCTTCGCCATTACTGGTCTGATCAGCGTCCTGTGGGTCATTTATGGCTACAGCATCGCGTTCGACACCACCGGCATGGAACAAGGCGTCATCAACTTCAACTCGTTCTTTGGCGGCATGGGCAAGGCGTTTCTCGCCGGCATCACCCCTGCCAGCCTGACCGGCCCTGCGGCCCTGTTCCCTGAGGCAGTGTTCGTCACCTTCCAGATGACCTTCGCCATCATCACTCCGGCGCTGATCGTCGGTGCCTTCGCCGAGCGGATGAAGTTCTCCGCGATGCTGGTTTTCATGGGCGTCTGGTTCACGCTGGTCTACGCGCCGATCGCGCACATGGTCTGGTCCGGCAACGGCGGCCTGCTGTGGGACTGGGGCGTGCTGGATTTCGCCGGTGGCACCGTGGTGCACATCAACGCCGGTGTGGCCGGCCTGATTGCCTGCCTGGTGCTGGGCAAGCGTAAAGGCTTCCCGACCACCCCAATGGCGCCGCACAACCTTGGCTATACCCTGATGGGTGCGGCGATGCTGTGGGTCGGCTGGTTCGGTTTCAACGCCGGTTCCGCCGCGGCGGCCAACGGCACGGCCGGCATGGCGATGCTGGTGACCCAGATCGCAACCGCCGCTGCTGCATTGGGCTGGATGTTCGCCGAGTGGATGACCCACGGCAAACCAAGCGCACTGGGCATCGCTTCGGGTGTGGTTGCAGGCCTGGTGGCCATTACTCCGGCGGCCGGCACCGTAGGTCCTATGGGCGCTCTGGTGATCGGCCTGGCAGCAGGCGTGGTGTGCTTCTTCTGCGCCACTACCCTGAAACGCAAACTCGGCTATGACGATTCCCTGGACGCCTTCGGTGTGCACGGTATCGGCGGTATCCTCGGTGCAATCCTGACCGGTGTTTTCGCTGCACCGTCCCTGGGTGGCTTCGGTACCGTCACCGACATCGCCGCACAAGTCTGGATTCAATGCAAAGGCGTGGGCTTCACGGTGATCTACACCGCGATCGTCACCTTCATCATTCTCAAGGTACTGGATGCCGTCATGGGTCTGCGTGTCACCGAGGAAGAAGAAGCCGTCGGTATCGATCTGGCGCTTCACAACGAACGCGGCTACAACTTGTAAGCACGCGCATGAGAAAACTTGCCCGGCTTGCCGGGCATTTTTTTGTCCGGATTTTGTCGTTAAGGGAAGCGCTGAAAGGTTTTTTCTGACAGCTTTTGCACTGTTTGCGACGCGGGTTTTTGTGCCGCCGATGGCTTACAGGATTGAAGGAATATTAGGGCCTTTGTTTTTTCCCAGAGCGCGCTAGAATGCGCCCCGAACGTGCGGAGAACTGTATGTGGCAACAGACTCTGATTACTCTGCGGGCGAGGCCCCGGGGCTTTCATCTGGTAACGGACGAGTTACTCGCCGGCTTGCCTGAACTCAGGGCGTGCCGGGTTGGTCTGCTGCACTTGTGGCTACAGCATACCTCGGCGTCGTTGACCATCAACGAGAACGCCGATCCGGCGGTACGTCGCGACTTCGAACGGTTTTTCAATCGTCTGATCCCACAAGGAGCAGACGGCTATGAGCATAACGACGAAGGCCTGGACGACCTCCCGGCGCACTTCAAGGCCAGTGTGCTTGGCTGTCAGCTCAGTCTGCCGATATCGGCAGGCCGATTGGCGTTAGGGACCTGGCAAGGCGTTTATCTGGGCGAGCACCGTGATCATGGCGGTGCTCGTAAAGTCCTCGCCACCGTGCACGGTGAAGGGGCATAACCGCTGGTCAGCAGCGGCTGTTGATTTTTTTCCGGCAGCCTTCGACAGAGGGCAAAGCTGGGCTATAACTAATCTGCTTTTCGCAAGTCATGAGGTAGAACATGAGCGACGATGATCTGGAAAACGACGACCTCGAAGTAGGCGACGACGACGAAACCGAAGAAGGTCTGGAAGCGGCGGCGGAAGATGTCGCTGAAGATGACGGCGGTGATGCGCCGGTTCCGACCGCCAAAGGCAAAGCCAAGGCAGCGGTATCGGTCGATGAGTTGCCAAGTGTCGAAGCCAAGAACAAGGAACGCGACGCCCTGGCCAAGGCCATGGAAGAGTTCCTGGCTCGTGGCGGCAAGGTGCAGGAAGTGGAGGCCAATGTGGTCGCCGATCCTCCCAAGAAGCCTGATAACAAGTACGGCAGCCGGCCTATCTAAGCCTGATTCCTTGCTTGCTGAAAAAGCCCGCCGTCGCTGCGGGCTTTTTCATGCCTGAAACAAAAAAGATGAAAACGGTGGTGATCCCTGTGGGCACGAGCTTGCTCGCGATGGCGGAGTGTCAGGCAACCTTTATTTTGAATGTTGCGCTCTCATCGCAAGCTCGCACAGGTTTCCTTGTCAGTTCGAGGTCTTGTTCCAACTCGCCAGCAACGCCGGCAACTCGGTCAGGCTGCGAATCTCGGCATCCGGCAACCGGTCGGCTTCCCAGTCCTTGCCGGCCGGGTTGAACCAGATCGCCCGCAGCCCCGCTTGCTGGGCACCGGCAATGTCATCGCCTGGGTGGTCACCGATATGCACCGCGGTCTCGGCAGTGGCGCCACCGCGCTGCAGCGCCTCATGGAACAATCGAGAGTCAGGTTTGGCGATGCCGATGTCTTCGGCGCATAACGCGAACTTGAAATAATCCGCCAGCCCCAGGCGCCGCACATCGGCATTGCCGTTGGTCACCACGCCGAGGGTGTAATGGTTGGCCAGCACTTCCAGGGTCGGTTGCACTTCGGGGAAGATTTCCAGCTGATGCCGGGCGTGCAGAAACACCTCGAAACTCTGATCGGCCAGGTCGGACGCTTCCGTATGGGCGTAACCGGCTTCTTCCAGCGCCTGGAACAGCACCCGGCGGCGCAGGGCGCTGATGCGGTGCTTGAGGTTAGGTTCGATGCTCAGGATGCGTTCGCGAATGGCCCACAAGTGTTCCACCGGTACCGCGCCCAGATTCGGTGCGTGTTCAGTCAGCCATTCACGCAATATGGCTTCGGCGCTGACGATCACCGGAGCGGTGTCCCAGAGGGTGTCGTCGAGGTCGAAGGTGATCAGTTGGAGAGTCATGAATCATCGCCTTTAATGCGTTTGGCCCGTGGATGAGCACTGTCGTAGACCGTGGCCAGGTGCTGGAAGTCCAGGTGGGTATAAATCTGCGTGGTCTTGATGTCCGAATGGCCGAGCAGTTCCTGCACTGCCCGCAGGTCCTGGGAGGACTCCAGCAAGTGGCTGGCGAAGGAGTGGCGCAACATGTGCGGGTGCAGGTTTTGCCCGAGCTCCCGTTCGCCAGCGGCTTTTACCCGTAGCTGAATCGCCCGTGGGCCCAGTCGACGGCCTTGCTGGCTGACAAACACCGCGTCGTCCGCCGGATTGGCCAATGCCCGTAACGGCAACCAGAGCTCCAATGCCTCGCGCGCCATTTTGCCCACCGGCAGCAGACGGGTTTTGCTGCCCTTGCCGAGCACCTGGATCATGCCATCCGCCAAATCAAGCTGATCGAGATTCAGTCCGGTCAGCTCCGACAGGCGCAGCCCGGAAGAGTAGAACAGCTCAAGTATCGCCTGGTCGCGACGTGCCAGAAAATCATCCTCCACACCGCCCTCAAGCAGTTGCAGCGCGCGGTCAGTGTCGAGGGTTTTCGGCAGGCGGCGTTCGCCCTTGGGCGGCGCCAGGCCGTTGGCCGGGTCGTGGTCGCACAGGCCTTCGCGGTTCAGGTAGTGATAGAGCCCGCGCACCGCCGACAAGAGTCGCGCCAGGCTGCGGGAGGACTGGCCCTGGGCATGCAGGCGAGCGATCAGGCTACGCAGACGCTGGATGTCCAGCGCCGCCCAGCTGCCGATGTTCTGTTTGACGCACCAGCCCAGCACCTTGTCGAGGTCGCGACGATAGGCCGAAAGCGTGTGCGGCGACACCTGTCGCTCACTGCGCAGGTGTTCGCAGTAAGCGTCCAGTTGCCGTTCCATGTTCAGCGTACCGAGCGCAAGGAGTTGTTGACCCGTGGCAGCACGCGGCCCATGACTTCGGCGATGTAGCTCAGGAACAGGGTGCCCACCGAGCTTTTGTAATGCTGCGGATCACGGCTGGCGATGGCCAGGATGCCGTGGATACCCTGATGGCTGATGGCGACGACGGCGGTGGAACCGATCTGCTTGCGCTGCTCTTCGCCGAACAGGAAGTCCAGCTCGTGCTCGCGCAGGCTGCCGCTGACGCTTTTGTCTTCCTGCAACAAGCCGCCAATGGCCACTTGTGCCTCAGCGTGGGTCACCCAGCGGCCGACCGGCATGGCGTTGTCGCCGAGCAGGATGAGGCTGACAAAAGGCACCTGGAAGTCCTGGCGCAGGCTGTCTTCGACAGACATCACCACGTCTTCCAGGCTGGCGGCATCCATCAGCGCGAGGATCAGGCGGCGGGTCTTGTCGAACAACCGGTCGTTGTCGCGGGCCACGTCCATCAAGTGCGAGAGACGGTGCCGCAACTCGATGTTGCGGTCACGCAGGAGGGTCATCTGGCGCTCGACCAGCGACACGGTATCGCCGCGCCGGTGGGGAATGCGCAAGGCCGGCAGCAGTTCTTCATGCTGGACGAAGAAGTCCGGATGAGCCTCCAGGTACGCGGCAATTGCCGCCGCCTCCAGGCTCTCGGACGGGGATTCGTCGGACTGTCGGGCGGGTACCTGAGGCTTATCGGTCATGGCTTTGGCTCACTCAAAGACGCACTTGTCCTTCATATACACGGACTGCCGGGCCGGTCATCAAGACCGGGTGGCCAGGGCCTGCCCATTCAATGGACAGGCGCCCGCCAGGCAGGTCGATCAATAGCGGCGAATCCATCCACCCCTGGCTGATCGCGGCCACTGCGGCGGCGCAGGCGCCGGTACCGCAGGCCTGGGTTTCCCCGGCGCCACGCTCCCAGACACGCAGCTGCGCGCGGCCTCGGTCGATGACCTGGAGAAAACCGACATTGACCCGTGCCGGAAAGCGCGGGTGATGTTCAATTTTCGGCCCCAATTCATGGACCGGTGCGTTGTTGATATCGCTGACCCGCAGAACCGCATGGGGATTGCCCATGGACACGGCGGCCAGCTCTACCGGGGTGCCATCGACGTCGACCTGATAGCTCAGGGCCTGCTCGGGTGCCTGGAACGGGATGTCGGCGGGCACCAGGCGCGGGGCGCCCATGTTCACGCCGATCTGCCCGTCGCTGCGCACGTCCAGCTCGATGATGCCACTTTTGGTTTCGACACGGATCTGCCGTTTTGCGGTCAGGCGCTTGTCGAGCACGAAGCGGGCGAAACAGCGCGCACCATTGCCGCACTGTTCCACTTCAGAGCCGTCGGAGTTGAAGATCCGATAACGGAAGTCCACGTCCGGGTTGCTGGGCGCTTCGACGATCAGCAGTTGGTCGAAACCGATACCAGTGTGTCGGTCACCCCAAAGCTTGGCGTGCTTGGGCAGAATATGCGCGTGCTGGCTGACCAGGTCGAGGACCATGAAGTCGTTGCCCAGGCCGTGCATTTTGGTAAAACGCAGCAGCATGGTTTTACTCCGGCAGCAGGCTTTCGCCAGCAAACAACTCGGCTACCGTTTCACGGCGACGCACTTCAAACGCCTGATCACCGTCCACCAACACTTCAGCGGCACGGCCACGGGTGTTGTAGTTGGAGCTCATGACAAACCCGTAGGCGCCAGCCGAATGCACAGCCAGCAGATCGCCTTCTTCCAGGGCCAATTGACGATCCTTGG
The DNA here is from genome assembly GCF_058792515.1 of Pseudomonas sp. MT92. Taxonomy (NCBI): domain Bacteria; kingdom Pseudomonadati; phylum Pseudomonadota; class Gammaproteobacteria; order Pseudomonadales; family Pseudomonadaceae; genus Pseudomonas; species Pseudomonas sp. MT92. The sequence goes on from NZ_JBXAFA010000001.1 coordinate 188,305, forward strand.
CCAGGAAGTCGCCGGTCTCGCAGATCGGGCCGACGATGTCGTAGGCGCGACCGGCCGTGTTGCGCGGGCGCACGGCCGTCACGTCCATCCAGGCCTGATACAGCGCCGGGCGGATCAGGTCGTTCATGGCCGCATCGACGATGGCGAAATCCTTGTGTTCGGTGTGCTTGAGGTACTCGACCTGCGTCAGCAGCACGCCGGCATTGGCCACGATGAAACGGCCCGGTTCGAACACCAGCGCCAGGTCGCGACCGTCGAGGCGTTCACGCACGGCCTTGATGTAGTCGGCAGCCAATGGCGGCTCTTCATCGCGATAACGAACGCCCAGGCCGCCACCGAGATCGATGTGGCGCAGGTAAATGCCGCAATCGCCGAGGCGGTCGACCAGGCCCAGCAGGCGGTCGAGGGCGTCGATGAAGGGCGGCAGAGTGGTCAGTTGCGAGCCGATATGGCAGTCGACGCCGACCACTTCCAGGTTTGGCAGCTGCGCGGCGCGCACATACACGTCTTCGGCGTCGGCAATGGCAATGCCGAACTTGTTCTCTTTGAGACCGGTGGAAATGTACGGGTGAGTACCGGCATCGACATCCGGATTCACGCGCAGCGAGATCGGCGCACGAACACCCAGTTCGGCGGCCACCACTTGCAGGCGTTCCAGCTCGTCGGTGGACTCGACGTTGAAGCAGTGCACGCCGACTTCCAGGGCGCGACGCATGTCGTCACGGGTCTTGCCGACACCGGAGAACACGATCTTGTCGGCGCTGCCGCCGGCAGCCAGTACGCGTTCCAGCTCGCCACGGGAAACGATGTCGAAACCGGCGCCCAGACGCGCCAGGACATTCAGTACACCCAGGTTGGAGTTGGCCTTGACCGCGAAGCAGACCAGGTGTGGCATGCCCGCCAGTGCATCGGCGTAGGCCAGGTATTGGGCTTCGATGTGGGCACGGGAGTAAACGTAAGTCGGTGTACCAAAGCGTTCGGCGATAGCAGACAGGGCAACACCTTCCGCGAACAGTTCACCGTCACGGTAGTTAAAAGCGTCCATGAGGTTCCCTTATTGGTAGACGTCGTGCTTGTGCGCCTTGGAGGCAGGCTTTTGCGAGGACTGGGCCTGCGCTGCAGGGTCCTGGTCTTCGTCGGGCAGGTACAGCGGGCCTTTTTGACCGCAGGCCGACACAAGGCAGGCAACCGCGAGGAGCGCAGCAAGGGAAGAGATCAGGCGCTTCATGGCGAAATCCTTGAAAATGCATTAATTGCGCCGGAGTATACCGGCCGCCCGGCGGCTTGCCTATGCGACGGGGCTCCCGTCCGGCGGGCCTCGGCTCGCTCCCATAGATTGGGGTTGCCGGGTGTTATTCTTTGCAATCGGGAGGCCTCGGTCGTATCTTGCGGCGCTTGAGCCTGATCAGACACTTTTTGAGGTTGCCGTAATGAGTTTGTCCGAAGCGCGTTTCCATGACCTGGTCGATGCCACCCAACAGACGTTGGAGGACATCTTTGACGACAGCGACCTGGATATCGATCTGGAAAGCTCGGCCGGTGTGCTCACCGTCAAGTTCGAGAACGGAACTCAGTTGATCTTCAGTCGACAAGAGCCGTTGCGGCAGTTGTGGCTCGCAGCGGTGTCCGGTGGCTTCCACTTCGATTACGACGAAGAGAGCGATCGCTGGATGTGCGACAAGAGCGAAGAGCAACTGGGCGAGATGCTCGAGCGCATCGTCAAGGCCCAGGCTGACGTCGAACTCGATTTCGAAGGTCTGTAATACCGTGACACAGTCTGCGCCGGTACGTCCGCCCAAGCCGCTCTACAGCAATATCAGCCCGGCGGTGCCATCGCCGTGCAGTGGCGTGTGCCGGCTGGATGAGCAAAAAGTCTGCCTCGGCTGTTTCCGCCACGTCGAAGACATCCGCGAATGGCGCTCGGCGGATGACGAGCGGCGCCGGGTGATTTGCGAACAGGCTCTGAAACGCCGGTCTCTGTAGGCGCTGGCCTGACAGCGATGGCGGTCGTGCCCCTTCAGATCTATCGCCGGCAAGCCGGCGCTTGCAGGGTTGCGCGCTGTCCGGTTCTGGCTTGTATATTTTTTGAGCTGTGTTAGTGTCCGGGTACGCCTCAACTCATCGAGGCTTGTGAAAACCCCGCCTTTTTCTGGCGGGGTTTTGCTTTTTTCGTGCAGAAGAAAGGAGTCTGCCCTGATCATGACCGCACCTTCCATCACCCTTACCCGTCTGGACGTACAGCGTCTGGAGCGTCTGATCGACAGCCTGGATGACACGCTGCCAGGCGTTATCGCGCTGCAAACCGAGCTGGATCGCGCCGATACATTGGTCAGCCACGAAGAAGTGCCGGCCGATGTTGTGACCATGAATTCTCGCGTGCACTGCCGTGAAGAGAGCAGTGGCAAGGATTATCACCTGACCCTGGTTTATCCGAAGGATGCCAACGCCGACGAAGGCCGGATTTCCATCCTGGCGCCCGTGGGCAGTGCGCTGCTTGGCCTGAAGGTTGGCCAGCACATCGATTGGCCGGCGCCGGGTGGCAAGACCCTGAAACTGACCCTGCTGGAAGTCGAATCGCAGCCAGCCAATGGCGGCGCCTTCCCTGAGTGACAACCTGTCAGGCCTGTTCGAGCGCCTCGTTCAGTGCGTGCTCCAGGTCGGCCTTGTAACGTAGATACATATTGCTTGAACTCTGCCCATCACTGAGCAGGCCTGTCAGGTCAAGGTCGGTGATGTAGCAGCGATAGCGCTCGGTTTCGCTGCGCTGTTCGATGATTTCCCGGGCGACCACGCTGAACAGCTGGTCGCCATGCTCCAGTTCTGAAAACTCCCGCTGATTGCAATACAAAGTGACCTGTACCTTGCCCGGTACCGCTTTGCCGACGATCGCCTGTACGTCATAGAACGGTTTGTTGGCGGCGGTTTGCGGTGCCGGTCTGGGTTCGACCCTGCGCGCCCGCCCCGCACCGGAAGGCAGCAGCCGGTAATACAGGGTGTCCAGGCTCGGGGGGTGGGCCGCGTCCATCGGCAGCAAGGTGTCGCGCCGGTACAGGATCGACTGGAGGAACCGTTGCAGCGGCATCAGGAGGCTTTGCTCGTCGTGCCACGGCAAGCGCTGGTGCCACAAGGCATTGAATTCATCGAGTACGTACAGATCGGCCTGGTCTTCGTTGACCCGGTAGAACACCTGGATGCAGTCGGGCTGCCCCATGGGCAAGAGCAGCGCCAGGTTGTGGTCTTCCAGGGCCTTGTGATCGAGGTGCAGCGGGCTGTAGCTGGCCAGGTCTTCGCTCAGGTAATCGAACAGCGCAGGCAATGAGGCCAGGGCGACGTGATTGACTTGGCCGGGTATCAGTTCAAGTACGTGGTAATGCTGCTGGACCTGAATCATGTAGCGGTAATTGAGGTTGCTCAGCAGCAGGTTCTGCGCCGTGTCGAGGATTTCTTCGACGCGCTGGGCGATGAATTGCGCGCGGTTGTGGCAGAAGCACTGTACTCGCAACCGGGGCTGCTGCGGTCCGTTGGGCAGATTGTTGAGGTAGTCGCGCAGGCAGTCGAGCAGGGCGTGAGGTCCGTCGAAGCGATTGACCAGGACTTCGTTCCAGCTATTGAGCAAGACTTGATCCAGGGTCAGCACCAGGTTTTCCCTGACGCCGGCATAGCTCAGGGAGTCGGTGCGCTCGGTGGTCATCAGGATGTTCAGGTCGCGATGGTGCTTGAGCGGGTCGACGCCGACGTTTACCAGGATTAGCACCTCGCTGGGCACGCTGGCGCGCAGCAACGGTTCTTCGGCGACGGTCTGTAGCGGCAGGCGAATGCTCTGTTGCAGACTGCCCAGCAGGTTGAACAGTTCGAACTCGCTCAGGTCGCTGCTTCCGGGATGCAGGGCCAGACGGGTGCTGCTGTCGATCACGCCGTTGCGGTGGCACCAGGTCAGCAGTTCAAGCAATTGACGGCTGCGCTTGATCGGGGCGAAGTGTTCCCACTCAAGGACGGCCAGGCTGCCGTTATACAATCCCCACTGGCTTGTCTCCGACCCCTTTTGGCTCGATGCGTATACCAGCGTCAGGGTGTCTTCAGCCAGGTCAGGCGCGATGCCCGGGTTGATGAATTCGACCTTGCCTGCCTTGCGCTCGAAGGCGGCATACAGACGTCGGCCCAGCACGCTGAGATCGCGTTTGTTGATCAGGCTGGTGGTTTGGTCGTTACGGGCAAATTGGGTCAGGAAGCGGTAGCTGTAGTTCAGCTCGTTGACCAGTGCCCGGCGCTCCGAGTCGACCTGGCGGACTTTCCACTGACTGCGGCTGTCGAGCAGCGCCAATTGCCGTGGGTCCCATTGCCATTCGTGGGCCAGCCGTTCCAACAGCGAACGTTGCCAGCCCTGGGTTCGACCGCTGCTGCCGGTGAGTTTGCGATTGACCTTCAGGTACAGCGCGCGACGCACCACTTCCAGGCGCTCGGGCTCGTTGCGGGCGATAAGGTATTCCTCGATGCGCCGATAAACCACGACGTACGGGTCCAGTTCATCGAGGTCGAGCCGATTGGCGAACACGGCCTGCTTGAAGCGCAGGCTCAGGCACTGGACCCTGGGGTGTTCGCTGGCGTAAACCTCGGTCAGCAGCAGCTTGAGCACCGACTTGTAGGGCGACTCGATGCCCTTGAACAGTTGCCAGAGTCCGGCACCGATAAATTCGCCGGGCGGAATATAGGCCAGGTGCCCCAGGTCGAGGGTTTCGTCTGCGCGGATGAAGCGTTTGGAAATCAGCGTGTGGGTATAGCGGTCGTAACCCGCCTCTTCATAGACCGGTACCAGCCACCAGATCGGTGTGCGTCCGGCCAGCCAGATCGCGGTGCGGTAGAACTCGTCCAGAAGCAAGTAGTGTTGGGTGGTGCCACAGTCTTCCGAACTCAATTGGGTATCGCGCTCGCCGCGTACGAAGCGAACCGGGTCGATCAGGAAAAAGTGTGCTTCGGCCCCCTGGCTGTCGGCCCAGGCTTCCAGCAATTGGCATTTCTTGCGCAGCTCGGCGAGTTCCTGCTCGTTCAAATCCGGACTGTGACAGACCCACACGTCCATATCGCTCTGATCGGCCTGAGCCAGCGAGCCGAGGCTGCCCATCAGGAACAGGCCGTGAATCGGGCGCGGCGGATTGCTACCGTGGCGCGGCTTATAGGAAAACGAGCGGGTCAGGCGTTGAGCTTCGGCCAGGGCATTGGCATCCGGCTCGAAATTCGACAGCCCGGCCGGTGTGCTGCCGGAAACGTAACCCGGCAACAACGGATGATTGACGTGAAAAAACAGCGGAAGAAGGTTGAGCACCCCTTGCTGGCGGGTCGACAACCCCTCCATGGCGCGAGCCATGCGGCCCTGATTGAGCTTCAGAAACCGCGCGCGCAGTTGGCTGAGAACCTTGCGGTCGATTCCCTCGTCCAGATCGGGGCGGATTTCATGGGTACGGGTCATGTCAGCTCAAACCGGCTCACAGGGCTCGGATGTGGGGCTCTCGGGATGAGGGGCAGTTTAGCGCCTCGGCCCCAGGGCGTTTAAGCTGATTTTGTATTTCTGGCGCCAGATTTTTATCGCGTGGCGACGGCCGGGAAGAATTTGCCCGCGGAAATCCCGTGGTGGAGGTTTCCGTGGGCGATACGGTGCAATTCAGGCTGTTTCCCGGACGCGCAGGATGGTCAGAACGGTTTGTATGTTTTGCGCGGCATCACGACCCAGGCTGGTCAGGTAACCGCCATCGGGTTGGTCGATCAGTTCTTTTTCAAACAGGCGTTGGGCAGCGGCAATGGCTTTGGGGGCAGCGGTTTGATGAATTTTCAAACCTTCCTGGGAACTGTCCAGGTTGAAGAGTGCGAGGATTTCCAGTTCGGCAACCAGCTCAGGGGTAAGCGACATAAGGACTCCAGACTTTCTAGGAATTAGACGACAGCGCCCCTAAGGTGATCCCACTCGTGCGGCATGTCCAGCCCTCGCGACAGGGTTTTTTCATCATGGTGAGCATTCCCCGTTTTCAGGGGCTTGCAGGAGCGGGCTTGCTCCTGCAGGGGGAAGGGGTTATTTCTTTTCCGGGGGCAACTCGGGCAGCGCGCGCAGTGCCGCTTCGTACCATTCGGTGTTGAACGCGCGGTCTTCTTCGAGGATTGCGTCAATTTCCACGGCCAAAACATGAGCCATCAGATTGAGAATTTCTTCCTTCTCGTAACCCACCAGCGTCAGCTTGTTGAAGGTCGCCTTGGCGGCCGGCGGATTGTCGCTTTCGATCTGGTTTTCGATGGCTTCAATCAGGGTGTTTTCGGTGAATTCTTCTTCGTCGCTATCGATGTCTGTTGGCTCGCTCATAGCAGGCTCCTCAAGTTAAGGCGGCCAGTTTACCCGCATTCAGCAGCGTGATGCTGCTGGCGAGAAAGCCACGAGCGATCTATAAACACGCACTGCCCACCCCGCACGGCCTGGAGGCTCTGTGATGATCAAGCTTTATGGATTTTCCGTCAGCAACTACTACAACATGGTCAAACTGGCGTTGCTGGAAAAAGGCCTGGCGTTTGAAGAAGTGCCGTTTTACGGCGGCACCAGCCCTGAAGCGCTGGCCATCAGTCCACGGGGCAAGGTGCCAGTGCTGCAGGTCGAGCAGGGCTTCATTAACGAAACCGCCGTGATTCTCGAATACATCGAGCAGAGCCAGCAAGGCAGGCCCCTGCTGCCGAGCGGTCCATTCGAGCGCGCACAAGTGTTGGCGCTGGCCAAGGAAATCGAGTTGTACATCGAACTGCCGGCGCGTGCCTGTTTCGCCGAAGCGTTTTTCGGCATGACCGTGCCCGACGCGATCAAGGAAAAGACCAAAGCCGAGTTGCTGCTGGGAATGGCGGCCCTGGGCCGGCACGGCAAATTCGCCCCTTATGTAGCGGGCGACAGCTTGAGCGTGGCGGATTTGTATTTCCTGTACAGCGTGCCGCTGGCGTGTGGTGTGGCGCACAAACTGTTCGGGATTGATCTGTTGGCTGAAGTGCCGCAGGCCAAGGTACTGCTGGAGCGTCTGGAGCAGAATCCGAATGTGCAACGGATCGCGGCGGACAAGGACGCGGCGATGCCAGCGTTTATGGCGATGGTCGCGTCCAGGAAGTAGTTTGTAGCGCTCTTACGATCGCATCGCGAGCAGGCTCGCTCCCACAGGAGGTATGCGGCAGGCACAAATTTTGTGTCTGCCGCCGATCAATGTGGGAGCGAGCCTGCTCGCGAAGCTTTTTAGCGGCTGGCGAGCAACGCCTGGCCGCGAACCACGGCTGCCTTCACCTGCGCCGGTGCTGTGCCGCCGATGTGATTACGGGCGTTGACCGAGCCTTCCAGGGTCAGTACGGCGAATACGTCCTGATCGATCTGGTCGCTGAACTTGCGCAGTTCTTCCAGGCTCATTTCCGCCAGGTCCTTGCCACTTTCCACGCCGTATTTCACCGCATGGCCAACGATTTCATGGCAGTCACGGAACGGCAGGCCACGGCGTACCAGGTAGTCGGCCAGGTCGGTGGCGGTGGAGAAACCGCGCAATGCCGCTTCGCGCATCATCGCGTGCTTGGGTTTGATCGCCGGAATCATGTCGGCGAAAGCCCGCAGCGAGTCGCGCAGGGTGTCGGCGGCGTCGAACAGCGGTTCCTTGTCTTCCTGGTTGTCCTTGTTGTAGGCCAGGGGCTGGCCCTTCATCAAGGTCAGCAGGCCCATCAATGCACCGAAGACGCGGCCGCTCTTGCCACGCACCAGTTCCGGCACGTCCGGGTTTTTCTTTTGCGGCATGATCGAACTGCCGGTGCAGAAACGGTCTGGCAGATCGATGAACTGGAATTGCGCACTGGTCCACAGCACCAGTTCTTCGGAGAAGCGCGACAGGTGCATCATCGCGATGCTGGCGGCCGAGCAGAATTCGATAGCGAAGTCACGATCGGACACGTTGTCCAGCGAGTTGCCGCCCACCGCGTCGAAACCCAGCAATTGGGCAGTGTATTCACGGTCGATCGGGTACGTCGTGCCGGCCAGCGCGGCGCTGCCCAACGGCATACGGTTGGTACGCTTGCGGCAGTCGACCAGACGCTCGTAATCGCGGCTGAGCATTTCGAACCAGGCCAGCATGTGGTGCCCGAAGGTGACGGGCTGTGCGGTCTGCAGGTGGGTGAAGCCTGGCATGATGCTGCCCGCTTCGCGCTCGGCCTGTTCCAGCAAGCCTTTTTGCAGGCGGGTGATTTCGCCCAGAATCAGGTCGATTTCGTCACGCAGCCACAGGCGGATGTCGGTGGCAACCTGATCGTTACGGCTGCGTCCGGTGTGCAGCTTTTTGCCGGTCACGCCGATGCGGTCGGTCAGGCGCGCCTCGATGTTCATGTGCACGTCTTCGAGGTCGATGCGCCAGTCGAACTGGCCGGCCTCGATTTCACCCTGGATGGTCTTCAATCCATCGATGATGCTGTCGCGCTCGGCATCGGTGAGCACGCCGACCTTGGCCAGCATGGTGGCGTGGGCGATCGAGCCCATGATGTCGTGGCGATACAGGCGCTGGTCGAAGGTGACGGAGGCGGTGAAGCGGGCGACGAAGGCGTCGACGGGTTCACTGAAGCGGCCGCCCCAGGACTGATTGGTCTTGTCAGTGCTCATGAATTCGCTCGTATCGGCTGAAGAAAGATGGCGTTGAAAGCTGGCGCGGATAATAACAGGGTTGCCATTGCTGTCGCTGACGCTGGTCGCCTGGTTTTTTCATGGCCCGCCCGTGTCCGGGGCAATTCTTGTGCGATTCACTCAACGATATTTTTCATTTGAGCTCTATCGTCTCGGCAACCGTCTACAGTTGGACAGTAGGGTTGGTGCACTTCTCGGTGCGCAAGTGGACTATATGACGAGGGGGTGTTCAGATTGCGTATCAGCAAACCCTGTGGCGCTGTGTCGCCAATGCGAGCCTGGGCCGCCAATTGCCCGGCGGATGAAAATTTAGCCGTCGGTCTCGCGGCACTTTTTGACGCTCGCGCTAGTCTTAGCGTGGATCGCGGTGACGGACGTCACTTACCCTGTCTACGCTATCCTTGTGCGAGACTCACGCAGGAATCCAGCGCAATATGAATGTCCTGATCGTTGATGACGACCCCCTAGCCCGCGAGCGCCTGAGCCGAATGGTTGGCGAACTCGAGGGATACAGTGTCCTGGAGCCCAGCGCCACGAACGGCGAAGAGGCGTTGGCACTGATCGACAGCCACAAGCCGGATATCGTGCTGCTCGATATCCGCATGCCAGGCCTTGATGGCCTGCAAGTGGCCGCGCGATTGTGCGAACGCGAAACCCCGCCCGCCGTGGTGTTTTGCACAGGGCCCGATGAATTTGCCGTGGAAGCCTTACAGGCCAGCGCCGTAGGCTATCTGGTGAAACCTGTGCGAACCGAACATTTACATGACGCTTTAAAGAAAGCCGAGCGACCCAATCGTGTTCAACTCGCGGCCCTGACCCGCCCGGCCGCCGAAAGTGGCAATGGTCCACGCAGCCACATCAGCGCCCGAACCCGAAAGGGGATCGAGCTGATCCCGCTGAATCAGGTGGTCTACTTCATTGCCGATCACAAATACGTGACCTTGCGCCACGAGAGCGGCGAAGTGCTGCTGGATGAACCGCTCAAGGCCCTCGAGGACGAGTTCGGTGACCGCTTTGTGCGGATCCACCGTAACGCACTGGTCGCTCGCGATCGCATCGAACGGCTGCAACGAACGCCACTCGGGCATTTTCAGCTGTTCCTCAAAGGCCTGAACGGTGACGCCTTGATCGTCAGTCGGCGCCACGTGGCGGGCGTGCGGAAGATGATGCAACAGCTTTAATTCGCTGGTCGCAGGTGAATTTCCACACCCGATTGCCGGACATCCGGGGCCAGGGAGGCCGAGTAGTTTCTGATACAAGTCAAAGTGGATTTGGCTGAGCTGTTATTATCCGCCGTATCTTTTCAGTACGGATTGATCCATGTCCTCTCGCCAGATCCGCATCGCCACCCGCAAAAGTGCTCTCGCCCTGTGGCAGGCCGAATATGTCAAAGCCCGTCTGGAAGAGGCCCATCCCGGTCTGCTCGTGACGTTGGTCCCCATGGTCAGTCGTGGTGACAAGCTGCTTGATTCACCACTGTCGAAAATCGGCGGCAAGGGCCTGTTCGTCAAGGAACTGGAAACCGCGTTGCTGGAAAACGAAGCGGACATCGCCGTGCACTCCATGAAAGACGTGCCGATGGACTTCCCCGAAGGTCTCGGCCTGTTCTGTATCTGCGAGCGTGAAGACCCGCGCGATGCATTCGTCTCCAATACCTATGCCAGCCTGGACGAGTTGCCTGAAGGCAGCATCGTCGGTACATCGAGCCTGCGTCGCCAGGCCCAATTGCTGACCCGTCGACCTGATCTGGAAATCCGCTTCCTGCGTGGCAACGTCAACACTCGTCTGGCCAAGCTCGATGCCGGTGAGTACGACGCCATCATCCTTGCATCCGCCGGTTTGATTCGCTTGGGCTTTGAAGATCGCATTATGTCGGCCATCAGCGTCGACGACAGCCTGCCCGCCGGTGGCCAGGGTGCCGTGGGCATCGAATGCCGCAGCGCCGACAGTGAAATTCACGCACTGCTGGCGCCGCTGCATCATCAGGACACCGCCACCCGCGTCACCGCCGAACGTTCCCTCAACAAACACCTCAATGGTGGCTGCCAGGTGCCGATTGCCTGCTACGCCGTGCTTGAAGGCGAGCAGATCTGGTTGCGTGGCCTGGTGGGCGATCCGAATGGCGGTCTGCTGCTCAGTGCTGAAGCCCGCGCGCCACGAGGCAAGGCCGAGGCCCTGGGTGTGCAAGTGGCCGAAGACCTGTTGAGTCAGGGCGCCAACGAGATTCTCAAAGCGGTCTATGGCGAGGCAGGTCACGAGTGACGGGCTGGCGCCTGCTGTTGACGCGTCCGGCGGATGAGTCGGCGGCGCTGAGCAGTCTCCTGGCCGATCAGGGGATTTTCAGCAGCAGCTTGCCGCTTTTGGACATAGCGACGATCCCCGCCTCTGACACAATGCGCCAGGTGATCCAGGAACTGGATCGCTACAGCGCTGTGATCGTGGTCAGCAAGCCCGCTGCTCGAATCGGCATCGAGTTGATCGACCGGTTTTGCTCGCCCTTGCCGCGCGTGAAATGGTTCAGCGTCGGCGCGGCGACGGCACAGATTCTTGTCGATCGTGGCCTGGATGTGAGCTGCCCGGCGCAGGGCGATGACAGTGAAGCCTTGCTTGAACTTGAGGCATTGCGCGAGGCCATCGCCGGGCCTGAACCGCGCGTGCTGATCATGCGCGGGGAGGGTGGTCGCGAGTTACTGGCAGAGCGCCTGCGCGAGCGAGGTGCTAGTGTCGAGTATCTGGAACTGTACCGTCGCGAACTGCCGTACTACCTGCCGGCCACGTTGCCACGGCAGATTGAAGCGGAACGCCTGAACGGGCTGGTGGTCAGCAGTGGACAGGGTTTTGAGCACCTGCATCAATTGGCTGGCGATGCCTGGCCACGGTTGGCGCGGTTGCCGTTGTTTGTACCAAGCCCCAGGGTTGCCGAGCTGGCACATGCCGCCGGGGCCCTGGCAGTTGTGGATTGCCGCGGCGCCAGTGCCGCGGCTTTGCTGACGGCGTTACGGGAGCACCCCGTGCCCGTTCTCTAATGCAAAGGATGGATACGTGAGCGAAACAGCCTTGCCTAAAGATGACGTCCGGCCAGTGCTCGATGCACCGGTTGAAACACCACCACCTGCGGCAGAGCAGCGCCGAGGCAATGGGCTGGCGATTGTCGCGCTGTTGTTGGGCGCTGCCGGTATCGCAGTGGGTGGTTGGGGAGTCTGGCAGGTGCGTCACCTGCAATCGACTAACCAACAACAGCTGAGTCAGGTGCAGGCATTGAGTGACGAGGCGCAAAGCCTGAAGCTCAATGAACAGCGCCTGAGCGCGCGCCTGGAGCAAATGCCTGGCGCCGATGTGCTGGAGGAGCGCAGTCGCCTGGTGATTCAGCTGCAGGGTGATCAGCAGCGCCTGAACCAGCGTCTGGAAACCGTTCTCGGTGCCAGCCGCAAGGATTGGCGCCTGGCCGAGGCCGAGCACTTGCTGCGTCTGGCCAGTTTGCGATTGTCTGCCTTGCAGGACATCAGCAGCGCCCAGGCCCTGGTGCAGGGCGCCGATGAAATTCTGCGCGAACAAAATGATCCCGGAGCCTTCGCCGCCCGCGAGCAAGTGGCCAAAACCCTGGTGGCTTTGCGCAGCACCGAGCAACCGGATCGCACGGGGTTGTTCTTGCGGCTGGGGGCTTTGCGTGAGCAGGTGATCGGCCTGACCGAACTGGCGCCCGAGTACAAGGATCGTGGCGAATCGTTGCTGGGCCTGACCGCCGATGGCGACGGCGCCAACCGTTGGGCCCAGTGGTGGGATCAGATTTCTCGCTACATCCGCATCGATTTCAACGCCGATAAAAACGTCCGCCCGTTACTGGCCGGGCAGAGCCTGAGCCAGGTGCGACTGGCCCTGAGCCTGACGCTCGAGCAAGCGCAATGGGCCGCACTCAATGGTCAGGCTGCGGTTTACAGCCAGGCTCTGGACGAAGCGCGCGATGTGCTCAAGGGCAACTTCAACCCGGACAATCCGCAGAGCAAAGTGATGCTTGAGCAGGTGGCCGAGTTGAGCAAGCAGCCCGTCACCGTGGTCACCCCGGACCTGACCGGCACACTGAGTGCGGTTCAGGCTTATCTGGAACGGCGTAACGTGAACGCCGAAGACTCGGTCAAGCCAATGGCCAAACCTGCCGCGAACGCCGCGCAGGAGGCCACACCATGAAGCGCCTGTATGTGATCGTGTTTCTGGTCATCGCTGCTACAGCGGCGCTAGGCTTGGCGATTGCCGAGCACTCGGGCTACGTGCTGATCGCTTACAAGACGTTCAGATACGAATCGAGCCTCTGGGCAACGCTGGCTTTGGTGGCTGTCCTTTGGCTGCTGTTCTGGGGCATCAAGGCGTTGATCGAGTTGGTAACGACGTCCAGTGGCGTGGTCAACCCGTGGTCACGGCGCAATCGCAGTCGTCGGGTGCAGGTCGCCATCGAGCATGGTCAACTGGATCTGGCGGAAGGTCGCTGGGCCAGCGCGCAGCGTCATCTGGCCCGGGCGGCGGAAGCCGAGCGCCAGCCGCTGCTGTACTACCTCGGCGCTGCCCGAGCCGCGAATGAACAAGGTCATTACGAGGAAAGCGACAACCTGCTGGAGCGTGCGTTGCAGCGTCAGCCACAGGCCGAGCTGGCAATCGCCTTGAGCCACGCACAATTACAGACTGATCGCGGCGACACCGAAGGCGCCCTCGCGACCCTGCAAGCGATGCACGAGCGCCACCCTCATAACGTGCAGACCCTGCGCCAGTTGCAGCGCTTGTATCAGCAGCTAGGCGATTGGTCGGCCCTGATTCGTCTGCTGCCGGAGTTGCGCAAGGACAAGGTCCTGCCAGCCGCTGAATTGGCCGAACTTGAGCGTCGCGCCTGGGGCAAGAACCTGTCTCTGGCGGCGCATCAGGAAGCAGACGGAACCGTCGGCTTGCAAACGCTCAACCGCGCCTGGCAGCAGTTGAGTTCGGCCCAGCGTCAAGAGCCGCAACTGGTGCTGGCCTATGCCGAGCAATTGCGCCAACTGGGTGCTCAGGTCGAAGCTGAAGAGGTGCTGCGCACGGCGCTCAAGCGCAGCTTTGACAGTCACCTGGCTCGGCTCTACGGATTGGTTCGCGGTGGTGATCCGGCGCGTCAACTGCAATTCGCCGAGGGCTTGCTCAAGGATCAACCGGCCGACCCGAGCCTATTGCTGACCCTGGGTCGCCTGTGCCTGCAAAGCAGCCTGTGGGGCAAGGCGCGGGACTATCTGGAAAGCAGTCTGCGCGTGCAGCGCAACCCGGAAGCCTGCGCCGAACTGGCTCGGTTGCTGGCGCAGATGGGTGATACCGAGCGCAGTAATCAGCTGTTCCAGGAAGGTCTGGGCTTGTTGGATGAGCGCTTGTTGGCAGCACCGCTGCCGATGCCGGCTCACGCTTGACCGTGAGTGAAGGGTCGCCCGAAGGGGCGATCCGATGGCGAAAACGTTGTCGGAATTTTACTTTCGTGATTCGTCTTCAGCAGAATCCTACAAGGGGCTACACCTGATCCTCTGGCCTCTGTCGGGAATTCCCTACACTTGCGCTGAAGTGTCCCTGCCGACCTGTCTTGAAAGGCCGTTGCGCTTTCCTCTACCGTAGCTGTCGGTCCTTACTGTTACGGAAAAGCCATGCCTCTGGCCTGCTCACGCTCCCTGTTTTTCCTGGTTTTCATTGCGGGCGCCCTGGTCCTGGGCGTGTCGTACTATCTGGAGTATGCAGTCGGCCTCCAACCTTGTGGTTTGTGCCTGTTGCAACGAGGTTGCCTGGCACTGCTGACGGGTGTCTGTCTGATGGCTTCGGTGCAGGGACCCGGTCGCTTCGGGACTGTCCTGTATTGGCTGTTCGGTGTGCTTTTCAGCCTGGCCGGAACGGTCATCGCGTGGCGGCAGGTGTTGCTGCAAAGCGATCCGGCAAATCAATTGTCGACTTGCGCGCCTAATCTGAGTGATCTGTTCGCCGGTTCGCCCTGGATGTGTGTCGTGCGGCAGATGTTCAAAGGCACCATCGACTGCGCTCAGATCTCCTGGACCCTGTTTGACTTGAGCATCCCGGAGTGGAGCCTGCTGTTCTTTATCTCGATGATGACCCTGGGGATTTATCAGCTGTTGCGTCAAGCCTGGGTCGCCTTGCGGCGACCACTCAGCGGCGAGTCGTCGCACCGGGCGCTTGTGGGTGATTAAACACTTGTATGAACTTTATCGGCTGCGTACCTTGAAGCCACAGACGTGCGGGCATAATCTGGCCGGCACGTGTCATTGGAATTATGTTGCTCGATGACGCTCTGCCTGGCCGATTCTTGACCTTCAAGAGTATGACGGGTGTAGGGCAGCATGACCCACAAGGGAAGAGAGATCGCCATGCTCGAAAGTTGTCAGAATGCTCAGGAACGTTGGGGTGGAGTACATCTGCTGATCGATCGTTGGTTGCAGGAACGTCACGAACTGGTTCGTGCCTATGATGCGCTCGGTGCCAAGCCAGAGGCTCTGGGTGAAAACCGCAAACCTTTGCAGGAATTCTGTGGTGTCCTGGTTGATTACGTGTCCGCCGGGCATTTCGAAATCTACGAACAGCTGACCGGTGAAGCCAAGGCTTTCAATGACAAGCGTGGTCTGGAGTTGGCAGAAACCCTCTACCCGCGCATCGACGTCATCACCGAAAAACTGCTCGCGTTCAATGACCTGTGCGATGCAGGCAAGTGTGTGGCAGAGAAATTCAAGGAACTGGGTGGTCTGTTGCACGAGCGCTTCGAGCTGGAGGATTGCCTGATCGAGGTTCTGCACACCGCTCACAAGGCAGAAGATTCGGTTCAGGCCTGAATTCACTCTTCGCAATACTGAAAACGGTGCGCCTTGCGCACCGTTTTTCGTTTCCGCCATTCAGCCAGTGGCGCCGCGCAATTCGACTTCGAACACCAGCGGTGTAAACGGCGCGATCAAGTCGCCGGCACCATCGGCGCCATAGGCTTGCGCCGATGGAATCACCAGGCGCCATTTCGCGCCGACCGGCATTTGCTGCAGTGCGCTGCGCCATCCGCTGATCACGCTATCGAGACTGAACCATTGCGGCTGACTGTTCTGGTCGAACACCGTGCCGTCGGGAAGGCGACCGACATACAGCACCTGGACCTTGCCGTTTGGCCCGGCCTTGGCACCCGTGCCAGGCGCCAGTTCCGTCAGCAGTATTCCATCCGCCAGTTCACGAACACCGGGCCTGGCTTTTTCATCGGCGAGAAAACGCTGTTCTTTTTGCAGCGCCAATTCGCTTTGCGGCTCAGGTGATTGCATGGCGACCCGGGCTTCGTGCTCGTTGAGGATCTGTTCGATCTGCTCGTCTTTCAACGCCAGTGGCTTGCCTTGATAGGCTTGCTGCAAACCTTCGACGAGCGCCTGAAGTTGAAGATCGGGAACCTCCTGGCGCAGGCGTTCACCGAGGCTCGCACCCAGGCTGTAAGCGAGGTCGTGAGCGTCATTTTCCGACGTTTTTTCTGCAGCGTGGGCCGCGGAAAAAATCACGCACAGCGATAAAAAAAAGTAGCGCGACATGGGCACTCTCCAGCCTGAGATGCGGGCGATTATGCCAGTGAGAATGCGTTCAACGGTGAACTGCTTTTACACAAGCGCAGAACATTTTCGATTCGTTGCAACGCAACGCTTTGGATACTGTCAAGATGCCCTAGCGGCGGTAGCAGCAGAGGTCTAGTATGAGCCGCACCCACGTCAGCCAGGAGGTAAACCATGTCGGCCACCAAGAAGCCTGTAAATACCCCGTTGCACTTACTTCAACAACTCTCGGGCAGCTTGCTCGAGCACTTAGAAACCGCTTGTTCCGAAGCGCTGGCTGATGCTGAAAAACTGCTCGCCAAGCTGGAAAAGCAGCGCGGAAAAGCGCAGGAAAAATTGCACAAATCCCGCACCAAGTTGCAGGACGCTGCATCGGCCGGCAAGGCCAAGGCGCAGGCCAAAGCCAAGGACGCAGTGAAGGAACTCGAGGAGCTGCTGGATGCCCTCAAGGATCGTCAGTCGGACACTCGCGGCTATATCCTGCAGCTCAAGCGCGACGCTCAAGAAAGCCTGAAACTGGCCCAGGGCGTTGGTCGCGTTCAAGAGGCTGTCGGCAAGGCATTGTCCCTGCGTGCGGCCAAGCCTGCTGCGGCCCCTGCGAAGAAAACCGCTGCCAAACCGGTTGCTGCAAAAGCACCGGCCAAGCCTGCCGCCAAACCGGTTGCCAAGGCACCGGTGAAAGCCGCAGCCAAGCCCGCTGCAAAACCTGCGGCGAAAAAACCTGTCGCGGCCAGCGCTGCGAAACCGGCGGCTAAAACGACGGCTGCGAAACCGGCCGCTGCCAAACCGGTTGCTGCAAAAACAGCCGCTGCCAAACCGGCCGTAGCGAAAACCGCTGCTGCGAAACCAGCGGCCAAACCGGCAGCAAAAACGACCGCTAAACCTGCGGCCAAACCAGCCGCCAAAACTGCAGCGGCCAAGCCTGCTGCCAAGCCGGCCGCCAAACCTGTCGCCGCTAAAACCGCGGCCAAGCCAGCGGCTAAACCTGCTGCAAAAACGACGGCTAAACCAGCCGCCAAACCTGCTGCGGCGAAACCTGCCGCTGCTGCCAAGCCAGTCGCAGCCAAGCCTGCTGCAAAACCTGCGGCCAAACCAGCGGCTAAACCCGCCGTGAAAAAACCGGTTGCCGCCAAGCCGGCCACCGCGCCAGTTGCCAAGCCAGCCGTCCCGGCTGCGGCGGCAGCACCTGCTCCGGTCGCCACCCCCTCGACAGCCGTGTCTGCTCCAACGCCGGCCGCTGTTCCGAGCGCAGCTACCACCCACCCAACCAGCGCTTCCTAAGTGCCGGATACCGCGACGCGCAGCTGACGCAGCGCGTCGCGGTCCAGGTGAGTGGCGCCTGCCGCTACACCTTCCATCCAGGCCGAGAGATCGGTCCTTTTCTCTTGCGGCCAACCTTGGGCCGATCGCTCCAGTCGTAGCAACAGATGTCGCTCGGCTTCCAGCTCCAGGGTCTTCACCTGTTCGCGCAGCCCATGCAGGTCGGCGTCCAGCATGGCGATGGTTTTCCATTGCGTGCGCAATGCCCGTAGCGGTTGCACCACATCGTTGTCCCACGGCTCAGCCACACTGCGAAGTTGCTGCAGGCGCTGCTCATTGCAGGCCACTCCCCGCTGTCCCAGCCATGCCGCACACAGCAGCAGGCACACGTTGACGCCCGCCGACTGCAATTGCAGGCACGCCTGTTCAACGCCCGGACGGGCATAAGTGCTCAGGGAAAAGCTCCACAGGTCAGAGGACATAGTGCTACTCGCGCCAGTTGCGAGCGAAGCTGGTAGACTCCGCCGCCATTATGATTCGACTTCAGAACCTGACTTTACAGCGTGGCCCGCAACGTCTGCTAGAAGACGCCGAGTTGACGCTGCACGCCGGCCAGAAAGCCGGCCTTATCGGTGCCAACGGCGCCGGCAAATCGAGCCTGTTCGCCTTGCTTCGGGGTGAACTGCACCCGGATTCGGGTGACTGCTTCCTGCCGGCCGACTGGCGTATCGCCCACATGCGCCAGGAGGTCGACACCCTCGAACGCCTGGCGGTCGACTACGTGCTCGATGGCGACCTGCGCCTGCGCCAGGTGCAACGCGACCTCGCCGCAGCCGAAGCGGCCCATGACGGTGCCGCTCAGGCCCGTCTGCACTCGGAACTCGACAGCGCCGACGGTTACACCGCCGATGCCCGTGCCCGCAAGCTGCTGGCGGGCCTTGGGTTCACCAATGACCAGATGGATCGTCAGGTCGGAGATTTCTCCGGTGGCTGGCGGATGCGTCTGAACCTGGCGCAGGCCTTGATGTGCCCCTCGGACCTGTTGCTGCTTGATGAACCAACCAACCACTTGGACCTCGACGCCATCATTTGGCTGGAAGAGTGGCTCAAAAGTTATCCCGGCACTTTGATGCTGATCTCCCACGACCGGGATTTCCTCGATGCCGTGGTCGATCACGTGGCTCACGTCGATCAGCGCAAGATCACGCTCTATCGCGGTGGCTACAGCGCCTTCGAACGCGCCCGCGCCGAACGCCTGGCCCAGCAACAACAGGCGTACGAGAAGCAGCAGGCGCAACGTGCGCACATGGAAAGCTACATCGCCCGCTTCAAGGCCCAGGCCACCAAGGCCCGCCAGGCCCAGAGCCGGATCAAGGCATTGGAGCGGATGGAAGAGTTGACCGCGGCCCACGTCGACTCACCGTTCGACTTCGTGTTCCGCGAATCGCAGAAAATCTCCAGCCCGCTGATTGACCTGTCCGATGCCCGTCTGGGTTACGGCGAGAAAACCGTGCTGGAGAAGGTCAAGCTGCAATTGACCCCCGGCGCGCGGATCGGCCTGCTCGGCCCCAACGGCGCCGGCAAGTCGACCCTGATCAAGAACCTCGCGGGTGAACTCACGCCGCTCGCCGGCCGCTTGACCCGTGGCGAGAACACGGTTGTTGGCTACTTCGCCCAGCATCAGCTTGACTCCCTGGACTCCAAGGCCAGCCCGTTGCTGCACCTGCAGCGCCTGGCACCGACCGAGCGTGAGCAGACACTGCGTGACTTCCTTGGCGGCTTCGACTTCCGGGGCGCGCGGATCGATGAGCCGGTGCTGAATTTCTCCGGTGGCGAGAAGGCGCGTCTGGCGTTGGCGCTGATCGCCTGGGACCGGCCGAACCTGTTGCTGCTCGACGAACCGACCAACCACCTGGACCTGGAAATGCGCCTGGCGCTGACCATGGCCCTGCAGGAATTCAGTGGCGCGGTGCTGGTGGTCTCTCACGATCGTCATTTGCTCAAAAGCACCACCGACAATTTCTATCTGGTAGCCGATGGCAAGGTCGAAGAATTCGACGGCGACCTGGAGGACTACACCCGTTGGCTGGTGGAGTACCGTCAGCGTAATGCCCCGGTCAGCAACACGCCGGTCAACCCGGACAAGACCGACAAGAAAGCCCAGCGTCAGGCCGCAGCGGCGTTGCGTCAGCAACTGGCGCCGCACAAGCGTGAGGCTGACAAGCTCGAAGCCGAGTTGGGCAAGCTTCACGAGAAACTGGCGAAGATCGATGCCAGCCTCGGCGACAGCGACATCTACGAACCGGCGCGCAAGAACGAATTGCGTGATCTGCTGGCCGAACAGGCCAAGCTGAAGGTCCGTGAGGCGGAGCTGGAAGAGGCCTGGATGGAAGCGTTGGAGCTGTTGGAAAGCATGCAGGCGGAGCTGGAGGCGCTGTCCTGATGGACGCCTTCAAGTTGCCGTTGCCAGCGGTGTGGGTCGAGCCGATCTGGCTCGGCGTGCAACTCCTGCTGATCCTGCTGGCCGGCTACCTCGCCCAGCGCTTCGTTGCCAAGGGCCTGACCCGTCTCGGTGAGCGCTACCCGTTTCCGCCACAATTGCTGATGCCCCTGCGCGGAGGTCTGCGTTGGCTGATCATGGGCAGCGCCCTGATTTTCGTGCTGGAGCGCCTCGGGGTTTCGGCCACGGTGCTCTGGACGGCGCTGTCGGGTTTTGTAGCGGTCGCTGCAGTCGCGTTTTTCGCCATGTGGAGCGTGCTGTCCAACTTGCTCTGCGCGATTCTGATCTTCACCGTCGGCCCGTTTCGGCTGGGCGATGTGGTCGAGTTGGTGGATACCACCGACAAGCCCGGCGTCAAAGGTCGGGTAGTAGCGATCAATTTGCTTTACACCACGTTGGTCGAAGCCGAAGAGCTCGGAACCGGTAGCGCCATGGTGCAAGTGCCGAACAGTTTGTTCTTTCAGCGCTCGGTTCGACGCTGGCGCGGCAGTGATGTCTTTCCTGCAAGCGGTTTCGAAAAGTAGCCGACACGCCGGCCACGCGGGTCGGCGATCGTCATGTCCTATAAAAAATCGGTAGTCATCGGCCCAAAGCCGCATTAGCTTAGACCTCTGTCACGAGTCTGAGTCGAGGTGTGCGATGGAGCTTCAAACATGGCTGGCTTTTTTTGCCGCCTGCTGGGTGATCAGTCTTTCTCCGGGGGCTGGCGCCATTGCGTCGATGTCCAGCGGCCTGCAATACGGTTTCTGGCGTGGGTACTGGAATGCGCTAGGCCTGCAATTGGGGCTGGCGCTGCAGATTGCGATTGTCGGCGCCGGTGTGGGCGCGATTCTTACGGCATCGGCAACCGCGTTCTACGCCATCAAATGGTTCGGTGTGGCCTATCTGGTTTATCTCGCCATCAAGCAATGGCGCGCGTTGCCCAGCGACATGAGCGATAACGCCGCCGTGCGCCCGATTGGCAAACCGCTGGTACTGATATTCCGTGGCTTCCTGGTCAACATCAGCAACCCCAAGGCGCTGGTGTTCATGCTGGCGGTGTTGCCACAATTCATCGATCCCCACGCGCCGCTGCTGGCTCAGTACCTGATCATTGGTGTGACCATGATCTGCGTCGACCTGATCGTCATGGCCGGTTACACCGGGTTGGCGTCCAGGGTGCTGCGCCTGTTGCGCACGCCCAAGCAACAAAAACGCATGAACCGCACCTTTGCCGGGCTGTTCATTGGTGCCGCTGCCTTCATGGCGACTCTGCGCAAAGCCGCCGTTTAAACCCACGCTGACAAAAAAGGCGACCTTTTCAGGTCGCCTTTTTTATTGTCGCAAGGGCGGGATCAGCGCATCCGATGGGCTTGGCGCCCCTTGCCGGGAGGGTGGCAGGCGGTCGATGCGGGCGCTGGCCCCGTGTTTCGCTCTGACGCCAGCAGAGCAGACAAAGCTTGAGCGAAAGTCATTGAGAGTGAACAATATATTACTTCGTGTTTCCAATTGAGATTCATTCATGATTGCCCCGTCCCGTTTCCTGGCCTGGCTCTTCGTACCGTTGCTGGCCTTATGCAGCTCCAACTTGCTGGCCGACACGGTGGAAGGTGCGCCGCAAGCGCTGCACCTGCTCGACTACATCGGCGCGGATTACCCGGCAACGGTGCGGGCAGGCAAGGTCATTGACGAGTCTGAATACCGCGAACAGCTCGAATTCACCGGGGTGTTGCAAGGGTTGGTCGCCGCCATGCCGGGCAAGCCGGAAAAAGCCGGGCTGGAGCAGGGCATCAGTGCGCTGCATGCGGCGATCACGGCGCGTCAGGACGGCGCGGAGGTCGCCCGTCAGGCCCGGCAACTGGGCGCGAAACTGGCTGTGGCCTACGAGGTCAGCCAGGCCCCGGTCATTACCCCCGACCCGACTCGCGGCGCGCCCCTGTACGCCCAGCATTGTTCGGTGTGCCACGGTGATGCAGGCGCTGGCGATGGCCCTGCGGGTGTCGGCCTGACCCCGCCACCGGCCAATCTGCGCGATGCTGCGCGCCTGGATCAACTGAGCCTCTACGGGATCTACAGCACCCTGGGGCTCGGCGTCGAAGGCACCGACATGCCGGCCTTTGCCGATCAACTGGACGATCGCCAGCGTTGGGATCTGGCCACTTATATCGCTGGCTTCAGCGCCGATCCGGTGAGCGCCAGCGGCGACAAGACTTACAACATTGCCGATCTGGCCCGTCAGACGCCGGCCGAAGTACAGGCTGCCGACGGCCCGCAAGCGGCCGCTACCTTCCGGGCCCAGCGGGCGCAACCCCCGCAGGTCAAGCGCGGCCCGGCGCAGTTGCTTGATTACACCGCCGCCACGCTGGACAAGAGCATCGCGGCCTATCGCGCCGGCGAACACGATCAGGCCTATGACTTGTCGGTGGCGGCGTATCTGGAAGGTTTCGAGCTGGTCGAAAGCTCGCTGGATAACGTCGACGCCAACGTGCGCAAAGACACTGAGAAATCGCTGATGGCTTACCGTCAGTCGTTGCAGGATGGCTTGCCGGTCGAACAGGTCGAACAGCGTCTGGACGCCGCCAAGGCCAAGTTGAAAGTGGCCGCCGGCTTGTTGGGCAGTGACGGTTTGAGCTGGTCCCTGAGCTTCATCTCCGGCCTGTTGATTCTGCTGCGCGAAGGTCTGGAGGCTATCCTGGTACTGGCGGCGATCCTCGCCTTCCTGCGTAACACCGGCCAGCAGTCGGCGGTGCGCAGTGTCAACGTCGGTTGGGGGCTGGCGCTGCTGGCCGGTCTGGGGACATGGGCGCTGGCGGCGTATGTGATCGATGTCAGTGGCTCCCAGCGCGAACTGCTGGAAGGCGCGACGGCGCTGTTTGCCAGTGTCATGGTGCTGTGGCTCGGCGTGTGGATGCACGACCGTCGTCATGCCGCGGCCTGGCAGGATTACATCAAGAGCAGCCTGGTGGGCGGTGGCGGGCGATTCGGCTTTGCGATCCTGGCGTTTTTCTCGGTTTATCGCGAATTGTTCGAAGTGATCCTGTTCTACGAAACCCTGTGGCTGCAGGCTGGCCCGGCCGGTCACGACGCCGTGCTGGCCGGTGGGGCGACGGCGCTGGTGCTGTTGGTCGGCCTGGCATGGGTCATCCTGCGGGGTTCAGCGAAACTGCCGCTGGCGCTGTTCTTCAGCATCAACGCCGCGCTGCTGTGCGCGCTGTCAGTGGTGTTCGCCGGGCATGGCGTCAAGGCGCTGCAGGAAGCCGGGATTTTCGGTACACGGCCGGTCCCGTTCTTTGAATTCGACTGGCTGGGGATTCATGCCGATGCGTATTCGCTGAGTGCTCAGGCGGTGGCGATTGTTGCGATCACCGTGTTGTATGGTCGAAGCTGGCTGGCTGAGAAGCGCCGGGTAACTGTTTCTTAAAGCATTCGCTTCGCTCACATTCGCGAGCAGGCTCGCTCCCACAGCATTAGCGCTAACCTTGTGGGAGCGAGCCTGCTCGCGATGCTTTTCGGAAGAGGAAAAACTGATGCGTGTCTGGATCGATGCCGACGCTTGTCCTCGGGCGGCCAAGGACCTGGTGGTGAAGTTCGCCCTGAAGCGCCGGTTCGAGGTGGTGCTGGTGGCCGGGCAGCCGCAGATCAAGCCGGGCCTGACGCTGGTAAAGCTGATCGTGGTGCCGAGCGGTCCGGATGCGGCCGATGATTACCTGGTAGAACACGCCGTGCCTGGGGAGCTGGTGATCTGCAGCGATGTGCCGCTGGCCGACCGCCTGGTGAAGAAAGGCGTTTCGGCGCTGGACCCACGAGGCAAGGAGTTCGATGCGCAGAACATGGGTGACCGGCTGGCGGTGCGTAACCTGTTCACCGATCTGCGAGAGCAGGGGCAGATGAGCGGCGGCCCGGCACCGTTTGGCGAGCGGGAAAAGCAGGCGTTTGCCAATGCGCTGGATCGGATATTGACCCGGTTATCACGCAACGCCTGAGTCGGACGAAAAACCCTGTGGGAGCAAGCTTGCTCCCACAATTAGAGGGTGTCAGGCGTCGTTTTCGTGGGTCAGCTCAAGTACGCGGTCGACCAGTTTGTTGATGCCGGAGGCCGCTTCGCTGATCGACTGCGCCAGCATGTACGCCGGTGTAGTCACCAGTTTGCGTGCCTTGTCTTCGACGATTTCGCTGACCGCGCAGTCTTTGTGGGTCGCGCCCATCTTGTTCAGGGCGGCAGCGGTGTCGGCGTCGTTGCCGATGGTGCAGATCACGCCCGGCCCGTAGATTTTCGCCGCCAGGGCTGGCGAGATGCAGATCAGACCGACCGGTTTGCCGGCCTCGGCAAAGGCTTCGGTCAGGGCCAGTACGTCCGGTTGCACGGTGCAGCCGGTGCCCTCGACGGCAAAGTTGGAGAGATTCTTGGCTGAACCGAAACCGCCGGGAACGATCAAGGCATCGAAGTCTTCGGCGTTGGCTTCGCGGATGTCCTTGACCTCGCCACGGGCGATGCGCGCCGACTCCACCAGCACGTTGCGCGACTCGGGCATTTCTTCGCCGGTCAGGTGGTTGATCACGTGCAGCTGCGCGATGTCCGGGGCAAAGCACTGCACTTGCGCGCCACGCTGGTCCAGGCGCAGCAAGGTAATCACGCTTTCGTAGATCTCTGCACCGTCGTACACGCCACAACCGGAAAGGATCACTGCAACTTTTTTGCTCATAAGCTTTTCTCCAGATTCATGGCGTTAAATGTCCACTAATTTGTCACTCGTTGCCATAGGGTTAAATCGCGGCTACACATAGGATCTGTCCCCAGGATTCCGATCAGGGCGCGTCATGGACTTCATTCTGTATGCGGTGCCATTTTTCTTTGTGCTGATTGCCGTCGAGCTGCTGGCCGACCGTTGGCGCGGGGTGAGCAACTATCGGGTGGCGGACGCGATCAACAGCATCAGCACCGGCGTGCTGTCGACCACCACCGGCCTGCTGACCAAGGGCGTGGGACTGGTCACCTATGCGTTTGCCCTCAAGCATCTGGCGCTGTTCGAGCTTTCGGCCGACAGCGTTTGGGTCTGGGTTTTCGCCTTCGTCCTTTACGACTTCTGCTATTACTGGCTGCATCGAATGGGCCACGAACGCAACATCCTCTGGGCCGCGCATTCGGTGCATCACCAGAGCGAGGACTACAACCTCTCCACCGCCCTGCGTCAGACCAGCACCGGGTTCCTGCTGAGCTGGATCTTCTACCTGCCCATGGCGGTGGTTGGCGTACCGCTGTTGGTATTCGTCAGCGTCGCCGCGCTGAACCTGCTGTACCAGTTCTGGGTGCATACCCGGCACATTCCCAAGCTCGGCTGGTTCGAGTGGCTCTTCGTCACGCCGTCCAATCATCGGGCTCACCATGCACAGAACGCTCTCTACATGGATCGCAACTATGGCGGGGTGTTCATTATTTGGGACCGTCTATTCGGCTCGTTCCAGGAAGAGGACGACAACGAACCGGTGATTTTCGGCGTGACCACGCCGCTGGCGAGCTGGAATCCGATCTGGGCGAACGTGCAGTTCTATGCGCAGTTGTGGGCGGATGCGCGGCGCGCGGAAAGCACCTGGGACAAATTGCGGATCTGGTTCATGCGCACCGGTTGGCGGCCAGCGGACGTGGCAGCCAAATACCCGATGAACAAACCGGACCTGAGCCAGTTCCGCAAATTCGAGGTGCCGCTGGACGGACGTCAGCAACTCTACGTCTTGCTGCAGTTCTGCGTGTACATCGCGTTGGGCAGCTACTTGATGAATCTGGAGCCGAGGCTGCCGACCGCTGCCCTGATCCTGGGCTGGAGTGCCGTGGCGTTGGGGCTGTTTGTGCTGGGGGTGGCCCTGGAGAATCGCCCGTGGGCGTTGAAGCTGGAGTTGTTGCGACTGGCGTCGAATGTGCCGCTGGTATGGCTGGCGCCACTGGTGGGGCTGTGGCCGGCCAGCGCGGCGGGCTGGGTCGGCCTGCTCAGTTACAGCCTGCTCAGCGGTATCGGTCTCTACTGCTGCAGAAACCGCTTCACTCGGTTGGCGTCTTAGCGTTTTCGATTTTGGCCTGCTCAGCCTTCAAGGCTTGCTCGTCGGCATAAATCTGCTTGGCCAGGCGGGCATTCTTGAAGCGTCGGCGCAGCCACAGGACCAGGCCCAGTACCAGCAGGGCGCCGAGGACCCATAGCTCGTACTTCTTGATGCTGCCGAGCATGCCTTCGAGCACCGCGCCGAAGTGATACGCGGCAGCGGCCAGTGCGGCCGCCCAGACCGCCGCGCCTATGCCGTTGAGCAGCAGGTATCGCCCCGGTGGATAGCCCGAAAGACCGATGGCCACGGGCATTACCGTGCGCAACCCATAGACGAAGCGGAAGCTCAGCACCCAAATGTCCGGGTGTTTGCGGATGTGTTCCAGCGCCCGGTCACCCATCAGTTGCCAGCGAGGTTTGCGCGCAAGCAACTTGCGACCATGCTTTCGTCCCATGAAGTACCACAGCTGATCGCCGGCATAACTGCCGAAGAACGCCACGACCACCACCAGGTTGATATCCATGTATCCACGGAACGCGAGGAAGCCTGCGAGCACCAGAATGGTTTCGCCTTCGAAGAACGTGCCGAGAAACAAGGCAAAATAGCCGAAGTCATGCAGAAATTGTTGGAGCATTGTCTGGGTGCTGGCGAAATGAACGCGCAGCCTAACCCTTCGTACACATTCAGGAAAGTGTCGAAATGTGTCTCGACGTGAACATTTCCTACAACGACAATGGAATGCGGCTACATGTCGCAGTGTGCACATAACTGTCACGCGATCGTCATAATGGCCGCTTATAACTGTCACGCTCGCACGCCAGCGGGCTCAGGAGTCTGCCGTGAGCTTTACCCCCGCCAACCGTTTGTTCCCTGCAACCCGCCTGCGCCGCAACCGCCGTGATGAATTTTCGCGTCGTCTGGTTCGTGAAAACGTGTTGACCGTCGATGATCTGATTCTGCCGGTATTTGTGCTGGACGGTGAAAACCGTCGCGAAGCGGTCGCCTCGATGCCGGGCGTCGAACGCCTGACCATCGATCTGTTGCTGGAAGAGGCGGCCAAATGGGTCGAGCTGGGGATTCCGGCGCTGGCGCTGTTCCCGGTGACCCCGCCGGAACTCAAGTCGCTGGACGCCGCCGAAGCCTGGAACCCCAACGGTATCGCCCAGCGTGCCACCCGCGCCTTGCGTGCGCAGTTTCCTGAGCTGGGCGTGATCACCGACGTCGCGCTGGACCCGTTCACCACCCATGGTCAGGACGGCATTCTCGACGAAGAAGGTTATGTACAGAACGACATCACCGTCGACGCGCTGGTCAAGCAGGCCCTGTCCCATGCCGAAGCCGGCGCTCAGGTGGTGGCCCCGTCGGACATGATGGACGGTCGCATCCAGGCCATTCGCGAGGCTCTGGAACTGGCCGATCACGTCAATGTGCGGATCATGGCCTACTCGGCGAAGTACGCCAGTGCCTATTACGGGCCGTTCCGCGATGCCGTCGGGTCGGCGCTGAACCTGGGCAAGGCCAACAAAGCCTCCTATCAGATGGACCCGGCCAACAGCAACGAAGCCCTGCACGAAGTGGCGGCTGACTTGTCAGAAGGCGCAGACATGGTCATGGTCAAGCCTGGCATGCCCTATCTGGACATCCTCTGGCGGGTCAAGGAAGAATTCAAAGTGCCGACTTTTGTTTATCAAGTCAGCGGCGAGTACGCCATGCACATGGCAGCGATCCAGAATGGCTGGTTGAGCGAAGGGGTGATCCTCGAATCCCTGACCGCCTTTAAACGTGCCGGCGCAGATGGCATCCTGACGTACTTTGCCGTTCGCGCAGCTCAATTGTTACGAGAGCAAAAATAGCCCTCCCAGGAACATGTGATGAATACCGAAGGACTGACTGAAGTTGCCGTAAAAGACGCTCAACCCGTGGTGGAGCAAATCGCCGAAACCCCACCGGAACTGGAGCCTGCTCCGCCTGTGGTGGTCGCCGAAACCGTTGTGGCAGCGCCAGCGATTGTCATTCCAGGCCTGGATGACAGCAGCCTGTACATCCACCGCGAGCTGTCGCAACTGCAATTCAACATCCGCGTGCTGGAACAGGCGCTGGATGAGTCCTACCCGTTGCTGGAGCGGTTGAAGTTTCTGCTGATCTTCTCCAGCAACCTGGACGAGTTCTTTGAAATTCGCGTGGCCGGCCTGAAGAAACAGATCACCTTTGCCCGTGAACAGGCCGGTGCCGATGGTCTGCAACCCCATCAGGCCCTGGCCCGTATCAGCGAGCTGGTGCACGGGCACGTTGATCGTCAGTACGCGATCCTCAACGACATTCTGTTGCCGGAGCTGGAAAAACATCAGGTCCGCTTCATCCGTCGGCGTTACTGGACGACCAAGCTCAAGACCTGGGTTCGCCGCTATTTCCGCGACGAGATCGCCCCGATCATCACCCCGATCGGCCTCGACCCGACGCACCCGTTCCCGTTACTGGTGAACAAGAGCCTGAACTTTATCGTCGAGCTCGAAGGCATCGACGCCTTCGGTCGCGATTCCGGTCTGGCGATCATTCCGGCACCGCGTCTGTTGCCACGTGTCATCAAGGTGCCGGAAGAAGTCGGTGGCCCTGGCGACAACTATGTGTTCCTGTCGTCGATGATCCATGCTCACGCCGATGACCTGTTCCAGGGCATGAAGGTCAAGGGCTGCTATCAGTTCCGCCTGACCCGTAACGCCGACCTGGCACTGGACTCCGAGGATGTCGAGGACCTGGCCCGCGCCCTGCGTGGCGAACTGTTCTCCCGTCGCTACGGTGACGCGGTACGCCTGGAAGTGGCCGATACCTGCCCGAAACACCTGTCCGACTACCTGCTCAAGCAGTTCAACCTGAGCGAGACCGAGCTGTATCAGGTCAACGGCCCGGTGAACCTGACGCGACTGTTCAGCATCACCGGCCTGGACAGCCAGCGCGAGCTGCAATACCTGCCGTTCACGCCGCAGATCCCGAAACTGCTGCAGAACAGCGAAAACATCTTCAGCGTGATCAGCAAGCAGGACATTCTGTTGCTGCACCCATTCGAGTCGTTCACCCCGGTGGTCGACCTGCTGCGTCAGGCGGCAAAAGACCCGCACGTTCTGGCCGTACGCCAGACCCTGTACCGCTCTGGCGCCAACTCGGAAATCGTCGACGCGCTGGTGGATGCCGCGCGTAACGGCAAGGAAGTCACCGCCGTCATCGAATTGCGCGCGCGGTTCGACGAAGAGTCCAACCTGCAGCTGGCCAGCCGTCTGCAAGCGGCGGGCGCGGTGGTGATCTATGGCGTGGTCGGCTTCAAGACCCACGCCAAGATGATGCTGATCCTGCGTCGCGAGGCCGGTGAAATCGTGCGTTACGCGCACTTGGGCACGGGTAACTACCATGCCGGTAACGCCCGCCTGTACACCGACTACAGCCTGCTGACCTCCGACGATGCCTTGTGTGAAGACGTCGGCAAGCTGTTCAGCCAGTTGATCGGTATGGGTAAGACGTTGCGCATGAAGAAGCTGTTGCATGCGCCGTTCACCCTGAAGAAGGGCATGCTCGACATGATTGCCCGCGAAACCCAGTTCGCCCTCGACGGCAAACCGGCGCACATCATCGCCAAGTTCAACTCGCTGACCGATCCGAAGATCATCCGCGCGTTGTACAAGGCCAGTCAGTCAGGCGTGCGCATCGATCTGGTGGTGCGTGGCATGTGCTGCCTGCGGCCGGGCATCGCCGGGGTTTCGCACAATATTCACGTGCGTTCGATCATCGGCCGTTTCCTGGAACACACGCGGGTCTTCTATTTCCTCAACGGCGGTGAAGAGCAAATGTTCCTCTCCAGTGCCGACTGGATGGAGCGCAACCTCGACAAGCGCGTCGAGACTTGCTTCCCGGTAGAAGGCAAGAAGCTGATCATGCGGGTCAAGAAAGAGCTGGAGCTTTATCTCACCGATAACACCCACAGCTGGAGCCTGCAGTCGGACGGTCGTTACATCCGTAACACGCCAACCGGCAACCAGAACCCGCGCAGCGCCCAGGCGACGTTGCTGGAGCGTTTGGGCAGCCCGATCCTGGCCGTCCGTTAACGCGGATCAGGCGGACAAAAAAGGGCGATCCAACTGGATCGCCCTTTTTCATGTGCACTGTGAACGATTATGCGTGCTGCCTGGATAAACGTGTTGCCCTCAGGTTTTTCGCGAGCAAGCTCGCTCCTACAGGGCTCTAGCGGACGCTGAGGACGATATCGACCCGGGTCAGCCATTCCGCTTCGATGGCGAAATCGGCCTGGGTCAGTTGGTTTTCGTCCAGCCAGTTTTCCGGGAACACCACTTCCAGGCTGTTGCCATTGGCATTCAGTTCCACCTGAGGCATTTGCTGGGTGCCGCGGATGTGATGGAACAGGATCGCGAAGCGCAGCAGCACGCACAGGCGAATCAGCTTGATGCCGTCGTCGCCGAAATCGGCAAACTTGTCCTTGGGAATGTTGCGTCGGTGGCCGCGCACCAGCAGCGCGAGCATCAATTGGTCTTCGCGGGAGAAGCCGGCCAGGTCCGAGTGCTCGATCAGGTAGGCGCCATGCTTGTGGTACTGGTAGTGGGCGATGTCCAGGCCCACTTCATGGACCTTGGCGGCCCAGCCGAGCAGTTCGCGCCAGACACCGTCTTCCAGATCCCAATCCTTGGCCACCTGATCGAACGCATGCAGGGCCTTGCGCTCGACCCGCACCGCCTGTTCCAGATCGACGTGGTAGCGCTCCATCAGCGAGGTAAGGGTGCGCTCACGCACGTCTTCGTGATGATGGCGACCCAGCAGGTCGTAGAGCACGCCTTCACGCAGCGCGCCTTCACAATGGTCCATGCGTTGCAGTTCGAGGGCGTCGAAAATGGCTTCGAGAATCGCCAGGCCGGCCGGGAAAATGGCGCGACGGTCCGGTTTGATGCCTTCGAAGTCGATTTTCTCGACGTCGCCGAGCTTGATCAGTTTGCGCTTGAGCCAGGCCAGGCCCTCGGCGTTCACTTCCCCCGTGCCGTGACCGCCCGCCTTCAGCGCCAGGCCAATGGCGCGGATGGTGCCCGAGGAGCCAATGGCTTCATCCCAGGTCAGGCGATGCAGGGCGTGTTCGATGCTCATGATCTCCAGGCGTGCCGCCGTGTACGCCTGGGCGTAGCGGGCCGGGGTGATCTTGCCGTCCTTGAAGTAGCGCTGGGTGAAGCTGACGCAGCCCATCTGCAGGCTTTCGCGCAGCAGGGGTTCGAAACGCTGGCCGATGATGAACTCGGTACTGCCGCCGCCGATGTCGGCCACGAGGCGCTTGCCCGGGGTGTCGGCGAGGGTGTGGGAGACGCCCAGATAGATCAGGCGCGCTTCTTCACGGCCGGAAATGACTTCCACCGGATGGCCGAGTATCTCTTCGGCGCGGTGGATGAATTCAGCCCGGTTGCGGGCCTCGCGCAGGGCGTTGGTGCCAACGATGCGCACGGCGCCCAGTGGCATACCGTTTATCAGTTGGGCGAAGCGTTTCAGGCAATCGAGTCCGCGCTGCATCGATTCTTCGCTGAGCTTGCGCTCCTCGTCGATGCCGGCCGCCAGCTGAACCTTCTCCCCGAGACGTTCGAGAATGCGGATCTCGCCGTTCTGGGCCTTGGCCACGACCATGTGAAAGCTGTTGGAGCCCAGGTCGATTGCGGCGATCAAGGACAGATTCTTGGCTTGGGATTGCGGCATGGTCAGGCTCTCGGTCGATAACCCTGCCATCGTGCCACGATCAAAGGCTGCCGCCAACGCGCAGTGATCAAAGCGTTGATCCTGCGCATACCTGTGGCGAA
Organism: Pseudomonas sp. MT92; assembly: GCF_058792515.1. NCBI lineage: Bacteria > Pseudomonadati > Pseudomonadota > Gammaproteobacteria > Pseudomonadales > Pseudomonadaceae > Pseudomonas > Pseudomonas sp. MT92. Next base: position 220,156 of record NZ_JBXAFA010000001.1, read on the forward strand.
GGGGTAGGCCCCCTCGCCACAGAGAGTTCAACCAGCCGCTTCCACCGTCCCGATGAAATTCGCCAGCTCCGCCGTCTGCGGATTGGCGAACAGCACTTTCGGATCCCCCACTTCATGCACCTTGCCCTGATGCATGAACACCAACTTATCCCCAACCTCCCGGGCAAAGCGCATTTCGTGGGTGACCATGATCAGCGTCATGCCCTCCCTGGCCAGTTGCCGGACCACGCTGAGCACTTCGTTGACCAGCTCCGGGTCCAGCGCCGAGGTGATTTCATCGCACAGCAGTACTTTCGGTGACATCGCCAGCGCGCGGGCAATCGCCACGCGTTGTTGCTGCCCACCGGACAGTCGATCAGGGAAGGCATCGAATTTCTCTCCCAGCCCGACGCGTTCCAGCATCTGCCGCGCCAGCTCGGCGGCCCTGGCTTTCGGCACTTTCTGCACCACTTGCGGCGCGAGCATCACGTTCTCGCCCACCGTCAGGTGCGGGAACAGGTTGAACTGCTGGAACACCATGCCGACTTTTTGCCGCAGGCTGCGCAGGTCCGCGCGGGCGGCGTCGAGGTATTCGCCGTCGACTTCGATGACGCCGTCGTTGATCGATTCCAGACCGTTCAGGGTGCGCAGCAGGGTCGATTTACCCGAGCCGCTGCGCCCGATGATTGCCACCACCTGGCCTTCCTCGACACTCAGGTCGATGCCTTTGAGCACATGGTGATCGCCGTAATATTTATGCAGGGCGGAAATTCTAAGCAGAGGCATGCAGTCTCCTTTCCAGGTAGCGCGCACTGAGGGACAAGGGGTAGCAGAGCAAGAAGTAGCCGAGGGCGACGAGGCCGTAGACCATGAACGGTTCGAACGTGGCGTTGGCGAGCATGCCGCCGGTTTTGGTCAGCTCGGTGAAGCCGATGATCGAGGTCACGGCGGTGCCTTTGACCACCTGCACCGAGAAGCCCACGGTCGGCGCCACGGCGATGCGCAGTGCCTGCGGCAGGATGACGTAGCGCAACTGTTCAAGCCGGCTCAGCGCCAGGCTGGACGAGGCTTCCCACTGGCCGTTGGGGATGGAATCGACGCAACCCCGCCAGATCTCCGCCAAGTAAGCGCTGGTGAACAGGGTCAGCGCGAGCGCTGCCGCCGCCCAGGGCGAAATTTCCACCCCGGCCAACGCCACGCCGAAGAACACCAGAAACAGCTGCATCAACAGCGGCGTGCCCTGGAACAGTTCGATGTAAGTGCGGGCGAAATTGCGTGACAGGGGATTGTCCGAGATGCGCATCACCATGATCAGCAGCCCGATCAAGCCGCCCCCGATGAACGCCACCAGCGACAGCGCCAGGGTCCATTGCAGCCCCGTGAGCAGGTTGCGCACGATGTCCAGGAAAGTGAAATCGCTCATCGGCTGCTCCTTGCGCTGTTTCTTGCGACAAACCGATGACCGATCCAGTTGAGCAACTGGCGGATCAGCAGGGCCATGCACAGGTAGATCAGCGTGGTCAGGGCGTAGGTTTCAAAGGCGCGGAAGTTGCGCGACTGAATGAAGTTGGCGGCGAAGCTCAGCTCTTCCGTGGCGATCTGCGAACACACCGCCGAACCGAGCATGACGATGATGATCTGGCTGCTCAGGGCTGGCCAGACTTTGCCCAGCGCGGGCAGTAGCACCACGTGACGGAACGCTTCGAAGCGCGTCATCGCTAATGCCGCCGCGGCTTCCAGTTGACCCCGTGGAATCGCCTGGATGCCGGCGCGGATAATCTCGGTGGAGTAAGCGCCCAGGTTGATCACCATCGCCAGGACCGCGGCCTGCCATTCGGAAATCTGCAGCCCCAGCGACGGCAGGCCGAAGAAGATGAAAAACAACTGCACCAGAAATGGCGTGTTGCGAATCAACTCGACATAGACGCCGAAAATCCCGGCGAACGGGCGGATGTTCCACGCCCGCACCAACGCGCCCACGATGCCGAGGCTCACCCCGAGCACCGCGCCGATGGCCGTCAGCTCAAGGGTGAACAGCGCACCGCGCAGCAGCAGATCGGTGTTTTGCACCACCGGCAGGAAATCGAACTGATAAGCCATAAAGGGGCTCCTGCACGCAGAGTCAGAGGTCGGCCGGCAGCGGTTCTTTCAGCCAGGTCAGGGCGTTTTTCTCCAGGGCGCCATCGCCCTTGGCGGTGACGAGGATCTGGTTGACCTTGTCCAGCAGTGCCGGCTCGTTCTTGTTCACGCCGACATAGACCGGCGAATCCTTGAGCTTCACTTTCAGCGCTGGCACGCGTTTCGGGCTTTTCTCGCTGATCGCCACCATCACCACGTTGCCGCTGGCGATCAGGTCGACCTGACCGGCCAGGTAAGCGGCGATGGTCGAGTTGTTGTCCTCGAAACGCTTGATGGTCACGCCTTCGGGGGCGACCTTGGTCAGTTCGATGTCTTCGATGGCGCCACGGGTGACGCTGATGGTTTTGCCCTTGAGATCGTCCAGGCTCTTGACGTTGGCGTCTGGCGGGCCGAACACGGCCAGGTAGAACGGCGCGTAGGCCCGGGAGAAGTCGATGACTTTTTCACGTTCGGGGTTCTTGCCGAGGCTGGAGATCACCAGGTCAACCTTGCCGGTGGTCAGGAACGGGATCCGGTTGGTGCTGTTGACCGGCGTCAGCTCGAGTTTGACCTTGAGCTGGTCGGCCAGCAGCTTCGCGGTGTCGATGTCGAGGCCCCGTGGCTTCATGTCCGGGCCGACCGAGCCGAAGGGCGGAAAGTCCTGAGGCACGGCGACTTTGAGGACGCCACGCTTGAGCACATCTTCCAGGCCGTCGGCGTGGGCGGGTGCCTGGCTCAGCATCAGGCTGGCAAACAGGGCAGCGAGTAGGGCGCTGTAACGCTGGATCATGGCAAATCTCCGAATCGACGAGGAGTAATTTCTGCGATTCGACAGAGCACGGGGCATGCCAAGATAGGGTTTTCCGGCTGCCAGGCCGCGGTTTTACTGGTGTGGCAAGGTCTTACTGGTCTGAACAGTCAGGTGTTGTTTCGCACCTCGATGGCGCATCTGTGAAAATCGCCGAACCCCCATGGGGCACGACTTGCCGGACGCCGTGAATAGCTTTACAACTACCCGCACATTGGCCTGGTTCGTCTGGAAAACCATGAATTCGATCTCCCGCGCCGTACCTGAAGTGGCGCTGCAAGCCATCCGCAAACTGATCACCGAACAGGGTTTCGGCCCGGGCGATGCCTTGCCCTCGCAACGGGACCTGGCGGTGCAATTGGGGGTCAGTCGGGCGTCGTTGCGCGAGGCGTTGTCATCGCTCAGTGCGCTGGGGGTCATCAGCATCCAGCCGGGCAAAGGCGTGTTCGTGCAGTCGCCCGTGGAACTGCCGCGAGGCGAGGGCGCGCCGAGCTGGCCGTTCGCGGCCCAGGCTTCGCCGCTGGATATCTTTCAATTGCGCTATGCGTTGGAGGGGTTCGCTGCGGGGCTGGCTGCCGTGACCTTGAGCACCGATGAGCTTGATGTGCTGGAAGATAATGTCGCCGCCATGCGCAACGAACTGAAGGCCGGGGACTTTGAGGCCGCGGCGCGTCTGGACTTCGAATTCCATCGGCGCATTCTGCTCGCCAGCGGCAACCAGGCGATGCTGAGCATCCTGACCGCCAGTGCCGACATCTTCCTGGAAAGTCAGAAACTACCGTTCATCCGGGCCGAGCGGGCCATGGAGACCTGGCAGGAGCACCGTAAAATCCTTCGTGCGCTGGCCCGGCGGGCCTCGGGCGCCGCCCAGAAAGCCATGCATGAGCATGTGCGCAATGCCGCCCTGCGCACTGGAATCGCTTTCGTCGCTCCCGCCATGGCGTGACTTGGGCTATACCCAAACTCATGTAACACCATAGCGAGACTCAATCATCTGCGGCTTCCTGAACACGGGAAGGGCGGCTATGATGGGCCACGTTTTTGCTTACAACCCCGGAGAATTCCATGAGCAGCGATCTTATCAAACACGTTAGCGACGCTAGCTTCGAGGCCGACGTACTCAAGGCTGAAGGCGCTGTACTGGTCGATTACTGGGCTGAATGGTGTGGCCCTTGCAAAATGATCGCTCCTGTTCTGGACGAAATTGCCGAGACTTACAAAGGCAAGCTGACCGTTGCCAAACTGAACATCGACGAAAACCAGGAAACCCCGGCCAAGCATGGCGTGCGTGGCATTCCGACCCTGATGCTGTTCAAGAACGGCAACGTTGAAGCGACCAAGGTCGGCGCGCTGTCGAAGTCGCAGTTGGCGGCCTTCCTCGACGCCAACATCTAAGCGTCGATGTCGTGTTATTGAAAAAGGCCCCGCAAATTGCGGGGCCTTTTTCGTTGCTGAGGGCTAGACGCTCCGAAACTCAGGTGTTACATTCGGCCCCGCACTGGTTTCTCCAGTGCCCCCTGCTAGCCGTCGCCGACGCTCTCCTTTTCGAATAAGTACGCGATCCTGTCGCCTTCTCTGCGGCGCGGCCTCATTAAGCCAAAAGCTTAATTTCCCCCCTCCATAAATGATTACGTCATTCCTATATGAATCTGACTGAACTCAAGCAAAAGCCGATTACCGAACTGCTCGAATTGGCCGAACAGATGGGCATAGAAAATATGGCCCGTTCGCGCAAGCAGGACGTGATTTTCTCCCTGCTGAAAAAGCACGCGAAAAGCGGCGAGGAAATCTCCGGTGATGGCGTGCTGGAGATTCTCCAGGACGGCTTCGGCTTTCTCCGCTCTGCAGACGCCTCTTATCTCGCCGGCCCAGACGATATCTACGTCTCGCCGAGCCAGATCCGTCGCTTCAACTTGCGCACCGGTGACACCATCGTTGGCAAGATCCGTCCTCCGAAGGAAGGCGAGCGTTATTTCGCGCTGCTCAAGGTCGATACGATCAACTTCGACCGTCCGGAAAACGCGAAAAACAAGATTCTCTTCGAGAACCTGACCCCGCTGTTCCCGACCGTGCGCATGAAGATGGAAGCCGGTAACGGTTCCACCGAAGACTTGACCGGTCGTGTCATCGACCTGTGCGCCCCGATCGGCAAAGGCCAGCGCGGTCTGATCGTTGCACCGCCGAAAGCCGGTAAAACGATCATGCTGCAGAACATCGCGGCCAACATCGCGCGCAACAATCCTGAAGTTCATCTGATCGTGCTACTGATCGATGAGCGTCCGGAAGAAGTAACCGAAATGCAGCGTACCGTGCGCGGCGAAGTGGTTGCCTCGACGTTCGACGAGCCGCCAACCCGCCACGTGCAGGTTGCCGAAATGGTAATCGAGAAGGCCAAGCGCCTGGTCGAGCACAAGAAAGACGTGGTGATCCTGCTCGACTCCATCACCCGTCTGGCCCGTGCCTACAACACCGTGATCCCGAGCTCCGGCAAGGTGCTGACCGGTGGTGTCGATGCCCACGCCCTGGAGAAACCGAAACGTTTCTTCGGTGCCGCACGGAACATCGAAGAAGGCGGCTCGCTGACCATCATCGCCACCGCACTGGTTGAAACCGGTTCGAAGATGGACGAAGTGATCTACGAGGAATTCAAAGGCACCGGCAACATGGAACTGCCTCTGGATCGCCGTATCGCCGAAAAACGCGTCTTCCCGGCGATCAACATCAACCGTTCCGGCACCCGCCGCGAAGAGTTGCTGACCGCAGACGACGAGTTGCAGCGCATGTGGATCCTGCGCAAGCTGCTGCACCCGATGGACGAAGTGGCTGCCATCGAGTTCCTGATCGACAAGCTGAAAACGACCAAGACCAACGATGAGTTCTTCTTGTCGATGAAGCGCAAGTAAGTCGGTCAGGTCTGCAGAAGCCGGGGAAACCCGGCTTTTTGCTATCTGATTTTTGATCAAACGCCAGTTCGTGGTTCTGAACCGAAGGGTTCGGCGCTAAACTGCCAGCCCCCGAACGCCACGGCCAAAACGAGGCTCACGCATGCAGTATCGCGACTTGCGCGACTTTATCAGCGGCCTGGAACAGCGCGGAGAACTCAAGCGCATCCAGGTTCCGGTGTCCCCTGTGCTGGAAATGACCGAGGTCTGTGACCGTACGCTACGCGCCAAGGGCCCGGCACTGTTATTCGAAAAACCAACCGGTTACGACATTCCAGTGCTCGGCAACCTGTTCGGGACGCCTGAGCGCGTCGCACTGGGTATGGGCGCAGAAGCGGTCAGCGAGCTGCGCGAAATCGGCAAGCTTCTGGCGTTCCTCAAGGAGCCCGAGCCGCCGAAGGGGCTCAAAGATGCCTGGTCCAAGCTGCCGATCTTCCGCAAGATCATCTCGATGGCGCCCAAGGTCGTCAAAGATGCCATTTGCCAGGAAGTGGTCATTGAAGGCGACGATGTCGATCTTGCCATGTTGCCGGTACAGACCTGCTGGCCTGGCGACGTTGCCCCGCTGATCACCTGGGGCCTGACCGTCACCAAGGGCCCGAACAAGGATCGCCAGAACCTCGGTATCTATCGCCAGCAAGTGATTGGCCGCAACAAGGTCATCATGCGTTGGTTGAGCCATCGTGGTGGCGCGCTGGATTACCGTGAATGGTGCGAGAAGCATCCGGGCCGGCCGTTCCCTGTAGCTGTGGCCCTGGGCGCCGATCCCGCTACCATTCTCGGCGCCGTGACCCCGGTGCCCGATAGCCTCTCAGAGTACGCCTTTGCCGGCCTGCTGCGCGGCAACCGAACCGAACTGGTGAAGTGCCGTGGCAACGACCTGCAAGTGCCGGCCACGGCTGAAATCATCCTTGAAGGCGTGATTCATCCAGGCGAAATGGCGGACGAAGGTCCGTATGGCGACCACACCGGCTATTACAACGAAGTCGACAGCTTCCCGGTGTTCACGGTCGAGCGCATTACCCACCGCATCAAGCCGATTTACCACAGCACCTACACCGGGCGTCCACCGGATGAACCGGCGATTCTCGGGGTGGCGCTGAACGAAGTATTCGTGCCGATCCTGCAGAAGCAGTTCCCGGAGATCACCGATTTCTACCTGCCGCCTGAAGGTTGCTCGTATCGCATGGCCGTCGTGACCATGAAGAAGTCGTATCCGGGCCACGCCAAGCGGGTAATGCTCGGCGTCTGGTCGTTTTTGCGACAGTTCATGTACACCAAGTTCGTTATCGTCACTGACGACGATATCAACGCACGGGACTGGAACGACGTGATCTGGGCCATCACCACGCGCATGGACCCCAAGCGCGACACGGTGATGATCGAAAACACGCCGATCGACTACCTCGACTTCGCCTCTCCGGTGTCCGGCCTGGGCTCGAAGATGGGGCTCGATGCCACGCACAAGTGGCCGGGCGAAACGACGCGGGAGTGGGGTCGGGTCATCGTCAAGGACGAAGCCGTGACCAAACGGATCGATGCCATCTGGAATCAGTTAGGAATAGATTGATGCGTGTAACTTTGCAGCCCTCCGGAGCAGTGCTGGATATTCTGCCCGGCGAGCGGATTCTCGATGGCGCACGCCGTCTGGGTTATGAATGCCCGCAAAGCTGTCGTAACGGTAATTGCCACGTGTGTGCCGCGCTGCTGGTGGAAGGGCGTGTCGAACAGGACGGCGGTGTGCGCGACCATGGCGAGTTCTACACTTGCATAGCAGAGCCGCTGGAAGACTGCATCGTGCTGTGGGATGGCGTGCTCGCGCTGGGAGAATTGCCGGTGCGCAGTCTTTCGTGTCAGGTCACCAGTTGTACCGACGTCGGCGGTGATACCTGGCGGGTCCGACTGCGGGCCCCGGCCGGCAAGCCGCCGCGCTATCATGCCGGCCAGTACCTGATGATTCATCGGGACAACGGCGAAAAGTCGTCCTTTTCCCTGGCCTCGGCCCCTTCCTCCGGGCGTGATCTGGAAATCCACGTGCTGGCGCGTGAAGCCAGTGCGCTAAACCTGATCAAGCAACTGCAGCGCGACGCGATGGTGCGGATCGACATGCCGTTCGGCGACACGCACCTGGCCGAGTTGCCGGACGGCCCATTGGTATTGATTGCCGCAGGCACCGGCATGGGCCAGGTCCACGGCCTGATCGAACATTGTCGCGCCACCGGCTTCAAGCATCCTGTGCATCTGTATTGGGGGGTGCGTCGTCCCGAAGACTTTTATCAAATCGAGCATTGGGACGAATGGCTGAAGTTGCCCAATCTGTTCCTGCACAAAGTCGTTAGCGATCAATGCGGATGGCAGGGGCGCTGCGGCATGTTGCATGAAGCCGTTTGCGAAGACTTTCCCGATCTCAAGGCGCTGCACGTGTACGCCAGTGGCTCGCCGGCGATGGTCTACGGCACGCTGGATGCGCTGGTCGAGGCCGGGATGGACGCCCATCAGATGCGCGCCGACGTATTTGCGTACGCGCCGCGATCTTGATCCACGATCTTGATCCACGGCTTTGATCGCCGCCCGGCAAGCCTTTTCTAGAAGCGTATGCCCGTGGTCACCATGGCCGCGTTGGCGCCGAGGAATACCAACTCGGCGGCCAGCGGGCCGTAGTGCGCGCCAACGGATGGAATGATCACCGGCGCAATGCCGAAGTGGTTGAGCGGAATCTTGTCCTTGTACTGGCCGCTGTAGCCTTGGAGCAGTCCGCCGGTCACTTTCAGATACACCGGATACTCGGCACTCTCATAGCGTTTACCGACATAGGCATAGTTGGAGCGCTGGCGGAACGAGTTGCGAAACGTCGCCCCGCCAAATACCCAGCCAGAGGCTTGATTGCGTTCAATGCCAATCAGGTCCTGATTGTTATTGTGGTCGGGATCAGGCGAGTAATGTTTGGTGTAGACGCTGGTCTGTGCATACCAGAAGCCTTTGTCTTGTTGTGCGTCATCCGCCGCCATTACATGGCTGGCCTGGATCATTAACAACATGGCGACAAGCCCCGCTTTTTTCATCATTCAGCCTCTGTTAAACACTACGGCTTGCGCCTGGGGAGGTCGTTATACGTGGGCGCCCGGCAACGGGGAAGGCAGAAAATCCGAGAGTTTAGTAGGAAATTTCCTGCGTATTATGAACCTGCCCTGAACAGGCCGAATGCTTATGCATATGTCATTCAGGTATTTAAGTCATTCTGAAAATAGTATTAGGCTATATAAAACGGGATGGCTGCGGTGATTGCCGGTATTTAGTGGTATCACGAGTGTCATACATCTCTTAGCACTTTTCGTTTTACGGTTACTGCTATATGTTCTATGTAACGAAATTTGCTACATCTTGTAATACTTGTGGGGCCGAACACTTCCGCCATGACAGCCATTGAATCGACTTTTCTGAATCTGGCTTACCCTCCGCGGCTCGATCTGGGGCCGCAGCTCACTCACGAACAATTGCTCAGCTCGATGCAGTCGACCATGGCACGCCACAAGGGCGGCCCGGTCTGGTTGTTCGCGTATGGGTCTCTGATCTGGCGTCCCGAATGCACGGCGGTTGAGCGGGTTCGCGGCCGGGTGCACGGCTACCATCGCGGCTTGTACCTGTGGTCCCATGAACATCGCGGCACGCCAGAAATGCCCGGCTTGGTGTTTGGCCTGGATCGTGGCGGCTCTTGCAGTGGCTTTGCCTACCGACTGCCGGAAGAGCAATTGGAGGCCTCGCTGTATGCGCTCTGGAAAAGGGAGATGCCTTTTCCGTCCTATCGTCCGCACTGGCTCAACTGCCGCCTTGAAGACGGCAGCCAGGTTCAGGCGTTGGGTTTTGTCCTGGAGCGGCACCTGCCCAGCTATGCCGGTAACTTGCCGGATCACGTGCTCAGCCATGTGTTCGAAAACGCTTGCGGGCGCTACGGCACCACTCGCGATTATGTCGAGCAGACCGCCCACGCCCTGCGTAGCCATGCCATGCCCGATCGGAATCTGGAAGCGCGACTCAAGCGCTGCAAGTCAAAGTCCGATCAGGCGGATGCACCGCCGATGTGAGCGGGCGTAGCAAACACTACCTGCACACCCGCTTCGTTGCTTTAGAGCTACGAGTGAATAGGCCAGAACAACCTCGTCAGTTGTTCTGGCTTTTTTTGCGTCCGGTGAAGGCTCAGCGAACCTGCACCACCACTTTCCCGACCGCCTTGCGCTGGCCGAGGTCATTGATGGCCTGTGCGGCGTTGCTCAGCGGGTAGACCTGCGATACCAGCGGCTTCAACTTGCCTTCTGCGAACCAGCCGAACAATTGCTGAAAGTTCGCCGCGTTGTCCTGTGGCTGACGCTGGGCAAATGAGCCCCAGAACACGCCGACCACGGCGGCACCTTTAAGCAGGGCGAGGTTTACCGGCAGTTCGGGGATGCGTCCGCTGGCGAAGCCCACCACCAGCAGGCGACCATTCCAGGCGATAGCGCGGATGGCCTGGTCGAACAGGTCGCCGCCCACCGGATCGTAGATCACGTCCGCACCCTGGCCATCGGTCAGGCGTTTGATTTCGTCCTTGAGGCTGGTTTCGCTGTAGTTGATCAGTTCATCGGCGCCGGCGGCCTTGGCCACAGCGAGTTTTTCGGCGCTGCTGGCGGCGGCGATGACCCGGGCGCCCATGGCTTTGCCGATTTCCACGGCGGCCAGACCGACACCGCCGGAGGCGCCGAGTACCAGCAGGGTTTCACCCGGTTGCAGGTTGCCCCGTTGCTTGAGCGCATGCATCGAAGTGCCGTAGGTCATGCTGAAGGCGGCGGCAGTGTTGAAGTCCATGGAAGGCGGGATGGGCAGTACGTTGTAGCCCGGTACCGCGACCTGTTCGGCGAAGCTGCCCCAGCCGGTCAGGGCCATGACCCGGTCACCGACCTTCAGGTGGCTGATCTTTTCGCCCACCGCGCTCACCACGCCAGCGGCCTCGCCCCCAGGGGAAAACGGGAAGGGCGGTTTGAACTGGTATTTGCCCTCGATGATCAGCGTGTCCGGGAAATTCACCCCGGCGGCGTGCACGTCCAGCAGGATTTCGTTCTTCTTCGCGACAGGACTGGCGACGTCTTCCAGCACCAGCGATTCGGCAGGGCCGAAGGCTTTGCACAGCACGGCTTTCATCAGGGCTATTCCTTTGGGAGTGATGGCCGATAAGTGTAGGTGTGTGAGTCGAGGGGTCAACGAGCATGCCCGGCCCTGATAGTCAGCCATAAGCTTGTGCTTGAGCGGCGGGTCGTTATGCTAGGCCGCAAACCGGATAAGGAGTGAATTGTGAAAGCGTGGATCGTGTTGATGCTGGCCCTGTCTCTGCCTGTGGCAGCGGTGGCCGAAGAGGCAAAAGAAGGTGAGGCTCCGAAGGTCAACTACATCACCCTCAGCCCGCCATTCGTGGGCAACTATGGGTTGGACGGTACGCCGAAGCTCAAGGTCTACAAGGCCGACGTGGCATTGCGCGTGACCGGTGACGAGGCCACCAAAGCGGTGAAAGCCAATGAACCGCTGATCCGCAATCAACTGGTGGCGCTGTTCGCCCAGCAGACCACCGAGACGATGAATAACGTCGAAGCCAAGGAAAAATTGCGTCAGGAAGCCCTGAAGCAAACCCAGCAGGTCATGACTGACGAAACCGGCAAACCGGTGGTCGAGGATCTGTTGTTCAACAACCTGATCATCCAGTAACGCCGGATCTACAGGCGCTGGGTGACTGGTGATCGCGCCTTCGGGCGCGCGATCACCAGCCAGCCATGGGGCTGGCAGGAGCATCGTTTCAGGACGCCAGGCTCTTGCGAAACCGCATCAGCGCGATCGCAAAGAACAGCAGGCCGATGGCGGTCAGCGCGAGCAAGTCCGGCCACACCACGCTCAGCCCCGCATCGCGAAACAGGATCGCGGCGCTAAGGCTGACGAAGTGTGTCGACGGTGAACCTTGCATCACCCACTGCAACCACTGCGGCATGCTGTCGAGCGGCGTACTGCCGCCGGACAGCAGCAGCATGGGAATGATGACCGGAATGGCCAGCAGACCGAACTGCGGTGTCGAGCGGGCCAGGGTCGCGAGAAAAATCCCCAGTGCCGTACTGGCGAACAGATAAACGGCCGTCACCATCAAAAACAGGCTCATGGAACCGGCCAGCGGTACGCCGAGCGCGCCTTTGACGATCACTTCCAGTGAAATCCAGGTGCACACCACGACGACGAGCATGTTGCTCCAGATTTTCGCCAGCATGATCTCCAGCGCCGTCAGCGGCAGCACCAGTAAATGGTCGAGGGTGCCGTGTTCGCGCTCACGCAGCAGAGCCGTGCCGGTGAGGACGATGGCGAGGATGGTGATGTTGTTGACGATCTGAATCACGGCCAGGAACCAGCCACCTTCCAGATTCGTATTGAACAGCGAACGGGTGGTCAGCAGGATGGGGGTCTGGCTGGCGGGATCGCTCTGACCACTGTAGGTCACCAATTCACGCTGGAATATCCGCCCGATGTAGCCGGCCCCCATGAACGCCTGGCTCATGGCCGTGGCATCGACATTCACTTGCACCGCAGGCTGGCGACCGGCCAGCAAATCGGTCTGAAAATTCGCCGGCACGTTGATCACAAAGGTGTACCGGCCACTGTCCAGGACTTGATCGAGTTGCCCATAAGGCAGCGCTACAGGGTGCTGAAACTCTGGTGGTTGCAGGGCCTGGGCCAGTTGTCGTGACAGCATACTGTGATCTTCGTCCACCATCGCTACGCTGGCGTTGTGCACGCCAATCACCGAGCCGGCCGCCGGCATGTAGATCGCCACGGTGAAGGCGTAGAACAGAAAGACCAGCAACACGCTGTCGTGCCGAAGGCTGGTCAGCTCCTTGATGCCCAGACGCAAGATGTGAGCGAGCTTGTGCATCAGGCCTCCTGCTTTTTCAGCATGATCAGGCTCAGCCCGGTGAACCCGAGAAAGAACCCGAACAGCGCCAGGCATTGCGGCCACAGCTGCCGCAGGTCCAGCGCTTTGGTAAACGTGCCGACGGTGATATCGAGGAAATAACCGGCCGGAAACAATATCCCCATCACCGCCGCCGCGCCCTCAAGGGAGGAGCGCGGCACGATCAGCCCGGAGAACTGGATGGTCGGCAGGCTGGTGATGATCATGGTGCCGAGGATCGCGGCGATCTGGGTGCGGGTGAATGCCGAGATCAACAGGCCCATGCTGGTCGTCGCCAGTACGTACAGCAGTCCGCCGAAGGCCAGGGTGAGCCCGCTGCCCTTGAAGGGGACGCCGAACAGCCAGCGGTTCATCGCCGTCAGCACGGCCAGATTGATCAGGCTGATCGCCAGATACGGCGCCTGTTTGCCCAGCAGGAACTCCAGTCGGGTCAGTGGCGTGGCATAGAAATTGGTGATCGATCCCAGTTCTTTCTCCCGCACGATCCCCAGGGCCGTCAGCATGGCCGGGATGAACGCGAGGATCAGCGCCATCACCCCGGGGCCGATGGCGTTGACGCTGACCACGTCCTGGTTGTAGCGGAATCGGGTTTCCAGTTTGGCCGCTGCGGGCGCATTCCGTGCGCGACTGCTCTGTTCGGCCAGTCGTTCCAGGACTGACTGGTGCACCGCTTCCACGTAGTTACGGCTGGTCTCGGCACGAAACGGCATGCCGCCATCCAGCCAGGCGGCTACGGCAGGCTGGCGTCCGGCGTACAGGTCGCGACCAAAACCCGGCGGGATCTCCAGCGCGAGTTTGATTTCCGAGCGTTGAAGGCGTCGGTGCAGTTCTTTCGTGTCGTGGATGGGGGATTGTTCGGCAAAGTAGCGAGAGCTGCGAAACGCCTCCAGATAGGTGCGACTTTGCGGCGTCTGGTCTTGATCGAATACGGCGAACGCGAGTTTTTCCACGTCCAGCGAAATGCCATAGCCGAAGATCACCATCATGAAAATGGCCCCGAGCATGGCAAAGGCCATTCGCACTTTGTCGCGCAGCAACTCCTTGCCTTCGCGGGTGGCCACGGCCACCAGGCGCCCGACACTGAAACGGCGCTCCTTCATCGGCTTGGCCGGTGTGACAGGTGCAGGGTCCGGGGTGGGCGCAGCTGGTGTTTCGGTCGCTCCCTGAGCCTGTTCCAGGCAGGTGACAAACGCCGCTTCCAGCGTTTCGCCGTTGAACTGTTGTTGCAGCGCCGCCGGGGTGTCGCAGGCCAGCACCTTGCCAGCGTGCATCAGCGAGATACGGTCGCAGCGCTGGGCCTCGTTCATGAAGTGGGTAGAGAGGAAAATCGTCACGCCTTGCTCGCGCGACAGTTCGATCAGCAGTCGCCAAAAGTCGTCTCGCGCGGCCGGGTCGACACCGGAAGTGGGTTCGTCGAGGATCAGGACTTCCGGACGATGCAGCACCGCGACGGCCAGCGACAGCCGCTGGCGCAAGCCCAAGGGCAAAGCGCCGGATTGTTGGTCGGCCACGCCGCCCAGGTTGAAGCGCTGGATCAGTTCGTCGATGCGCTGGACGCTATCGGCCTTGGGCAAATCGAACAGGCGGGCGTGCAAGTCGAGGTTTTGTCGCACGCTGAGCTCGCCATACAGCGAGAAGCTCTGGGACATGAAGCCGACCCGTTTTCGCGTGGCCAGGTCCTTGGCGTTCACCGGATTGCCCAGCAACGTGGCGCTGCCTTCGCTGGCCGGCATCAGTCCGGTGAGGACTTTCATGGTGGTGGTTTTGCCGCAGCCGTTGGAGCCGAGGAAACCGAAAATTTCGCCGCGACCGATGGCGAAGCTGACTTTGTCCACGGCGGTAAAGTCGCCGAAGCGCAGGGTCAGGTCGTGAGCCTCGATGGCAATGTCGGTGGTGGAGCCGGGCCGGGGGGGAATCACCAGTGGCTGGTTGTCGTGGCCACTGTCGCCCTGGAAATGGGTGAACGCCTCGTCGAGTTTGCCGCCGGGCGTGACGGCCGCCAATTCGCTGCTCAGGCCCGTTGCGATCAAACGACCGCCGTCGAGCATCAGGCAATGTTCGAATTGCTCGGCCTCTTCCATGTACGCCGTTGCCACCAGCAGCGTCAGTTGTGGGCGTTGACGCCGTACATCGTCCACCAGTTCCCAGAAGCGCCGCCGGGACAAGGGATCGACGCCTGTGGTCGGTTCGTCGAGGATCAGCAGGTCCGGCTCGTGGATCAGCGCGCAGCAGAGGCCAAGCTTCTGCTTCATGCCGCCAGACAGTTTGCCGGCCGGGCGATCGGCGAAGCGCAACAGATCGGTGGCCAACAGCAAGCTGCGCCGGCGCTGGTCGCATTCGGCTTTTGACAGGCCGAACAGTGTGGCGAAAAATTGAATGTTCTCGCTGATCGACAGCTCGGGGTACAGGTTGCCGCCCAGGCCTTGAGGCATGAAGGCGATACGCGGGTAGAGGCTATTGCGATGGCGACGGTCCTGGATCGAGCCGCCGAGCACCTCCAATTGCCCTTGTTGCAGGGTTTTAACGCCCGCGATCAAACCCAGCAAACTCGACTTGCCTGCACCGTCCGGTCCGATCAGGCCGCAGCGTGTGCCGGTCGGCAGACTGAAGCTGATGTCGGTCAGGGCCTGCTGTTTGCCATACAGGTGGTTGATGCCGGTGGCTTGCAGCGCCAGGCCGTTCATTGCAGTTTGGCCGGCCAATCAATCGGTGCGGTGCGCACATAACCGGCACCGGGCATGCCCGGCTTGGCCTGGGGCAGGGCGCCTGGATCGGTCAGGCGCAGTTTGACGCGGAACACCAGTTTTTGCCGTTCGTCACGGGTTTCGACTTCCTTGGGAGTGAATTGCGACTTGGCGGCGACGAAATTGATTTTGGCCGGCAGCGGGCGGTCGGGCAGGGCATCGAGCAGGATTCGCGCATCATCGCCAACCGCCAGGCGTCCGGTAACGGAGGCAGGAAGGTAGAGGTTCATGTACTGGTCGCTGGGGTCTATCAGCAACAGCACGCGCCCGCCGGCACCCAGCACCTCGCCGGGTTCGGCCATGCGCAACTGGACGACCCCGTCAATGGGTGCGCGCAGGCTGGCGTCATCAATTTCGCTGGTCAACATCGCCACTTGGGCCTGGGCCGCACCAATTGTCGCACCGACCGCCGAGACCTGGGCTTTGGACGCGGCGACTGCAGCGACGCCGGTGTCCAGGCGCGCCTGTTGTTGATCGACGATCTGGCCACTCACGAAACCGTGTTTGATCAATTCCTGAGAGCGCTTGAGCTCCTGTTGAGCCAGCAGTTGTTCGCTCTGGCGCAGTTGCACGTTGGCCTGGGCGGCGGAAAGGTTTTCCCGGGCACGCAACACCTCGGCTTCAGCCTGGTTGCGCTGTGCTTCGAGGGTGCGGGTATCCATGCGGGCCAACAGTTGGCCCTTGGTGACCTTGTCGCCTTCATCGACGAGCACCTCTGCCAGTCGCCCGGGTGTCTTGCTGGCGATCTGTACTTCGGTGGCTTCGAGGCGGCCATTGCCGACGTACAAGCCTTCAGGCAAGCGGTCATGCATTGACTTCCAGTAACCGAAGCCTCCGGCGGCCATCAGCAAAACCATCAACGAGCTGGCGAAGAAAATCGAAGAGCGACTGTGTGTTGACATGCGGGCATCCTGCGACTGTTGCGTCCTAGTCTGACTGATCGAGCACCGAGGCGATTTGATACCCGTCAACTGAGGGACAAGACTAATCTGATTGGCCAGGCAAATGGGGGCGATCGGCGCTTTCTGCTTTATTTAACGTAAATCGAGCACTGCCGCCCATTGCTCGGCAGTCACCGGCATCACGGATAACCGACTGCCTTTCTGCACGAGTGGCAGTTGCGCCAATGCGGTTTGCTGTTTCAGGTAATCGAGTTTCAACACCCTGGAGAACGTCTCGACATGGGCGACATCGATTGCGCTCCAGGCGTTTTTCTCCGCGGTTGCCTTTGGATCGTAATAATGACTTTCAGGCTCCAGTGCCGTGGGGTCCGGATACGCCGCTTCGACAATCTTGCCAATCCCGGCAATCCCCGGCTCGGGGCAGCTGGAATGGTAGAAGAAGAACTCGTCCCCCACTGCCATGGCCCGCAGGAAATTACGCGCCTGATAGTTGCGGACCCCGTCCCAGCGCGCTTTGCCGAGCTTCTCCAGACCTTTGATCGAGAGTTCGTCGGGCTCGGATTTCATCAGCCAATAGGCCATGTTTTTTGCTCCTTGCGAGGTGAGTGGACAGGTGGTCCGGCCATTTTATGACAAACCGACAGTCGGTTGACGTCAGCGTTTGCGTGCCGGTTCACGTTGTCGCAAAATGCCGGCCTTTAAAGCTTGACGCTGCTGCACGGCCAACAAACGGAAACCGCTGCTGTCATCGTGTTGATGTGCCTTTGGGGGGCAATCGATGAAACGCAAACCGGATTTACTATGGATTTTGGTTATTTTGTTCGGCCTTGGGGTCGTGACCACCGGTTATGCCCAAAGCCTTTGGACCAACAAGACCGATGCACCGGTCGAGGTCGCACCGTTGCAACAACAGTCGACCGCTTTCAAACGCTGAACCTGTCTTTCGACGCCGCTGATCCCGGTGGCGTCTAGCCTGCGTAATACCAGGCCTTGTCCGTCACCGTTCCCTGCAACGGCACATCCCAGCTTGCCTGAGCCAGGCGCTCGACCTTCTGACATTCGTGGGCCAGTCCCAGTAGCGTCGGCTTGCGCCAGTCATGACGGCGGGCCAGATAAGCCAGGCTGCGATCATAGAAGCCGCCGCCCATGCCCAGGCGTCCGCCAACATCGTCAAACCCCACCAACGGCAGCAGCACCAGGTCCAGCGCCCAGACTTTGCGTTGTCGGGCGAGGTTATGCCTGGGTTCGAGAATCCGGAAGCGATTGGGTTTGAGTTTTTCGCCGGGGCGAATGCGCTGGAACACCATTTTGGTTCGCGGCCAGGCGCTGAGCACCGGCAGATAGGTGGCCTTGCCCCGACGCTGGGCGGCACGCAGCAGCAGGCGCGGATCGATTTCACCGTCGGTGGGCAGGTATAGAGAGATGTGTCTGGCGCGGCGAAACAGCGGTTGCTGGGCCAATTGCTTGTACAGCCCGCGAGCGGCCTGGCGCTGCTGACTGGCTGTCAGTGCGCGGCGGGCCTTGCGCAGCATGCGTCGAAGTTGCGGGCGGGGAAGCAGCGCAGGTTCGGTCATGGATTCGGGCTTCAGCAGATCGGATACGTGAAGCGTACCCGTAAAAACGCCGATGCCGGTATTAAAACCGGCATCGGACTGCAATCAGGCTCCCCGGGTGAACCGCTGTCGACTTAGCCCTTGAACCCGAAAGTTCAAGGTGGAAGATGCAGTAGGCTTTAAGGCTTTCCGTCTAGCGGACATGCACACCAGCCCAACGTGCAACCTCCAGGGTATAGCAAATCGGCTCAGGGACATCGCCAACTGGCAAGCACCCCAGGGAGTGTTGGGAGTATAACGCAAGCGTTGGCGCGAATCAGCCTTTGGTGACGTCCGGATCGGTCGACAGCACCAAATCGACACGATCGAGCAGGTCTCGCACCTGTTCGCGGGTCGAGCCGCTGGCCTGAACATCCGGGCGTTCTTCCTTGTGCAGCAGGTCGTGTGTGATGTTCAACGCGGCCATGACGGCAATGCGATCGGCGCCGATGACTTTGCCGCTGCTGCGGATTTCACGCATCTTGCCGTCCAGGTAGCGAGCGGCGCTCACCAGGTTGCTGCGTTCTTCCTGGGGGCAGATGATCGAATATTCTTTGTCGAGGATCTGCACGGTGACGCTATTGCTTGAACTCATGAGTCTTGCTCCAGGGCCTTGAGGCGCGAAATCATCGATTCGACCTTACGCCGGGCGATTTCGTTTTTTTCAATGAGGTGAGCGCGTTCCTCGCGCCAGGTCTTTTCCTGAGCTAGTAAGAGTCCGTTTTGGCTCTTTAGTTGCTCGACGCGGGTAATCAGCAGTTCGAGTCTGGCCATCAGCGCTTGCAGGTCGGTGTCTTCCATTGTCTTCACTGTCTGATGGAGGGCGAACTGTAGGAGCGAGCCTGCACGCGATGGTCGCCAGCGTTACCACCGGGGCCCTGACACCCTATGGCGTTCTCGGGTTCATCGCGAGCAAGCTCGCTCCTACAGAGGAGTCGATGTAGGATACAAGGCCTTCATTCTAGACATAGCGCCGTCTGGCGCCTAGCTACCCATGCCCATTCAGAATTCCCCGTACCAAGCCTTCGCCACCCTGCTGACATCCAGCGGTCATAACGTCTCGCCTGCCGAATTGCACGGCTTGCTGCTCGGCCGCAGTTGCGCCGGTGCCGGTTTTGATGTCGAAGGCTGGCTGATCGATGCCGCCGAGCTGCTGGAAACCGAGCCACAGGACAACGTCCGCAATGCCTTGATCGGCCTGCAAGAGATGGTCAAGGGCGAACTCACCGGCGACGACGTGACCGTCGTTCTGCTGCTGCCAACCGATGAGACCCCGCTTACCGAACGTGCCGCAGCACTGGGGCAGTGGTGTCAGGGTTTCCTCAGCGGTTTCGGCCTGAACTGCCGCGACAGCAGCATGCTGAGCACTGAGGCGACCGAGGTGCTGCAGGATCTGGCGGCGATTTCCCAAGTGCAAGATGCTCTGGAAGAATCCGACGACGGTGAAAACGACTACATGGAAGTCATGGAGTACCTGCGCGTCGCGCCGCTGCTGCTGTTTTCCGAAACCAGGAAGCCGGACGCGCCTGCTGCCGCCAAACCGTCGCTGCACTGATCAACGCCAGGGAACGCCATCTGCCCATGATCCATATCCCGAAATCGGAATACAGCCGTCGCCGCAAGGCCTTGATGGCGCAGATGGAACCCAACAGCATCGCCATCCTGCCCGCCGCCGCAGTGGCCATTCGCAACCGCGATGTCGAGCACGTTTACCGCCAGGACAGCGATTTCCAGTACCTCAGCGGTTTTCCAGAGCCTCAGGCCGTGCTGGTATTGATGCCGGGGCGATTGCACGGTGAGTACATCCTGTTCTGCCGCGAACGCAACGCCGAACGCGAGTTGTGGGACGGCCTGCGTGCCGGGCAGGAAGGCGCGATTCGCGACTTCGGCGCCGACGATGCCTTTCCGATCACTGACATCGACGACATCCTGCCAGGTCTGATCGAGGGTCGTGACCGGGTGTATTCGGCCATGGGCAGCAACCCGGAATTCGACCGGCATCTGATGGAGTGGATCAACGTGATTCGCTCCAAAGCCAATCTTGGCGCCCAGCCGCCGAACGAATACGTTGCCCTGGATCATTTGCTTCACGACATGCGCCTGTATAAATCAGCGGCAGAAGTGAAAGTGATGCGCGAAGCTGCGCGGATTTCCGCCCAGGCCCATGTGCGTGCGATGCAGGCCAGCCGTGCCGGGTTGCACGAATTCAGCCTGGAAGCCGAGCTTGATTACGAATTCCGCAAGGGCGGGGCGAAGATGCCGGCCTACGGTTCGATCGTTGCGGCGGGGCGCAACAGTTGCATCCTGCATTACCAACAGAATGACGCGGTGCTCAAGGACGGCGATCTGGTGTTGATCGACGCCGGGTGCGAAATCGACTGCTACGCCAGCGATATCACGCGCACCTGGCCGGTCAACGGCAAATATTCCGCGGAACAGAAGGCCATCTACGAATTGGTGCTGGCGGCGCAGGAAGCGGCGTTTGCCGAGATCGCCCCGAACAAACACTGGAATCAGGCCCACGAGGCCACGGTCCGGGTGATTACTGCCGGTCTGGTCGAGTTGGGGCTGCTGCAGGGCGATGTCGACGAGCTGATCGCCAGCGAAGCCTACAAGGCGTTTTACATGCACCGTGCCGGGCACTGGCTGGGCATGGATGTGCATGACGTCGGCGAATACAAAGTCGGCGGCGAATGGCGCGTGCTGGAGGTCGGCATGGCGCTGACCGTGGAGCCGGGGATTTACATCGCACCGGATAACCAGAGCGTGGCAAAGAAATGGCGGGGCATTGGCGTGCGCATCGAGGACGACGTGGTGGTGACCAGAAGCGGCTGTGAAATCCTGACCAAAGGCGTGCCGAAAACGGTCGCCGAGATCGAGGCCCTGATGGCCGAAGCACGGACACAAGCGGCATGAGTCGAGTCAATCTGGCGATTATCGGTGGTGGCCTGGTCGGTGCCAGCCTGGCGTTGGCCTTGCAGGCCGGGGCCAAGGCCCGTGGCTGGAAGATCCTGTTGATCGAGCCTTTCGCTCCCGGTCACACCTGGCAACCCAGCTACGACGCGCGCTCCACGGCGTTGTCCTTCGGCGCCCGGCAGATTTATCAGCGGTTGGGCGTGTGGCAGGAGATTTCCCGTCGCGCCGAGCCGATCAAACAGATTCACGTCTCCGACCGTGGGCGCTTTTCCACGGCGCGGCTGTCGGCGATGGAAGAGGGCGTTCCCGCGCTGGGTTACGTGGTGGAAAACGCCTGGCTCGGGCAATGCCTGTGGCAAGGCCTGGACAAGGACGTGATCAGTTGGCGCTGCCCGGCGGAAGTCACGCGCCTGGAGCCGCTGACCGATGGCTATCGCCTGACCCTCAATGACGAAACCACTCTGGAGTGCGACCTGGCTGTGCTCGCTGACGGCGGCCGTTCCGGGCTGCGCGAGCAGTTGGGCATCGGCGTCAAGAAACGCCCGTACAACCAGAGCGCGCTGATCGCCAACATTACGCCGAGCGAAGCCCATAACGGCATGGCATTCGAGCGCTTCACCGACGATGGACCGATGGCGCTGCTGCCGCTGCAGGATAACCGTTGTGCGCTGGTGTGGACTCGCCAGGGCATGGACGCGCAAAGGCTGGCCGCCCTCGATGAACGCAGTTTTCTCAGTGAATTGCAGGGTGTGTTCGGCTATCGCCTCGGCACCCTGAAGCAGGTCGGCGCCCGGCATCTGTATCCGCTGTCGCTGGTGGAGGCCGAAGAGCAGGTGCGCCCGCATCTGGCGATTCTCGGCAACGCCGCTCACAGCCTGCATCCGATTGCCGGCCAGGGTTTCAACCTGTCTCTGCGCGATGCCCAGGCGTTGGCCGATGCGTTGCTCGCCAGCGAACAGGCGCTGGGGGATTTCGCGACCTTGCAGGCCTACCGCGAACGCCAGCGCCTGGATCAGAGCCTCACCGTGGGCTTCTCCGATCAGGTCACGCGCTTGTTCGGCAGCACTCAGCCGTTGGTTTCCATGGGCCGTAACCTGGGCCTGTTGGGCCTCGATCTCTTGCCACCGGCCAAGCGCTGGTTCGCCCGGCAGGCCATGGGCCTGGGTACGCGTCCCGATGTTTAAGTGGCTGACCCAACAATTCGGCAAGGCGCGGCTGATGCGCTGGTTCATGGGCCTCTATCCGCCGTACCTCGGTGCCGGGGTTCGAGTGCGGCACATCAGCGATGACTTTCGCGACATCCAGGTGTCCATGGGATTGAACTGGTCCAACCGCAATTACGTCGGCACCCAGTTCGGTGGCAGCCTGTATTCCATGGTTGACCCATTCTTCATGTTGATGCTCATGGAAAACCTCGGGCGCGACTACATCGTCTGGGACAAGGCCGCCGACATCGATTTCATCGCGCCTGGCAAAGGCACGGTGTATGCCCGTTTCAACATCGACGACACCTTGCTCGACGAGATCCGTCGGCAGACCGCGGGTGGCGAAAAGTACCTGCCGCAATTGCAGGTCGATATTCACGACGGTGCCGGCCATCTGGTGGCGCGCGTTGGAAAAACCCTTTACGTGCGGCTCAAGCCGCAAGCGAGACAGGCTTAAAGCATGGAAATGCGCGCAGATCTGCTGATTGTCGGAGCCGGAATGGTCGGCAGCGCCCTGGCGCTGGCGTTGCAGGACAGCGGGCTGGAAGTCCTGTTGCTGGACGGCAGCCCTCTGAGTGTCAAACCCTTTGACGTCCAGGCACCGTTCGAACCGCGAGTCAGTGCCTTGTCTGCCGCCAGTCAGCGGATTCTCGAGCGGCTGGGTGTGTGGGACGGCATCGTCAGTCGCCGCAGCAGTCCTTATAGCGACATGCAGGTCTGGGATGGCAGTGGCACCGGGCAAATCCACTTCTCGGCCGCCAGCGTGCATGCCGAGGTACTGGGCCATATCGTCGAGAACCGCGTGGTTCAGGACGCCTTGCTTGACCGTTTGCACGACTGCGACCTGGGCATGCTGGCCAACGCTCGTCTGGAACAAATGCGCCGCTCTGGCGACGACTGGCTGCTGACCCTGGCCGATGGCCGCACCCTGCGCGCGCCTTTGGTGATCGCAGCGGATGGCGCCAATTCGGCGGTGCGGCGCCTGACCGGTGTCGCGACGCGCGAGTGGGATTATATGCACCATGCGATCGTCACCAGTGTGCGCAGCTCAAAACCTCATCAAACGACCGCCTGGCAGCGCTTTACCGACAATGGCCCGTTGGCGTTCCTGCCGCTGGAACGGGACGGTCAGCAGGATTGGTGTTCGATCGTCTGGTCGACCACGCCGAGCGAAGCCGAACAGCTGATGGCGCTGGATGACGAAGGCTTTTGTCGCGCGCTGGAGCGGGCCTTTGAGGGCCGGCTCGGCACCGTGCTCAGCGCCGACCCGCGCCTGTGCGTCCCCCTGCGTCAGCGCCATGCCAAGCGATACGTCGCTGAGGGCCTGGCGTTGATCGGCGACGCGGCCCATACCATTCACCCGTTGGCCGGGCAGGGCGTGAACCTCGGGTTTCTCGATGCCGCCGTGCTGGCCGAAGTGCTGCTGCAAGCGTCGAGCCGGGGTGAGCGCCTGGCGGATGTGAAAGTGCTGAGTCGCTACGAGCGCCGGCGCATGCCCCATAACCTGGCGTTGATGGCGGCGATGGAGGGGTTCGAGTGGTTGTTCCAGGCCGATCCGTTGCCTGTGCGCTGGTTGCGTAATGCCGGGTTGAAAATGGTCGAGCAGATGCCTGAGGCCAAGGCGTTGTTCGTGCGCGAGGCCCTTGGGTTGACCGGGGACTTGCCGGCGCTGGCCAAGGCCTGAGATTTTTACCGAGGCTAATGGCCCCATCGCGAGCAAGCTCGCGATGGGGGGCCGGAACATCCACCGTGGATTTCCTGCGGTGCAACATCTGGTAACTCCTCCGCGAACTGTTCGATTGAGAAGCTAAATGTGAGTCCTTATCATTTGCCCTCACTTTTTCAATCGAGAGACTGCTCCCATGTTGGCACCAAAGCGTCTATTGACCGCACTGGCCCTGACCCTGATAGGCAGCACCGCCGCCCAGGCTGCCGACGAGGTGGTGGTCTACTCCTCGCGTATCGATGAGCTGATCAAACCGGTGTTCGATGCCTACACCGCGAAAACCGGGGTCAAGGTGAAGTTCATCACCGACAAGGAAGCACCGCTGATGCAGCGGATCAAGGCCGAGGGCGAGAACGCCACCGCCGACCTGCTGCTGACCGTCGACGCCGGCAACCTCTGGCAAGCCGAGCAGATGGGCATCCTCCAGCCGTTCACCTCGAAAACCATCGACGCCAACATCCCGCCTCAGTACCGCGCATCGTCACACGCCTGGACCGGCCTGAGCCTGCGGGCGCGGACCATCGCCTATTCCACCGAGCGGGTGAAGCCGGGTGAATTGACCACCTACGAAGCCCTGGCCGACAAGAACTGGGAAGGTCGCCTGTGCCTGCGCACGGCGAAGAAGGTCTACAACCAGTCCCTGACCGCCACCCTGATCGAAGTCCACGGCGCCGAGAAAACCGAGAAGATCCTCAAGGGCTGGGTCAACAACCTGTCCACCGACGTGTTCTCCGACGATGTCGCGGTGCTGGAGGCCATCAACGCCGGTCAGTGCGACGTCGGCATCGTCAACACCTACTACTACGGACGTCTGCACAAACAGAAACCTGATCTGCCGGTAAAACTGTTCTGGCCGAACCAGGCGGATCGAGGCGTGCACGTCAATCTGTCCGGCATCGGTCTGACCAGGCATGCCCCGCATCCGGAAGCCGCCAAGGCGCTGGTGGAGTGGATGACCACGCCTGAGGCGCAGAAAATCTTCGCCGACGTCAACCAGGAGTTTCCGGCAAACCCCGCCGTACAGCCATCGGCTGAAGTCGCTGCCTGGGGTCAGTTCGTGGCCGATACCTTGCCGGTGGAAGTCGCCGGCAAGCGTCAGGCCGAAGCGATTCGCATGATGGATCGAGCTGGCTGGAACTGAGTTGTGGCGAGGGGCCAGCTCCCTCGCCACAGATTGACGCCACTGTCGACTGACGGTGGCTTCACATTATTCTAGAGATCTTCCTTGGCCCACCCCGCCCAACGCCGCTGGTACCCGCTGGTCTTCGCCATCGCTGCGCTGGTCCTGCTGCCCCTGAGCGTCTTGCTGCTTTCCTGGCAAACCATCGACCAGCAGATCTGGTCCCACCTGTGGGACACGCAGATGTCACGCTTGCTGGGCAACACGGTGACGCTGGTGCTTGGCGTCGGTATCGGCGTCACGTTGCTGGGCGTGAGCCTGGCCTGGCTCACCAGCCTCTGCGAATTCCCCGGCCGGCGTTGGCTGGACTGGGCGCTGATGCTGCCGTTTGCGATTCCGGCCTATGTGCTGGCGTTCGTTTTCGTCGGGCTGCTGGATTTCGCCGGCCCCGTGCAAACCCTGCTGCGCGAGTGGTTCGGAACGGGCATGCGCTTGCCTCGGGTGCGTTCCACGGGCGGGGTGATTCTGGTTTTGGTGCTGGTCTTTTATCCCTACGTTTATCTGCTGGCACGTACGGCGTTCCTGGCTCAGGGCAAGGGCTTGATGGAAGCGGCACGCGTCCTCGGGCAATCGCCCTGGCAGGCATTCTGGCGGGTGGCGTTGCCCATGGCGCGACCGGCCATCGGCGCGGGCGTGGCATTGGCACTGATGGAAACACTGGCGGATTTCGGCGCGGTGTCAGTGTTCAACTTCGACACCTTCACCACGGCGATCTACAAGACCTGGTACGGGTTTTTCAGCCTCTCCACCGCCACGCAACTGGCCAGCCTGTTGCTGTTGGTGGTCATGGTGGTGCTGTACGGCGAGCGTCGCGCGCGGGGCGCCAACCGGGCGAGCAATGAACGGCCACGGGTCAAGGCCTTGTATCACCTGCGAGGTTTCAAAGCGCTGCTGGCCATGAGCTGGTGTGGGCTGGTCTTTGCCTGTGCCTTCGTCATTCCGATGCTGCAATTGCTGGTGTGGTTCTGGCAGCGTGGGCGCTTCGATCTGGATGAGCGGTACGCCGGGCTGATCGTCCACACCTTGTACCTGGGCGCCATGGCAGCGCTGATCACCGTCAGTGTCGCTCTGGTGTTGGCATTCGCCCGGCGCCTAGCGCCCACCCAAGGGATCCGTGCCGGGGTCAGTCTGGCCAACCTGGGCTACGCCTTGCCCGGCTCGGTGCTGGCGGTGTCGATCATGCTGGCGTTCAGTTACCTGGACCGCGAGTTGGTGATTCCGCTGTCCGCATGGCTGGGTGGGGCTGGCAAGCCGCTGCTGCTGGGCAGTCTGTCGGCGTTGTTGCTGGCTTATCTGGTGCGCTTCATCGCCGTGGCCTATGGGCCGCTGGAAAACAGCCTGGCGCGTATACGGCCTTCTTTGCCCGAAGCGGCACGTAGCCTTGGCGTCAGTGGGCCACGACTGTTTTTCAAAGTGTATCTGCCGCTGTTGCTGCCCGGCTCATTGAGCGCGGCGCTGCTGGTATTCGTCGACGTGCTCAAGGAAATGCCCGCGACCCTGCTGATGCGCCCGTTTGGCTGGGATACGCTGGCGGTGCGGATCTTTGAAATGACCAGCGAGGGTGAGTGGGCGAGGGCATCTTTGCCGGCGTTGACCCTGGTATTGGTAGGGCTGCTACCGGTCATCGGATTGATTCGACGTTCGGCACATCGAAACAGCTAGGTGTCAGTCCTACACCTTGCAGCTACAATGCGCGGCATTCGGTGCGGTCCGTCTGACAGACAAGGTAGTGAAAATCGGCTGGAAGCCTTTTATTTCAAGGTTTTCACTCAAATAGACACTCAACCGCGCCTTCGCCACGCCCGGAAGGAGAAACCCATGGGACAGCGTACGCCTCTGTATGACCTTCATCTCGCTCTCGGCGCGAAGATGGTCGATTTTGGCGGTTGGGATATGCCTCTGCATTATGGATCGCAGGTCGAGGAACACCACCAGGTGCGCCGCGACTGCGGTGTGTTCGATGTATCCCACATGACCGTGATCGATGTCGGCGGCTCCCAGGCCAAGGCCTGGCTTCAGCATCTGCTGACCAATGACGTCGAACGTTTGCACAGCTCGGGCCGTGCCTTGTACAGCGCCATGCTCAACGAGCAAGGTGGCATCGTCGACGACATGATCGTGTATCGCCTCGACGACGGTTATCGCCTGGTGGTCAATGCCTCTACCCGCAATCAGGATCTGGCGTGGATGCAGGCCCATCTCGACGGCTTCGATGTAACGCTCAGCGAACGTTCCGAAATGGCGATGCTGGCCATTCAAGGTCCCCACGCCAGGCACAAAGTGGCCGAGCTGGTGACCCAGTCCCGTGGCAACCTCATCCAGCTACTCAAACCCTTCGAAGGGCACCCCGACGGTGACTGGTTCATCGCGCGCACCGGTTATACCGGTGAAGACGGCCTGGAGATCATCTTGCCAGCCAATCAGGCGCCAGGATTTTTCAATGATCTGGTCGGCGCGGGCATTTCCCCGATTGGCCTTGGCGCTCGGGATACCTTGCGGGTCGAGGCCGGGATGAATCTTTACGGGCAGGACATCGATCTGGCGGTTTCGCCGCTGACGTCCAACATGGCCTGGAGCATCGCCTGGGAACCGGTCAGTCGCCAATTCATCGGTCGCACGGCTTTGGAAGCCGAGCAGAGCGGCGGCATACAGCACAAACTGGTCGGTCTGGTGCTCGAGGAGCGCGGGGTTTTACGCGCTCATCAAGTCGTTCGTATCGCCGATGTTGGCGAAGGGGAGATCACCAGTGGTAGTTTCTCTCCTACGCTTAGCAAGTCGATTGCACTGGCGCGCGTGCCGATGGCAACTGCCGACCGCGCAGAAGTGGAAATCCGTGGCAAGTGGTACCCGGTCCGAGTGGTCAAACCGACCTTCGTACGCCATGGCAAAACCTTGATTTAACCTATTCTGGCGGCATCGACCGCTGACAATTCCTGAGGATACAGAACATGAGCGATATCCCTGCCGACCTGCGTTTTGCCGAAAGTCACGAATGGGCACGCCTGGAAGCCGATGGCACCGTCACCGTGGGCATCAGCGATCACGCGCAGGAAGCGCTGGGTGATGTGGTGTTCGTCGAGCTGACCGAAATCGGAAAAGTCTTTGCTGCCGGTGATCAATCCGGTGTGGTGGAATCGGTAAAAGCCGCGTCCGACATCTACTCCCCGGTTGCCGGTGAAGTGATCGCGATCAACGAAGAGCTGAGCGCCTCGCCAGAGCTGCTGAACTCCGACCCGTACGGCGCATGGATCTTCAAACTCAAGCCAGGCAACGCCGCTGACCTGGACAAGCTACTCGACGCAGCGGGCTACAAAGCCGCCATCGGCGAGTAAGGTGCACCCCGCAGGAGCCGGCAACCCGGCTCCTGCGGGGGTGGACTCAAGGCTTGAGCACGGCTTTGACCGCTGCCACCGAGCGTTCGACGTCCGCTTTGGTCATCGCCGTAAACATCGGCAGCGAGACAATCAAGCGTCCCACCCGTTCGGCTGTCGGGAACATCCCCTCCTTGAAACCGCGCTCGCGGTAAAGACTCAGCAAGTGAATCGGCGGGTAGTGATAGCCGATACCGATACCCAATGCCTGCATCTGTTCCATGAAAGTGGCTCGGGCCGGTTTGCCATCCTGGCGTTCAGGCAATACCAGCTGGAACAAATGCCAGTTGCTGTTCTCGAAGTCCGCCGGAGGGAGTTGAGCCCCGTACTGCGCTTCGAAATCTTCGCCAAAACAACTGAAGTAGTGTTTGGCCAGTTCCCGTCGATGTGCGGTGATCGCTTCGAGATGGGCAAATTGCCCCAGGCCAATGGCTGCTGCGACATCGGTCATGTTGAACTTGCCGCCCAGCACATCGACATCCAGGCCATCAAAGCCGCTGCGCGTAACGCCCTGCAAACGGTACTTTTCCGCCAGCTTCACTTCTTCGGCATTGTTCAGCACCAGGCAGCCGCCCTCCGACGAGGTGACGTTCTTGTTTGCCTGAAAGCTGAAAGAAACGAAATCGCCGGTCGAGCCGATGCGCTGGCCGTTCCAGCTTGAGCCCAACGCTTGCGCCGCGTCTTCGATGATCCGCAGGCCATGCTTGTGTGCCAGGGCGTACAGGCGAGTCATGTCCACGGGCAAGCCGGCCAAATACACCGGGATGATGGCTTTGGTGCTTGGGGTGATCGCGGCTTCCACCTGATCCAGATCGATATTGCGGGTCACCGGGTCGATATCGGCGAACACCGGTGTGGCGCCGACTTCCAGAATGACGTTGGCGGTGGCGACCCAGGAAATCGGGGTGGTGATCACTTCGTCACCCGCTCCGATGCCGGCGATGCGCAAGGCGATTTCCATGGTGCAGGTGCCGGAGTTGAACGTGCGCACCGGGCGTCCGCCAAAGTACTCCGACAGTTGCGCTTCAAAGGCCTGAACCTTGGGGCCGCTGGTAATCCAGCCCGAACGCAGGACTTCACCGACGGCCGCGATGGTGGCTTCGTCGATAGTGGGTTTGGAGAAGGGCAGGAAAGGCAGTTGGCTCATAAAAACAGGGACCTCATCAGCGGATATTGGGTACGCGACGAGCATGATGATCCGTAATGCCCGGCGGCGCCATGCTCTCCGTGTCGGCGCTGGCTGCTATGCTGGTTTGACCGTGTTGCATCGACGCTGAGCGCCAGTCCAGAGAGAGCCCGTCATGTCCCAGTTGCCGTCCCTGAGTCAGTTACGCGATCCCAATGCCTTCCTTCGCCGTCACCTCGGGCCGGATGCCGCCGAGCAGCAGGCGATGCTCGACAGCCTCGGCCTCGGCAGCCGGGTCGAGCTGATCGAGCAAACGGTGCCGCCGGGTATTCGCCTGAACCGGATGCTCGATCTGCCGCCGGCCCTCGATGAAGAGGCCGCGCTGGCCAAGCTGCGGGGCTACGCTGAGCAGAACCAGGTCTGGACCAGCCTGATCGGCATGGGCTATCACGGCACGCTCACACCCACCGTCATTCTGCGCAACGTGCTGGAAAATCCCGGCTGGTACACCGCATACACGCCTTATCAGCCGGAAATTGCCCAGGGACGTCTCGAAGCGTTGTTGAATTTCCAGCAACTGACCATCGACCTCACGGGCCTTGAGCTGGCCAATGCCTCGTTACTCGACGAAGCCACGGCGGCAGCGGAAGCCATGGCCTTGGCCAAACGGGTGGCCAAGTCCAAGAGCAATGTGTTCTTCGTCGACGAAAACTGTCATCCGCAGACCATTTCCGTGGTGCAGACCCGCGCCGAGGGTTTTGGATTCGAGCTGGTCATCGGCCCTGTGGATAACTTGAAACAGCACCAGGTGTTCGGTGCGCTGTTGCAATATCCCGATACTCACGGCGAGATTCGCGATCTGCGACCCTTGATTGATCACCTGCATGCCCAGCACGCATTGGCGTGTGTTGCTGCCGATCTGTTGAGTCTGTTGTTGCTGACCCCGCCGGGGGAGCTGGGCGCGGACGTGGTGTTCGGCTCGTCCCAGCGTTTCGGCGTGCCCATGGGCTACGGCGGGCCTCACGCCGCTTTTTTTGCCAGCCGCGACGAATACAAACGTGCGATACCCGGGCGGATCATCGGTGTGTCGAAGGACGCGCGTGGCAACGTGGCCCTGCGCATGGCGCTGCAGACCCGTGAGCAACATATCCGCCGGGAGAAGGCCAACTCGAACATCTGCACGGCCCAGGTGCTGCTGGCCAATATCGCCAGTTTCTACGCGGTCTATCATGGCCCTGAAGGGCTGAAGCGGATTGCCCAGCGCGTGCACCGCCTGACCTGCATCCTCGCCGCCGGCCTTGAGCGCAAGGGCCTGACCCGGGTCAATCAGCACTTCTTCGACACCCTGACCCTGGACGTCGGCGGGACCCAGACTGCAATCATCGAAAGCGCCCAGGCTGCGCAGATCAATTTGCGCATTCTGGGGCGCGGGCGATTGGGCCTAAGTCTGGACGAAACCTCTGACGAAGCCACGGTGGCGAAACTGTTCGATGTGTTCCTGGGCGTCGATCATGGGTTAAACGTCGAAGAACTGGACGCCGAAACCCTGAGCCCCGGCATTCCGGGGGCGCTGGCGCGCACCTCGCCTTATCTGCGCCATCCGGTATTCAACGCCCATCACAGTGAAACCGAGATGCTGCGCTACCTCAAGCAGCTGGAAAACAAAGACCTGGCGCTCAATCAATCGATGATCCCGTTGGGCTCCTGCACCATGAAACTCAATGCCACCAGCGAGATGATCCCGATTACCTGGCCGCAATTCGCCAATCTGCATCCGTTCGCGCCGAAAGAGCAGGCAGCCGGTTATTCGCTGATGATCGAAGAACTGGAGCGTTGGCTGTGCGCGATCACCGGTTTCGATGCGATCTGCATGCAACCCAACTCCGGTGCACAGGGCGAGTACGCCGGGTTGCTGGCCATCCGCAAATACCACGAGAGCCGGCATCAGGGGGCTCGGGACATCTGCCTGATTCCGTCTTCCGCTCATGGCACTAACCCGGCTTCGGCGCAGATGGCCGGGATGCGTGTGGTCATTGTCGAGTGCGACGAGGCGGGCAACGTTGATCTGGATGACTTGAAAGACAAAGCGGCGCAGGCCGGGGACAAACTTGCCTGTCTGATGGCGACTTATCCTTCGACCCATGGTGTGTACGAGGAAGGCATCAGCGAGATCTGTGAAGTGATCCACAGCCATGGCGGCCAGGTCTACATGGACGGCGCCAACCTCAATGCCCAGGTCGGGCTGGCTCGTCCGGCGGACATTGGTGCGGATGTGTCACACATGAACTTGCACAAAACCTTCTGCATTCCCCACGGCGGCGGCGGGCCCGGCATGGGGCCGATTGGCGTACGCACGCATCTGGCACCCTTTGTGGCCAATCACCCGGTGGTGCCGATCGACGGGCCGCTGCCGCAGAACGGTGCCGTCAGTGCCGCACCCTGGGGCAGCGCGAGCATTCTGCCGATCAGTTGGATGTACATCGCCATGATGGGGCCGCAACTGGCGGACGCCAGTGAAGTGGCGATCCTCGCCGCGAATTACCTGGCGCAACACCTGTCCGGGGCGTTCCCGGTGCTCTACACCGGGCGCAACGAGCGGGTGGCCCACGAATGCATTCTTGACCTGCGCCCCCTCAAGGCGCTGACCGGTATCAGCGAAGAGGACGTGGCCAAGCGCCTGATGGACTATGGCTTCCATGCGCCGACCATGTCCTTCCCGGTGCCGGGGACCTTGATGGTCGAACCCACCGAAAGTGAATCGAAGGCAGAACTGGACCGCTTTATCGGAGCAATGCTGAGCATTCGCGCGGAAATTACCGAGGTGCAGAACGGCAACTGGCCGGCCGATGACAACCCGTTGAAACGTGCGCCGCATACCCTGGCCGACATCACCGGTGTCTGGGAGCGGCCTTACAGCATCGAACAGGCGGTTACACCGGACGCCCACACCAAGGCCCACAAGTATTGGCCGGTGGTGAATCGGGTGGACAATGTCTACGGCGACCGAAACCTGTTTTGTGCCTGTGTGCCGCTGGATGAGTACCGTTGAAATACCGGTCACTCCTGACCCCTCAGGGTTTTGCAATGAACAAAAAAAATGCCGCTCCATTTGAGCGGCATTTTTGTTCAACCTGAGAGCTTATTCCGAAGCCACGGCATTCTTCGCCAGGATCGCATTCGCCAGTTCCATGTCTGTCGCCTGCAGGCCAGGGTTGTCGGCGCGGACTTTCTGCATGGCGGCTTCCAGGTACGGGCCGCGGATGCCGCCGTCGCTGGCGACGAAGCTGCCGGCATCGTCCTGGGCGGCGACGATCAGTTTGTGATCCTTGAACGTCAGGTAAGTCGAACCGGTGGTGGCACCGGAGGAAAGGACGTTACGCCAAAAGCTATCGGCCATCGCCGAACCGACAGGCAGGGACAACAGGGCAATGGTAGCGACAGCAAGTTTGAGACGCATAAAAGTGACTCCACAGGGTTAACTCCGGTGTTTGATAGCGATTCCCCCAATCGAGTTCCATGGCGGCCAATCTACTTTTGCTCACTCTGCGGCGTCACTCGCAGCACCTCCTCAATCGTCGTCAAACCGGCCGCCACTTTCTGTGCGCCGGACAATCGCAGACTGCGCATGCCTTCCTTGAAGGCCTGACGCCGCACGGCGAGCAAGTCCGTGTCGGGGTTGATCAGCGCCTTGAGGCCATCGCTCAGTTGCATGATTTCGTAGACCCCGGCGCGGCCGTGGTAGCCGGTGTCGCGGCATTCCAGGCAGCCGATGGCGCGTTGGGCATGGGTGGGGAGCGGTGCTTGCCAGGGTCGGGTCAGGGTCTGCCAGTCTTCTTCGCCCAGGGCTTGCGCAGCCTTGCAGTGCGGGCACAAGGTGCGCACCAGTCGTTGGGCCATGACGCCCAGCAGCGTGGCCTTGATCAAGTAATGCGGTACGCCGAGTTCCAGCAGGCGACTGATGGCGCCGGGCGCGTCGTTGGTGTGCAGGGTCGACAGCACCAGGTGCCCGGTGAGCGCCGCCTGAATGGCCATTTCTGCGGTTTCGAGGTCGCGGATCTCGCCGATCATGATGATGTCCGGGTCTTGCCGCATCAGGGCGCGCACGCCGGCGGCGAAGGTCAGGTCGATATTGTGCTGGACCTGCATCTGGTTGAACGCCGGCTCGACCATTTCGATCGGGTCTTCGATGGTGCAGAGGTTGACCTGCGGCGTCGCCAGCTTTTTCAGCGTGGTGTAGAGCGTGGTGGTCTTGCCGGACCCGGTCGGCCCGGTCACCAGAATGATGCCGTTGGGCTGGCGCGTCATGTCCTGCCAGCGCCGCAGGTCGTCGGCTGAAAAACCGAGCTGATCGAAGTCCTTGAGCAGCACCTCGGGGTCGAAGATCCGCATGACCATTTTTTCGCCGAAGGCGGTCGGCAGTGTCGACAGCCGCAACTCGACTTCGCCGCCTTCCGGGGTCTTGGTCTTCACCCGCCCGTCCTGGGGTTTGCGTTTCTCTGCAACATTCATTCGCCCCAGGCTTTTCAGGCGGCTGACGATGGCCATGGTGACCTGTGGCGGGAATTGGTAGACGTTGTGCAGCACGCCGTCGATGCGAAAACGCACGGTGCCCTGTTCGCGCCGGGGTTCGATGTGGATATCGCTGGCGCGTTGCTGGAAAGCGTACTGGAACAGCCAGTCGACGATGTTGACGATGTGCGCGTCGTTGGCGTCCGGCTCCTGGTCGCTGGCGCCGAGGTTGAGCAACTGTTCGAAGTTGCCCAGGGTGTTGAATGGCTGATCGGCGTTATTCGCGCCGCTGACCGACTTGGCCAGGCGAAAGAACTCCACGCTGAAGCGCTGAATGTCCACCGGATTGGCCACCACCCGCTTGATGGGCAGCTTCAGCACATGGGTCAGGTCGGCCTCCCAGCCGGTGACGTAGGGTTGGGCGCTGGCCACAGTCACCGCATCGCGATCGATGGCTACCGCGAGAATCTTGTGGTGCTGGGCGAAGGCGTAGGACATCAGTGGCGTGACGGCCGCGACGTTGATTTTCA
Source organism: Pseudomonas sp. MT92 (assembly GCF_058792515.1). NCBI lineage: Bacteria > Pseudomonadati > Pseudomonadota > Gammaproteobacteria > Pseudomonadales > Pseudomonadaceae > Pseudomonas > Pseudomonas sp. MT92. The sequence continues at coordinate 254,780 of NZ_JBXAFA010000001.1, forward strand.
GCGGGTCGATACGCAGGTAAGGCTGGCCGGCCTGTTGGGATAGCCACAATGTGAGGCTTTCGAGGTCGAGGTGCTTGCCGGGCCGACTGAGGTCTTCCAGCTGTTGGCTGGCGATGAACTCCAGTGGGTGCATCTGGCCATTGGCGACGTGGCGGCGGCGGGCATTGAGCGCGTGTTCGGCCGAATCCTGGCTGATAAAGCCCTGGGCGACCAGTTCACGCAGCAAATCACTGAGATCCAGCCAGCGGTCCTGAAGGGCGAGTTGAACGGACATGCGGGCTCCTTGTGAACAACCGTTCGCAAAGGATAGTCGTGACCCCACCGACCGTTGGGCCACTACCCGACGAAGCCGTATCGACTTTTTTCAGCCAGCCGCCTGAGCCGTATCGCCCCAGGCAGCATCCGCCAATTGCAGCTCGACCGAGCAGACGCTGACCAGATTACGCAGTTTTTCTGCAATCACTTGGGCGCGGTGCCAGCTCAATCCGTCGATGACGACATCGATGTCCAGCAGGTCATCCTGGCGCTGCACGTTGACCTGTTCCGGCGTCAGAAACTGCAGGGCGAACAGGTTCAATGCGCGACAAAGCAGGTCGGGCTCGGCTTCGGCCAGCAACTGATAGCGAACGCGGCAATGGGTGTTACTGATGTTCCAGACATCGGCGCGGGTGGGCGGGGTGTTCACGGCTTCCAGGTGTGGCATGGTCGATCTCCAAATCACTGGAGAAATTTTTACATTCGTGGCCGGGTATTTCTTATCTATGATGGGGCGTATTACGGTTCTATCGAATCGTTTAATTCAGAGTATCGGTAATCAAGGGTTTTTTTATGCACAGCGAGCTGGATGGCTACGACCGCAAGATTCTCGCGCTGCTGCAAGAGGACGCTTCGCTCTCCAGCGCGCAGATCGCGGAGCAGGTGGGACTGTCGCAGTCGCCGTGTTGGCGGCGGATTCAGCGGATGAAGGAGGAGGGGATCATTCGTGGCCAGGTGACGCTGCTCGACCGCAAGAAAATCGGCCTCAACACGCAGATATTCGCGCAGGTCAAACTCAACGCCCACGGACGTTCGAATTTCACCGAATTCACCGAGGCCATTCGCGGCTTTCCGGAAGTGCTGGAGTGTTATGTCTTGATGGGGGCGGTGGATTTCATGCTGCGGATCGTCGCGGCGGACATCGAGGCGTATGAGCGGTTCTTCTTCGAGAAGCTGTCGCTGGTGCCGGGGATTCAGGAGGTCAACTCGGTGGTGGCGTTGTCGGAGATCAAGTCGACGACCAGTTTGCCGGTCTGAAAGTCTGCGGTAATAACGTGGGGTTCATCGCCAGCAGGCTGGCTCCCACAGGGGCTTTGTGGCGTACACAAAACCAAGGTGGGAGCCAGCCTGCTGGCGATGGCGGTATTACAGACGCAGAAGCATCTTCCACGCACGATTCTGATAAACCGCAATCGCCTGCTGCTTGCGCGCATCCAGGGTTTCGTCGGTGATCGGCTCGTTGGCCAGTTGCGCCAGCTTGTTCAGCTCGCCATATAGGCGATCCATTTCCGGGATGTCCAGCACGTGGCGCGCGTGGTGCAGCCAGGCCTGGATACGCTCGATGCGCGGCAATTGTTCCGCGAGGTCTTCCGGTTGCTGCTGGTAACGCTGCAATTGCAGCGAGTTGGCTTCTTCGCCCAACAGGCGCGGCAACCAGCTGCCCAGTTGCGCGGCGCCCTGGCGATTGCCACGGGTGTTGCGGTCGGCGGTCCAGGTGCGAGCGAGCAACCAGCGCGAGGTGTTCAGGGAGAACAGGCCCCAGCGCGGGTCTTCGAGTTCTTCGAGGAACTGCTCCGGCGCGGCTTTGCGTACGTCTTCATCATCCAGGCCGGCCTGGACCAGCGGACGCCAGTCTTCGAGCAGGGCATCGAGTGCGACGCGCAGGTCGTGGGTCGATTGACGCGGCGCGGCCTGGCCGAGGCTGCTGGCCAGCGCGCGCAATTCGGCGAGGTTTTCCACCCAGTCCTGCAGCAGGCGCCAGTGGCCATTGAAACGATATTGCTCGGCCAGACGCTGGCTGCTGCCCAACAAGTGCCAGCTCAAAGCGGCGAAGGCGTCGTCCAGCGGCGTTTCGGCGCTGATCTGCGGTGCCGGCAGGCTCAGCGAATAGCTGTTGGCGTCGTACAGGCGATAGCCGCGTTCAGCCTTGCTGATGTCACAAGGCATCAGGGCCAGGGTCGCGGCCAGCTCGGCGGCCAGTTCCAGCAACGCGGCCGGTTCGCCTTCGCGCAGTTCCAGTTCCAGCTCGCAGATTTCTTCTTTCTGTTTGCCAACCACCACGTGGCCGAGGTCCAGCGCGGCTTCGATGACCACTTTGGTCTTGCCGCGGCCCCAGGCGATTTCGGCGCGTTCGCGGACAAAATCGGTGGTGAAGATCGGTTTCAGGGTTTTCTTGTCCAGTTCGGCCAGTGCTTCGGGCCAGCATTCGCCGTCGAGTTTCTTCACGTCGAGCTTGGCCTTGGGCAGGTGCCAGTCGTACTCGTTACGCTCGGACAGGCCGGCGACGCTCTGGCCGCGGGTCTTGAGCGTTTGAATGACTTCTTCGCCATCCTTGCGCAGGCGCAGGGCCACCTTGGCGCGGGCCAGGTCGCGCTCAGGCGTGTCGAAGTACTGGTTCATCAACTCACGGCGTTCCCAGCCACTTTTGTTGCGTTTTTTCAGTAGCGGGTGCTCGCGCAGGGCAGCGAGGGTTTCGCGGCTGACGCGGAGTTTGATTTCGGTTTCTTTCTGCATGGCCGGAAAATCCAGGATCGGGAGCGCAGCCGGGGGGAATGTGTGGCTGCCAAGGTCGTGCAGTGTACAGGACTCGTCCTTGCTCCGCCCTGCGACGGTTTATTCCTGTCGCCGGATGGTTCTATGATGGACTTCAATTCGCGAGTCGGAGCCAGCGATGCCTTTGCCATCCATGAAAGATCAATTCGCTGCATTGATCGCTGCACCGTCGGTCAGTTGCACCCAAGCGAACCTCGATCAATCCAATCGCCCGGTGATCGACCTGCTGGCCGCCTGGCTCGGCGATCTGGGTTTTGCCTGCGATATCCAGCAGGTCAGTCCCGGCAAATTCAACCTGTTGGCCAGTTTCGGCTCCGGTCCCGGCGGTCTGGTGCTGGCCGGCCACAGTGACACCGTGCCATTCGATGGCGCGCTGTGGCAGACCGACCCGCTGAAGCTGACTGAAGTCGACGGCCGCTGGGTCGGCCTGGGCAGTTGCGACATGAAGGGCTTTTTCGCCCTGGCCATCGAGGCGGTCAAGCCGCTGCTCGATCAGCCGTTCAAGCAACCGCTGCTGATCCTGGCCACCTGCGATGAAGAGAGTTCGATGTCTGGCGCCCGGGCCCTGGCGCAAGCCGGACGGCCATTGGGGCGAGCAGCTGTCATCGGCGAGCCGACCGGGCTCAAGCCGATCCGCATGCACAAAGGCGTCATGATGGAGCGCATCGACATCCTCGGGCAGAGCGGCCACTCCTCGGACCCGCGCCTGGGTCACAGCGCTCTGGAGGCCATGCACGATGCCATTGGCGAATTGCGTGGCCTGCGCCTGTTGTGGCAGCGTGAGTACCGTAATCCGCAGTTCAGCGTGCCGCAGCCGACGATGAATTTCGGCTGCATCCATGGCGGCGATAACCCCAACCGGATTTGCGGACAGTGTTCGCTGGAATTCGACCTGCGGCCGTTGCCGGGCATGGACCCCAAAGCCCTGCGCGCGGCGATTTTGCAGAAACTCAACCCGATTGCCGAACGGCATCAGGTCAAGATCGATTACGCGCCGCTGTTCCCCGCAGTGCCGCCGTTCGAGCAGGCCGAAGACGCGGAACTGGTACGGATCGCTGAAAAGCTCACCGGCCATGCTGCCGAAGCAGTGGCGTTCGGCACTGAAGCGCCTTATCTTCAGCAACTTGGCTGCGAAACACTGGTGCTCGGCCCTGGCGATATCGCCTGCGCCCACCAACCGGGGGAATACCTCGAAATGTCACGTTTGCAGCCTACGGTGCATCTATTACGTCAGTTGATTGAACATTACTGCCTGACACCGGCAAACAACCCCCTGTAGGCGCGAGCCTGCTCGCGAAGGACGTAAACGATGACGAGGGCTGCCTGGAGGAACGCGGTAGCTCTACTACCATCGCGAGCAAGCTCGCTCCTTCAGGTGTTTGCGGTTAAATTGCCGGTACCCAAACCCGTATTCATGAGGAGAGTTCGCGTGTCGCCAAGCCTGTTCCGACGATAACCATCAGCCCGCTGTGCGTTTTCTGTTTCGCCCTTTCTTCGGCTGCTATTTATTACAGGCCCAGGTTCATGCCCGAATACGTCAATTGGCTTCGTCACGCTTCGCCTTACATCAACGCCCACCGCGATTGCACCTTTGTCGTCATGCTGCCCGGCGACGGCGTTGAACACCCCAACTTCGGCAATATCGTCCACGACCTGGTGCTGTTGCACAGCCTGGGCGTGCGGCTGGTGCTGGTTCACGGTTCGCGTCCGCAAATCGAAGCGCGCCTCGCTGCCCGTGGCCTGACCCCGCATTACCACCACGGCATGCGCATCACCGATGCCGCGACGCTTGAGTGCGTGATCGATGCCGTCGGCCAATTGCGCATCGCCATCGAAGCGCGGCTGTCGATGGACATGGCCTCGTCGCCCATGCAGGGCTCGCGCTTGCGCGTGGCCAGCGGCAACCTCGTGACAGCCCGGCCGATCGGCGTGCTCGAAGGCGTCGACTATCACCACACCGGCGAAGTCCGCCGGGTCGATCGCAAGGGTATCAATCGCCTGCTGGACGAGCGCTCCATCGTGCTGTTGTCGCCATTGGGTTACTCGCCGACCGGTGAAATTTTCAATCTCGCCTGCGAAGACGTCGCCACCCGTGCAGCCATTGATCTGGGCGCGGACAAACTGCTGTTGTTTGGCGCCGAGCTTGGCTTGATCGATGAACATGGCCGTCTGGTTCGTGAGTTGCGTCCGCAACAGGTGCCCGCGCACTTGCAGCGTCTGGGCAGCAATTATCAGGCGGAACTGCTGGATGCCGCCGCTGAAGCCTGCCGTGGCGGCGTAGCGCGCAGTCATATCGTCAGCTATGCCGAAAACGGTGCTCTGCTGACCGAGCTGTTCACCCGCGACGGTGGCGGCACGCTGGTCGCCCAGGAACAATTCGAAGTGGTGCGCGAAGCGGCCATCGAAGACGTTGGTGGTCTGCTGGATTTGATCAGTCCGCTGGAAGAGCAGGGGATTCTGGTGCGGCGTTCCCGCGAGGTGCTGGAGCGTGAGATCGAGCAGTTCAGTGTGGTCGAGCGCGAAGGCATGATCATCGCCTGCGCGGCGCTGTATCAGATTGCCGATTCCGATGCCGGTGAGCTGGCCTGCCTGGCGGTGAACCCGGAATACCGTCATGGCGGTCGCGGGGATGAGCTGCTGGAGCGCATTGAAACCCGCGCCCGGGCGCAAGGGCTCAAGACGCTGTTCGTACTGACGACCCGCACTGCACACTGGTTCCGCGAGCGTGGCTTCGAGCCGAGCAGCGTCGAACGCCTGCCGTCGGCGCGGGCGTCGTTGTACAACTATCAGCGTAATTCGAAGATCTTCGAAAAGACCCTTTGACCGTGGTGGTCCTATCGCGAGCAAGCTCGCTCCCACACGTTCTGCGGACAACAGAGAACCCTGTGGGAGCGAGCTTGCTCGCGATGGGCTGAACAGCCCTGTTCAGCAGTTACTCGGTGACAAACTTCGCGCTCACATACGGCGAATAATCCGGCAGTACCGTTTCGACCTTCCCTTGCTCCTTCAAGAACTTCGCCGTTTCGCCAATCGCCTTGGCCGTGCCACCGTCCAGCAACGCGCTGGACTGTTGCGTCTTGGCATCCGGAAACGCGGACCCGGCCAGTAGCTCCGGTACATCAGCGGCGTTGGCACCCGTCAATTTGGCGATTTTCTGCACCGGTAACGAGTGTTCGGTCCAGCTGTCCTTATGCGCTGCATAGTCGGCAAAAGAGTCCAGCGTGACCTTGGCGAATTTGGCCACGACCTCCGGGTGTTTCTCGGCGTAATCCTTGCGCGCCACCCAGACTTCAAACGTCGGCGCACCCCATTGGCCGACTTGGGCGGCATCGGTCAAGGTCTTGCCCGTCTTGCGAATCTCACCCAGGGCCGGCGACCAGACGAACGCGCCGTCGATGTCCCCACGTTTCCACGCGGCGGCGATCTCCGCCGGTTGCAGGTTCACCACTTTGACTTTTGAAGCGTCCAGGCCCCAATGCTTCAGGGCGCCCAACAGACTGTAGTGAGACGTCGATACGAACGGCGTGGCGATGGTTTTTCCGATCAGATCTTCCGGTTTATCGATGCCGCTGCCATTGCGCACCACCAAGGCTTCGGCGGCATTGATTTGCGCGGACACAATGAACGCGACAATCGGCAGATTGCGCGAGGCGGCCGCAGCCAGAGGACTGGAGCCGAGATTGCCGATCTGCACGTCGCCGGACGCAATCGCGGTGACCACTTCCGGGCCGCTATTGAAGCGACGCCAGTCGATTTTTTCGCCGATGGTTTTTTCGTAAACGCCGTCCGCCTGGGGGACTTTGCTGGGGTCGATACCGGTCTGGTAGCCGACTGTGAGGTTCGTCGCATGGGCGGAAAAAGAAAGGGCGAGCGATACACAAACTGTAACAATTGGTCGGGATAGTGCGCGTTTGATCATCATGGCGTTGTTCCTTTCGACAGGTTTTGTTTCAGAATTGCTTCTAAACCTAATCGATCTAAAAAACGCAAAATAAATAACATTTATGAATTAGCTTATGAGCAACCCGCTCTATTCTGGGGGGGGCGCGAAGGCGGGCTTAATTTCTAAATGGAATGAGAAAGGAGTCCAGTCATTCTTTTCAGGTTTGTGACAAGCACATGACCCTGAGTAAGCCAAAAAAGTGGGATTAGACTATGGTCGTAGACACACAATGTTACGATTGACTTGTGAGTCACGCTACGGCGCTAATCGCGCATCTTAGGATTCCGAGCATTCGATTCGGGACCAGGAATACAAGAATTAGAAACGAGAGGAGCTAAACAATGAACAAGTCCACCTTGGCCCTGGCCGTGGCCGTAGGGGTTTTGGCGCAGCAGGCAGGCGCCGCCGGTTTCATCGAAGACAGTAAGGCATCCGTTAGTTCCCGCACCATGTATTACGACGCCGATGTCCGTGAAGGCGCCAAAACAGCCGCAAACCGTCAGCGAGAAACCGCTGAAGGCCTCAAGTTCGATTACCTGTCCGGTTTCACTCAAGGCACTGTTGGTTTCGGTATCGACGCTCAGGCACTGGTCGGCATTCATCTGGATGGCGGCAGAGGGCATCACCCGCTGGGTAACAGCAACTCCTTCTTCCCGAGCGACGGCGACCGGTCCGCCGACGAGTGGAGTCGTCTGGATGCCAACGTCAAGGCGCGTTTCTCCAAGACCGAGGCCCACTTGGGTGGCGGTCTGGCACCTAACCTGCCGATCCTGATCGCGAACGACAGCCGTCTGCTGCCGCAGACCTTCGAAGGTGGCACCATCTCCTCGAAGGAAATCGACAACGTGACCTTCAACCTGGGTCAACTGGAGCACGCGTCAGGTCGCGCTTCCTCCAACGACACTGGCATGGCAGTGGCTGGCGGTGCTCAGGACAGCAACAAGTTCCGTTACGCCGGAGCTGACTGGAAGGTCACCAAAGACCTCTTGCTGCAGTACTACTACGCGAACCTGGAAGACTACTACAAGCAGAACTTCCTCGGCCTGGTGCACGTCTACCCGATCGCCCCGAACCAGTCGTTCAAGACCGATCTTCGTTATTTCGACAGCAGCTCCGACGGCAAGAACGGCGATGTGGGCTACCGCTTCAACAACAACAACGGCTACGCCAAGAATCCAGGCGAGGTCGATAACAAGACCTGGAGCGCGACGTTCACCTACACCTTGGGTGGCAGTGCGTTCCTGCTTGGCCATCAGCGTGTCAGCGATGACGGCGGCTTCGTCTTCTTGAACCAGGGCAGCCTGATCGATAGCAAAGGTCGTCCGGAAGGTGCTGGCGGCGCCAGCTTCTACTCCTTCACCGACGCCACCGTGGGCAGCTTTATCCGTGCCGGTGAAAACACCACGTATGGTCAGTACTCCTACGACTTCGCCTCACTGGGCGTGCCAGGTTTGAAAGCTTCGATTGCTTACCTGGATGGCCGCGACATCAAGGCTACCAGCGGCGTGGGTAAAGACCTGAATGAGCACGAGACCGACGCGCGTGTGGACTACGTGATTCAAACCGGCCCACTCAAAGGGTTTGGTACGACCCTGCGTCACGGTACTTACGGCGGTAACACCAGCACCGCTGACCAGGACCAGACCCGTCTGATCTTCAACTACACCTACAGCTTCCTGTAAGCAGTAGATCTGTATGAGCGAGCTGGCTCGCGATGGACTCGAGAACGACGCGTTTACCCGATAAAAACGCGTCATCGTTAACGACCATCGCGAGCCCGCTCGCTTCTTCATATGCCTTCCGTTTCTATATTTCTAAAAGATTGCTTCTAATCGTTTTTTATTCTTTTTAGATTTTTCCGCAAGCGCCTACAGTTGGCTCCACCTGACCTACAGGCCCCCTCGCTTTACGCTCAGCCCGTTCAACTTCCGATAACCACGACCACAGGAATCGGTTTCAACACCGATATCTCGTTTCTGTGGCGTGTACACATCGATATTCCATTTGGATATCAAAAAACACTAAGTGATTCTTTTCGGATTTATGAAAAGGTATGCTGCGCCGCCCAAATGACGGGGGGGAGATCTTCAGTGCGAGGGTCTCTATGGCGAAAGCCAGGCGAATCAAGGATTCAGGGCACTCGACCCGGAACCAAAAGAATTAGAAACGATAGGAGCGAAACAATGAACAAGTCCACCTTGGCCCTGGCCATCGCTGCAGGGGTTTTGGCGCAGCAGGCGAGTGCTGCCGGTTTTGTCGAAGACAGCAAGGCGACCTTGGGCCTGCGCAACTTCTACATCAACACCGATTACCGTGACGGTACTGGTCCGAACAAAAACGAAGAATGGGGCCAAGGCTTCGATCTGCGTTTCATCTCCGGTTACACCCAGGGCACCGTCGGTTTCGGTATCGATGCGATCGGCTTGTTGGGTGTAAAGCTGGATTCGGGCGGCGGCACTAACGGCGCAGCTAACAGTGCTGCCTATGGCGGCACTGTTTTCCCAAGCAAATCCAATGGTGAAGCGGTTGATGACTTCTCCAGCCTGGGTCTGACCGCCAAGGCCAAGGTTTCCCAGACTGAGCTGAAGCTCGGTACTCTGCAGCCAAAACTGCCGGTCATCGTGACTAACGACGGTCGCCTGCTACCGCAAACCTGGGAAGGTGGTCAGCTCACCTCCGGTGACATCAAGGACCTGACGCTGGTCGGCGGCCAGATCGAGCACGTTAAAGGTCGTAACTCCAGCAACAATGAACAGTTGGCTATCAATGGTGCGTCCCCACGCACCATCAACAGCAACAAGTTCATCTACGCTGGCGGTGACTACAAAATCACCAAAGACCTGACTGCCCAGTATTACTACGGCAACCTGGAAGACTTCTACAAGCAACACTTCCTGGGTCTGGTTCACAACTGGGCAATCGGTCCGGGCGTGTTGAAGTCTGACTTCCGTTATTTCAACAGCTCCGACGACGGTGCCAACGGCAGCAATCCGCTTTACTACAGCACCGGCAACTACAGCGGCGTGGCTAATGGCAAAGGCAAGGTCGACAACAATCTCTACAGCGGTCTGTTCCTGTACAGCGTTGCCGGTCACACCTTTGGGGGCGGTTACCAGGTCAGCAACGGCAGCAGTGACTTCCCGTGGCTGAACCAGGGCGACGGTTCGTCGAACTACACCATCACCGACTCGCAAATCCAGAAGTTCGCCCGTGCCGGCGAGCGTACCTGGCAAGCACGTTACTCGTTCGACTTCGCCAAAGTCGGTGTACCTGGCCTGACGGCGGGTGTGGTGTACCTGCATGGCGATAACATCGACACCGTGAACGCGCGTGGCGCCGAAGCGGCGAACGGCGCTTCCGAGTGGGAACGCGACTTGAACGTTGGTTACGTGGTCCAGTCTGGCGCACTGAAAAACCTGGGCGTGGCGTGGAAAAACGCCAGCTGGCGTACCGACCTGCCGAACACCCGTTCGCAGGACGAAAACCGTCTGATCGTCAGCTACTCGATCCCGCTGCTGTAATAGCGTGTGGGAGCGAGTCTGCTCACGAAGGCGTCATCCCAGCCACAAACGTGCTGAATGACACACGCCTTCGGGAGTGAGCCGCGATGAACCAAAAAAAGCCCCGCCCGGCATCTCGCCGGGCGGGGCTTTTGCGTTTTCAAGGCGGGCTCACCCCCGTAAACCTGCCTTGAAACTCCCCTTTTTGCAGCAACTCAAGGCCTTCTCGAACCTCGTTGACGATGGTCGGCGGGATGCGCAGGCGCGTCCAGTGAACAGATCTTTAATATTCCTTATGGATCTAAATAAATCGATATTTATTCTTTTTAATGGATAAAAAACACAGGCACAGTTGAGCTCATCAAGCACTCACAAGGAGCAGCACCATGAGCCTCAGACTCGGCGATATCGCCCCCGATTTCGAACAGGATTCCAGCGCCGGCACCATCCGGTTCCACCAATGGTTGGGCGAGAGCTGGGGCGTGCTGTTTTCCCATCCGGCGGACTTCACGCCGGTGTGCACCACCGAACTGGGCTTCACGGCCAAGCTCAAAGATGAATTCGACAAGCGTGGGGTCAAGGCCATTGCGCTGTCCGTCGACCCGGTGGATTCGCATCACAGATGGATCGAAGACATCAACGAAACCCAGAACACCGTTGTCACCTTTCCGATCCTTGACGATGCCGACCGCAAGGTTTCGGACCTGTACGACCTGATCCACCCCAACGCCAACGACACCCTCACGGTACGCTCACTGTTCGTGATTGACCCGAACAAAAAGGTCCGGCTGACCATCACCTACCCGGCGAGCACCGGCCGCAACTTCCATGAAATCCTGCGGGTCATCGACTCGCTGCAACTCACCGATAACTACAAGGTGGCCACCCCGGCCAACTGGCAGGACGGTGATGAGGTGGTGATCGTGCCTTCGCTCAAGGATGAAGATGAAATCAAGCAACGCTTTCCCAAGGGCTACCGCGCGGTGAAGCCATACTTGCGCCTGACACCGCAGCCCAATCGCTAATCGCTTTTGTAGGCGCTGGCTTGCTGGCGATTGAAGCAACGCGGTCTGTCAGTCAAACCGCCATCGCTGGCAAGCCAACGCCCACAGGGGTTTGTGCAGATCCACAAAGCAGGGGATTTCAGGCCGTTTCGACGGCCTTTTTTTTCGCCTGGAAGAAGTGGGTTTTAATATCTCTAAATCGAATAACCAAATGAATAAATATGATTTATGGATATATGAATCAACTGTTAAGGTCTCTCCATCGAAGCGAGATCGCAAACCGCGAATCGCCCCCACTCAGGAATTGTCTGAATGCTGGTCGTCTCACTCGGTGGCAGTCCCAGCCAACGCTCCCGTTCCGGGGTACTGCTGGACCGCTCCCAGCGTTGGTTACAAGAGCAGGGCGTGGAAGTGGTGAGTTACCAGGTACGGGACTTCCCGGCCGAAGACTTGCTGCATGCACGCTTCGACAGCCCGAAGGTGATCGACCTGCTGCAACAGATTGAAAACGCCGACGGCCTGCTGATCGCCACACCGGTGTACAAGGCGTCGTTCTCTGGCGCGTTGAAAACGGTACTGGATCTGCTGCCCGAGCGCGCGTTGAGCCACAAGGTGGTTCTGCCAATGGCAACCGGTGGCAGCATCGCCCACATGCTGGCGGTGGATTACGCACTCAAACCGGTGTTGTCGGCACTCAAGGCCCAGGAAATGCTCCATGGCATTTTCGCGGTGGACAGCCAGATCGCCTACGGCGAAGGCAGCGCGCTGGCGCAGTTGGCGCCGGAGCTGGAGCAACGACTGAATGAATCGCTGGAGCTGTTTTTCAGCGCCATGGCCCGACGGCCCAAGCCGCTCGATCCGAACCTGTTGAATGAACGTTTGTTGAGTGCTCGCTGGAGCATTTAAGCCCTATCCCAAATTGATGTACTGGCCTTACTCGCCCGCTAACGGGCAAGCAGGTGCAGCCAAAACCCAACTGCAAAAAGGAGAGCGTCATGCGCCCTGTTATTTTGCGTCGTGGTCTGGTCGCTCTGTTTGCAGCGGCTGTAGCCTTCGGCGCCATTACTCAAGCCCAAGCTGAAACGTTACGAATCGGCTATCAGAAATACGGCACCCTGGTGCTGCTCAAAGCCAAAGGCACTCTGGAAAAACGCCTCGCCGCCCAAGGCGTGGACGTGCAATGGACTGAATTCCCTGGCGGCCCGCAACTGCTCGAAGGCCTGAACGTCGGTTCCATCGACTTCGGCGTCACCGGCGAAACCCCGCCCGTGTTCGCTCAAGCGGCGGGTGCTGATTTGCTTTACGTCGCCTACGAACCTCCAGCCCCTCACAGTGAAGCGATCCTGGTGCCGAAGGACTCGGCGATCAAATCGGTGGCGGACCTCAAGGGCAAGAAAGTCGTCCTGAACAAAGGCTCCAACGTGCACTACCTGCTGGTCCGCGCACTGGAAGACGCCGGCCTCAAGTACACCGATATCCAGACCGTGTTCCTGCCGCCGGCCGATGCCCGCGCCGCGTTCGAACGTGGCAGCGTCGATGCCTGGGTGATCTGGGACCCGTACCAGGCAGCCGCCGAACAGCAACTGCAGGCGCGCACCCTGCGCGATGGCCAAGGCATCGTCGACAACCATCAGTTCTACCTGGCGACCAAGCCTTACGCACAGAAAAACCCTGAGGTGATCAAGACCCTGGTGGAAGAAGTGCGTGCCGTCGGTGAGTGGTCCAAGGCCAATCCACAAGAGGTGACGCAACAAGTGTCGCCACTGCTCGGCCTGCCGGCGGACATCACCCTGACCTCGGTGAAACGCCAGGGCTACGGCGCCTTGTTCCTGACCCCGGACGTGGTCGTTGCGCAACAGAAAATCGCCGACAGCTTCTACCAGCTCAAGTTGATTCCGAAACCGTTGAGCATCAAAGACGTGATCTGGACGCCACCGGCAGCCGTTGCCAAAGCACAGTAATTCAATTCCCCAAGGAGACCACTCCATGAGCCTCAATATCTTCTGGTTCCTGCCTACCCACGGCGACGGCCATTACCTTGGCACCGCCGAAGGCGCTCGCGCCGTTGACCACGGTTACTTGCAACAAGTCGCGCAAGCGGCGGATCGTCTGGGCTTCGGCGGGGTGCTGATCCCCACCGGTCGCTCCTGCGAAGACTCGTGGCTGGTGGCGGCGTCGCTGATCCCGGTCACCCAGCGTTTGAAATTCCTGGTCGCCCTGCGCCCCGGGATCATTTCCCCGACGGTGGCCGCGCGTCAGGCTGCGACTCTGGATCGCCTGTCCGGCGGTCGTGCGCTGTTCAACCTGGTGACGGGTGGTGATCCGGAAGAGTTGGCCGGCGATGGTCTATTCCTCAGCCATGACGAGCGCTACCAGGCTTCGGTGGAGTTCACTCGCATCTGGCGCCGCGTGCTGGAAGGCGAAACCGTTGATTACGACGGTCAGCACATCAGCGTGAAGGGTGCCAAATTGCTGTATCCGCCGATTCAGCAACCGCGTCCGCCGTTGTATTTCGGTGGTTCCTCGGAAGCGGCGCAGGACCTGGCGGCAGAGCAGGTTGAAATGGTTCTGACCTGGGGCGAACCACCCGCCGCCGTTGCCGAGAAGATTGAACAAGTCCGCGCCAAGGCCGCGAAGCTCGGTCGTACCGTACGTTTTGGCATTCGTCTGCATGTGATCGTGCGCGAAACCAACGCCGAGGCCTGGCAAGCGGCGGACCGCCTGATTTCGCACCTGGACGAAGACACCATCGCTCGCGCCCAGGCTTCCCTGGCGCGCTTCGATTCGGTGGGTCAGCAACGCATGGCTGCGCTGCACGGCGGCAGTCGCGACAACCTGGAAGTCAGTCCCAACTTGTGGGCCGGTGTTGGCCTGGTGCGCGGCGGTGCCGGTACGGCGCTGGTGGGCGATGGTCCGACCGTGGCCGCTCGCGTGAAAGAGTACGCGGACCTGGGCATCGACACCTTCATCTTCTCCGGTTATCCACACCTGGAAGAGTCGTATCGCGTTGCCGAGTTGCTGTTCCCGCACCTCGATATCGAACGTCCCGAACTGCCGAAAAGCGCCGGTTACGTCAGCCCGTTCGGTGAGATGGTGGCCAACGACATTCTTCCCAAAGCCGCGTCCCAGAGCTGAGGCGCGCCATGAAGAAAATCATCCACAGCCTCGCGCCCTGGGCGTTGCCGGTGTTGTTGCTGGCGGTGTGGCAGTTGTCGGTGTCGGCGGGCTGGTTGTCGACACGGATTCTGCCGGCACCGATCGCCGTGATCGAAGCCGGTGTAAGTCTGGTGCGCAGCGGCGAGATCTGGACACATCTGGCGATCAGCGGTTGGCGCGCTGCCCTGGGTTTCACCATCGGCGGCAGCATCGGCCTGACTTTGGGCTTTATCACCGGCCTGTCGAAATGGGGTGAACGCCTGCTCGACAGCTCGGTGCAGATGATCCGCAACGTGCCGCACCTGGCGCTCATTCCGTTGGTGATCCTGTGGTTCGGCATCGACGAGTCGGCGAAGATTTTCCTGGTGGCGCTGGGCACGTTGTTTCCGATCTACCTCAACACCTACCACGGTATCCGCAACGTCGATCCGGCGTTGGTGGAGATGTCGCGCAGTTATGGTTTGTCCGGTTTCAGCCTGTTCCGTCAGGTGATCCTGCCGGGGGCGCTGCCTTCGATCCTGGTCGGCGTGCGCTTCGCACTGGGCTTCATGTGGTTGACGCTGATCGTCGCCGAGACCATTTCCGCCAGTTCCGGCATTGGCTACCTGGCGATGAACGCCCGGGAGTTTCTGCAGACGGACGTGGTGGTGCTGGCGATTCTGCTGTACGCGGTGCTCGGCAAGCTGGCCGACCTCGCCGCCCGTGGGCTCGAACGTGTGTGGCTGCGTTGGCACCCGGCCTATCAAGTCGCCAAGGGAGGTGCTGCATGACGGCTCAACAACCTCCACGGCTGCTGCGCGGGATTCCGCTGGTGGTGCGCAATCTGCAAAAAACCTTCGGTTCGCGGCAAGTGTTGCGCGAGATCGACCTGCACATTCCGGCAGGCCAGTTTGTCGCGGTGGTCGGTCGTAGCGGCTGCGGCAAGAGCACCTTGCTGCGCTTGCTCGCCGGTCTCGATCAGCCTACCGGCGGCGAATTGCTGGCCGGCGCCGCGCCGCTCAGTGAGGCACGGGAAGACACCCGCTTGATGTTCCAGGAAGCGCGTCTGCTGCCATGGAAAAAGATCATCGATAACGTCGGCCTCGGGCTCAAGGGCAATTGGCGGCCGCAAGCGCTGGAAGCCCTGGAAGCGGTTGGTTTGGCCGATCGCGCCAATGAGTGGCCAGCCGCGCTGTCCGGTGGGCAGAAGCAACGCGTGGCCCTGGCCCGCGCGCTGATCCATCAACCACGTCTGCTCTTGCTCGACGAACCATTGGGCGCGCTGGATGCGCTGACCCGAATCGAAATGCAGCAACTGATCGAACGGCTCTGGCAACAGCACGGTTTCACTGTGTTGCTGGTGACCCACGACGTCAGTGAAGCGGTGGCGATTGCCGATCGGGTGATCCTGATCGAAGACGGCGAAGTCGGCCTCGACCTGCATGTGGAGTTACCGCGCCCTCGGGTCCGCGGTTCCCATCGACTGGCGGCGCTGGAAACCGAAGTCCTCAACCGTGTGCTGTCACTGCCCGGCCAACCGCCGGAGCCGGAACCTGTTTCACCCTTGCCTACGCAGTTGCGTTGGGCTCAGTAAGGCAGCTGCGAGCTTTGAGCTTCAAGCTGCGAGAAGAAGCACAGCGCTTTGACTTGCAGCTTGTGGCTTGCCGCTTACAGCTCATTTCGACCTCAGGAGAAATCAATATGACCATCAAAGCCATCAACGTTCGCAACCAGTTCAAAGGCTCCATCAAGGAAATCGTGCTCGGCGACGTGCTGTCGGAAATCGACGTGCAAACCGCTTCCGGCATCGTCACTTCGGTGATCACCACGCGTTCGGTGAAAGAGCTGGAGCTGGCCGTGGGCAGCGAAGTGATTGCATTTGTGAAATCCACCGAGGTGTCGATCGCCAAGTTGTAAGCCGTGCGCGTAAACGACAACCCCGGAGGGTTTTAGCCCTTCGGGGTTTTTTATGCGTGCCTTGAGCCGACGATGGGGCCTGCGAGGCCGATAAAAATCAGGCCGGTACAGCTCGCTTGGGCAGGTAGGGTGGCAAATACAGCCCAAGATAGGCGTCAAACACCCGCATCCCTTCTTCAGCCATGCGCGGTGTGATCTGTCCATGCTGTTGCACCGAGCGCGCATAGACCCGATCACCCAGCTCCATGGCCAGCGCAAACACATCGACATCGCTCGGCAGCTTCGGCAGCTCGAAGTGGTGGTCGAACAGTTTGTGCATCAGGTCGCCCAGTTCGATGTCGTGCTGACGATCGGCCTGGGTGACTTCGGTCAGGCCGTGTTGGGCGAGGATCAGTTGGCGGGCGGCGGCGTCTTCGCTGTAGATCTCGAGCATGCGTTGCTCCACCAGGCGCGACAGATCCCGCCAGCCGGTGAGGGCTTGGTGGTCGATGGGTGCTTGCAGGCAGGCGCGGAAGGCGGCGTGGACGTCGGCGGTCAGGGCTTCGAGCAGGGCCGGAACGCTGGCGAAGAAGTGGTAGACGGAGGAGGGCGGGATCTCCGCGCGCTCGGCCACGCTGTAGATCGACAGGCTGGCCACGCCCTCGGCGGCCAGCAGTGTGCGGGCCGCATCGAGTATCGAATCGATTCGGGCCTGGCTGCGTGCGCGGGGTTTGCGGGGGGTGGCTACGCGTGTCATTGAAGTCTCCTGCGGGGCAGCGGGCATTGTACGAGCGGGGTTGCGTGTTGTCTCGTCGGCCGCCATCGCGGGCAAGCCAGCGCCCACAGAAATTTCTGGTGTACACGGAATTTATGTTCACTGGAGATCAACTGTGGGAGCTAGCCCTGCTGGCGATCCGCCGCAGGCGTCCATAAAAAAACGCCGCAGGCTTCAGCAGCCAACGGCGTTCCTTTTTTACTGCAACCGCTTACACGGTATGCAGGTACCAGTTGTACTCGAGGTCGGAGATGGAGTGTTCGAACTCTTCCAGCTCGCTCTCTTTACAGGCCACGAAGATATCGATGTATTTCGGATCGATGTACTTGGCCATGACTTCGCTGTCGTCCAGCTCGCGCAGTGCATCGCGCAGGTTGTTCGGCAGGCTCTGCTCGTTCTGCTCGTAGCTGTTGCCTTCCACTGGAGCGCCCGGTTCGATCTTGTTGACCAGACCGTGGTGCACGCCTGCCAGGACCGAAGCCATCAGCAGGTAGGGGTTGGCGTCGGCACCGGCCACGCGGTGTTCCAGGCGGACCGCGTCGGCGGAACCGGTCGGTACGCGCAGGGCGACAGTGCGGTTGTCCAGGCCCCAGCACGGCGAGTTCGGCACGTAGAACTGTGCGCCGAAACGACGGTAGGAGTTGACGTTCGGGCAGAGGAACGCCATCTGCGCCGGTAGGGTCTCGAGCACACCGCCGATCGCGTGACGCAGTGCGGCGTTCTGCTCGGGATCCTCACTGGCAAAAATGTTTTTGCCGTCTTTATCGAGAATCGAGATGTGGACATGCAGACCATTGCCCGCCTGGCCCGGATAAGGCTTGGCCATGAAGGTGGTGTCCATTTCATGGTCGTAGGCGATGTTCTTGATCAGGCGCTTGAGCAGGACCGCGTAGTCGCAAGCCTTGATCGGGTCGGCCACGTGGTGCAGGTTCACTTCGAACTGCGCCGGGGCACTTTCCTTGACGATGGCGTCGGCCGGGATGCCTTGCTCTTTCGCACCTTCCAGAATGTCCTGGAGGCAGTCGACGTATTCGTCGAGGTCGTCGATCAGGTAAACCTGTGTCGAGTGCGGGCGTTTGCCGGAAATCGGCGAGCGCGGTGGTTGTGGGCGGCCGTTCACATTCTCCTGGTCGATCAGGTAGAACTCCAGTTCGAACGCGGCGCAGATGGTCAGGCCCATCTCATCGAACTTGGTTACGACTTGTCGCAGCACTTCGCGCGGGTCGGCGAAGAAAGGATCACCTTCGAGTTCGTGCATGGTCATCAACAGTTGCGCGGTCGGGCGCTTCTGCCATGGCTCGTTGCACAGGGTGTCGGGAATTGGATAGCAGATTCGGTCAGCATCGCCGATGTCCAGGCCCAGGCCGGTGCTTTCCACCGTCGAACCATTGATATCCAGAGCAAATAGAGAGGCCGGCAGGTTGATGCCTTTCTCGTAAACCTTGTGGAGGCTGGTGCGTTCGATGCGCTTGCCGCGCACCACACCATTCATATCCGCAATCAGAAGGTCAACGTACAGAACCTCAGGATGTTCCTTAAGGAACGCGTTCGCTTCGTTAAGCTGAACGGCACGCGGGGGTACCGACATGATGCAACACCTTTGTTGTTAAAAATATCAATCATTGATCTCTTCGGATTCCAGTCAACCCGAACGGCATGCCGAAGTCAAGCGAGGCCGTTTTTGCCCCAAAAAAGCGCTCGTGCGGCTTTTTTGAGGCACTTTGGGGCGTTTTTATGCCCCTGAGCGCTATGCCGTCTGCATGCTTGAGCGGGCCGTGTTGTATTTTTTACGGGGGTGTTGTGTAAAAAAATGAACAAGGCTAAGCTCGAATCAAACCCATAACAGCAATAATACCGGGGTGCTACATGTCTCGCCTGTCGTTAATCGGCATCACCGACTGCGGTCAGCAGAACGGTCTGCATGCTTATCACATCAGTGGCGATATTCACGTCAGCGTCGCAGCCTTCGCGGCTCCCGGCGTGCCGGTGATCTTTCCGTCGCTGGCGAATCGACCCTTAGCGTCCGATATTCTGGACGGCCTTGATGGCACCCCCATTACGGTTACTCCATTCAATATAGAACCGATTCACAATAATAGTGGCGCCTCCATTGCCTTGGGCGCCGCTTGCGATTCTGCACGCCTGGCATTTTGCGGCGTGGTGCAAAAAAAACACGATAGCCTTTCGTACACCTGAATTCCAACGCGGCGCCGATGCGTCAAACATTGCCCGACTCCTGCAAGAGTCAGGAAACTCAAAGCCTAGAGGCATTTATGAGTAACAACCTCGACCAGCTCACCGATTGGTTGAAAGACCACAAGATCACAGAAGTCGAATGCATGATCGCCGACTTGACCGGTATCACCCGGGGCAAGATTTCGCCGACCAACAAATTCATCGCCGAAAAGGGCATGCGCCTGCCAGAGAGCGTGCTGCTGCAGACCGTGACCGGCGATTACGTCGAAGACGACATCTACTACGAGCTGCTCGACCCGGCCGACATCGACATGATCTGCCGTCCCGACCAGAGCGCGGTGTACATGGTGCCTTGGGCCATCGAGCCCACCGCCATCGTCATTCACGACACCTACGACAAGCAAGGCAACCCGATCGAGCTGTCGCCGCGCAACGTGCTGAAAAAAGTCCTGAAACTCTATGCCGACAAGGGCTGGCAGCCGATTGTGGCGCCGGAAATGGAGTTCTACCTGACCAAGCGCAGCGATGACCCGGATTACCCGTTGCAGCCGCCGATCGGCCGTTCCGGGCGCCCTGAAACCGGTCGCCAATCGTTTTCCATTGAAGCGGCCAACGAATTCGATCCGCTGTTCGAAGACGTCTACGACTGGTGTGAATTGCAGGAGCTGGACCTCGACACGCTGATCCACGAGGACGGCACGGCGCAGATGGAAATCAACTTCCGTCACGGCGATGCCTTGTCCCTGGCCGACCAGATCCTGGTGTTCAAACGCACCATGCGCGAGGCCGCGCTCAAGCACAACGTGGCGGCGACCTTCATGGCCAAGCCCATGACCGGCGAGCCCGGCAGTGCCATGCACTTGCACCAGAGCATCATCGACATCGAAACCGGCAAGAACATCTTCTCCAATGAAGACGGGACCATGAGCCAGCTGTTCCTGCACCACATCGGTGGCTTGCAGAAACTCATTCCCGAGCTGTTGCCGCTGTTTGCGCCCAACGTCAATTCGTTCCGCCGTTTCCTGCCGGACACCTCGGCACCGGTAAACGTGGAGTGGGGCGAAGAAAACCGCACCGTGGGCCTGCGGGTTCCGGATGCCGGGCCGCAAAACCGTCGGGTGGAAAACCGCCTGCCGGGCGCCGATGCCAACCCGTACCTGGCGATTGCCGCGAGCCTGCTCTGCGGTTACATCGGCATGGTCGAAGGACTGAACCCGAGTGCGCCGGTCGTGGGCCGTGGCTATGAACGCCGTAACCTGCGCCTGCCACTGACCATCGAAGATGCGCTGGAACGCATGGAAAACAGCGCGACCATCGAGAAGTACCTGGGCAAAAATTTCATTACTGGCTACGTGGCGGTCAAGCGGGCCGAGCATGAAAACTTCAAGCGCGTGATCAGTTCGTGGGAACGGGAGTTCCTGCTCTTTGCCGTCTGACACGCCGGGCGTCCGTTGTCGCCAGACGGCGCCTCCACCTGATTTTCTTTAGGAGATTGGTATGACCAGCAACAACCCGCAAACCCGTGAATGGCAAGCCCTGAGCAACGATCACCACCTGGCCCCGTTCAGCGACTTCAAGCAGTTGAAAGAAAAAGGCCCACGGATCATCACCAACGCCAAGGGCGTTTACCTGTGGGACAGCGAAGGCAACAAGATTCTCGATGGCATGGCTGGCCTGTGGTGTGTGGCCATCGGTTACGGTCGCGATGAACTGGCCGATGCCGCCAGCAAACAAATGCGCGAACTGCCTTACTACAACCTGTTCTTCCAGACCGCTCACCCACCGGTGCTGGAGCTGGCCAAAGCCATCGCCGACATCGCGCCTGAAGGCATGAACCATGTGTTCTTCACCGGTTCCGGCTCCGAAGGCAACGACACCATGCTGCGCATGGTTCGTCACTACTGGGCGATCAAGGGCCAGCCGAACAAGAAAGTCATCATCAGCCGCAAGAACGGCTATCACGGTTCCACCGTGGCCGGCGCGAGCCTGGGCGGCATGACTTACATGCATGAACAAGGCGACTTGCCGATCCCGGGCATCGTCCACATCGCCCAGCCGTACTGGTTCGCCGAAGGCGGTGACATGACACCGGAGGAGTTCGGTGTCTGGGCTGCCAACCAGCTCGAAGAGAAGATTCTGGAGATCGGCGTCGACAACGTGGGCGCCTTTATTGCCGAACCGATCCAGGGCGCCGGCGGCGTGATCATTCCGCCAGACACCTACTGGCCGCGCATCAAGGAAATCCTCGCCAAGTACGACATCCTGTTCGTGGCGGACGAAGTGATCTGTGGTTTCGGCCGCACCGGTGAGTGGTTCGGCTCCGACTTCTACGGCCTCAAGCCTGACATGATGACCATCGCCAAAGGCCTGACTTCCGGCTACATCCCTATGGGTGGCCTGATCGTGCGTGACGAAGTGGTGGCGGTGCTCAATGAAGGCGGCGATTTCAACCATGGCTTCACCTACTCCGGGCACCCGGTGGCGGCTGCGGTGGCACTGGAAAACATCCGCATCATGCGCGAAGAAAAAATTATCGAGCGCGTGCACAACGAAACGGCACCGTATTTGCAGAAACGTCTGCGGGAACTGAACGATCACCCATTGGTGGGCGAAGTTCGTGGGGTCGGTCTGTTGGGGGCTATCGAGTTGGTGCAGGACAAGGCCACTCGCAAGCGTTACGAAGGCAAGGGCGTCGGCATGATCTGCCGGCAGTTCTGCTTCGATAACGGCCTGATCATGCGCGCCGTGGGCGACACCATGATCATCGCGCCACCCCTGGTGATTACACTGGCGGAAATCGATGAGTTGGTGACCAAGGCACGCAAGTGCCTGGACCTGACCCTCAGTGCATTGCAGGGCTAAGTGCTAGGCTCTGAGCGGGAGTATGAAACTTTCGCTCGGCACGGCCATAAGAGGCGGCCTTTTGTTGAAAGACCGCCTCGGATCTTGCCAGACTAGCCGCGGTTCCAGTTGCCCGGGTTCGGCCGCTGAACATAGTGGTTCAAAAGAGAAAAATTTGGAGCATCACGCATGAAGGCATTAGGCAAAATGTTTGCTGGCAAGACTCTTCTCGCCATGTCCCTGATGGGCATTATGGCGAGCGCGGTTCAGGCGGACGACAAGGTGTTGCACGTCTATAACTGGTCCGATTACATCGCTCCGGACACCATCGCGAACTTCGAAAAAGAGTCCGGCATCAAAGTCGTGTACGACGTTTTCGACAGTAACGAAACCCTCGAAGCCAAGTTGCTGGCAGGCAAGTCCGGCTACGACATCGTCGTACCGTCGAACAACTTTCTGGCCAAGCAGATCAAGGCCGGTGTTTACCAGAAGCTGGACAAGTCCAAGCTGCCTAACTGGAAAAACCTGAACCCGGACCTGCTCAAGGCGGTATCGGTCAGCGACCCTGGCAACGAGCACGCCTTCCCGTACATGTGGGGTTCGATCGGTATCGGTTTCAACGCCGAGAAGGTCAAGGCTGCACTGGGTGCCGACGCACCGACCGATTCTTGGGATCTGATCTTCAAGCCTGAGAACGCCGCCAAGCTGAAGTCGTGCGGTATCAGCCTGCTCGATTCCCCAACCGAGATGATTCCGGTGGCGCTGCACTACCTGGGCCTGCCAACCGACAGCCAGAAGAAAGAAGACATCGACAAGGCTGAAGCGCTGATCATGAAGGTTCGTCCTTCGATCGCTTATTTCCACTCTTCCAAGTACATCTCCGACCTGGCCAACGGCAACATCTGCGTGGCCGTGGGTTACTCGGGCGACATCTACCAGGCCAAGTCCCGCGCGGCTGAAGCCGGTGACAAGGTGAAAGTCAGCTACAACATTCCGAAAGAAGGTGCGGGCAGCTTCTACGACATGGTCGCCATCCCTAAAGATGCCGAAAACGTCGAAGGCGCCTACAAGTTCATGACCTACCTGCAGAAGCCGGAAGTCATGGCTGCAATCACCAATGCCGTGCGTTTCCCGAACGGTAACGCGGCTGCCACGCCACTGGTGGATAAAGACATCACCAGCGATCCAGGCATCTACCCGCCGGCGGACGTGCTGGCCAAGCTGTACGCGATTGCCGACTTGCCGGCCGCGACCCAGCGAATCCTGACTCGCAGCTGGACCAAGATCAAATCCGGTAAGTAAGTAACAACTCCTGTAGGAGCGAGCTCGCTCCTACAGGGATTTTCATAAAGTTTGCTGGAACGGTTTTTCGAGGGTAAGTTGCGCGCCGGTTTTGTTGCCAGGCAGCCATGGCTGTCATGTAACGCGGGGCAACTTGGGCCCAACTAATTTTAGAGGACCTCCACTTGCCTATTTTTTCTTTGTTGCGCAATGCCATGCTGGCCGCAGCCGGGTTGACGCTTGCCGTCAGTGTCCAGGCCGCCGGCACCGTGCATGTTTATAATTGGTCGGATTACATCGGGCAGACCACCCTGGCGGACTTTCAGAAAGAGACCGGCATCAAACCGGTCTATGACGTCTTCGATTCCAACGAAACCCTGGAAGGCAAGTTGCTGGCCGGGCGCACCGGTTACGACGTGGTCGTGCCGTCCAACCATTTCCTTGGCAAGCAGATCAAGGCCGGCGCTTTCCAGAAGCTCGACAAGAAACTGCTGACCAACTACGGCAACCTTGATCCGGTCCTGCTCAAACGCCTGGAGCAGAACGATCCGGGTAACCAGTACGCCGTGCCATACCTCTGGGGCACCAACGGCATCGGCTACAACGTCGACAAGATCAAGGCCGTGCTGGGCGTCGATTCGATCGATTCCTGGGCGGTGTTGTTCGAGCCGGAAAACATCAAGAAGCTGCACAGCTGCGGTGTAGCCTTCCTCGATTCCGCTGACGAAATGATGCCCACCGTTCTCAATTACCTGGGCCTGAACGCCAACAGCACCAACCCTGAAGATTACAAAAAGGCCGAAGCCAAGTTACTGGCGGTACGGCCTTACGTGACGTACTTCCATTCGTCCAAATACATCACCGACCTGGCCAATGGCGATATCTGCATCGCCGTCGGGTTCTCCGGCGACATGTTCCAGGCACGCAACCGTGCCGAAGAAGCCAAGAAAGGCGTGAAGATCGCCTACACCATTCCCAAGGAAGGTGGCGCACTATGGTTCGACATGCTGGCGATTCCGAAGGACTCGGCCAACGTCAAAGAGGCCCACGCGTTCATCAACTATTTGCTGAAACCTGAGGTTATCGCTCAGGTCAGTGATTACGTCGGCTACGCCAACCCTAACCCGGGGTCGGACAAACTGATGGAACAATCCATTCGCACCGACGAAGCGGTTTATCCACCGCAAGCCGTGCTCGACAAGACTTACGTGTCCATCGAGTTACCGCCAAACATTCAACGTTTGATGACCCGCAGCTGGACCAAGGTCAAGTCGGGTAAATAGCTTCAAGACTCAAACTATCCAAGGTTGGCTCACCTTGAGCGAACTGCACTCTTTTTCTGGGAGTTTCGTAAATGGCAGTTGCCTCCGGCGCCTATAAGAAAGCCCTCGAGGGCGACCAATTACCTAAAGAGGTGTTGGTCAAAATCGACCGGGTCACGAAGAAGTTCGACGAGACGATTGCCGTGGACGATGTGTCCCTGGAAATCAAGAAAGGCGAGATTTTCGCCCTGCTCGGCGGTTCGGGATCGGGCAAATCCACTTTGCTGCGCATGCTCGCAGGATTCGAGCGTCCGACCGAAGGGCGCATCTTCCTCGATGGCGTAGACATCACCGATATGCCGCCGTACGAGCGGCCGATCAACATGATGTTCCAGTCCTACGCCTTGTTCCCGCACATGACCGTGGCGCAGAACATCGCCTTCGGCCTCAAGCAGGACAAACTGCCCGCCGCTGAAATCGATGCGCGCGTGGCTGACATGCTCAAGCTGGTGCAGATGAGCCAGTACGCCAAGCGTAAGCCGCATCAGTTGTCCGGCGGTCAGCGTCAGCGCGTGGCCCTGGCTCGTTCCCTGGCCAAGCGGCCGAAGCTGCTGCTGCTCGACGAACCGATGGGGGCACTGGACAAAAAACTGCGTTCGCAAATGCAGCTGGAGCTGGTGGAGATCATCGAGCGCGTCGGCGTAACCTGCGTCATGGTGACCCACGACCAGGAAGAGGCCATGACCATGGCCGAGCGCATCGCGATCATGCACCTGGGCTGGATCGCCCAGATCGGCAGCCCGATCGACATCTACGAAACCCCGACCAGCCGCCTGGTCTGCGAATTCATCGGCAACGTCAACATCTTCGACGGTGAAGTGATCGATGACGCCGAAGGCCACGCGACCATCACCTGCAAGGACCTGGATCGCCAGATCTATGTCGGCCACGGCATCAGCACCTCGGTGCAAGACAAGTCCGTGACCTACGCGATCCGCCCGGAAAAACTGCTCGTGACCCCAACCATGCCGACCTGCGAATACAACTGGTCCAGCGGCAAGGTGCACGACATCGCCTACCTCGGCGGTCACTCGGTGTTCTACGTCGAACTGCCGAGCGGCAAGATCGTCCAGTCGTTTGTCGCCAACGTCGAGCGCCGTGGCCAGCGGCCGACCTGGGGTGATCAGGTCTACGTGTACTGGGAAGACGACAGCGGCGTGGTGCTTCGCTCATGAACATGCGCAAATTCAAACGCCGCCTCAATCGAATAATTCCCGGTGGCCGTCAGTTGGTCATCGGGGTTCCTTTCATCTGGCTGTTCCTGTTCTTCATGCTGCCGTTCTTCATCGTCCTGAAGATCAGCTTCGCCGAAGCCGACGTGGCCATTCCGCCGTACACCGAGATCTACAGCTACGCCGAGCAGAAGCTGCAGGTGCTGTTGAACCTGGGCAACTACGCGACGCTGGCCGGCGACGAGCTGTACATCGCCGCCTACCTCGGCTCGTTGAAGATGGCGCTGATCAGCACCATCCTCTGCCTGCTGATCGGCTACCCGATGGCCTACGCCATCGCCAGTGCCCGCAAAGAGCTGCAAACGGTGCTGGTCCTGCTGATCATGATGCCGACCTGGACCGCGATCCTGATCCGCGTGTATGCGTGGATGGGGATCCTCAGCAACAACGGTCTGCTCAACGGTTTCCTGATGAGCATGGGCTGGATCAACGAACCGCTGCAGATCCTCAATACCAACCTGGCGGTCTACATCGGCGTGGTTTATTCCTACCTGCCATTCATGATCCTGCCGCTCTACGCCAACCTGGTGAAGCACGACCATAGCCTGCTGGAAGCCGCGTCCGACCTGGGTTCGAGCACGTTCAACAGCTTCTGGAAGATCACCATTCCATTGTCCAAAAACGGCATCGTCGCCGGCTGCATGCTGGTGTTCATTCCGGTGGTGGGCGAGTTCGTGATCCCGGAACTGCTCGGCGGTCCGGAAACCCTGATGATCGGTAAAGTGCTCTGGCAAGAATTCTTCAACAACCGTGACTGGCCGGTGGCGTCTGCCCTGGCGGTGGTGATGCTGGCGATCCTGATTGTGCCGATCATTCTGTTCAACCGCAGTCAGGCCAAGGAAATGGAGGGTAAAGAATGAAGCGCTTCCGTTTCTCCAGCCTGATGCTGGTATTGGGTCTGCTGTTCATTTATGCGCCGATGCTGATCCTGGTGATCTACTCGTTCAACGCCTCGAAACTGGTGACGGTGTGGGGCGGCTGGTCGATCAAGTGGTACGTCGGTCTGCTCGACAACACCCAACTGATGGGCTCGGTGGTGCGCTCGCTGGAAATCGCCTGCTACACGGCGGTAGCGGCGGTGGCACTGGGTACACTGGCGGCGTTCGTCCTGACCCGTATCACCCACTTCAAGGGTCGTACCCTGTTCGGCGGCCTGGTGACCGCGCCGCTGGTCATGCCCGAGGTGATCACCGGTCTGTCGCTGTTGCTGCTGTTCGTGGCCATGGCGCAGATGATCGGCTGGCCGCAGGAACGCGGCATCGTCACCATCTGGATCGCTCACACCACGTTCTGTGCGGCGTATGTGGCGGTGGTGGTCTCGGCGCGGTTGCGTGAGCTGGACCTGTCCATCGAAGAAGCGGCCATGGACCTCGGCGCACGGCCGTGGAAGGTGTTCTTCCTGATCACCATCCCGATGATCGCGCCATCCCTGGGGGCTGGCGGCATGATGTCCTTCGCCCTGTCCCTGGATGACCTGGTGTTGGCGAGCTTCGTGTCGGGTCCGGGTTCCACCACCCTGCCGATGGAAGTGTTCTCGGCGGTACGCCTGGGCGTGAAGCCGGAGATCAACGCCGTGGCCAGTCTGATTCTGCTGGCGGTGTCGCTGATGACCTTCCTGGTGTGGTTCTTCAGCCGCCGCGCCGAAGAAAGCCGCAAGCGGGCGATTCAACAGGCCATCGAAGAAAGCGCTGCCGATTCGTGGAAGCAACCGGATGTGCGTCGCGCGCAGGCACCGGAAGCGGCTTGAGCTTGATGTGGGGTTGGCCACAATTTCGTGGCTGACCCTGATCCACTGTAGGAGCGAGCCTGCTCGCGATGGACTCCCAGTCGACATCATCGTTGACTGACACTCCTTCGCGAGCGGGCTCGCTCTCACAGGTGGTTTGGAAATCAGGCAACCCAGGGAGATTTGCGGATGACCTCGACAAAGTTCATCGGTCTGAACCCAGGCTCCTGATCCACCAACACATCCGTCTTCACGTTGCCGAACGTGGTCTGTGGACGATGGCGCAAGCCGTCGGCAAAGGCGCAGATGATGCACTCCTTGAACCCTTCGCCTCGTGGATGCGCATGCACCACGGCTTCGCGCTGCACGGGGTTAAAGGCCGCATAGTCCATCCCCAGCACGTCCATTTCTACACCGGCGGTCACCAGCGCGACGGTTGGCCGCAAATGTTGGGGCACGCCGGGTGTGGTGTGCAGGGCGATCGACAACCAGACTTGCTCGATATCGTCATCGCTGAGCCCGTAGGGCTTGAGGAACGCGACCGCCGCATTGGCACCATCGACTTCGAAGCGTTCGTTGTCACTGCGGTAGCCTTCCACCAGGCCGAGGTCGTGGAACATCGCGCCGACGTACAACAGCTCAGGGTTGTAGGCCAGTCGCTTGCGTTCGCCGCTTAGCGCACCAAACAGAAACACCCGGCGCGAGTGGTGATAGAGCAGGTCTGATTCGATGTCGCGGATGTATTCGGTGGTGGCTTTGGCCAAGGCGCTGTCAGGGATTTTGATGCCGGCAATGGTAGTGCTCATGGGAGTTCCCTCGTGATGAACGCCGTGGCGGCGCTGAGGGTTTCAGTCTGTTCGTCCACCCCGGAGCGAACAATCGATCCATGGCTGCGATCCCGGCCAATGAGCGTGCATATCGCGCCAACCTCGCTTGTTGGGTGTGGATTGGCTAAGTTTGCACACAGCCCCTGTAGGAGCGAGCCCGCTCGCGATGGACGCAAGAGCGCCGCGTTCATCCAGGCAGCCCGCGTCATCGTTGACATCCATCGCGAGCAGGCTCGCTCCTACAGGAGACGGTGTGATCCGATCCATAGAAGGCAATTCACGTCATGAGTAAAACCGTTGCCATCGTGGTATTCGCCGGCGTGCAATCGCTGGACGTCACCGGTCCCATGGACGTGTTTTCCGAAGCCAATCGATTTCTCGCCCCTGAGGATCACTATCAGCTGCAAGTGATAGGCGTCGAGCGCGGCGCGATGGCGTGCTCCAACGGCCTGTCACTCAACGCCCATCGACATTTCAGCGAAGCATTGCAGGCCTGCGACTTGCTGTTGGTGGCGGGTGGACCTCAGTTGCCGTTCACGGATTTCGGTGCGGCCTTCAATGCCTGGCTGCACGATGCCTGCGGCCGGGCGCAACGTTTTGGCTCGATCTGCAATGGTGCATTCATGCTCGCCCGGGCGGGTTTGCTGGAGGGGCGGACCGTGACCACGCATTGGAGTGATGCCGCCGCGTTGGCGGCGCTTTGCCCAACGACTCGGGTCGAAGCCGATCGCTTGTACGTGCAGGACGCCGAGCTCTACACCTCGGCCGGCGTCACGGCGGGGATCGACTTGTCGTTGTACCTGCTGGGTCGCGACCATGGGCCGGAAGTGGCCTTGAGCGTGGCCAAACGACTGGTGGTGTTCACCCAGCGCTCGGGCGGCCAGTCACAGTTCAGCCCGTTCCTGACGCCCCACGCCGAACCGACTTCGGCAGTGGCGATGGTGCAGCACTACGTGCTGGCCAACCTGACCGGCGACCTGACCATCGCCGATCTGGCCAATGCCGCCAACATGAGCGCGCGCAACTTTTCCAGGGTGTTTGCCAGGGAAGCGAAAATCACTCCGGCCGAATTCGTCGAGCGGGCCAGGGTAGACGCGGCGCGGGTGATGCTGGAAAGCACGGGTGCGCCGCTCAAGACAGTGGCCTATCAATGCGGCTTCCGCGATGCCCAGCACATGCGCAGTGTGTTCAACCGCAGGCTGGGGGTGACGCCGCAACAGTTCAGGCTGAACTTCGCGGCGATGGTTTGAGCCAGGATTTGCGCTCTTCTCGCGGGCCTCATCGCTAGCAGGCTAGCTCCCACAATGGATCTGCGTACACCGGACCAATGTGGGAGCTAGCCTGCTAGTGATGGGGCCAGTCCAGCCAAAACAAATTTACTGAGCACCCCGCGCCGGCAACAGCTTCAATGTACTGCGCGTATTGGCTGTCACCTCTTCATCATTGAGGTGCGCCTGGTAGTAAACCCCTTCGATATACGCCTCGGCCTGATCGTCATAGTGACGGTCGAACGGCACGCCGCTTTGGCCGACCGGGTTGACGGTCAGGCTGTGGGCCGGGTCGGCGAAGTCGATCAGGCGCCGGGTCGACGGGCCATAAGTCACCGGCCAGGGCGCCGGGCCGATCTTGGCCGACAGGTTGTTTGGCACTTCATGGCTGCCGGGGGCCGCGAACGGGCCGACATTGAAAATCAGGTCCAATGGTTTTTGCTGCCCCAACGGGTGGCCATGGGTCAGCGTATGAGCCTTGCCCCACTGCCATTGCGCGAAGTCCGGACCGAGGGTGGTCTTGAGGTGGGCGATGCTGGCCTGCCACGCAGCCTTGACGGTATCGGCCCGGGTTTCCTTGCCAAGCGTGTTGCGATTGTCCCACCAGGGTGAGTCGGGGCTGGCGGCCAGGCGTGGTAGCGCGGCGTCGATCACGCGGGTCGAAAGCAGTGTTTCGAAGAAGTCGTTGCCCAATTCATCGTGCATCGTCGCGTCAGCCAGATTGAACAGGAACTGGTTGAACAGCGTGGCGCTGGTGGATTCCAGCGGGTAGTCGCCCTTCCACTGGGCCAGTTGCTCCACCAGTTTCAGTTCGGCGGGATCGCTCACCACGGTGCGCAATACCGGCAGCAATGGCGCCAGGAGGCGAGGGCCGTAGGCGGTGGTGGTGCCCAGTTGCAGCTTCTGGCTGGATTCCAGGTCCCACTTGATGCCCTTGTCGCTGAGCTGTTGATTAAGCTGCTGACCACGGTCGGCGAGGTTGTAATAACCGGGAATCTCCATACCCGTCGGTGACACCGGCTGGAAGTTGGCCGAGACGATGTAGCCCCGCGCCGGATTCTCTTCCTGCGGGTTGGCGCTGAAGGGATAGAAACCGTCCTTGTCAGCATCAGCAGTGCTGCCGTCGAGGATAAAGCCGGGGCGCACACCCGCAGGGCGCTTGGGTAGCTGTGCGGCGGCCCACCAGCCGATGTCACCCTTGGCGTTGGCCCAGACGATGTTCAGGCCGGGTGCCTGGACCTTGGCGGCAGCGCTGCGGGCCTTGGCCAGGGTGTCGGCGCGATTGAGCTGATAGAAGCCCTCGAGGATCGGGTTCTGGCTTTCGAGAAAACCCCACCACATGGCGATCGGCGTCTTGCCCACGCCGCTGCCCAGCGCATCGTTGACGATCGGGCCGTGGGGCGACTGGCGCAACACCAGTGTGACCGGTGCCTGACCCTTGACCGCGATTTGCTGTTCGGTGGTCACCATGTCCACCCATTTGCCGCGATACCAGACCTGGTTGGGGTTATCCGGATTAACCTTCTCGGCAATCAGGTCGAGGTCATCGTTCTGGAACATGGTGATGCTCCAGCCGAAGTCACGGTTCATGCCCAGCGAGGCGAAGGGCATCAACGCCTGATAGTGGCCGTAGAGTTCGAAACCCGGCGCCGAGAGTTGCGCTTCGTACCACACCGATGGTGCGGAAAAGCGGATATGCGGGTCACCTGCCAGCAGCGGTTTGCCACTTTTGGTTCGGCTGCCGGCGACGACCCAGGCGTTGCTGCCTTCGAACTGCGGCAGGCCATTGTCGGCCAGCGCCTGTTCGCTGAGGCGGGCGAGGGCGTTCAGGTCTTTCCAGTCTGTACTGGCCAGCGACAGCGCCGTGCCATTGTGACGCTTCGCCAATACGCCCTTGGGCTGCCAGTCGAGATCGAAAATGTTCAGGTAGTCGGCGCCCAGTTGATCGCGCACGTAGGTCAGCAGGGGTTCGGTGCGAAACGCCGCGGCAAAACTGTAGGCCATGTAACCGGCGATGCTGATGGTGTCCAGGGCCGTGAACGGGCGCTTGGGGATGCCCAGTACATCGAACTCCACGGGTTTTGCGTGAGTGTCCTGATACTGGTTGATGCCATCCAGATAGGCCTGCATGGCGATGAAAGCGGGGGATTGTTTGTCCAGGTTTGCGAGGTAGGTTTCGGCGCGCTCGCGAATGCGCAGGCTGCGCATCAACTTGTCAGTGTCGAGCAGTTTCGGCCCCAGCACTTCGGCCAGCTCGCCACGGGCCAGGCGACGCAGGATTTCCATCTGGAACAGCCGGTCCTGGGCATGGACGTAGCCGAGGGCGCGGTACAGATCGGATTCATTTTCGGCGCGGATGTGCGGGATGCCACGTTCGTCGTAGCGCACCGTGACCGAACCTTGCAGGTGTTGCAGTTCCACCATGCCCTGGCGTGACGGCTGTTTGCTGTAGACGTACCAGCCGGCTCCAGCGGCAAGCACGACGATCAGCAAACCGAGTGCGGTCAGGCTACGTTTCATGGTGTCTCCTTGTTGTCATGTGTGAACAGCGATTCCCAGGCGCCACTGTTTAACATGGCAGGCCGGTTTGGCCCATCGCTCGTAGGAGGGATTCGTCTGGCCCTGTGTTTCCCTACTTTGCGGTATCGACGGGCCAGGGGCAGTAACAGCCCACCGCGAGCGTGTGCGTGGCACTCACTTCACGGCCTTCGTTCAGTGCTTGCAGAATCGGTTCGATAAAGCTGTTGCTCGAGTTGCAGGTCAGGCCCTCGCTGTAGGGGCCGAAATACGCCAGTTTGCCGCTGCGATCCCAGATCGCCACGGCCGGGCTGGCAGGGATTTGCTCGGCACCGGGCAAAACCTCGATGCTTTTCAGGCGGCTCAAGGTGCCGGGTAGCTGGCCATGGCTGCCGGGCTTTTGAACCGAAAAAAACTCCACCCCCTGCGGTACGTAGCGCTCGACCAGTTCGGTCAGGTGTTGTTGATTGCCGACGTTGCACGGACAGGACGGGTCCCAGAAATGCACCAGGCGGATGGCGCCAGGGCCGGCGAGGTCAGCGGGAAGGCGCAGCGGATCACCGGAGAACAAGGCGGTGTGATCGCTGAACGCACGCAGGTAACGCCCCTGAAACCAGTCGTAAGCAGCCCACAGCACCCCGGCACACACGAGCGCTAGCAGGCTGACAAACAGGGTGGCGCGGACGGGCGAGCGCATGGGTTCACTCCTTGAAAGTCGGCTAGCTTGCCATGCTTGCTGCGACAGATGAATATCGCAGATCCATAAAGTCCGTTTCACGCTCTGGAATCATTCATGCCGGCCACCTTCGACCCTGATCACCTGCGCGCCAGCCTGCGTCCATTGGCCGAGAGGCAGCCGCTGTCAGTCGAGGCACAGGCTTATCAGCGGTTTTACGGGCTGGATTTTTCTACGCGCAATGTACGCAGCGGACTGGGGCGTTTTCAGGTCGATGGCTATGAAGTCGTCAGCCAGTTCTGGTGGCCCGAACGGGCGAAGGCGACGCTGTTTGTGTTTCATGGCTTTTATGATCACACCGGACTTTATCGGCACGTGATCGAGTGGGCGCTGGATCAGGGGTTTGCCGTGATTGCCTGCGATTTGCCGGGGCATGGGTTGTCCAGCGGCGAGCGGGCGAGCATCAGGGATTTCGCCGAATACCAGGACACCCTGCAAGGGCTGTTCAACGAGGCGCAATCCCTGGAGCTGCCGCAACCGTGGCATTTGTGCGGGCAAAGCACCGGCGGCGCCATCGTGATCGATCATGTGCTCAATGCGGGGGCGAGCAGCCCGGCGCAGGGCCAGGTGATTCTGCTGGCACCGCTGGTGCGGCCGCGGGCGTGGGGTTGGTCGAAATTCAGCTATTACCTGCTCAAGCCTTTCGTCAAAGGCATTGCCCGACGCTTCAGCGAAAACTCCAACGACCCGGAATTTTTGCCCTTCCTGCAGGCCGATCCTTTGCAGCCACTGCGTCTGCCGACGGCTTGGGTGGGCGCGCTGGCACGCTGGATCAAACGCGTCGAAGCCGCACCGGCGAGCCCCCGGCGACCACTGATTGTGCAAGGCCAGGCGGACATGACCGTGGATTGGGAACATAACCTTGAGGTGCTGCGAGGCAAGTTTGATCGGCCGCAGGTGCTGATGCTGCCTGAGGCAAGGCATCATCTGGCGAATGAAGTGCCGGCGTTGCGAGGGGAGTACTTCGGGTTCTTGACCAGGCGGATCAAGGGCCGGAATGGTCAGTGACCATGCGTGCCCCATCGCGGGCAAGACCGATCCCACAGGATTTGTGCCCTTTCAAAATGGACGAATGAGCTGTGGGAGCGAGCCTGCTCGCGATGGCGATGATCGGGCTCCCAAACATTACTGGGCCAGGTTCGACGTACTTTGCCCCACCGCCAGCCCCGCCCGAATCGCCGCCAGGGCCGCCTGGTAATAAGCCTTGCCCTCTGCCGACTCGGCAAATGTGGCGAACTCTTCCAGTTCTTCATCCGACAGATCGCGGTAGACATACAGCAGGGTGTTGTTCAGGTCGCTGCCGATCTGCTCCATCAAGCGCTGGCGCTGTCCGTTCAACATGCCTTGCGCCTGGCCGGCGCCGAGCAGGCCGGGGATCATCGCGCTCAGGCTGTCGGCCGCGACACCGGCAATCGCCAGGCTGACTTCCGCACCGGCCTCGCGAGCGGGCAGGGCCTGGGCCAGGTGACCGATGATCAACAGGCGGCTGTCGCTGGCCTGCATCTTCGGCAAGCCCTTGGCGTTTTTCGCCAGTTGATCGCGGCGGGTCGCCAGCAATTCGGCGGCCACGATCTTCTTGCCCAGGGGCGACTGGAAGAAGTTCAGTGCCGGTTTCGGATCGGCGAGGTTCTTGCGCAGTTGCGATTCGGCGCGCTGGTCCACGGCTTTAGGGTCAAAGCGCTGATTGCTGTTGTTGACCAGTGCCTGGAACACGGCGGGTGGCAGGCTGCTCTGGTAGCGCTGCTGGGCGGCTGAAAGGGCATCGTTGAAATGCGCGCGTTGCTCTGGCCAGCC
Organism: Pseudomonas sp. MT92; assembly: GCF_058792515.1. Taxonomy (NCBI): domain Bacteria; kingdom Pseudomonadati; phylum Pseudomonadota; class Gammaproteobacteria; order Pseudomonadales; family Pseudomonadaceae; genus Pseudomonas; species Pseudomonas sp. MT92. The sequence continues at coordinate 289,581 of NZ_JBXAFA010000001.1, forward strand.
GGCGACCTTGTACAACTGGTCATGGCCGTCTGCCCAAGCGGGCAAAACGCAGAACATCAGCAGGGAGAAAAGCAAACGGCGCATAGGGACTCCTGTCAGCAGGCGACTATTCTCCGTGTGGCATACGGACTTGTCGAGAATTCGTATCAACCCGCTGCGTGGCTCTGTCGGATTTTCAGGCGCAGGAATACTATGCGCGCCATGCAAATACCTTCTGATCACCCGTTGCTGTTACGAATCGTCGATGACCTGGCCGCCAATGGCTGGTCGCAGCAGAATATTTTCCTGCCTCTGGATCTGACCCGAGCACTGGCGGCCGAGTGCCGTAAACGTGCTGCCGAGGGTGAACTGGCCCCGGCTGCGGTAGGGCGCGGGCCCACCTCGGAGATTCGCGAGGGCATTCGCGGCGATCATATCCAGTGGATCGAGCCCGGTCAGGCCGAGGCTTGCGACAGCTATCTGGGATTGATGGACAGCCTGCGCGAGGCCATGAACCGCGATCTGTTCCTGGGCCTGGAAGATTTCGAAAGCCATTTCGCGATGTACCCGCCGGGGGCGTTCTACCTCCAGCACGTCGACCGGTTTCGCGATGACGACCGACGCATGGTCTCGGCGGTGGTCTACCTCAACGACGCCTGGCTGCCCGAACACGGTGGTCAGTTGCGCATGTACCTGGATGAAGGTGCGGCATACGATGTGATACCGACCGGGGGCTGCCTGGTGGTCTTCCTGTCGGGCGAAGTTCCCCATGAAGTGTTGCCTGCGACCCGCGAGCGCCTGTCGCTGACCGGATGGTTCCGGCGTCGCGGCAACGAGCCTTTCTGATCATGCAGAAAATTCTGGTAAGCCGCTGTCTGCTGGGGCATCGCGTACGTTACGACGGCGGGGCCAGCGGGCCGTTCGATCCGCTTCAGGCATGGCTCGACGAAGGCCGCGTCGTGCCGTTGTGCCCGGAGGTCGCCGGAGGATTGCCGACGCCACGGGCCGCTGCCGAAATTCCCGGTGGGCAGGGTGGTGAGGTGCTGGATGGCCAGGCATCAGTGCTGACGACCGAGGGTGAGGACGTCAGCGCTCAGTTCCTGAGTGGTGCCCGTCAGGCACTGGAACTGGTGCAACAGCACGGCATCCGCATTGCCATCCTCAAGGCCAACAGCCCGTCCTGCGGCAATCTGCTGACCTATGACGGCACGTTCAGTGGGGTGAAGGTCAGTGGCGAAGGCGTGACGGCTGCACTGCTCAAGCGCCACGGCGTGCAAGTCTTCAGCGAGCTGGAGCTGGCTGAAGCGGCGGCAGCCCTCGCGGCGCTGAACCGACCCCTGTAGGAACTGGCCTGTCGGATCGCCGCATCGCAGCGATGGTCGTCAACGATAACGCGTGTGAGCTGGGTAAACGCGGCGCACTGGAGTCCTTCGCGCGCAAGCTCGCTCCTGCAGAGTCATTGTTTCAGCGTTGCACCCGCCTCTGCCCCAAACCACTTCTCCTCCAGCGCCTGAAGCCGGCCATCGGCCTTGATCCGCTGCAATGCGTTTTCCAGGCTGGCATGAAATGCCGGATTGCCCTTCTGAAACGGAATCGCCAGGTTCACGGGCGAACGGGTTTTCGGCTTCTCTTCTGTCAGTGATTGCACCAGCAGCATTGAGCGTGGCTCGTCCTTCTGCGCGATCAATTGTGCATCGGCGCGACTGTAAGGTTCGCTGAAGTCGAAACGTTCCTTGAGCGCCGGGGTCTCTGTTATGTGATTGATGGCGATGTCGTACTTGCCGCTTTCGACACCGGTCAGCAAATCGCTGCCGTCGGTGACGACGAAGTCAGCCCGAACATCCAGTTCGTCGGCGAGCAGTTGACCCAATTCAACTTCGAAGCCCTCAAGCTTGTCGTCTTTCTTGAAATTGAAAAGGGGTGTATTAGCTTCAAGGGCTATGCGCAGTTCACCGCGGTCGTTTACGTCATCAATCAGTTCGGCATGAGCCAAAGGGCTCAGAAGGGGTAGCAGGCAGATCAGGCCAGGCAGAAAGCGCATGGTCACTCCTTTGAATTTTTTATGGCGACCCTCTGATTCAGGCTCGCTTTGCTATGGTTGTCGAGTGCCTTCGACAACGATTGACCATGAAGTTGTGATGGTCATGCGGATTTTACGGAAAAACTGGAGAAGAGAATGAAAACCTTTATGTCACGTGCTGCTTTGGCTGGCCTGCTGATGGGCGTTTCTGTGCTGGCCAGCGCGGCCACAATGGCACCCGAGGGTGCAGTAGTGTCCATTGTTTCTCCCGCGGACGGTGCCACGGTTCCGCAAACTGTCGTTGTCAAATTCGCTGTCGAGAACATCGCGCTGGCGCCAGCAGGCGATACCACCAAGAACACGGGCCACCATCACTTGTTGATCGATGTCGACAAACTGCCGGCGGCGGGCGCGCCGATTCCCAACGATGCCAACCACCTGCACTTCGGCAAGGCACAGACCCAGGCTGAAATAACCCTGACACCGGGCAAACACACTCTTCAGCTGGAATTGGGCGACAGCGGCCATATGCCGTTCGACCCGCCGATCGTCTCGAAGAAGATCACCGTCAATGTGAAATAAAAAAAGGGAGCCCGCTTCGCTGGGGCTCCCTTTTTTATAGCTGCAAGCTTCAAGCGATAAGCCTCAAGTAAAAGCAGAGGCGAACGCTACTTGCCGCTTGAAGCTTACGGCTTGTAGCTGCCGTTAGAACAACACGCGGCTACGGATGGTGCCGTTGACGTGTTGCAGCTTCTCTTGCGCCAGTTCCGAGTACTCGGCGTCTACGTCGATAACCACGTAGCCGACTTTCTCGTTGGTCTGCAGGAACTGACCGGAAATGTTGATGCCGTTTTCGGCGAAGACCTTGTTGATCTCGCTCATCACACCCGGAATGTTCTCGTGGATGTGCAACAGGCGGTGCTTGCCAGGGTGAGCCGGCAGGGCCACTTCCGGGAAGTTCACGGACGATACCGAGGTGCCGTTGTCGCTGTACTTGACCAGTTTTTCTGCCACTTCCAGACCGATGTTGGCTTGCGCCTCGGCGGTGGAACCACCGATGTGCGGGGTCAGGATCACGTTGTCCAGGCCACGCAGCGGGCTTTCGAACTCTTCATCGTTGGAGCGTGGCTCCACAGGGAATACGTCGATGGCAGCGCCGATCAGGTGCTTGTCCTTGATGGCGGCGGCCAGGTGGTCCAGTTCGACCACGGTGCCGCGCGCGGCGTTGATCAGGATGCCGCCCTTCTTGATGGCGCGGATTTCCTTCTCGCCGATCATCCACTGGGTCGCAGCGGTTTCCGGCACGTGCAGGGTCACGATGTCGGACATGCCCAGCAGCTCGTTCAGGCTGCCGACCTGGGTGGCGTTACCCAATGGCAGCTTGGTCACGGTGTCGTAGAAGTACACCTGCATGCCCAGGCCTTCAGCCAGGACCGACAGTTGAGTACCGATCGAGCCGTAGCCGACGATGCCCAGCTTCTTGCCACGGATTTCGAAGGAGTTGGCCGCGCTCTTGATCCAGCCGCCACGGTGGCAGGAAGCGTTCTTCTCAGGGATACCGCGCAGTAACAGGATCGCCTCGGCCAGCACCAGCTCGGCAACGGAACGCGTGTTGGAGTACGGTGCGTTGAACACAGCGATACCGCGCTCGCGGGCCGCGTCCAGGTCGACCTGGTTGGTGCCGATGCAGAAACACCCTACAGCCACGAGCTTTTTCGCGTGATCGAAGATCTCTTCGGTCAGTTGAGTGCGCGAGCGAATGCCGATGAAGTGAGCATCTGCGATCTTTTCCTTGAGCTGGGCTTCCGGCAGAGAACCTGTGAGGTACTCGATGCTGGTGTAGCCCGCCGCCTTGAGGACGTCGACAGCCGATTGGTGGACGCCTTCGAGAAGAAGGAACTTGATCTTGCTCTTATCGAGAGAAGTCTTGCTCATCTGCGTAAACCTGTATCCCGGAGATAAATGGCAGGAGATAGCCAGCAGACGCTGACCCGGACGGCAGGAAAGCCGTCGCCGCAGAACAGCCGTTGGGCACTATGCTGCGGGGTCGGTATGCTAGCATATGCGCCCCGCTAAACACTCATTCCTGCGACGTGAAGCGTTCTCAGGATGACCATGAATTGTTCGAGAGTTCTGTCGATGACCAATCCTGCCCTGATTGATGAGCTGAAGACCCTGGTTGAGCCCGGCAAGGTGCTGACCGATGCCGACTCCCTGAATGCTTACGGTAAGGATTGGACCAAGCATTTTGCCCCGGCCCCGACCGCCATCGTGTTCCCGAAGACCACCGAACAGGTCCAGGCCATTGTCCTGTGGGCCAATAAACACAAGGTGGCACTGGTGCCATCCGGTGGCCGTACCGGGCTTTCCGCCGCCGCCGTGGCCGCTAATGGCGAAGTGGTCGTGTCGTTCGACTACATGAACCAGATTCTCGATGTGAACCTCACCGACCGCACCGCCGTGTGTCAGCCGGGCGTGGTGACCGAGCATTTGCAGAACGTGGCCGAAGAAAACGGCCTGTATTACCCGGTGGACTTCGCTTCGGCAGGTTCGAGTCAGATTGGCGGCAATATCGGCACCAATGCCGGCGGGATCAAGGTGATTCGCTACGGCATGACCCGTAACTGGGTGGCCGGCATGAAAGTGGTCACCGGCAAGGGCGACGTGCTGGAGCTCAACCGCGACCTGATCAAGAACGCCACCGGCTACGACATGCGTCAGCTGTTCATCGGCGCCGAGGGCACCCTCGGATTTGTGGTCGAAGCGACCATGCGTCTGGATCGGGCACCTAAAAATCTCACCGCGATGGTCCTCGGTACAGCTGATTTCGACTCGATCATGCCGGTGCTGCACGCGTTCCAGAGCAAGCTCGACCTGACCGCCTTCGAATTCTTCTCCGATAAAGCCCTGGCCAAAGTCATGGCCCGTGGCGACGTGCCGGCGCCGTTCGAATCCGATTGCCCGTTCTACGCACTGCTCGAATTTGAAGCGACGACCGAAGAAGTGGCCAATCACGCGCTGGAAACCTTCGAACACTGCGTCGAGCAGGGCTGGGTGCTGGACGGCGTGATGAGCCAAAGCGAAACCCAGCTGCAGAATTTGTGGAAACTGCGCGAATACATCTCCGAAACCATTTCCCACTGGACGCCATACAAAAACGACATTTCGGTCACTGTGTCGAAAGTCCCGGCGTTCCTGAAGGAAATTGACGCGATCGTCGGCGAACACTACCCGGATTTCGAAATCGTCTGGTTCGGTCACATCGGTGACGGCAACCTGCACCTGAACATCCTCAAGCCGGACAACCTGAGCAAGGACGAGTTCTTCGCCAAGTGCGCGACCGTCAACAAGTGGGTATTCGAAACCGTCGAGAAGTACAACGGTTCGATCTCTGCCGAACACGGTGTTGGCATGACCAAGCGCGATTACTTGACCTACAGCCGTTCCCCGGTTGAGATCGAGTACATGAAAGCCGTCAAAGCGGTGTTCGACCCGAACGGCATCATGAACCCGGGCAAGATTTTCGCTGTTTGATTTTCGAATTCAAGCGCTACGAACCAGGAGTCGGTCCATGAGCTATCAGCACCAGTATGTCGACGGTACGCGTATTCATTTCCCGCTGGGGAAAGTGGTGTGCATCGGCCGTAACTACGCGGAACACGCCAAGGAACTGGATAACCCGGTCCCGACCGAGCCATTGCTGTTCATCAAGCCGGGCAGTTGCGTGGTGCCTCTGGAAGGTGGTTTCAGCATTCCGGCCGATCGTGGTTCGGTGCATTACGAGGCGGAAATCGCGGTGTTGATCGGCAAGCCATTGTCGACCAAGCCAAGCCGTGAAGAAGTGCTCGACGCCATCTCCGGTTTCGCCCCGGCCCTGGACCTGACCCTGCGCGACAAGCAGGCCGAGCTGAAATCCAAGGGCCTGCCCTGGGAAATCGCCAAGTCTTTCGACGGCGCGGCGGTGATTGCGCCGTTCGTATCCGGCAGCACCTTCGCTGATCTCACCGACATCGGTATTCGCCTGACCATCAACGGCGAAGTTCGCCAGGATGGCAACAGTAGCGCGATGCTCAACCCGATCGTGCCGATGATCCAGCACATGGCTGGTTGCTTCTCGCTGCAGGCCGGTGATGTGATCCTCACTGGCACGCCAGTGGGCGTGGGGCCGTTGAATGTCGGCGATGAGATTGTCCTGGAGCTGCCGGGCGCGAGCCGCTTCACCAGCAGCGTTCGTTAGTCGAGACACCGCTGAACCCTGTGGGGGCGAGCTTGCTTGCTCCCACAGGGCGTTCCCGCCATTTCCCGTTTTTTTCACATTCTGTCTGGATAATTCCAGGGCTTCGGCGTTTGAGCCGATCCCAACTGTGCTATTACCCATAGCCTGAATTTCTGGATGCATTCTCCGATGGCTACCCAACCGCTGCTCACGCCGAAACCTGCCCGTCGTTCGCGCTTCGCCATGCGTTGGTATTCCTGGCTTTTGCTGGTCGTCGTCGCCGCTTACGGCCTCGCGTTTGCCATGCATTGGGACAATCGTGGCGTGTTGTGGGTGCGCGAGCAGTTCAAGAGCCCGGCCGAGCGCCAGGCGAGCGTCTGGCTGCCGGATTATCGCGCGGTGATCGACGCCAAGCCCCTGCCGGGTATGGAAAAGGACGAAGCGTCGGACCTGGCCTACGATCCGCAGACCAAAACCCTGTTTTCGGTCATGGGCAAAAACCCGTTTCTGGTCGAGTTGACGTTGCAGGGCGATGTGTTGCGCAAAATGCCGCTGGTGGGCTGGAGCAATCCGGAAGGCGTCACGGTGCTGGGTAACGGCTTGCTGGCCATTGTCGATGAGCGCTCGCACCTGATAACCATCGTCAAGGTCGATGCCGACACCCGCGAGCTGAACATCGCCAACTTCCCGAAATACGACCTCGGGCCGTCGAAAGACCAGAACAAGGCGTTCGAAGGGGTCACCTGGGACTCGCGCAATCAGCAATTGATGCTGGGCGAAGAGCGCCCGCCAGCATTGTTTACCTGGAAAGGCGACGGCAAGGTGCTGACCGGAGACAAGGTCAAGCTTGCCAGTCATGCACTGGACATGCGCAATCTCTCGGCCCTGGCCATCGATCCACGGACCGGGCACATGCTGGTACTGTCCGCCGATTCCCACCTGTTGCTGGAGCTGGATAAAAAGGGCGAGCAGGTCAGCTTCATTGCCCTGCTGGGTGGTTTCAATGGCCTGAAAAACACCATTCCCCGCGCTGAAGGCGTGACCATGGACGAGGCCGGCACGCTGTACATGGTGAGTGAGCCCAACCTGTTCTACCGCTTCGAAAAACAACGCTGACCAGCGGCTGTTCCTGCATTGTTTTTCAGCGCTAATGACCTTTAAGCTTGAATTCAGACAGGCGTGATATTTCATCCGCCTGTTTTGATTTCGAGCTGCCTGAATGCGTCGACTTGCCCGCCCCAAACCATTAATAGTGATGCTCTCGGTGATTGTGCTGATCGTGTTGTCTGCGATTGGCCAGTACCTGCGCCTGTTCGAGCGCGCCTGGTTCAACCTGAACACGCTTTGGCAGCCGATGAATGCGCAATCCATTGGCCTGGAGCGCTATCAGGTGGTGCTGGAGGGGCAAGTCATCGAAGGCCTGGATGACGATGTTTCGGCGTTGACCTTCGACCCGGTACGCAAAAGCCTGTTCACCGTGACCAATAAAAACGCCGAGCTGATCGAGCTGTCCCTGGACGGCAAAATTTTGCGTCGCGTGGCATTGATCGGCTTTGGCGATCCGGAGGCCGTTGAGTTCATCAGCGCCGACACCTACGTGATCACTGACGAACGCCAGCAGCGCCTGATCAAGATTCACCTGGAGCAGGGCGCTACCTTCCTCGATGCGGCGGACGCCGAACAGATGACGCTTGGCGTGCACATGAGCGGCAACAAGGGGTTTGAAGGATTGGCATACGACTCGGTGGGCAAGCGCCTGTTTGTCGCCAAGGAGCGCGACCCGATGTTGATCTACGAAGTGCACGGATTTCCGCATTTCAACCCGGAAAAATCCTACGCGGTGCATGTCATCAACAATCCCAGGCGTGATGCCGGGATGTTCGTGCGGGACCTGTCGAGCCTGCAATATGACGAGCGCAGTGGCCACCTGTTGGCGCTGTCCGACGAGTCGAGGCTGATTCTTGAGCTGGATGTGGACGGTCGACCGCTGAGCACCCTGTCGCTGAACAAGGGTCGGCAGGGGTTGCAAAAGACCGTTCCGCAAGCGGAGGGGATCGCCATGGACGACGACGGCACGATGTATCTGGTGAGCGAGCCGAACTTGTTCTACGTCTTCAAGAAGCCGCCGCAGCCTTGACCAGCACTGCAAGATCAATGTGGGAGCGAGCCTGCTCGCGATTTCGGTCCATCATTCAACATCTGAGTCGACTGATCAGGCCTGACCGCGAGCAGGCTCGCTCACACAGTTTTTGTGTCTGGCTTACTCGGCGCGCAGGGTCTTCACGCCTTCACTGGTCCCCAGCAACAGCAAATCCGCAGGGCGCGCAGCGAACAGGCCATTGGTGACCACGCCGACAATCGCGTTGATCTGCTTTTCCAGCTCCACCGGGTTGGTGATCTGCATGTTGTAGACGTCGAGGATGATATTGCCGTTGTCGGTCAGCACGCCTTCACGATAGACCGGGTCGCCGCCGAGCTTCACCAGTTCGCGGGCCACGTGGCTGCGGGCCATCGGGATCACTTCCACTGGCAGTGGGAAGTTGCCCAGAACCGGCACCAGCTTGCTGGCATCGGCGATGCAGATGAAGGTCTTGGCCACGGCCGCGACGATCTTCTCGCGGGTCAAGGCTGCGCCACCGCCCTTGATCAGGTGCAGGTGTTCATCGCTTTCATCGGCGCCGTCGACGTAGAACTCCAGGTCGCTGACGGTATTGAGCTCGTACACCGGAATGCCATGACCCTTGAGACGGGCGGCCGTGGCTTCGGAGCTGGCAACCGCGCCGTCGAATGCGCCCTTGTGCTGGGCCAGGGCGTCGATGAAGCAGTTGGCGGTGGAGCCGGTGCCGACCCCGACGATGCTCTTGTCATCGAGTTTCGGAAGGATGAAGTCGACGGCGGCCTGAGCCACTGCCTGTTTGAGTTGATCCTGGGTCATGCGGGCTCCGAGGTGCCGAAGAGGGGAAACGAAAGGCCAGCATTATAGGCCTTGGGAGCGGGGCAGGTCATTGCCCGATTGGCGGGTCAGATGCGCGCCCAATTACTGTAGGAGCGAGTTTGCTCGCGATGGTCGTGAACGATAACGCGTAAAACCTGATGCCCCGCGGTGCCGTTGGTTTTTTCGCGAGCAAGCTCGCTCCTACAGGGAGTGATCTCTTTCGGGTGACTTAAAACCACCGGTTTAGTGTGGTCGTCTGCCCAAAAGCCGGGTTAGACTCCGTGGTCCTGCCCAACCCGCTCAGTGATGCTTTCCGATGCTTGAACAGTACGTCAAAAAGATCCTCACCTCGCGCGTTTATGACGTTGCCGTAGAAACTCCATTGCAGACTGCCCGTCAGCTCTCCGAGCGGCTGGGCAACAGTATTTTGCTCAAGCGCGAAGACTTGCAGCCGGTGTTCTCGTTCAAGATTCGCGGCGCTTACAACAAGCTGACCCAATTGAGCGATGAAGAGCGCGCCCGTGGCGTGGTCACCGCTTCGGCGGGCAACCATGCGCAAGGCCTGGCCCTGGCGGCCAAGGTGTTGGGCGTGAAAGCGACCATCGTGATGCCCAAGACCACTCCCGAGATCAAGGTCGAAGGCGTGCGCTCCCGTGGCGGCAAAGTGGTGCTGCACGGCGATTCGTTCCCGGAAGCCCTGGCCTATTCGCTGAAACTGGTCGATGAAAAAGGCTACGTCTATATCCACCCTTACGACGATCCCCACACCATTGCCGGGCAGGGCACGGTGGCCATGGAGATTCTGCGCCAGCATCCAGGGCGCCTGGACGCGATTTTCGTCCCGGTGGGCGGTGGCGGGCTGATCGCCGGTATCGCGGCTTACGTGAAATACCTGCGTCCCGAAATCAAGATCATCGGCGTCGAGCCGGACGACTCCAACTGCCTGCAGGCCGCCATGGCGGCCGGTGAGCGCGTTGTGCTGCCGACCGTGGGCATCTTCGCCGACGGCGTCGCGGTGGCCCAGATCGGCCAGTACACCTTTGATATCTGCAAAGACCATGTCGATGAAGTGATTACCGTCAGTACCGACGAAATCTGCGCCGCGATCAAGGATATCTACGACGATACCCGCTCGATCACCGAACCTGCCGGCGCCTTGGGCGTGGCGGGGATCAAGAAGTACGTCGAGCAGCACGGCGTCACCGGGCACACCTTCGTGGCCATCGATTCCGGCGCCAACGTCAACTTCGATCGTTTGCGCCACGTGGCCGAGCGTGCCGAGCTGGGTGAAGGTCGCGAGGCTATCATCGCCGTGACGATTCCCGAAAAGCCGGGCAGCTTCAAGGCGTTCTGCGAAGCCATCGGCAAGCGCCAGATCACCGAATTCAACTACCGCTACAACACCGGCAGCGAGGCGCACATTTTCGTTGGCGTGCAGACGCACCCGGAAACCGACCCGCGCAGTGCGCTGATTGCCAGCCTCAGCGAGCAAGGCTTCCCGGTGATCGACCTGACCGACAACGAACTGGCCAAGTTGCACATTCGCCACATGGTCGGCGGTCGTGCGGCCCAGGTGGTCGATGAAGTGATCCTGCGCTTCGAATTCCCTGAGCGTCCGGGTGCATTGTTCAACTTCCTCAGCAAGCTCGGCGGGCGCTGGAACATTTCGATGTTCCACTACCGCAACCATGGCGCGGCGGACGGCCGTGTGGTTGCCGGGCTGCAGGTGCCTCACGATGAGCGTCATCTGGTGCCTGCGGCGCTTGAGGAAATCGGCTACCCGTACTGGGACGAAAGTGACAACCCGGCCTATAAGCTGTTTCTCGGCTGAACGGCTACGCTGATGGGCAAGTCATAAGGAAATCGAGCCATGGAAACGTTGACTGCCCTGAAAGCGGCGCACTTGGTGGCGACAGTCGTGTTGCTGCTGGGTGCATTGGGCTTGGGGATCTGGGTCTGGCGGGCCCGGCGCAACGGTGATGCGACGGCGGCAAGTCGCACCCTGCAAAGGCCGCGGGTGTTTGTCTGGCTGTTGATGGGGCTGGCGCTACTGAGCATGCCGTTTACCGGCTGGTGGATGGTCCACCTGGTGGGCTGGCCGCTGGGGCAAACCTGGCTGCTGGCGTCGAGCGTGCTCTACACCGTGGCGGCGCTGGCGTGGTTCTGGCTGCTGGCGCGCCTGAACAAGCTGCGCAAGACGCCGGGTGGCGTAGGGAAATTCACCTTTGCCCTGGCGTTGTTCAGTTTTGTCTGTTTTATCGCCATTGCCGGATTGATGGGCGCCAAGCCAGTGTAGGGGCGAGCCTGCTCGCGAAAACGGGGCATCAGGTGCCCCGCGTTTTCGTTAACGACCATCGCGAGCACGCTCGCTCCTACAGTGGGGTCATCGGTCAGTCGCGCAGACTGATGACCGGCCAGCCACGCTTTTGGGCTTCAGCATGGAGGTTGGGGTCCGGATCGACGGCCACCGGATTCGCCACCTGCTCCAGCAACGCCAGATCATTCATCGAGTCGCTATAGAAGTAGCTGTCTTCCAGCGAATGCCCAGTCTCCTCCAGCCAACGATTCAATCGCGTCACCTTGCCTTCACGGAAGCACGGCACGTCTGTGCTGCGTCCGGTGTAACGGCCGTCGACCATCTCGCATTCGGTGGCGATCAGGGTTTCCACGCCCAGGCGTGCGGCAATCGGTCCGGTCACGAAGCGGTTGGTGGCGGTGATGATCACCAGCTTGTCGCCGGCGTCGCGGTGCCTGCCCAGCAATTCAATCGCCTTGGGCAGTACGATCGGCTCGATGCAATCGCGCATGTAGTCGTTGTGCCATTGATCCAGCGTGGCCATTTCGGTGCGGCCGAGGACCTCGAGACAGAAATTCAGGTAGGCGTCGTTATCCAGCTTGCCAGCCAGGTAATCCTGATAGAACTCGTCGTTGCGTGTCTTGTAGGCCACGGCGTCGAGGAAGCCGCGCTCACACAGGTAATCGCCCCACGCGTGGTCGCTGTCGCCGCCCAGAAGGGTGTTGTCCAAGTCGAATAAAGCCAGCCGCATTGCAGTTACTCGCTGAAAAGTCTGTAGAAAGGCGTCCAGAATACGGACTTTTCACAAGAGTGCACATAAGGTAGGCCGGCGCGTTGCTGCCTTCACGACCTTTGTGGAACAATGCGACGACATGCGTTTGCGAGGTTGTTGCCGTGATCGACCCCGATGGTTTCCGTCCTAATGTCGGGATCATTCTCACGAATGATGCCGGACAGGTGCTATGGGCTCGCCGTATCAATCAAGATGCCTGGCAGTTTCCCCAAGGTGGAATCAACCCCCAGGAGACGCCGGAAGACGCCTTGTACCGCGAGTTGAACGAAGAAGTGGGCCTGGAGCGCGAAGATGTTGAAATTCTCGCCTGCACCCGGGGCTGGTTGCGCTATCGTTTGCCGCAACGTCTGGTCAGGACCCACAGCCAACCGCTGTGCATCGGCCAGAAGCAGAAATGGTTTCTCCTGCGCCTGATCTCCAATGAGCAGCGGGTGCGGATGGATTTGACCGGTAAACCGGAGTTCGATGGCTGGCGCTGGGTCAGCTATTGGTATCCGTTGGGCCAGGTTGTGACATTCAAGCGCGAGGTGTATCGACGCGCCCTCAAAGAGCTTGCCCCGCGCCTTTTAGCGCGCGACTGACGACGGAGTTCGACCCCGAGCCATGCTCAATACGCTGCGCAAGATCGTCCAGGAAGTTAACTCCGCCAAGGATCTCAAGGCGGCGTTGGGGATTATTGTGTTGCGCGTCAAAGAGGCCATGGGCAGCCAGGTCTGCTCGGTCTACCTGCTTGATCCCGAGACCAACCGTTTCGTGCTGATGGCCACCGAGGGCTTGAACAAGCGCTCGATCGGCAAGGTCAGCATGGCGCCCAATGAAGGTCTGGTCGGCCTGGTCGGCACGCGTGAAGAACCCCTGAACCTCGAAAATGCCGCGGATCACCCGCGCTACCGCTATTTCGCCGAAACCGGCGAAGAGCGCTACGCCTCGTTCCTCGGGGCGCCGATCATCCACCACCGTCGCGTCGTCGGCGTGTTGGTCATTCAGCAAAAAGAACGCCGCCAGTTCGATGAGGGTGAAGAAGCCTTCCTCGTGACCATGAGTGCGCAGCTCGCCGGTGTTATCGCCCACGCCGAGGCCACCGGTTCGATCCGTGGCCTGGGCCGTCAGGGCAAAGGCATTCAGGAAGCCAAGTTCGTCGGCGTACCGGGTTCGCCGGGCGCGGCGGTCGGTACGGCAGTGGTCATGCTGCCTCCGGCCGATCTGGATGTGGTGCCCGACAAAACCATCATCGACATCGACGCCGAGCTGGGGCTTTTCAAGACCGCCATCGAGGGTGTGCGCGCCGACATGCGCGCATTGTCCGCCAAGCTCGCCACCCAGTTGCGTCCCGAAGAGCGCGCCCTGTTCGACGTCTACCTGATGATGCTCGACGACGCGGCGCTCGGCAGTGAAGTGACCACCGTGATCAAGACCGGTCAGTGGGCCCAGGGCGCGTTGCGTCAGGTGGTCACCGATCACGTCAACCGTTTCGAGTTGATGGACGACGCCTACCTGCGTGAGCGCGCCTCGGACGTCAAGGACCTGGGTCGGCGCTTGCTCGCTTACCTGCAGGAAGAGCGTCAGCAAACCCTGGTCTACCCCGACAACACCATTCTGGTCAGCGAAGAACTGACGCCGGCCATGCTCGGCGAGGTGCCGGAAGGCAAGCTGGCGGGTCTGGTCTCGGTACTCGGTTCGGGTAACTCCCATGTGGCGATCCTGGCGCGCGCCATGGGTATCCCGACGGTGATGGGCCTGGTCGACCTGCCGTACTCCAAGGTCGACGGCATCCAGATGATCGTCGACGGCTACCACGGCGAGGTCTACACCAACCCGAGCGATGTGCTGCGCAAGCAGTTCGCCGATGTGGTCGAGGAAGAGAAACAACTGGCGCTGGGCCTCGATGCCCTGCGCGATCTGCCGTGCGTGACGGTTGATGGCCACCGCATGCCGCTGTGGGTCAACACCGGCCTGCTGGCCGATGTGGCGCGAGCACAGAAGCGCGGGGCCGAAGGCGTTGGCCTGTACCGCACCGAAGTGCCGTTCATGATCAACCAGCGCTTCCCCAGCGAAAAAGAACAACTGGCGATCTACCGCGAGCAACTCGCTGCGTTCCATCCGCAACCGGTGACCATGCGCAGCCTCGACATCGGCGGCGACAAGGCGCTGTCGTACTTCCCGATCAAGGAAGACAACCCGTTCCTCGGCTGGCGCGGCATTCGCGTGACGCTCGACCACCCGGAAATCTTCCTGGTCCAGACCCGCGCCATGCTCAAGGCCAGCGAAGGCTTGAACAACCTGCGAATTCTGCTGCCGATGATCTCCGGCACCCATGAACTCGAAGAAGCCCTTCACCTGATTCACCGGGCCTGGGGTGAAGTGCGCGACGAAGGCACCGACGTGCCGATGCCGCCCATTGGCGTGATGATCGAGATACCCGCGGCGGTCTACCAGACCAGGGAACTGGCGCGGCAGGTGGACTTCCTGTCTGTCGGCTCCAACGACCTGACCCAGTACCTGCTGGCCGTGGACCGTAACAACCCACGGGTGGCCGATCTCTACGACTACCTGCACCCGGCGGTACTGCAAGCACTGCAAAACGTGGTGCGCGATGCCCATGCCGAAGGCAAGCCGGTGAGTATCTGCGGTGAGATGGCCGGTGACCCGGCGGCGGCGGTGCTGTTGATGGCCATGGGTTTCGACAGCCTGTCGATGAACGCCACCAACTTGCCGAAAGTGAAGTGGATGCTGCGCCAGATCAACCTGAGCAAGGCCAAGGAATTGCTGGCCGAGCTGATGACCATCGACAACCCGCAAGTGATCCACAGCTCGCTGCAACTGGCGCTGAAGAACCTTGGGTTGTCGCGGATGATCAATCCGGCGTCGGTCAAAACCCTCTGAAACACTGACCGCCCCATCGCGAGCTTGCTCGCGATGGGGCCTGTCCATGTAATACAAAATTAAAGCCTGATCTCTATCTCGCCCAAATGTCCGCCATAGGGCCCGAAACTCCTTTCGACCAAATGCCGCGAACCGTCCGCGTGCACAATCAGCGCCGTACTCGCCCGAGTGCCGTAACTCTGGCTGGCAATGAACACGCTCGACAGCAACGTCTCAGTGGCCAGTCCCACCCCGGTATCCGGCAGCTCGGCAAAGGGCGCCGTTTGCGGATCGCTCAACAAGTTCAACAATGCTTGAGGCTGGGGATCATCCAGTACTTTGCTCAGGGCCGCTTTCGCCTTGATCAGCTTCGGCCACGGTGTATCCAGACCGGCATTCGACACCCCGTAGATTCCCGGTTGCAGCAGGACGGCTTCCGACTCTCGGGCATTGAAATGCCACAGCTCGTGCAGGTTGCCCACCAGCAGGTTAAAGCCGCCATATTCCGGCGAACGTGCGACAACGTCGTCTAAATAGTCATCAATCGGCAGTTCGCCGGTGAGAAAGCGCGCCACCAGTTCACCGCGTGATCGGCGGCCGGGTGGTCGATGCGGATCGCGGATATTGGTCAGCGCGGCAAAGCGCCCGTTGGCGCCAATGCCGAGCCAGGTTCCACCCGCCTCCAGGTCACGTCCGGCGTGGACCTGCGGTGTTTCGGACCACTGCGCCAGCGGCAGGCTGGGGCGGGCGTAAAATTCGTCGCGGTTGGCCGCCACGATCAATGGCTGGGCATGACCCGGGCGCCAGGCGAAAACAATCAGGCACATAAGGTGGTCCTTGTGTGTTTTTTGCTCACTCTACGCAGTCATCGTGCGGGTATCCATCGCCATCCAGTGGAGCCGGGGGCCATGCATCCGTTACCATGCCGCTCCGGTTTTGGGGTTGGGTGGTGAAGCACCATGGAATTTCTGCTCTATCTGGCGCTCGGCGCCTGTGCCGGCGTGCTGGCCGGGCTGTTTGGCGTCGGCGGCGGGATCATTATCGTCCCGGTGCTGGTCTTTAGTTTCAAGGCGCAAGGGTTCGATCCGTCGATCCTCACGCACCTGGCAGTCGGCACGTCCCTGGCGACCATCATTTTTACTTCGGTCAACGCCATTCGCGAGCATCACCGACGTGGCGCCGTGCGTTGGCCGATTTTCGTCTGGCTGACCGTTGGCATCCTGATCGGCGCCGGTTTCGGCGCAGTGACCGCCGAAGCGATCTCCGGGCCAAACCTGCAAAAGATCATTGGCGTGTTCGCCCTGGTCATCGCTGCGCAACTGGCGCTGGACCTCAAACCCAAGGCCAGCCGAACGGTACCGGGTAAATTCGGTCTGACGGTGGCTGGCAGTGTGATTGGCTGGGCGTCGGCGATTTTCGGGATTGGCGGAGGTTCGCTGACCGTGCCGTTCCTGACCTGGCGCAGTGTACCGATGCAGCAAGCGGTGGCCACCTCATCGGCCTGCGGCCTGCCGATTGCGTTGTCCAGTGCATTATTTTTCATGATTCTGGGCTGGCACGATCCATTGTTGCCGGCCCATAGTCTCGGTTTTGTTTATTTGCCGGCGTTGTTGGGCATTGCCCTGACCAGCATGTTTTTCGCCCGCATCGGCGCACGTTTGGCCCACAAGCTGTCGCCGAAGTTGCTGAAAAGACTGTTTGCCGCTTTGCTGTTCTGCGTCGGCCTGAACTTCTTGCTCTGACGCACAGCGCAATCCTGGCTTAATCCTGAGGTGGCAGCGTCGCCCGGGAATTTTTGAGATTTGAACTCTAACGAGGAGTCGCAATGCTGCCTTACCCGCAGATCGACCCGGTGGCCCTGGCCATCGGTCCGCTGAAAATCCACTGGTACGGTCTGATGTACCTGATCGGCATCGGCGGCGCCTGGCTGCTGGCGTCGCGGCGGATGAACCGCTTCGATCCGACCTGGACCAAGGAAAAGCTCTCCGACATGGTGTTCTGGATGTCGATGGGGGTGATCGTCGGCGGCCGCCTGGGCTACGTGTTGTTCTACGATCTGAGTGCGTACCTGGCCAATCCGACGCTGATTTTCGAGGTGTGGAAGGGCGGCATGTCGTTCCACGGCGGCTTCATCGGGGTGATGCTGGCGGCCTTGTGGTTCGGTAAAAAGAACAACAAGTCGTTCTTCCAGTTGATGGACTTCGTCGCCCCCATGGTGCCGATCGGCCTGGGTGCCGGGCGCATCGGCAACTTCATCAATGCCGAGCTGTGGGGCAAGCCGACGGACGTGCCGTGGGCGATGATCTTCCCGCCGTTCAGCGATCCGGCGCAGTTGCCGCGTCACCCGTCGCAGCTGTATCAATTCGCGCTCGAAGGCGTGGCGCTGTTCCTGATCCTGTGGCTGTTCTCGCGCAAGCCGCGGCCAACCATGGCGGTCTCCGGGATGTTCGCGCTGTTCTATGGCATCTTCCGTTTCATCGTCGAATTCGTCCGCGTGCCGGACGCACAACTGGGCTATCTGGCCTGGAACTGGCTGACCATGGGCCAGGTGCTGTGCGTGCCGATGATCGTTGGCGGGCTGTTCCTGATCTGGCTGGCGTATCACCGCGCGCCGGCAGCTCCAGCGGCAGCCGTATAAATTCGAACCCCGGAGCCAAGGCTCCGGGTTCAAGGACACAGGTAACTCATGAAGCAATATCTCGAACTGGTCGCCCACGTCATCAAGAACGGCACCAAACAGGCCAACCGCACGGGCGTGAACACCATCAGCTTCCCTGGGGCGATGCTGCGTTATGACCTCAAGGAAGGCTTCCCGGCGATCACCACGCGCAAAATGGCCTTCAAATCCGCCATCGGCGAGATGTGTGGCTTCCTGCGGGGCGTGAACAACGCGGCAGAATTCCGCGCCCTGGGCTGCAAGGTCTGGGACCAGAACGCCAACGAGAACGCCCAGTGGCTGGCCAACCCGTTCCGTCAGGGCGAAGACGACCTCGGCGAGATCTATGGCGTGCAATGGCGCAAGTGGCCGGCGTACAAACAGATCCCGGTCAACAACCAGGCGGCCATCGAGCAGACCCTGAAACAAGGCTACCGCCAGATCGCCGAAGGCGAAGAAGACGGCCAGGCCTATGTGGTGCTGTACAAAGCCATCGACCAGATTCGTCAATGCGTCGACACCATCATCAAGGACCCGGGCAGCCGCCGCATCCTGTTCCACGGCTGGAACGTCGCCCAACTCGATGAAATGGCCCTGCCGCCGTGCCACCTGCTGTACCAGTTCCACCCGAATGTTGAGACCAAAGAGATTTCCTTGACCCTCTACATCCGCTCCAACGACCTGGGCCTGGGCACGCCGTTCAACCTCACCGAAGGCGCCGCGCTGCTGAGCCTGATCGGTCGCCTGACCGGCTACACGCCGCGTTGGTTCACCTATTTCATCGGTGACGCCCACGTCTACGAAAACCACCTGGACATGCTCAACGAGCAGCTCAAGCGCGAGCCGTTCCCGATGCCGAAACTGGTGATCAGTGATCGTGTGCCGGAGTTTGCCAAGACGGGTGTGTACCAGCCGGAATGGCTCGAATTGGTCGAGCCGAGTGATTTCTCGCTGGAAGGCTACGAGCACCATCCGCCGATGACGGCGCCGATGGCGGTCTGAAGCCGTACGCTGTACCCCTGTAGGAGCGAGCCTGCTCGCGATGGTGGTCAACGATAACGCGGGGAGCCCGATACCAAGCGGCGTCCCTGAATCCATCGCGAGCAGGCTCGCTCCTACAGGATCAGCGGTGTTTTCAGTGGCCGTGGCTACGGCCCACATGTGAATGCTCAACCTCCGTGGCCACCACCCCGCCACTCACCTCCAGCCGCTGCAAAATCCCGCACTGATCGATATCCGGCCCTTCGCCGCAGCGTTGGCGCAGGTCGAGCAGTTGTGCCTGTAGCGCGAGCAGCCCGTCGATCCGCGCCTTGACGTGGTGGATGTGTTCGTCGATCAGCGCATTCACGTTTTCGCACTGATCCTGCGGGCTGTCGCGCAAAGCCAGCAGGCTGCGGATTTCTTCGAGGGTCATGTCGAGGGTGCGGCAATTGCGGATGAAGGTCAGGCGCTCGGCGTGGGCCTGGGTGTAGACGCGGTAGTTGCCGTCGCTGCGGGCCGGCTCCGGCAGCAGGTTTTCGCGCTCGTAGTAGCGGATGGTCTCCACGGCGCAGTCGGTGAGTTTGGCCAGTTCTCCGATCTTCATGACGGCAATCTCCAAATGGGTGC
Source organism: Pseudomonas sp. MT92 (assembly GCF_058792515.1). Classification (NCBI taxonomy): domain Bacteria; kingdom Pseudomonadati; phylum Pseudomonadota; class Gammaproteobacteria; order Pseudomonadales; family Pseudomonadaceae; genus Pseudomonas; species Pseudomonas sp. MT92. The sequence continues at coordinate 308,946 of NZ_JBXAFA010000001.1, forward strand.
TTGACCCTATAGTGGCTACAGGGTCTTTACTTGGCAACAGGCACCTTCATGGACGCGACCCAATGAGCGATTCCCTTCACACCCACAAACCCGAGACTGATCACGATCACGATCACGATCACGATCACGATCACAGCCACAAGCTGCAGCCTGTGCAGAAGCATGAGCATGGTGGTCACGGCGATTCCTGCTGTTCGGCCAAAGTGGCGGCACCGTCGCTGGTCAAGTTGAGCGAAACGCCGACGGCTGGCGCGCGGCTGAGCAGTTTCCGCATTGAAGCGATGGACTGCCCGACCGAGCAAACACTGATCCAGAACAAGCTCGGCAAGCTGGCGGGTGTGCAGCAGCTGGAATTCAACCTGATCAACCGGGTGTTGGGCGTGACCCACGACCTGCCGAACACCGCACCGATCATCGATGCCATCAAGTCCCTCGGCATGCAGGCCGAGCCGCTGGAGCAGGGCGTTGAAGCGCCAGCCCCGGCCGTCGAGAAAAAGCCCTGGTGGCCCTTGGCGCTGTCTGGCGTGGGCGCATTGCTGGCCGAAGTCATTCATTTCACCGGCGCCGCGCCGAACTGGGTGGTAGCTATCATTGCGCTGGTGTCGATCCTCAGCGGCGGGCTGGGCACTTATAAAAAGGGCTGGATCGCCCTGAAGAACCTCAACCTGAACATCAACGCGTTGATGAGTATCGCGGTGACCGGCGCGATCCTCATCGGGCAGTGGCCGGAAGCGGCCATGGTGATGTTCCTGTTCACCGTGGCCGAGTTGATCGAAGCCAAATCCCTCGACCGCGCGCGCAACGCCATCGGCGGCTTGATGCAGATGACCCCGGAGCGGGCCACGGTGCAGCAGGCTGACGGCACCTGGGTCGAACAGGACGTCAAAACCATCGAGCTCGGTGCACGGGTGCGCGTACGCCCCGGTGAGCGCATCGGCCTGGACGGCGAGGTGCTGTCCGGCACGTCGACCATCGATCAGGCGCCGATCACCGGCGAAAGTCTGCCGGTGGAGAAAACCGTCGGCGATAAAGTGTTCGCTGGCACCATCAACCAGGCCGGCTCCCTGGAGTACGCCGTGACGGCCGCCGCCAACAATTCGACCCTGGCGCGGATCATCCACGCCGTGGAGCAGGCCCAGGGCGCGCGGGCGCCGACCCAACGATTCGTTGACCAGTTTTCAAAAATCTACACCCCGGCCGTGTTCATTCTGGCCCTGGCGGTGGCGGTCATCCCGCCGTTGTTCATGGGCGCGCTATGGTTCGACTGGATCTACCGCGCACTGGTGTTGCTGGTGGTGGCCTGCCCGTGCGCCCTGGTGATCTCAACCCCGGTGACCATCGTCAGCGGCCTCGCGGCGGCGGCGCGCAAAGGCATTCTGGTGAAGGGCGGCGTTTATCTGGAGGGTGGTCACAAGCTCGATTACCTGGCCCTCGACAAGACCGGCACCATCACCCACGGCAAACCGGTGCAGACCGATTACCTGTCACTCGATCCCGTTGCCGCAGCGTTGGCCCCGGCCCTTGCGGCGGCGCTGGCCGGTCGCTCGGATCACCCGGTGTCTCTGGCCATCGCCAACGCGGCTGTGGATAAACAGCTCGCGCCGCTGACTGTGGATAACTTCGAGGCCTTGGCCGGTCGTGGGGTGCGCGGCGAGGTGGGCGGACAGGTTTATTACCTGGGTAACCACCGCTTGGTGGAAGAGCTGAATCTCTGCTCGCCTGAATTGGAAGAGAAACTCTTCGCGCTGGAAAAACAGGGCAAATCCGTGGTGCTGTTACTCGACCAGTCCGGCCCCCTGGCCCTGTTCGCCGTGGCCGACACAGTGAAAGACTCCAGCCGTGAAGCGATCCGGCAACTGCATGAGCTGGGCATCAAAACCCTGATGCTCACGGGCGACAACGTGCACACCGCCCAGGCCATTGCGGCTCAAGTCGGTATCGACGAAGCCAAAGGCGACCTGTTGCCGACCGACAAACTGCAAGCCATTGAAGCGCTTTATGCACAGGGCCATCGCGTCGCAATGGTCGGCGACGGAATCAACGATGCGCCGGCACTGGCCCGGGCGGAAATCGGCTTCGCCATGGCCGCCGCTGGTACCGATACTGCTATCGAAACCGCTGATGTCGCCCTGATGGACGACGATCTGCGCAAAATTCCGGCGTTCATTCGCCTGTCACGGCAAACCTCGAGCATCCTCAAACAGAACATCGCGTTGGCATTGGTCATCAAAGCGGTCTTTCTTGGGGTAACCTTCGCCGGACTCGCCACCATGTGGATGGCGGTGTTCGCCGACATGGGCGTTAGTCTGTTGGTGGTGTTCAACGGTTTGCGCCTGTTGCGCAAGTAGAAGGAGAGGGGCGGGTGTGCTGAGTGCCGAGCTTAAGGCTTTTTACATGGTGGCCCGCCTGGGCAGCATTACCCTGGCGGCGAAAAAGCTCGGCCTGAGCCAACCGACGGTGACGACGCAGATTCGCAACCTCGAGAGTCAGTACTCAGTAGAACTGTTCTACCGTGGCGGCCGCCGCCTCAGCGTCAGCGACGAGGGCGCGCGGCTGTTGCCGATGGTCAAGGCGCTGATGCAGCAGGAAGCCGACATCGAGTTTTTCCTGCGCAACAGCGGCCAGGTTCAAGGCACGCTGCGCATCGCGGCCACGGCGCCTTACTACATCCTCGATCTGGTGAAGACCTTTCGTGAGCGTTTGCCGCAAGTGGAAGTGTCAGTGGAAATCGGCAACTCGCAACAAGTACTGGAAGCGCTTGAGGAGTACCGGGTCGATGTCGCGGCCTCCTCGCAACTGCTGGAGGATGCGCGGTTGATTCGCCGGGTGCTTGGCAGTGATCCGCTGGTGTTGGCGGTGCATCGAAGTCATCCGCTGGCGGTGCACGATCATGTACCGCTCAGTGCACTGGCGGGGCATACCTTGCTGATGCGTGAGCCGGGCTCGACCACCCGTCGACTGACCGAAGAGCTGCTGGCTGGCGCGGGCGTGTCCTTTGGGCCGTTGCTGGAGATTGGCAGTCGCGAGTCGATCCGTGAGGCGGTGCTGCGCAACATCGGCATCAGCATCATTGCCCGCCAGGAAGTCCCCCATGATCCGCAGTTACGGGTGCTGACCATCGAGAACGCACCGCAGATCCCCGAGTATTTGTACTGCCTTAAAGAGCGGAAAAGCGCGCGGTTGCCGGCGGCATTTCTGGGGCTGGCGCAGGAAATGTCTCCGGCCTGAAATCTCTATTGCTTGTCCCGGCCTCATCGCGGGCAAGCCCGCTCCCACAGGGGGAATGCGAAACCTTGTGGGAGCTGGCTTGCCAGCGAAGACGTCGGCCCGGACAACACATCACCTGAACCAAAATCCTCGAATACCACTATCGGCCGTTTTGGCCTCACTGCCACATGACGGACTCATTACAACTCTAGGATGGCGCTCATCTGCCAGATGAGGTCCGTCCATGAACAACTCGATCGCAACTGCCCTGACCAACCCGGGCGCGCCCATGAAAGTGCGTGGTGTCCAGAAACGCTTTGGTGCGTTCACTGCGCTGGATAACGTTTCCCTCGATGTGGCGGCCGGTGAGCTGGTGTGCCTGCTCGGCCCGTCGGGCTGTGGCAAAACCACCTTGCTGCGCTGCATTGCCGGTCTGGAAAAGCAGGACAGCGGCGAGTTGTACCTGGGTGATCGCGACGTTTCCCACCTGGCGCCCCAAGCCCGGGACTACGGCATTCTGTTTCAGTCCTACGCGTTGTTTCCCAATCTGACCGTCGAAGCGAACATTGCCTACGGCCTCGCCGGCAGTGGTCGCGATGAAGTGCGCCGCCGGGTCGGTCAGATGCTGGAACTGGTCGGCCTGAGCGGCAGTGAGAAAAAGTACCCAGGCCAGTTGTCCGGTGGCCAGCAGCAACGCGTTGCCCTGGCTCGTGCCCTGGCGCCGGCACCGTCACTGTTGCTGCTGGATGAGCCGATGTCGGCCCTCGACGCTCGAGTCCGCGAGCATCTGTGCACGGAGCTGCGCCAACTGCAACGCAACCTCGGCATCACCACCCTGATGGTCACCCATAATCAGGATGAGGCCATGCTGATGGCTGACCGCATTGCCGTGATGAACAACGGCAAGGTCGAGCAATACGCCACGCCACAGGAAATCTACAACCGCCCGGCCACGCCGTTCGTGGCGGAGTTCGTCGGCCAGGGTAACTGGCTGCCATTCCATCGCAGCAGCGACAGTCACGCCCAGGTCGGCGGCATGAACATGCGCCTGGCCGACGGCAGCGCCAAAAGCGCTTCGGGCCGCCTGTTCTGCCGCCCCGAAGCGATCAACGTCAACCCGCCGGTGCACGAAGAAAACCTGTTCCCGGCCAAGGTTCGCGAAATCACCTTCCTCGGTAATCGCTGCCGCATGAGCTTCGAGCTCGATCAGCTTCCGGGGCACGCGCTGCTGGCCGAACTGGCGCCGGAAGCCATGCCGCGTCTGGGCTCGCAACAGATCATGGTCGCCTTACCACCGCGCAGCCTGCAGGTCTTCGCCTGATGAGCGCCAATATCGCGCTGCCTCTGCCACACAAGCAGGTGCGGCAGACCTCCCGTGCCGAGATCGGCGATCGGTTGTTTGTGGTCGGCGGCAAAGTCCTTCTGTTGGTGTTGCTGGGCGTCGCGGTGTTGATGCCGTTGCTGGCGATTTTCTGGCGCGGGTTCAGTGCTGAGGCCGGGCAGGGCGGTGGTTGGGTCGCTGCCAGGGAGTTGGTGACCAGCGACAATTTCCACTGGTTGTTGGGCAATAGCCTGAAAGTTTCCCTCAGCGTCGCGGCCATTGTCGTACCGCTGGCCTACCTGTTTGCCTACGCCCTGCAACGCACCTTGATCCCGGCCAAAGGCATCTGGCGCGCCATTTCCCTGCTGCCCTTGATGGCGCCGTCGATGCTGCCGGGGATCGCGCTGGTTTACCTGTTCGGCAATCAAGGCCTGTTGCGTAGCCTGCTCTCGGACAACATCTATGGCTTCTGGGGCATCGTTCTGGGTGAGGTGATCTACACCTTCCCACACGCGCTGATGATTTTACTGTCGGCCTTGTCCCTGGCGGATGCGCGGCTGTTCGATGCCGCTTCCAGCATGGGCGCGAGCCCGGCAAAAGCCTTTCGCAGCATCACCTGGCCGGCGACGCGTCAGGCCGTGTTCGCCGCGTTCTGCCTGGTGTTCACCCTGACCATCACCGACTTCGGCGTGCCCGTGGTGGTCGGTGGCGACTATCAAGTGCTGGCTCTGGAAGCCTACAAGGCCGTCGTCGGCCAGCAGCAGTTCGGACGCGGTGCGCTGATCGGCATGGTGTTGCTGCTGCCGGCGCTGTTCAGTTTCGGTGTCGATGCCTGGTTGCGCCGTCGTCACGGCGACGCCATGAGCGGGCGGGCCCAGGTGTTCAAGCCGGCGCCATCGAAGCGGCGCGACGGTTGCTACCTGGCCATCGTCCTGCTGATCAGCGCGGCGTTGCTGTTGGTGTTCGGCATGGCGGTGTTCTCGTCGCTGGTGAAATTCTGGCCGTACAACCTGTCGCTGTCGCTCAATCATTACCAGTTCAACGAAACCGCCGGCGGTGGCTGGCTGGCCTATGGCAACAGCCTGAAGATGGCCCTGGGCACCGCGTTGATCGGCAGCCTGCTGATCTTCACCGGCGCCTACCTGATGGAAAAAACCAAGGGCCAGCGCGGCTTGAACCTGACCCTGCGGATGCTCAGTTTCGTGCCGATGGCGGTGCCGGGCCTGGTGCTGGGGTTGGGGTATGTTTTCTTCTTCAACCTCACCGGCAACCCGCTGCATGTGCTCTACGGGACCATGACGCTGCTGATCGTCTGCACCATTGCTCACTATTTGACCACCGCGCAAATGACCGCCACCACCGCGCTGCGCCAACTCGATGTCGAGTTCGAAGCCGCCGCGCTGTCGCTCAAGGCGCCGCTGTACCGGCACTACCTGCGCGTCACCGTGCCGATCTGCCTGCCGGCGCTGCTGGACATCGTGCGCTATCTGTTCGTCTCGGCCATGACCACCGTCTCGGCGGCGATCTTCCTCTACAGCCCCGACACCATCCTCGCGGCGGTGGCGGTGCTGAACATGGATGACGCCGGCAACGTCGGCGGCGCAGCGGCGATGTCGACCCTGATTCTGTTCACCTCGGCGGGCGTGTCCCTGCTCCTGGCCTGGGCTTCGCGCGGCTTGCTGCGCCGTTCCCAGGCCTGGCGGCAGACCGCGCCCGGTCACTGATTGCGTACAACCCCCTCAACTCAAAAACAGGAAAAGATCATGTTCAAGCCTATGGCCCTGGCCGCTGCTGTCCTCACCGCTTTCAGCCTGAACGCCTTCGCGGCGAAAACCGAGTTGACGGTGTACACCGCCCTCGAAGCCGAACAGTTGACCGCTTACAAGGCCGCTTTCGAAAAAGCTAACCCGGACGTCGAAATCAAGTGGGTGCGTGACTCCACCGGGATCATCACCGCCAAACTGCTCGCCGAGAAAGCCCGGCCACAGGCCGATGCCGTGTGGGGTCTGGCCGCTTCGAGCCTGGCGATCCTCGACCAGCAAGGCATGCTGCAAAGCTACGCGCCAAAGGACCTGGGCAAGATCGGCGGCAACTACCGCGACGCCGCCAACCCGCCAGCCTGGGTCGGCATGGACGTCTGGGCCGCGACCATTTGCTTCAACACCGTCGAAGCCGAGAAACAGGGCTTGAGCAAGCCAGTGAGCTGGCAGGACCTGACCAAGCCTGAGTACAAAGGCAAGATCGTCATGCCGAACCCGGCGTCGTCCGGCACCGGTTTCCTCGACGTCAGCGCCTGGTTGCAAACCTTCGGCGAGAAGCAAGGCTGGGCCTACATGGATGGCCTGCACCAGAACATCGGCCAGTACGTTCACTCCGGCTCCAAGCCGTGCAAACTGGCGGCCGCCGGTGAATTCCCGATCGGTATTTCCTTCGAATACCCGGCCGTTCAGCTGAAACGTCAGGGCGCGCCGCTGGACATCATCCTGCCGAAAGAAGGCCTGGGCTGGGAAATTGAAGCCACCGCTGTGATCAAAGGCACGCCACACGAAGACGCAGCGAAGAAACTCGCGGACTTCTCCGCCAGCCCTGAGGCCATGGAGCTCTACAAAGAGAACTTCGCCGTCCTCGCACAACCGGGCATCGCCAAGCCGCAGACTGAACTGCCAGCGGATTACGAACAGCGCCTGATCAAGAACGACTTCGCCTGGGCTTCGAAAAATCGCGACGAGATCCTGACCGAATGGCGCAAGCGTTATGACGGCAAGTCCGAGAAAGTCGTGGCCAAGTAATCTTCATCGGCTGACAGGGCCTCATCGCTAGCAGGCTAGCTCCCACATTGGATCTTCAGTGGACACAAACTTTGTGAACACCCCCGATTTCCTGTGGGAGCTAGCCTGCTAGCGATAGCGGTCTCCCATTCAGGGAAAATCTACATGACACAACACAACGACATGCTGATCGTCGGCGCTGGCATCCTGGGTTTGTCCCACGCCTACGCCGCCGCCAAACGCGGTCTCAAGGTCACCGTTTTTGAGCGCAGCGAAACGCCGGTCGGTGCTTCGGTGCGTAACTTCGGCCAGGCCCTGGTCACCGGCCAACCGCCGGGTCCGATGCTGGAGCTGGCCCGCGCCAGTCGCGGCATCTGGGGTGACTGGGCGCAACTCGCCGGCCTGCAACTCAAGCGCAATGGCTCGTACCTGTTCGCCCGCACCGAGGCGGAAGAACAGTTGCTTGAAGCCTTCTGCGAGGGCCGCGCCGTTGAACACGGCTACCGCGTCGAATTGCTGCGCGGTGCTGCATTGCGTGATCTGTACGGCGGCCAATTTCGCCACCACCGCGCCGCGTTGCACGGCATGGACGACCAGCAACTGTATTCGCGCGAGGCGATTCCGGCGCTGATCGATTTCCTGCGCCGCGACCTGAGCGTCGAGTTCCACTTTTCCACGCTGGTGCGTGATATCGAGCCGGGTCGCTTGCACAGCACGGCCGGCAGCTTCAGTGCCGAGCAGATCATTGTCTGTTCCGGCCACGATTATCAGACCTTGCTGGCCGAGCAGATCGCCGAGCTCGATCCGCAAATCTGCCGCCTGCAAATGCTCCGCGCCCGACCGCAAATCAACCTGAACCTGCAACACGCCTTGCTCACCGGTTTGAGTGGCGTGCATTACGGCGCCTTCTCCGACCTGCCGGAAGCCGCGGCGGTGCGGGCGGAGATCCTGCGGGACGCACCGCATCTGCACGAAAACGGCATTCACCTGCTGATCAGCCCGACGCCTTATGGCGAGCTGATCATCGGCGATTCCCATCATTACGGCCGCGATCCATCGCCCTTCAATGCCGAGCAGGTCGACGACTGGATGATCGGCCTGGCTGAGCAGACGCTGGGCTGTAAGGTGCAAGTGGTTGAGCGCTGGCAGGGTGTCTATGGTTCACGGGGGCCGGGGCCGTTTTCGTTCCTGCGCCCGGCTGATGGTCTGAGTGTGGTGTTGATGCACACCGGCGTCGGCATGAGCGTCGGGCCCGCGATGGCCGAGCGCAACGTGGCCACTGTTCTGGGAGAAATCTGATGGCGCGTCATGAGCAAGTGATCGCTGAAGTGTTCGGGTTGTACGAGCGCTTTGGCGACAGCGATTACATCGGCGAGCCGGTGTCGCAGATCGAGCACATGTCCCAGGCCGCGCAGTGTGCGCTGGCCGAAGGCTTCGATGACGAAGTGGTGCTGGCGGCGTTCTTTCACGATATCGGGCATATCTGCAGCGAAGACGCGGAGAACATGGGCGGCTTCGGCGTGGTCAGCCATGAACGGTTGGGCGCCGATTACTTGCGCAGTGCTGGCTTCAGCGAGCGCATGGCGCGCCTGGTGGAGTATCACGTTCAGGCCAAGCGTTATCTGACGCTCAAGGAGCCGGGGTACTACGAGCGCTTGAGCGAAGCCAGTCGCCGGACGCTGGAGTATCAGGGCGGGGTGATGACCGAGGCGCAGGCTGAGGCGTTTGAACGGGATCCTCTGTGCGAAATCAGCCTGCGCATGCGCCACTGGGATGAACAGGCCAAGGAGATAGATGTGCCGGTCATTGATCTGGCGGTATTGAAGGACAAGGCATCGCGGTTGTTGGCGGCGTAAACCGTTGGCACCGAGTCGCGATGGCGTCAGACCAGACGCTATAAATCTTTTGCCAAGACTTCGATCTGCTCCTGCCGCTCCGCCTGATTCAACTTTCCATGGGGATTGAGCGACGACCACTGCGGATAGGCCCGCGCCTTGTTCAAGGCTTCCGGCAGTTTGCCCTCGCGCCAGGTCTTGTCCTGGGGTGTGGCCACTTGAATGCTGTCCATCGCCGCGTGCCCTCGTGCGTCCAGCGCTTGCAGCAGCTGCCGTTGGCGTAGCGCCAATAATCGCAGCACGCTGTCATCGACAGTCAGTTCGCGCTGCCCCTTGATCTTGCCCAACAACCGGCTGCCGTAACTGCGGGCGGTTTGCAGGGCACCCCCCGCGATGGCCCCGGCCAGTGCCGCTGCGCCCAGGGTCAGGCCGCCGACCAGCAAATCGACCCCAGCTCCAGCGGCGGCGCCGGCTGCGATTCCACCGCCGACCCGCACGCCCAATTGCTTGAGGGTTTCGGGGTTGAACAGGTCATCGCCCCAGCGACCATCGAGCAGCGGCAGATCGCTGGCCGCCGCATCCTGTGGGCGGAAAGCGTAGAGCTTGAGCAAGGCTTCGACGCAGCGCTGTTCCCGTTGACGCACGGCTTTGCGCAATTCGCCGATGGCTTGTTGTTCCTGTTCGGCATCACTGGCCACGCTGCGTCGGCACGCAGCGCAGTCGATCAACAACTCGGCGATCAAGCGCACCGCACTCTGCTGGCGTGCCCGGCGTTGAGCCTGTTGATCGGCAATCAAGCGCTCCAGCTGCGGGCGGGCGTGTTCGAGCAACAGCGCGAGGCTTTCATAGAGTCGGCGTTCGCCATCCTCGGGCGGTGCGACGCTGTCGAAACGCACCAGCGCATGCAGGCCGAGGCGTGCCAGGGCTTCGCGCCAGGCCGGCTCGCGGTGGTTGGCGCTGCTGACAAAATTCAGCACCGGCAGCAGCGGTTTGCCACAACCGGCCAGCACTTCCAGTTCGTCGCGGTATTTGGCCAGCACCGGCTCGCGGGCATCGATCACATAGAGGCCGGCGTCGCAGGCCAGCAATTGCCGCAGCACCTTGGCTTCCTGTTCGAAACGCTGTCGTGCTTCGCTGCCCTCGAGGAAGCGTGCCAGCCGGGCCGGGCCGTCGAGGCGTTCGCCGGGGCGCTCCAGGCGTTCGAGGTAATCGAGCAGGGCGATGGCGTCCTCCAGGCCAGGAGTATCGTAGAGATCGAGCAAGGGCTCGCCGTCGACCGACAAGCGCGCGCCTTCGACGTGTCGCGTGGTGCTGGGGCGATGGGACACTTCACCAAAGCCGACGTCACGGGTCAGGGTGCGCAGCAATGAGGTCTTGCCGACATTGGTGTGGCCGACGACGGCGAGCTTCAGCGGTTTAGTCATGACCCGTCTCCAGCCAATTGAGCGGTGCGCAATCGGCAAAGGGCAGCTCCAGTTGTTGCAACGCGACGTGCCAGTCGCCAAGGCGCTCGGCGTCCAGCGCCTCACCGGGCGGTGCTTGCAGCAACCAGACGCGCGTGGCGCTGGCACTGCGGGCGAGTTCGGCGATCAGCGCCAGACTGCCGCGATCCGGCGAACGCCGTGGATCGCAAGCGATGGCCAGGCGCGCAGGCGGGAAACGGCCGAGTTGTTCGAGGAGTTTGTGCCGCGACTCGCGACTGTCGAGGATGCCTGCGTTACTCACATTCTTCGGCAGTGGCGGCGGCCACGGACGTTGGTCGTCCAGTTCGATGGCCACCAACAGCGCGCCATCGCTTTGCTGGTCGCTGACACCGCTTTCGACCCGATGCAGTTGCTCGGGCGCGGCATCGCTGATGCCCAGGCGTTCGCTGGTTGGCATCAAGCGTTCGCGCAATTGCGCATAGCCGGGCAGGTTCAAATCCAGGTGCAAGGACGCTTGGCCGGTTTTCCAGCGCCACAGACAAAACCCGGCGAGCAGCAGGCGCGGCACAACGCCGTAGACCAGCAGCACGCCCACCAGCCAGGCGGCCCAGGCCTGGCGGGCGCTTTCGATGTTCAATGCGGCATCGCCACTGGCGCGGATCATTTCCACGGTCGGCACGCTGAACCCGAGCAAGGACGGCAGCGCACCGAGGGCCTGGGTCACGGTGATAAAGGTATCGGCGCCGAGAATGGTGGTTTCCCAGACAAAGCCATAGCGCCGGGTCGCCAACAGCGTCAGCAGAATCACCAGCGCGCTGAGCATCGCCAGCAACCACAAGCTGTTGACCAGGACGCCGATGGCCCAGCGATTGAGTTTGTGTCGTTGCAACATCAGGATCAGGGCCGGGGCCAGTTGCGCGGCTTTGGCGTCGCGGGCGAGCTTTTCGCTGAGCCACAGCCACAAGCGCCCGAGGCTGGCGCCATGTTCGCCGGCAAACACCAGGCCCAACGCCCAGCTCAGCAGCAGGATCAGGTTCAGTCCGAGCAAACTGCCCAAGGCCCAGAACACATTGACCGGCATCTGGCCGTCACCCAGGGCGGCAAACGCCAGACCGGCGCCACTGATCACGGCCAGCACGGCCAATACCAGTAGTGCCAGCCGCGCACCTTGCAGCCAGTGTTTGAGCGCGTCGCTCAGGCCATCGCGCTCGGCCAGCCACAGGGCGCGGCGTTGAATGCGTGTCGGCAAGTCACCGCCGGCGCTGCGGGCGAGGCGATTGGCTTCCAGATCCTCCAGAGGGCCGGCGTGCGCTTCGCGCAGGCGGATGGTTTCTGTCAGCCAGAGGGTATTCAGTTCAGTCACGCGGCATCCCGTCGCTTAGATTGAGTCGTGAGCATAACCGCTGTGGCGCTTGTCGGGGGGGGCTACGTTGCGAGAAGTCGAGCCTCTGGTATCCTCGCCGGCATGACTAAATCACTCCCCCTCAGCCTGATCGCAGCCCTCGGTGAAAACCGTGTGATCGGCGTCGACAACAGCATGCCCTGGCACTTGCCAGGGGATTTCAAATACTTCAAGGCCACTACCCTCGGCAAGCCGATCATCATGGGTCGCAAGACCTGGGATTCCCTCGGTCGTCCGTTGCCGGGCCGCTTGAACATCGTGGTCAGCCGTCAGGCCGATCTGGTGCTGGAAGGCGCGGAAGTCTATCCGTCGCTGGAGGCCGCTGTGGTTCGCGCCGAGGAATGGGCGAAGGCACAAGGCGTCGATGAGCTGATGCTGATTGGCGGCGCGCAGTTGTATGCGCAAGGGTTGGCGCAGGCCGATCGCCTGTACCTGACGCGTGTGGCGTTGAGCCCGGAGGGAGACGCGTGGTTTCCGGCGTTTGATTTGAACCAGTGGAAGCTGGTGTCCAATGTGCCGAACCCGGCCGAAGGCGACAAACCGGCGTACAGCTTCGAAGTCTGGGAAAAAGCCTAAAAGCATCGCCAGCAGGCTGGCTCCCACAGTGGGTTTGAGGTGAAACACAGAATGTGTGAACACCCAAAATCCCTGTGGGAGCCAGCCTGCTGGCGATGAGGCCAGATCAGACGCTAAAGCATTTAAGCGTGCGCCAACGCCGAGTGCTCATCGGCATCCAGCAACGCTTTATCCGTCTGTTGCATCACCTGGCTGGTAATCGCTCCGGCCGTGATCGAACCGCTCACGTTCAACGCCGTGCGCCCCATATCAATCAGCGGCTCGACCGAAATCAGCAACGCCACCAGTGATACCGGCAACCCCATCGCCGGCAACACGATCAGCGCGGCAAAGGTCGCGCCACCGCCCACCCCGGCCACCCCGGCCGAACTCAGCGTCACAATCGCCACCAGCGTCGCGATCCACAACGGGTCCAACGGATTGATGCCCACGGTTGGCGCGACCATCACCGCCAACATCGCCGGGTACAGGCCGGCACAGCCGTTCTGGCCAATGGTCGCACCGAACGAGGCGGCGAAACTGGCGACGGACTGTGGAATGCCCAGGCGACGGGTCTGCGCTTCGATGCTCAGCGGGATCGTCGCCGCGCTCGAACGGCTGGTGAACGCGAACGTCAGCACCGGCCAGATTTTGCGGAAAAAGCGCAGCGGATTGATCCCGGCGGCCGACACCAGCACGCCGTGGACCACAAACATCAGGCCCAGGCCAATGTAGGACACCACCACGAAACTGCCGAGCTTGATGATGTCCTGCAGGTTGGAGCCGGCGACCACCTTGGTCATCAGCGCCAACACACCGTACGGGGTCAACTTCATGACCAGGCGTACCAAGCGCGTCACCCAGGCTTGCAGGGTGTCGATGGCATTGATCACTTTCTGACCTTTTTCCACGTCATCCTTCAGCAGTTGTAGCGCCGCGACCCCCAGGAATGCGGCGAAGATCACCACGCTGATAATCGATGTCGGCTTGGCCCGCGCCAGATCGGCGAACGGATTTTGCGGGATGAACGACAGCAACAGCTGCGGCACATTCAGGTCGGCGACCTTGCCGGCGTAGTCGGTCTGGATGGTTTGCAGGCGGGCCAACTCCTGGGTGCCGGCAACCAGGCCTTCGGCGGTCAGGCCGAACAGGTTGGTCAGGCCGATGCCGATCAGCGCCGCGATGGCGGTGGTAAACAGCAGCGTGCCGATGGTCAGGACGCTGATTTTTCCCAGGGACGAAGCATTGTGCAGACGGGCCACGGCGCTGAGGATCGAGGCAAACACCAGCGGGATCACGATCATTTGCAGCAACTGCACATAACCATTGCCCACCAGATCGAACCAACCGATCGAGGCTTTGAGCACCGGGTTACCGGTTCCGTAGACAGCGTGCAGGGCTACGCCAAATACCACGCCCAGGCCGAGTGCGAGCAAGACTTTTTTCGCCAGGCTCCAGTTGGAGCGGCGGGTTTGTGCCAGGCCCAGGAGCAGGGCGAGGAACACCACCAGATTCAGAATCAGCGGCAGATTCATTGGAACTCCCATTAGACATGTGCCAACTGCCTTGCGGGGCAGCTGCGAACCGGCAAGCCTAACAGCTTGATATCTAATGAATTAATATCAAAAACATCTCGTAACTGTCGTTTTTGGAATAAGCGCGTGTCGCTCTCGGAGAAGCAACTGGCGCGATAGGTACGTTGGCGGTCGCTGACAGACGAGGACTGTCACAGTTATTTGTTAGCGTCGATGTCTTTCTATCAGGGAGAAATGCCGATGAAGTTCGCACCGAAATTTCTGGCAGCAGCACTTTGCCTGGGCCTCGCGGGCCAAGTGTTTGCAACGGATCTTAAACACTGGCCTGCCGATCAGGCCAAGGCACTGGACGCAATGATCGCGGCCAATGCCAACAAGGGTAACTACGCGGTGTTTGACATGGACAACACCAGTTACCGCTACGACCTCGAAGAGTCCTTGCTGCCGTTCATGGAAAACAAGGGTCTGATCACCCGCGAGACCCTTGATCCCTCCCTGAAACTGATGCCGTTCAAGGACACCGCCGACCACAAGGAAAGCCTGTTCAGCTACTACTATCGCCTCTGCGAAGTCGACGACATGGTTTGCTACCCATGGGTTGCCCAGGTGTTCTCGGGCTTCACGCTGCAAGAACTCAAGGGCTATGTCGACGAGATGATGGCCTCCGGCAAACCGGTACCGGCCACTTACTACGATGGCGACGTGGTCAAGAACCTCGACGTCAATCCGCCGAAAATCTTCACCGGCCAGAAAGAGCTCTACAACAAGTTGATGGAGAACGGCATCGAGGTCTACGTGATGACCGCCGCCTCCGAAGAACTGGTGCGCATGGTCGCTGCCGACCCGAAGTACGGCTACAACGTCAAGCCGCAGAACGTGATCGGCGTGACCACGCTGCTCAAGGACCGCAAGACCGGCGAACTGACCACCGCGCGCAAGCAGATCACCGCCGGCAAGTATGACGAGAAAGCCAACCTCGGCCTCGAACTGACCCCGTACCTGTGGACACCTGCGACCTGGATGGCCGGCAAGCACGCGGCGATCCTGACCTACATCGACGAGTGGAAAAAACCGGTGCTGGTCGGCGGTGACACCCCGACAAGTGACGGCTACATGCTGTTCCACGGGGTCGACGTGGCCAAGGGCGGCATTCACTTGTGGGTCAACCGCAAGGATAAATACATGACCCAGATCCAGGGCATGATGGCCAAAAACGCGGCGGCCCAGGCCAAGGAAGGGCTGGCGGTGACGGCGGACAAGAACTGGGTGATCGTCAAACCTGAGGAAATCCAGTAAGGATTTGCTTCTCTGTAGGAGCGAGCCTGCTCGCGATGGTCGTCAACGATAACGCTGGAAGCCTGACACCCCGTGGTGCTCTCAGGTTTTTCGCGAGCAAGCTCGCTCCTACAGTTGATCGTGTGTTGCCCAAAAAAATACCCCGCACTTGGCGGGGTATTTTTTTGTTCGACGGTTAAGCCTTACAGCCCGTCGAGCATCGCCTTGTTACGCACAGCACCCTTGTCGGCACTGGTCGCCAGCAGGGCATAGGCTTTCAGGGCCGTGGTCACTTTACGTGGACGCACTTCCACCGGCTTCCAGCCTTTCTTGTCCTGCTCGACCCGGCGCGCGGCCAGTTCTTCGTCGCTGACCAACAGGTTGATCGAGCGGTTCGGAATGTCGATCAGCACTTTGTCGCCGTCCTGCACCAGGCCGATGGCGCCACCGGCAGCCGCTTCAGGCGAAGCGTGGCCGATGGACAGGCCCGAGGTGCCGCCGGAGAAACGGCCGTCGGTGAGCAGGGCGCAGGCTTTGCCCAGGCCTTTGGATTTCAGGTAGGACGTTGGGTACAGCATTTCCTGCATGCCCGGGCCGCCTTTCGGGCCTTCGTAGCGAATGATGACGATGTCGCCTTCCTTCACTTCGTCGGCGAGGATGCCGCGTACGGCGCTGTCCTGGCTTTCGAAGATCTTCGCATTGCCTTCGAAGACGTGGATCGACTCGTCGACGCCCGCAGTTTTCACCACGCAGCCATCAAGCGCGATGTTGCCGTACAGCACGGCCAGGCCGCCCTCTTTCGAGTAGGCGTGCTCGACACTGCGGATGCAGCCGTTTTCACGGTCGTCGTCCAGGGTTTCCCAACGGGTCGACTGGCTGAAGGCGGTCTGGGTCGGGATGCCTGCCGGGCCGGCCTTGAAGAAGTGGTGCACGGCTTCGTCGGTGGTCTGGGTGATGTCCCACTTGGCGATGGCTTCTTCCATGCTGCGGCTGTGCACGGTCGGCAGGTCGGTGTGCAGCAGGCCGCCACGGGCCAGCGAGCCGAGGATGCTGAAGATCCCGCCGGCACGGTGCACGTCTTCCATGTGGTACTTCTGGATGTTCGGCGCGACCTTGCACAGTTGCGGCACGTGACGGGACAGACGGTCGATGTCGCGCAGGTCGAAATCGATCTCGGCTTCCTGGGCAGCGGCCAGCAAGTGCAGGATGGTGTTGGTGGAACCGCCCATGGCGATGTCCAGGGTCATGGCGTTTTCGAACGCCTTGAAGTTGGCGATGTTGCGCGGCAATACCGACTCGTCGTTCTCGCCGTAGCAACGCTTGCACAGTTCGACGATGGTGCGGCCGGCCTGCAGGAACAGTTGCTCGCGGTCACTGTGGGTGGCCAGGGTCGAACCGTTGCCTGGCAGTGCCAGGCCCAGTGCTTCGACCAGGCAGTTCATCGAGTTGGCGGTGAACATGCCGGAGCACGAACCGCAGGTCGGGCAGGCGCTGCGCTCGTACTCGGCGACTTTCTCGTCAGAAGCGCTGGAGTCGGCGGCGATCACCATGGCGTCGACCAGGTCGAGGCCGTGGGAGGCGAGTTTGGTCTTGCCGGCTTCCATCGGGCCGCCGGAAACGAAGATCACCGGGATGTTCAGGCGCAGGGACGCCATCAGCATGCCAGGGGTGATCTTGTCGCAGTTGGAGATGCAGACAATCGCGTCGGCGCAGTGGGCATTGACCATGTACTCGACGGAGTCGGCGATGATCTCGCGGCTCGGCAGCGAATACAGCATGCCGTCGTGGCCCATGGCGATACCGTCATCGACGGCGATGGTGTTGAATTCTTTCGCCACACCGCCAGCGCGTTCGATTTCGCGGGCGACCAGTTGGCCCAGGTCCTTGAGGTGCACGTGGCCCGGTACGAACTGGGTGAAGGAGTTGGCGATGGCGATGATCGGCTTTTTGAAGTCGTCATCTTTCATCCCTGTTGCGCGCCACAGTGCGCGGGCGCCGGCCATGTTGCGGCCGTGGGTGGATGTTTTCGAGCGATAATCAGGCATGAAGCACTCCGGGCGGCTAAATCAGGTATCAAAAGGGAAGTGAGCTTCTATTGACGTCTGGAACACTCAGAAATGGCCGTGTGTCCGGAAGTTGCCGAAAACTTTGCGGGATCGCCGCGCGCTTCAGCTTGAGCTCATAAACCCGCCGGGGGATGACTGGCGATGAATGTCGCGATTCTACACGGCTGGCGTCAGGAGGGAATGCCGTGAAGCGTTGATCCGGCATATACGGAGCGTGCGGGATGACGACCGGCAGGTGTCATACACCGTCCAGCGCCCTTTGATTCTTGTGGTTGATCAGTGCATTCAGGCCAAGGCCCGCAAGACTCAATGTCAGAAAACCAATGGCCAGTGTCGTGGTCAGGTCCCCGGACACGAGATTGATCACCAAGCTGATGACGCCGCCACCCATGAAGATCAGCACGGCACCGACCGAAGTCGAGGTTCCGGCGTATTGCGGGTGGATGCTCATCGCCTTGTTATTGACGACTGGCCTGGTGATGGTGGTCCCGATGGTGCAGATCAGCATGGATGCCAGCACGGCAGCGACAGACAGGCCGAAGTGGCGAATCAGCCACAGCATCAGCACACCCGAAACCGCGATCAGCCCCAGGCCAACAACGATCTGCGTATGCCCTCGCAGGCGTTCTTGCAAGGCGTTGGCGACTGCGCCGCCGCCCACGTACGCAACGCCGTACAGCATTAGCGTCCAGGCGTATTCATAGGGTGAGAGGGCCAAGTGTTCCATGAAAATAGTGGGTGACGTCACGATGAACGAAAAATGGCAGGCGAAGGCCAGGGCCGAAATCAGCCAGTAAGCCATGAAGCGTGCATTCGAGCAGACATGCCAGTAGGCACTGAAAAATCCGCCGTGCGAAGCGGTGCGGATACCCGAGGGCTCCTTGAGCAGCCAGCAGGCGCTTGACCCTGCTGAAACGGCCAGTGCGACAAATACGTAAAAGCTGCCTTGCCAGCCAAGCTGCAATTGCAGCCAGGTCCCGAGCAGCGGCGAAATCGAAATGAATACGCCACTGGCGGTCACCATCCAGATCCTCAGTCGCTGCCTTTCATGGCCTTCGAACAAATCCTGCACCAGTGCCTGTGACAGCGAGAAGGCCCCGCAGCCGATTGCCTGGACCACGCGAAAACCCAGGAACCAACGGTATTCGCTGGAAACCGCGCATCCCGCCGCGCCAATGGCCGCGATGGCGATACCGCCCAACAACAGCTTCTTGCGGCCCCACATGTCCGATAGTGGGCCAACCAGCATCACGGAGAACGCCAGGCTGACGGCGAACAGGCTGACAGACAGGGCTGCCTCGGAAGGCGAAATCCGGAAGGAGGCTGACAGGTCTGGAAAGGAGGGGAGAACCACGTCCAGCGGGAATACGCCCAGCAGGGTCATGGTCATCAGCAGCAGGACGATTAACGGCTTTTCGTTGGCGTCATTGGCGTGCGGCATACATCAACGCGCTCGTTCCGTGAGGGGGGAACGAGAATTGATTTGATGAAGAAGCAAGTCAATGCGAAAGGGCGTGGGCCCTTTCTGAGTTTGTTGTAGGAGCGAGCCTGCTCGCGATGAACGTCAACGATAACGCGGTGTGTCTGGTTGCCCGCGGTGTCTTTGCGTTTTTCGCGAGCAAGCTCGCTCCTACAGGGGGGGTTGTCAGCTGTTTGGCAGCAGGCGGCAGGTGATGCTCTTGATGTAGCGGGTTTCGGCAATGGCCGGGTGTACCGGGTGATCCGGACCCTGGCCGCCGCGCTCGAGCATCTGGATGTTGCGATCCAGGTGGCGGGCGCTGGTCAGCAGGATGTTCTGCAGGTCATCTTCGGGCAGGTGCATCGAGCACGAAGCGCTGACCAGGATGCCGTCCTTGCTGAGCAGGCGCATGGCTTGCTCGTTCAGGCGACGGTAGGCGCCTTCGCCGTTCTTCATGTCTTTCTTGCGTTTGATGAACGCCGGCGGGTCGGCCACGATCACGTCGAAACGTTCTTCGCTGGCTTTCAGCTCTTTCAGGGCTTCGAAGACGTCGCCTTCGATACAGGTCATTTTGTCGGCGAAACCGTTCAGCGCGGCGTTGCGCTCGACGCCGTCGAGGGCGAAGGCCGACGCATCGACGCAGAACACTTCACTGGCGCCGAAGGCTGCAGCCTGCACGCCCCAGCCGCCGATGTAGCTGTAGAGGTCCAGTACGCGCTTGCCCTTGGCATAAGGCGCCAGGCGTGCGCGGTTCATGCGGTGGTCGTAGAACCAGCCGGTTTTCTGGCCCTGGATGACCGGCGCTTTGAATTTCACGCCGTTCTCTTCCAGTGCAACCCACTCCGGCACCAGGCCGAAGACGGTTTCGACATAGCGATTGAGGCCTTCGGCATCACGGGCAGCGGAGTCGTTCTTGAACAGAATGCCGCTTGGCTTGAGCACTTGGGTCAGGGCCGCGATCACGTCGTCTTTATGGGCTTCCATGGTCGCCGAGGCGATCTGTACGACCAGGATGTCGCCGAAACGATCGACCACCAGACCTGGCAGCAGGTCGGAGTCGCCGTAGACCAGGCGATAGAAAGGCTTGTCGAACAGGCGATCACGCAGCGACAGGGCGACGTTCAGGCGATGCACCAGCAGGGACTTGTCCAGCGGCAGCTTGATGTCGCGCGACAGCAGGCGGGCGCAGATCAGGTTGTTCGGGCTCATGGCCACGATACCCAGGGGCTTGCCACCTGCGGCTTCGAGGATCGCCTGGTCGCCGGCCTTGAAACCGTGCAAAGGGGTCGCCGCTACATCGATTTCGTTGCTATAGACCCACAAATGACCGTTGCGCAGACGACGGTCGGCGTTGGCTTTGAGGCGCAGGCTAGGCAGGGACATGACGTCGCTCCAGAAAAAAGAGCGGGAGTATAGCGTGTTGGGACGGATGCAGGGTCAGCGGTAGACATGCGGCGAGGGGGCTGTCCGCTCGCGATAAAGCCCTGTCTCTCGATTTGTCATGTCGAATCCCGCTTTTAGACGCTAGAATCTGCGCCTGACCCTGAGTGTGTACTTATGTCCCAAGAGCTGACTCCCGAACAGATCCAACAGTCCCTGCAAGGCATAAGCGTGCCCGCTCAACCGCAGATCATGGTGGATTTGCAGATGGAGCAGTACATGCCGGACCCGGATCTGGAGGTGATCGCGAAGCTGATTTCCCAGGACCCAGGCCTCTCCGGCTCGTTGCTGAAAATCGTCAACTCGCCTTATTACGGCCTGACGAACAAGATCGCCTCGATCCAGCGCGCGGTGAATCTGCTGGGCAGCCGTTCGATCATCAACCTGATCAACGCCCAGTCGATCAAGGGTGAGATGAACGATGAAACCATCGTCACCTTGAACCGTTTCTGGGATACGGCCCAGGACGTGGCGATGACTTGCCTGACCCTGGCCAAGCGCACCGGCACCCAGGCTGGCGATGAAGCCTATGCCCTGGGCTTGTTCCACGACTGTGGCGTACCGCTGATGCTCCAGCGTTTCCCTGACTACATGGGCGTACTGGAACAGGCCTATGCCAATGCCGGCCCCGAGTGCCGGGTGGTGGATACCGAGAACAAAGCGTTCAACACCAATCACGCGGTGGTCGGTTACTACACGGCCAAGTCCTGGCGCCTGCCAGAACACGTGACGGCCGCGATTGCCAACCATCACAATGCCCTGGCGATCTTCAGCGATGAATCGTCGCGCAACAGCACGTTGAAAAACCTGCTGGCGATCCTGAAGATGGCCGAGCACATTTGTGCGTCCTACCGCGTGCTGGGCAACCAGACCGAAGACCACGAATGGAACAGCATCGGGCATCTGGTGCTCGATTACGTCGGTTTGTCGGACTACGACTTCGAAACCCTCAAGCAGACCATTCGCGATCTCGGCACTCACCGCTGAGTGTCGGACCTTCTTCTTATCGAGCGCCCGATTCGAGAGCACCATGCCTGAACTGCCAGAAGTCGAAACCACCCGTCGAGGCATTGCACCGCACCTGGAAGGCCAGCGTGTCAGTCGGGTAATCGTGCGCGATCGTCGGCTGCGCTGGCCAATTCCCGAAGACCTCGATGTGCGGTTGTCCGGGCAGCGTATCGTGCTGGTAGAACGGCGCGCCAAGTACCTGCTGATCAACGCCGAAGTCGGTACGTTGATCAGTCATCTGGGCATGTCGGGCAATCTGCGGCTGGTGGAGGTCGGCACGCCGGCGGCCAAGCATGAACACGTGGATATCGAGCTCGAATCGGGCCTGGCCCTGCGCTACACCGACCCGCGTCGGTTTGGCGCAATGCTGTGGAGCCTTGACCCGCTCAACCACGAATTGCTGATTCGCCTGGGGCCGGAGCCGCTGACCGACCTGTTCGATGGCGAGCGGTTGTTCCAGCAATCACGCGGGCGTTCGATGGCGGTCAAGCCGTTCATCATGGACAACGCGGTGGTGGTGGGCGTCGGCAACATCTACGCGACCGAAGCGCTGTTCGCCGCCGGGATCGACCCGCGTCGCGAGGCCAAGAGCATTTCCCGGGCGCGCTATCTGAAGCTGGCGATCGAAATCAAACGCATCCTGGCCGCCGCCATCGAGCGCGGAGGTACCACGTTGCGGGACTTTATCGGTGGTGATGGTCAGCCGGGCTACTTCCAGCAGGAACTGTTCGTGTACGGCCGTGGTGCTGAACCGTGCAAAGTCTGTGGGACAGAGCTGCGGGAAGTGAAGCTCGGGCAGCGCGCCAGCGTCTTTTGCCCACGCTGTCAGCGCTGAAATGCCTGCGGGCTCCCACAGGGTCTAAGCGATCCTTGTGGGAGCGGGCTTGCCCGCGGTGGCGTTCGAACCGATATCGAAAGACTCAAGCCTTGCCGGTAATTTTCCGGTACTTCTCCATCAACTGCTCTTGCGTTTCCGGATGGGCTTCGTCCAGGGGAATGCAATCGACCGGGCAGACCTGTTGGCACTGAGGTTCGTCATAGTGGCCGACGCACTGGGTGCACAGGTTCGGGTCGATCACGTAGATCTCTTCGCCTTGGGAAATGGCGGCGTTCGGGCACTCGGGTTCGCAGACGTCGCAGTTGATGCAATCGTCGGTGATGATCAGGGACATGCTAACTCCAGCCAGGGCGACAGGCCCGGGCGCAATAAATCAATGCGCGTAATTGTGCCGCATTGGCGCCTGCGTTGCACGCAGGTGCGACGTACTGTAGGAGCGAGCTTGCTCGCGAAAAACGCAAAAGCAACGCGGGCAACCAGATACACCGCGTCATCGTTGACGTCCATCGTCGGAACGCCGCCCGGAGCAGGCTCGCTCCCACAGCTTGCGGGGGTTATTTCTTGAAGCGCTCGGTCAGGGCGTCCGCCACCACAGGGTGCACGAACTTGGTGATATCGCCGCCAAGGGCTGCAATTTCACGGACCAGCGTCGAGGAAATGAACGAATAACGCTCGGACGGGGTGAGGAACAGGCTCTCCACATCCGGAGCCAGCTGACGGTTCATGTTGGCCAGCTGGAATTCGTACTCGAAATCCGACACCGCGCGCAGACCACGCAGGAACACATTGGCATTCTGCTCTTTGGCAAAGTGCGCCAGCAGCGTCGAGAAGCCGACGACTTCAACGTTCGGCAGATGTTTGGTGACCTCGCGTGCCAGCTCCACGCGCTGTTCCAGAGGAAACAACGGGTTTTTCTTCGGGCTGGCGGCGACGGCAATGATCACGTGATCGAACAGGCGCGAGGCGCGTTCGACCAGATCGCCATGGCCCTTGGTAATAGGGTCGAAGGTACCTGGGTACAACACTCGGTTCATCGCGTCGTCCTGGCGGGAGTGCGTTGGGGAGTCGGATGGTATCGCAGCCTAACCGGTCGGCCAAGTCGCCTGTTGGGTAAGGAAGCACTATAGACGATGGGAATATTCGTCGTTTTCATGAGTTTTTCAAACGTTCGGCCAGGGAAGTCGCCAGTTGCGCGGTCAGCCCGTAGACCGACAACTGCGGATTTGCGCCAATGCTGGTGGGGAACAGCGAGCCGTCGTGTATCGACAGATTGGTCAGCTGATGATGTCGACCGAGGCTGTCGGTCACGGCGGCTTTCGGGTCTTCGCCCATGGCACAACCGCCCATTACATGGGCGCTGCCCAGCCGGGTGCGGTACAGCTCCAGGCTCAAGCCATCGATCAGCGTGCGTGCTTCGCCCAGGGTTTTCACATAACGGGCATCGGCGTGCATTGGCATGACCGCCTTGGCGCCACCGGCGAACTGAATCTCGGCCATGCTGTGGAACGCACGGCGCAAGCCTTCCCACGCATAAGGCGTCACTGGGTAATCGAGCACCGGCG
This sequence comes from Pseudomonas sp. MT92, assembly GCF_058792515.1. Classification (NCBI taxonomy): domain Bacteria; kingdom Pseudomonadati; phylum Pseudomonadota; class Gammaproteobacteria; order Pseudomonadales; family Pseudomonadaceae; genus Pseudomonas; species Pseudomonas sp. MT92. The sequence continues at coordinate 332,641 of NZ_JBXAFA010000001.1, forward strand.
TGCCATCACCGCGCAATTCGACGGCACCGCCCGGGCTGTCTGGGTGAAAACCGTCCCGCAGCAACGCGAGCATGGCGTGAGTGTGGGGAAGGTTGGCCATGTGCTGTGCGTTTTCCTGGCCAAAACCGCCGAGCAGCGTGGTTGCCAATGCGGGGTGCAGTGGCGGGACTTCCAGTTTGTAGGCCATCCTGCCCGTGGTGCCGTCCAGCCATTGGAAATGGTCTGAATAAATCGACTGCGGTGCCCCGTAAAACGGATTGATCACTTCATCGAACAGCCCGGCGGACATGTTCACCACATGCAGGAAAGTCCGTTTGCCCAGCCGTTTGTGCGGATCAGGCGCGTCGGAACGCAGCAACAGCGCCGGGCTGTTGATTCCGCCGCCCGCCAGTACGTAATGCCGCGCCTTGACCGTGATGCGGAGCCCTGTGGGTTCGACACAGCGCTCGTCCATCGCCACGCATTGCAGGCCCGTGACCTTGTCGCCCGCCAGAATGAGCTTTTCAGCGCGGGCCAGGAACAGCAGCTCGCCACCCTTTTCCAGCGTGGCCGGAATGGTCGTGACCATCATCGATTGCTTGGCGTTGGTCGGGCAGCCCATGCCGCAGTAGCCGAGGTTCCAGCAGCCGCGCACGTTGCGCGGGATCACGTGCCAGCTGTATCCGAGCTTTTCGCAGCCTTTGCGGATCACGTCGTTGTTGGCGTTGGGCGGAACCCTCCACGGGGCCACACCCAGACGCTGTTCCATTTTCTCGAACCACGGCGCCATTTCAGCCGGCGAGTGGCCCTTGACGTTGTGCTCCCTGGCCCAGTGTTCCAGGGTCTGTTCCGGGGTGCGGAAGCTGGAGGTCCAGTTGATTAGCGTGGTCCCGCCCACCGCGCGGCCCTGGAGGATGGTGATCGCACCGTCCTTGCTCATGCGGCCGATGCCTTCCTGATAGAGGCTGGCGTAGGCCTGGTCTTCAAGCAGCTTGAAGTCGCTGCTGGTCTTGAGCGGGCCCTCCTCGATCAGCAGTACTTTGTAACCGGCTGCGCTGAGGATTTCGGCCGTGGTTCCACCGCCGGCGCCACTGCCAATGATCGCCACATCCGCTTCGAGGGTCAGGTCCTGGGTCAGTTGTGAGCCGTTGTAGGTTTTCCAGCCACGGGCCATGCCTTCGCGGAACGGATCGGGTACGGGCATCTTCGGGGTCTCGTCTTGTTTTTTAATGATGTGCTGAGGTGGCTTGCCCGCGGCAGGGTCGACTCGATTTCAAACCGTGGGCGGCCCGGGATACCCACAGTGCGCCCACGATTCCTTGCGGCCGTACCAGGCCATCATCACCAGTTGCAGTAACGAGCTGTGCCCCATGCGCAACAGGCCCAGGGAGCTGTTCTCCCAGCGATCGAGAAAGTGCCGGATCTCAGCGCCGCTGGCGTTCTCCCAACTGCCCCAGATGCCGGTCAGTGGCCCGCGGGTCACGGCCATGCCCAGCACGTCGAACAGTTGCCGGGTCAGCTTGAGCATTTCCGGCGACAGGTGATCAAGGTTGTAATCCAGGCTTTTCAGGGTGCCTTCGACGGCGTCGGACATACCTTCGACGGCCACGGCGCCATCGAGCATGACCGGCACCAGTGCCCGCAGAAACAGCAGGTCGCCACTGCGCAAAGACGAAAATCCGCTGGCCGGGATGCTCGACGAGCACCCGCTCAGGCTGGCTCCCAGCCCGGCCGTGGCAAGAAAGGCACTGGCGCCAAGGCTGAACTTGAGCAGGCCGCGCCGTGACAGCGCGGGTGTATCGGACAGGCTTGGGCTCATTGTTGTTATTACCCGACGGTGACGATCGTTAGCGGATGAACAGCTTCTGGATCAGTTTCTGAATGGATTTTCCGTACGGCGGGTAGATCAGTTTCGCCGCGTTGAATCGCTGTTTGATCAGCACACCCTTGGCCTTGCTGAAGGTCAGGAAACCTTCGTGGCCGTGGTAATGACCCATGCCCGAGGCGCCAATGCCGCCGAAGGGCATGTCGTCCTGGGCAACGTGCAGCAGGGTGTCGTTCAGGCACACGCCGCCGGAATGGGTTTCATGAAGCACGCGGTTTTGCTCGCGTTTGTCATAGCCGAAGTAGTACAGCGCCAGTGGGCGAGGGCGCTGGTTGATGTAGGCAAACGCCTGATCCAGATCCTTGTACGGCACGATCGGCAGCAGCGGACCAAAGATTTCGTCCTGCATCACCGTCATGTCGTCGCTGACGTTGAGCAGCAAACTGTGGCCCATACGGCGTCCCTGGCCCTGTTCAAACAGCGGTATCAGCAGCGCGCCTTTGCTGGTGGCATCGCTGATATAGCCATTGAGTCGCGCCAGTTGGCGATCATTGATGATCGCGGTGTAGTCCGGGTTGTTGGCCAGGGTCGGAAAAAACCCGCGAACCGCCTGGCGATAGGCTTCGACGAAAGAGCCAACGCGGTCTTCGGGCACCAGCACGTAGTCCGGCGCCACGCAGGTTTGTCCGGCGTTGAGGGTCTTGCCGAAAGCGATGCGTTCGGCGGCGTCCTTCAGAGGCACGTCGTGGGACACGATGGCTGGGGATTTGCCGCCCAATTCGAGGGTAACGGGCGTCAGGTTCTCCGCAGCGGCCCGCATCACGTGTTTTCCGATGCTGGTGGCGCCGGTGAACAACAAATGATCGAAACGCAGTTGTGAAAACGCGACCCCGATATCGGCCTCGCCCAGTACCACGCAGACCAGGTCGTCGGGAAAGATTCGTCCCAACAGGTCCTTGAGCAGCAAACCGGTAGCAGGCGTGGACTCGCTGAGCTTGAGCATCACCCGATTACCCGCCGCCAACGCGCCGACCAGAGGCCCGATGGCCAGGTACAACGGGTAGTTCCACGGCACGATCACCCCAACCACGCCCAGCGGCTGGTAAACCACTTTGGCCGAGGCAGGTTGGAAGGCCACGCCGACCTTGCGGCGCGACGCTCGCATCCAGCCTTTGAGGTGGCGGCTGGCGTAATGAATGCCATGCAGGCTGGGCATCAATTCGGCGAGCAGGGTTTCATCGGGGCTGCGGTGGCTGAAGTCCTGGCTGATGGCATCAATCAGGGGTTCGCGTTCAGCGCTCAACAGGTCGCGCAATGCCTTGAGCCACTGCTGGCGCTGGGCTGCGGGTGGCATCGGGTTGGCGGCGTAGGCGGCGCGTTGCGCGTTGAAGAGGTTGTGGAGTTCTTCCAGAGGCTGCTGCAGGTCTTGCAGGTAGGAAATTCCAGCGGTCATGGTTGGCTCCGGATTTATTGTAATGAGGCTCGTTTTAGAGTCTATGCTCTAGAAAGTCAAATGGCATCCTGCCGCAGCTTTGTTTTATCCCTGTCCGGTTAGGTCGTAAGATGCTCATCAACGCACTCTGAATTAAAGCTCAAGCCATGGCCCCAAGGATCAAAACCAGCGAGCGCATCGTGCAGAACAGCCTCGAGCTGTTCAATCAGCAGGGCGAGCGCAGCATCAGCACCAATCACATCGCTGCTCACATGGAGATTTCTCCGGGCAACCTGTACTACCACTTCCCCAACAAGCAGGCGATCATCGCTGTGCTGTTCAGTGAGTACGAAAGCCTGGTGGACAGTTTCCTGCGCCCGCCCCAGGGCCGCGCCGCCACGGTGGAAGACAAGCGCTTCTACCTCAAGGAGCTGCTGTCGGCGATGTGGCGCTACCGGTTTTTGCATCGCGACCTCGAACACTTGCTCGACAGCGATGCAGACCTGGCCGGGCGCTATCGGCGCTTTTCCCAGCGCTGCCTGATCCAGGGCACGCACATCTACGAAGGCTTCGTCGAGGCGGGCATCCTGAAGATGGATCGGGTGCAGATCGAATCCCTGACCCTCAATGCCTGGATCATCCTCACGTCCTGGGTGCGCTTTCTGTGCACCACGCGGGAAAATTCCAGCCACCTCAGCGAGCAAGCGATCAAGCGCGGGGTCTATCAAGTGCTGGTGCTGGAGGCCGGCTTTGTCACGGATCAGGCGCGCGATGCGGTCAACGCCTTGTTCGAGGAGTTTTATGTGCCGTTGGCCCAGGCGCTGGAAGAGCTGTGAAGCGCAAAGTGCAGTAGGATCGTCATTCGACAACCTCACAGGAGCCCGTTATGCCCATTGCGCAACTGATCAGCCCGCAAGCGCTGGACCTGAAGAAGGACCAGCCGGGGTTGGTGATTCTGGATTGTCGTTTTGCCCTCGAAGACCCGGATTACGGTCAGCGCAGCTATGCCGAAGGGCACATTGCCGGGTCGAGCTTCGCTGATCTCGAGCGCGATCTCAGCGGCAAAGTGGTCAAGGGTGTGACCGGGCGTCATCCATTGCCTGAGCCGGCCGCCCTGATCGAGCGTCTGCAGGCCTGGGGCATCAATGCCGACAGCGAAGTGGTTTTGTATGACGACGGTCCGGGAGCCTACGCGGCGCGGGCCTGGTGGCTGCTGGCGTGGCTGGGCAAGCGTGAGGGCGTGTTCATCCTCGATGGTGGGCTCAAAGCCTGGCACGGCGCAGGGTTGCCGTTGAGTCTGGATGCGCCGTCCATCTCGCGCGGCACCTTTAGCGGGAGCCCTGACGGTTCGCTCTTGCTCAGCGCAGAACAGCTGCAAAAACGCCTCGGCCAACCCACGCTGACCTTGCTCGATGCCCGCGCCCTGCCGCGCTTCAAGGGCGAAGTGGAACCGATCGATCCGATTGCCGGGCACATCCCCGGCGCTCAGTGTGCGGCGTTCACCGATAATCTGGGCAGCGACGGGTGTTTCCTGCCGGCCGATCAGCTCAAGCAGCGTTTTGCGGCGAAGCTGCAAGGCCGTTCGCCGACCGAACTGGTGGCGTATTGCGGGTCCGGTGTGACGGCTTGCCATAACCTGTTCGCGTTGTGCCTGGCGGGTTATCCGTTGGGCTCGTTGTATGCCGGCTCTTGGAGCGAGTGGATCAACGAGCCTGCTCGGGGCATCGCCACCGGCGAATAAACACCGCAGACCCTTGTGGGAGCGAGCTTGCTCCCACAAGGGGGAGGGTGGATTTCAGATATCAAGACAGGCGCGCACTGCGATACGCCCCTGGCCCCACCCCATACACCTGCTTGAATTGCCGACTCAGATGACTCTGGTCGGCAAACCCCAATTGCGTCGCGACTTCCAGTGGCAAACAACCGTCCTGCAACAATGCCCGTGCCCGAGCGATGCGTTGTTGCATGAGCCAGGTGTGCGGCGGCATGCCGGTGGCGCGGCGGAACACCCGGGCAAAGTGAAAGGGCGACAGGTTCACCGCCGCTGCCAGTTCTTCCAGCGAGGGCGGTGCCGCCAGTTGCGTTTGCAACAAGTCCTTGGCCAATGTTACCGCCCGGTGTTCCTTGCCCGGTTTTCCGGCATCCGGAACCGCTGCGTGACGCTGCAGCAATGAAAGCATCAGTTCACGCCAGGCGGTCTGTTGTTGCAGTGCGGTAGCCGGGCTTTCCAGCAAGCGGTGCAATTGGCAGAAGCCATTCACCAGATCCGGATCGCGGTACAGCGTGGCGCCGAACGCCGGCAGGTTGTGGGTGGGCAATTCGAGTTCGGCCAGCAGCGACAGGATCTGCCCGCTATCGGGATAAAACGCCCGGTACAGCCAGCCATCCTCCGTACCCTTGTGGCCGGTGTGCAGTTCATCCGGGTTGATCAGCACCAGCGTGCCGCTGCCTGCCAGATGCTCGGCGCCGCGATACCGGTAGCGCTGGGCGCCTGCCATGATCATGCCGATCACGTAGCCGTCATGTACATGGGGGGCGAAACGCTGCTGGATGTAGCGCGCCGACAATAATTCGACCCCAGGCAGTGGCGCGGACTGCCAGAAGTGGATGGATTCGCCCTGATGGTTATTCACGGTCTACTTGCGAACCAAGGTGGCCAGCCATTGTGGGATACGCCGTTCCAGGTAGTACCCCGGTTGCCGGAACGAACCGTCGACAAATCCGACGTGCCCACCCTTGGCCTGCAACTCGAATTGCGTACAGGCCGATAACTCTTGTGCCTGGGGCAGGCTGTGGGAAAACACGAAGGGGTCATCGGCTGCCTGAATGAGCAAGGTTGGCGTGCGGATTTCGCCTAGGAAGTAGCGGCTCGATGCACGGCGATAGTAGTCCTCGGCATCGGTGAAGCCATTGAGCGGTGCGGTGACCCGGCCATCGAAATCCCAGAACGTGCGCATGTTTTCCAGCGAGCCCAGCGCGGCGAGCGCTGCCAGGCCATCCTCGCGCCCGTCGTGCTGGAACTGCCGCTGCTTGTTCTTGATGTAGGCCAGCATCTCGCGCATGAAGTGCGCCTGATAAACCTTGGAAAAACCCTGGCCGATGCGGTCGGCGCACTGGTCCAGGCGAAACGGCACCGACACCGCCACCGCGCCGAACAGGCCGCTGGCGCTGCCGGTTTCGCCCAGATGCTTGAGCAACACATTGCCGCCCAGGGAATAACCGACGGCGTACAGCGGAGCGAGAGGGCGTTTGGCCCGCAGGTGCCTGATGGTTTCGGCCAGGTCTTCACTGGCGCCGGAATGGTAGCTGCGCGGCAGCAGGTTGGGTTCGCCAGAGCAGCCGCGCCAGTTCAGTGCGACGCTGGCCCAGCCCCGGTCGCCCAGCGCTTTTTGAATCCCGGCCACGTAAGGCGAATTCGACGAACCGGTCAGTCCGTGCAACACCAGTACCAGGGGTGCGTCGACGCTGTGCGGGCCGTGCCAGTCGAGGTCGAGGAAGTCGCCATCTTCGAGCCACAGGCGTTCACGCTCGCGCTCGATGTGTGTGGTTTTGCGCCACAGCGGTCCCCACAAGGTCTGCAAGTGCGGGTTGCCGAGGCCGAAGGCAGGGATGAAGCGTTCTGACGGATGGGACACGATTGTTCTCGAAGCAGCGGCGCGTGCCTTGAAGGAGGCACGCACCTTGTTCAGGCCGATCGATTAGCCGGCAATCTCTGCCATACGTTGCCACAACGAATAATAGACCCGCCCGGACTTTTGCTCCCGGTGCAGACGCCAGTTGCCTGGCAGGCCCAGGGTCGAGGGTGCGCTTTCGCTTTCGGTATAAACCCAGGCATCGTCTGCCAGCCATTGGCGTTCTTCGAGCAGGGCGCAAACGGCAGGCAGCAGGTTCTGATTGAACGGCGGGTCGAGGAACACCAGGTCGTAGGCCGTTGCAGTCTGGGTTTCCAGGTAACGCAGGGCGTCGGCGGTCTGGACCTGTCCGTTGGTGCAACGCAGCGTACCCAAGTGCTCTTTCAGGCTGGAGACCGCGATACTGCTGGCATCCAGAGCCTGGCCCTGGGCTGCGCCACGGGACAAGGCTTCGAGGAACAGCGCGCCGCTGCCCGTGAACGGATCGAGCACCTTGGCGCCAGGGACGTAAGGTGCCAGCCAGTTGAACAGGGTTTCACGCACCCGGTCCGGCGTCGGGCGCAGACCTGGAGCGTCAGGGAAACTCAGCTTTCGGCTGCGCCATTCGCCGCCAATGATGCGCAGTTGGTTCACGCCGTTATGCACGTTGTGAACCGGTTTTTTAGGACGGGAAGTGGCCATTAATGCTCCGGAACCCCGAGCGGTTGCTCGGCAGGTTTATCAGTAGGGGCCGGTAACGGCTTTTGTGGCACGGTCGGGCCAGCGCTGACGATGACCATTTTGTCCGTGCTCAGGTGTTTGTTCAGTGCGGCTCGGACTTGCTCGACAGTCAGGTTCTGCGACTGTTGCATGAAGTCCTCAAGATGACTCAGCGGCAGGTTATAGAAGCCGATGGCGCCCAGTTGGCCGACAATGTCGGCGTTGCTGGCGGTCGACAGCGGGAAGCTGCCGGACAGTTCGCGCTTGGCGTCGTCGAGTTCTTTTTCGGTCGGGCCGGTTTTAAGGTAGTCGGCGAGCACGTCCTGCACCAGCTTCAGGGTGCCTTCGCTCATCTCGGCGCGGGTCTGCAGGTTGATCATGAACGGGCCGCGCGCCTGCATCGGGGTGAAGCCCGAATACACGCCGTAAGACAGGCCACGCTTCTCGCGGACTTCGCTCATCAGGCGAGTGCCGAAACCGCCACCGCCGAGAATCTGGTTACCCATGGACAGGGCCGCGTAGTCCGGATCGTCACGGTCGATGCCCAGTTGCGCGATCATCAGGTTGGTCTGCTTGGACGGAAACTCGATGTGGCCGACGCTGGCCTTGGGTTCAGCCGGTTGCGCGATTTTCGGCAGGGCGGGGCCTTTGGGCAGGGCCGCGGAAACCTGCGCGGCAATGGCTTCGGCTTCGGTGCGGGACAAGTCCCCCACCAGTGCGATCACTACGTTCCCGGCGGCGTAGGCTTTCTGATGGAACGCGCGCAGTTGCTCCAGGGTGATGGCGGGAATGGTGTCCGCCGTGCCGTCGCTGGAGTGCGCGTACGGGTGATTGCCGTACAGGCGATTCATCAACTCGACGCTGGCCAGTTTGCCGGGGTTCTGTTTCTGGTACTCGAAGCCGGCGAGCAACTGGTTCTTGATGCGGGTAAAGGAATCAGCGGGGAACGTCGGTTTGCCAACGACTTCAGCGAACAGCTTCAAGGCCGGCTCGCGTTTGTCCGCGGCGCTGAGGCTGCGCAGGGAGGCGACCGCCATGTCTTTGTAGGCCCCGTTGCCGAAATCGGCGCCCAAGCCTTCGAAACCCTGGGCAATCGCGCTGACATCTTTACCGGCGACGCCCTCGTTGAGCATGGCATTGGTCAGCGTGGCCAGACCGGGTGCATCGCCATCCTGGCTGCTGCCGGCGGCAAAGATCAAGCGCATGTCGAACATCGGCAGCTCACGGGCCTCGACAAACAACACCTTGGCGCCTTCGGCGGTGTTCCAGCTCTGGACATCGAGTTTGCGATGGCTCGGCGCCTTGCCGTTGAGCTCGGTCAGTGATTGCAGTTTCTGGCTGGCCTTGGCTTTATCCAGCGCTTCACTGGCAATGGAATCATCAGTCTTGGCGAAATAGAACGCGGCAGAGCCGATTAACATGGCAGCGATCAGGCCCAGCAGGGCCCGGCGCGATTTTTTACGCTCACTCATGAGTCGTCTCCTCTGGCAGAACATGGGCGACGCTGAGACGTTCGCGGGTGAAATACAGCTTGGCGGCTTTCTGGATGTCTTGCGGGGTCACGCTTTCCAGTTCGGCGAGTTCGGTGTCCATCAATTTCCAGGACAGGCCGACGGTTTCGAGTTGGCCGATGGCGGTGGCCTGACTGGTGATCGAGTCACGCTCATAAACCAGGCCGGCGATGACCTGCGCCCGCACGCGTTCGAGTTCTTCGCTGGACGGCGCGGTGGTTTTCAACTGTTCGAGCAGCTTCCACAAACCGGCTTCTGCCTGCTCGATGGTTTTGTTTTTCTGGCTGTTGGGTGTTGCCGACAGCGTGAACAGGCTGTCGCCACGGGTGTAGGCGTCGTAGCTCGACGAAGCGCCGGACACCAGCTCTTCGCCACGCTCCAGTTGGGTCGGGATGCGTGCGCTATAGCCACCGTCGAGCAGGGCGGATATCAGGCGCAAGGCATTCACCGAGCGTTTGTCTTCGGCGGTGGCAATACTCGGTACGTTGAATGCCAGCATCAGGCTGGGCAGTTGGGTCTTCACGTGCAGGATGATCTGGCGCTCGCCGGGTTCGGCCAGTTCCAGCGGAATCTTCGCCGGCGGCACGTCGCGTTTGGCGATCGGGCCGAAGTAACGCTGGGCCAGGGCTTTGACTTCATCCGGGGTCACATCGCCGACCACTACCAGCGTGGCGTTGTTCGGCACGTACCAGGATTCATACCAGTGGCGCAGCTCTTGGACCTTCATGCGGTCCAGATCCGCCATCCAGCCGATGGTGGGCGTGTGATAGCCGCTGGCCGGGTAAGCCATGGCCTTGAAGCGCTCGTAGGCCTTGGACATCGGTTTGTCGTCGGTGCGCAGGCGGCGTTCTTCTTTAATGACTTCGATTTCCCGGGCGAACTCATCGGGCGGCAGACGCAGGCTGGCCATGCGGTCGGCTTCCAGTTCGAAGGCCACGCCCAGGCGATCGCGGGCCAGTACCTGGTAATAAGCGGTGAAGTCGTCGCTGGTGAAGGCGTTCTCCTCGGCGCCGAGGTCGCGCAGGATCAGCGAGGCTTCGCCGGGACCGACTTTCTCGCTGCCCTTGAACATCATGTGCTCCAGGGCGTGGGACAACCCGGTCTGACCCGGAGTCTCGTAGCTGGAGCCGACCTTGTACCAGACCTGTGAAACCACCACCGGCGCGCGATGATCTTCGCGCACGACGACCTTCAGACCATTGTCGAGGGTGAATTCGTGGGTGGGTTGCGGGTCGGCGGCCAGGGCCGAAAGGGGCAGGCAAACTGTGCTGAGCAGCAGGCCAGCAGCGCGGCGGGCTAGAGCATTCATTCGTTTTTAAACCTTTGGGGCTGTCCGCTTGGTCTTAGCCTAGGCGGGCGAGGAGGTGCTAGGATACTGATCCGTTTTAGCGGCGGCCACGCCTATCAGGCCTTTATGCTTGATCAGGTTGATTGGGTTTACGACGGAAGGTGGATATTTATCAACTGAATTCCGCTTTTTCGCCGATTTTGCTGCTTTAGTCCTATGAGAAGTCGATTTCATGAGGCGCCGATGAGCGCCTCGACAAAATGTTGCGCGTGAACAAGCTGGGTCAATCGCAGTCTGTTCTGCATCGAATATTTATTTGCCGGGGCGCCCGTTGGCGCGTCGCTACCGTGAGATAGCCGTCCCCCATGTTTGGTTCCAACGACGACAAGAAGACCCCAGCTGCGGCTGGCGAAAAGAAAAGCCTGTTCGGATGGCTGCGCAAAAAGCCGCAGGAACCCGCCGTCGAACAGCCACAGCCAATTCCTGAACCAACGCCAGCGCCTGCGCCCGTTGTGTTGCCAATCGCCGAGCCAGTGCTGCAACCGGTTGCCGCGCCTGCTGACGAAGCCCCGACCGAATTGCCACAGACCCCGGTCGCTCAGCCCTGGCTGACGTTGCCGGTGGCGGAAGAGCCGGTGGCCCTGGTCGAAGATGAGCAGGCGCCACACGTGACGCCGCCGATTCCTGTGCACACGCCAGTGGCGCAAGAGCCGGTTCGGGCGCCAGTGATTGAGCCGGTGGTTGCCGCGCCGGTTGTCAAAGCGCCGGAGCCTGCACCTGCCGTCGTGCCGGTCGAGCCAGTCCGTACCGAAGAAACCAAGGCCGGTTTCTTCGCCCGCCTCAAGCAAGGCCTGTCCAAGACCAGCGCCAGCATCGGCGAAGGCATGGCCAGCCTGTTTCTGGGCAAGAAAGCCATCGACGATGAGCTGCTCGATGATCTCGAAACCCGTCTGCTGACCGCCGACGTCGGGGTCGAAGCCACTTCGGTGATCATTCAGCGCTTGACCCAGAAGGTCGCGCGCAAGGAGCTGGCTGATTCCGATGCCTTGTACAAGTCCCTGCAAGCCGAGCTGGCGGCCATGCTCAAGCCCGTCGAGCAGCCGCTGAAAATCACCTCGCAAAACAAGCCGTTCGTGATTCTGGTCGTCGGCGTCAACGGTGCCGGCAAGACCACCACCATCGGCAAGCTGGCGAAGAAACTGCAGCTGGAAGGCAAGAAAGTCATGCTCGCCGCCGGTGACACCTTCCGTGCCGCAGCGGTCGAGCAATTGCAGGTCTGGGGGGAGCGCAACAAGATTCCGGTGATTGCCCAGCACACCGGCGCCGACTCGGCTTCGGTGATCTTCGACGCCGTGCAGGCCGCCAAGGCCCGTGGCATCGATGTGTTGATCGCCGACACGGCCGGTCGTCTGCACACCAAAGACAACCTGATGGAAGAGCTGAAAAAAGTTCGCCGGGTGATCGGCAAGCTCGACGCCGATGCACCGCACGAAGTGTTGCTGGTGCTCGACGCCGGCACCGGCCAGAACGCCATCAACCAGGCCAAACAGTTCAACCAGACCGTCGAGCTGACGGGCCTGGCACTGACCAAGCTCGACGGAACCGCCAAGGGCGGGGTGATTTTTGCCCTGGCCAAGCAGTTCGGTCTGCCGATCCGCTACATCGGCGTCGGTGAAGGCATCGACGATTTGCGCACTTTTGAAGCTGAACCCTTTGTCCAGGCACTGTTTGCCGAGCGGGAGCGTTCATGATTCGTTTCGAACAGGTCGGTAAACGCTACCCGAACGGTCACGTCGGCTTGCATGAGCTGAGCTTTCGAGTGCGTCGCGGTGAGTTTTTGTTTGTAACCGGCCATTCCGGTGCCGGTAAAAGTACGTTGTTGCGCCTGCTTCTGGCCATGGAGCGACCCACCAGCGGCAAGTTGCTGTTGGCCGGGCAAGACCTGAGCACCATCAGCAATGCACAGATTCCATTCCTGCGCCGGCAGATCGGCGTGGTGTTCCAGAACCATCAATTGTTGTTTGATCGCACGGTGTTCAACAACGTCGCGCTGCCGCTGCAGATTCTTGGCCTGTCCAAGGCGGAAATCGCCAAGCGTGTGGATTCGGCCCTGGAGCGCGTGGCGCTGTCGGACAAGACCGATCTGTACCCCGGCGACCTCTCCACCGGTCAGCAACAACGCGTCGGCATTGCCCGCGCCATCGTTCACCGTCCGGCTTTGCTGCTGGCGGACGAACCGACCGGTAACCTCGACCCGCGGCTGGCGGCGGAAATCATGGGCGTGTTCGAAGACATCAACCGTCTGGGCACCAGCGTATTGATCGCCAGTCACGACCTGGCACTGATCGCGCGCATGCGCCACCGCATGCTGACCCTGCAGCGCGGTCGATTGATCGGCGACGGGGAGGCCGGCGTATGAGTGCGACTCGCAGTCCGAAGGTTTCAGAACGCGTGGCGCCGAAGGCCGCCGATCCACAACCGACCAGGAAAAAAGGCGACGACGATGATGGCCCGGACTTCGCGACGCTGTTTCGCGCCTGGATCGAGAGCCATCGCGCCAGCCTGCTGGACAGTCTGCGCCGGCTGGGTAAACAGCCCATCGGCAGCTTTTTCACCTGCATGGTGATGGCGGTGGCCCTGAGTTTGCCCATGGGCCTGTCACTTTTGCTAAGTAACGTTGAGCGTCTGGGTGGTTCCTGGCAGCGTGCTGCGCAGATTTCACTGTACTTGCAGCTCGAGGCCAGCCCGGCTGAGGGCGAGGCGCTACGCGCGCAGATCAAGGGCATGCCGGGCGTGGCCGATGCCGAATACGTTGGCCGGGATCAGGCGCTGGAAGAGTTCCAGCAGCAGTCCGGCCTGGGCGACGCCCTCAAGGAGTTGCCGGAAAACCCGCTACCCGGCGTGGTCCTGGTGACACCGAAAGAAGTCGATAAGCCGACACTTGAAGCATTAAGACAAAAACTTTCCGATCTGCCGAAGGTACAGCAGGCGCAGCTTGATTTAGTCTGGGTGGAGCGTCTGGCAGCCATTCTCAAGCTGGGCGACCGTTTTGTCTTCGGTCTGACCGTGCTTCTGGTTTCTGCATTACTTTTGGTGATAGGCAATACCATTCGTCTTCATATTGAAAACCGCCGCACAGAGATCGAAGTGATTAAACTGGTCGGCGGCACTGACAGCTATGTGCGCAGGCCCTTTCTCTATATGGGCGCGCTTTATGGCTTCGGTGCGGGGATTTTTTCCTGGGGCGTATTGGCGTTTGGCCTTGACTGGCTGAATGACGCGGTAGTCGGACTGGCCGGTTTGTACGGCAGCAATTTCGCGCTGGCCGGAGTGCCGGTTGCCGACGGTCTGTCACTCTTGCTTGGCGCTGTGCTGTTGGGGTATATCGGTGCATGGATTGCAGTCGCACGCCACCTGAGGGAGCTTGCGCCTAAGTAGTATCATTTTGCTCGTATTGACCTTTCAGCGTTTATGGGAACTTGTTCTACGGTTTCTGGTCAATTTTCGCAGTGCTTAACTGCACGAGTTATGTAAGTCGGAGGTTTTTTCGTATGACCAATTCTTTGCAACCTGCATATGCTCTGGTCCCGGGTGCGAACCTGGAGGCCTATGTGCACACGGTGAACAGCATTCCGTTGCTGACGCCGGAGCAGGAGCGTGAACTGGCCGAGAGTCTCTACTATGAGCAGGATCTTGAGGCGGCTCGGCAGATGGTGCTCGCCCACCTGCGTTTTGTCGTTCATATCGCCCGTAGCTATTCCGGCTACGGTCTGGCTCAGGCTGACCTGATCCAGGAAGGTAACGTCGGCCTGATGAAGGCCGTGAAGCGCTTCAACCCGGAAATGGGCGTGCGCCTGGTGTCCTTTGCCGTGCACTGGATCAAGGCGGAAATCCACGAATTCATCCTGCGCAACTGGCGGATCGTGAAGGTCGCGACCACCAAGGCCCAGCGCAAGCTGTTCTTCAACCTGCGCAGTCAGAAGAAACGCCTGGCCTGGTTGAACAACGAGGAAGTCCATCGCGTGGCGGAAAGCCTCGGCGTAGAGCCGCGGGAAGTGCGCGAGATGGAAAGTCGCCTGACCGGCCATGACATGGCCTTCGACCCGGCTGCCGAAGCTGACGACGACAGTGCTTTTCAGTCGCCGGCCAACTACCTGGAAGACCACCGGTACGACCCGGCCCGTCAACTGGAAGATGCCGACTGGAGCGACAACTCCAATCACAACCTGCACGAAGCGCTGGAAGTGCTGGACGACCGCAGCCGAGACATCCTCTATCAGCGTTGGCTGGCAGAAGAAAAAGCCACGCTGCACGACCTGGCGCAGAAGTACAACGTGTCGGCCGAGCGTATTCGTCAGCTCGAGAAGAGCGCGATGAACAAACTCAAGTTGTCGATTGCCGCGTAACCGGCAAGCAGGCAATAAAAAACGCCCCGATCATTGATCGGGGCGTTTTTGTTTCTGGCCTCACACATACCCAATGCGGGAGCGAGCCTGCTCGCGATGGCGTCGGATCAGTCGACATCAATGTTTAATGTGATGACCTCATCGCGAGCAGGCTCACTCCCACAGGGGATACGCTTGTTACTGAGACCACGGCGCCCGGCGGGAATCGTTCAGTCCAATCAAATAGCTGTCCCCCCCCAACTGGCTCATCTGCTGCCGTATCCACCCCGCACGCCGCGAAACGTACGAAGTCGGATGGCTGGCGCTCCACACGCGCGGGTTTGGCAGCACGGCAGCCAATAGACTCGATTGCTGGCGGCTGAGGTTTTTTGCGCTGATGCCGAAATGATGTCGTGCTGCGGCCTCGGCACCAAATACCCCGTCATCCCACTCGACGCTGTTGAGGTACACCTCAAGAATCCGCTGCTTGGGCCAGAACACTTCGATCAGCCCGGTAAACCAGGCCTCCAGGCCTTTGCGCAACCAGCTGCGACCTGACCACAGGAACAGGTTTTTCGAGACCTGCTGGCTCAGGGTGCTGGCGCCGCGAACCGTGCCGCCGAGCTCGTTATGGGCCAGCGCGGCCTGGATCGCCCCGAAGTCAAAGCCCCAGTGCTCCGGGAATTTCTGATCCTCCCCGGCGATTACCGCGACCTTCAGGTCGTCCGAGATTTCATCCCAGGGCTTCCAGGTGCGTTGCAGGTCAATGGGCTCGCCGTTGAACCACGATTCAATCTTGCGTTCGACCATCAATGCCGTACCCGGTGGTGGCACTACGCGAAAGATCAGCACCAGCAATACGCTGCCGCCCATGAACCAGAGCACGGCCTTCGTGAAACGACGGAAATATATACGCAGCATAGAGATGGCTTGGCCGAACCCGTTGAGCGGGCCATTATACAGACCCTGTTGATTGCGTCTGACTGGAGTTCTTCATGCTGCGTGGCTTTCTGATGCTGGCCGCTTTTTTCGGTTTCACCGGTGTCGGCCTTGGCGCGTTCGCCGCCCACGGTCTGAAAAGTCGCCTGAGTGCCGAGTACCTGGCCATTTTCCACACCGGCGTCACTTATCAGCTGGTGCATACCCTGGCGTTGCTGGGTGTGGCGCTGCTGGCCACGCAGATTCCCGGTCGGCTGATCACTTGGGCCGGAGCGTCCTTTGCCATCGGTATCCTGCTGTTCTCCGGCAGCCTGTACGTGCTGACGCTGACGGGCTTCAGCAAGCTCGGCATCATCACCCCGTTCGGCGGGCTGGCGTTTCTGGTGGGCTGGTTTTGCCTGGGCCTTGCCGCCTGGCGCTTGCAGCTTACCGCTTGACGCTTGTTGCTGACCTTTAGGTCACGATCGGGCTAGAATGCCAGCCCCTAAAAATGATGGCGGCATCCGGCATGCGCATTCAGTTGAACGGCGAATCCTTTGAACTGCCCGACGGTGAAACCGTTGCGGCCCTGCTGACCCGTCTGGACCTGACCGGACGCCGGGTGGCGGTGGAACTCAATCTGGATATCGTTCCGCGCAGCCAGCATGCCGATACCACGCTCAACGACGGCGACAGCGTCGAAGTCGTGCATGCCATCGGCGGCGGCTAGCCGTCTGGCCTGCATGGGCCAACAATTCTGCAAGACCCTCACTCCTACAGAGGATTTCCCATGAGCATCGTTCGTAGCGACAAGCCTTTCGTCCTGGCCGGTCGTACTTACCAGTCGCGTTTGCTGGTGGGTACCGGCAAATACCGTGACATGGAAGAAACCCGCCTGGCCATCGAGGCCTCGGGTGCCGAGATCGTCACTTTCGCCGTGCGCCGTACCAACCTTGGTCAGAACGAGGGCGAACCGAACCTGCTGGATTTCCTGTCGCCGGATCGCTACACCTTTCTGCCGAACACCGCCGGTTGCTACGACGCCGTCGAGGCCGTGCGCACCTGCCGCCTGGCTCGTGAGCTGCTCGATGGCCACAACCTGGTGAAACTGGAAGTGCTGGCGGACCAGAAAACCCTGTTTCCCAACGTGATCGAAACCCTCAAGGCCGCCGAGTCGCTGGTCAAGGAAGGCTTCGACGTGATGGTTTACACCAGCGACGACCCGATCATCGCCCGGCAACTGGCGGAAATCGGCTGCATCGCGGTGATGCCGCTGGCCGGTCTGATCGGTTCGGGCCTGGGGATCTGCAACCCGTACAACCTGCAGATCATCCTTGAAGAAGCCAAAATCCCGGTGCTGGTGGATGCCGGGGTCGGTACCGCTTCCGACGCTACCATCTCCATGGAACTGGGTTGTGACGCTGTGCTGATGAACTCGGCGATCGCCCACGCCCAACAGCCGATCATGATGGCTGAAGCCATGAAACACGCCATCGTTGCGGGCCGTTTGGCTTACCTCGCTGGCCGCATGCCGAAAAAACTCTATGCCAGCGCCTCTTCGCCGCTGGATGGTCTGATCAAGTAAGAGCCATTGATGACTGAATCGAACGACACGCCTATCCAGACGGAAGAAGGCGACGAGCGCCAACACCGCCGCATCAAGAGTTTCGTGATGCGTGCCGGGCGCATGACCGAAGGCCAGCAACGTGGCCTGGAGCAGGGCACGCCGCTGTTCGTGCTGCCCCTGGCCGACGCGCCGGTGGACTTCGACCAGGTGTTCGGTCGCTCGGCACCGCGCTCGCTGGAAATCGGTTTCGGCATGGGCCATTCGCTGCTGGAAATGGCGGCAGCTTCGCCGGAGCAGGATTTCATCGGCGTCGAAGTGCACCGTCCGGGCGTTGGTGCGTTGCTCAACGGCGTGCTGACCCAGGGTTTGACCAACCTGCGGGTTTACGACTGCGATGCGATCGAAGTGCTCAACCGTTGCGTGGCCGACAACAGCCTCGATCGCCTGATGCTGTTTTTCCCGGACCCGTGGCACAAGAGCCGCCATCACAAGCGTCGTATCGTTCAGGCGTCGTTCGCCGAGCTGGTACGCAGCAAGTTGAAGGTCGGCGGCATTCTGCACATGGCCACCGACTGGGAGCCGTACGCTGAATACATGCTGGAAGTGATGAACGTCGCGCCGGGTTATCGCAACCTGGCCGAGGACGGCAAGTGTGTACCACGCCCGGCCGAGCGGCCGATCACCAAGTTCGAACGCCGTGGCGAGCGTCTTGGGCATGGTGTGTGGGATTTGAAGTTCGAGAAGCAGTCGTAGGAGCGAGCCTGCTCGCGAAAAACCAGAGAGCAACGCGGGGCCCCAGATGCCCCGCGTTTTCGTTAATGATCATCGCGAGCAGGCTCGCTCCTACAGTGGATGTTTGGTACAGCTGAAATCAGCGGCGGTCAGCGACGACGCCGATCAGCACCAGCACCACCAGCAACACCGGCGCCAGGCTGTAGTTGTTGAATTGGCTCAAGCCCCGAACGATCCACGGCGTGGCGTAGATCAGGGCGGCGCCGCTGCCGATCATGCACAGCAGGGCCATCAGCGGCACGCGCAAGGCGCCGGCGATGCTGCCCAGTCGTTGGTCGACCCAGCCTTTGAAGTCCGCGCCAAACAGCACCAGCAGACAGCCCATCAAAGCCAGGGCGATCTCCGAGAGATTGCTGCGGCTCCAGCGAGAAACGGTGGCGAGCAGGTCGAGTACCAGATCCATTCGATTTCCTTATGTCAGAAACTTCTGCAGCAAGTCGTTGAGGAATAGCTGTCCGCGCTCGGTAGCCGCCAGACGTGACGGTTCGACCTGCAACAGGCCACTTTGTTCTGCCTCGCGGCGAGCTTCGGCCAGGGTGTCCAGGGGCAGTCCGGTGCGTTCCGGATACAGCCGCGATTCGACCCCTTCGGTCAGGCGCAGGGCATTCATCAGGAACTCGAACGGCATTTCGTCGTTGGTCAGGGCTTTCTCGCCCGCCTGGAAGCTTTTGGCCGGGTTGAGGTAGTCCTTCGGCAGGCGAGTCTTCCAGGTGCGCACGATGCGCCCGTCCGGATGGCTGAGCTTGCCGTGGGCACCGGCACCGATGCCAATGAAGTCGCCGAAACTCCAGTAATTGAGGTTGTGCCGTGCCGGGCGGCCCGGTTGGGCGTAGGCCGAGACCTCGTACTGCGCGTAACCGTGCTCGGCCAGCAGCGCCTGGCCGGCTTCCTGAATGTCCCACAACGTGTCGTCTTCCGGCAGCGTCGGCGGCTGGTTCCAGAACACGGTGTTCGGCTCCAGGGTCAGCTGATACCAGGAAAGGTGGGTCGGCTTCAGGGCGATGGCCTGGCGCAGGTCGCTCAGGGCGTCCTCCAGGGACTGGTCCGGCAGACCGTGCATCAGGTCCAGATTGAAGTTGTCGAACCCGGCCTGACGCGCCATGCCTGCGGCTCGCACCGCTTCGTCGCCGTTGTGAATCCGCCCCAGGGCCTCGAGTTTTGCCTGCTGGAAGCTCTGGATGCCGATCGACAGGCGATTGATGCCGAGCGCCCGGTAGGCGACGAATTTCTCTTGTTCGAAGGTGCCGGGGTTGGCTTCCAGGGTGATTTCGATGTCGTGGGCAAACGGGATGCGCTGTTCAACGCCTTTGAGCAGTCGGCCCAACGCGGCGGCGCTGAACAGGCTCGGCGTGCCGCCGCCGAAGAAAATCGAGCTCAACTCCCGACCGTAGACGGCGTGCAGGTCTTGATCAAGATCGGCCAGCAAGGCGTCGACGTACTCTTCTTCCGGCAGCACCGGGCTGGCGGTATGGGAGTTGAAGTCGCAGTAAGGGCATTTGCGCACACACCACGGGATGTGGATGTACAGCGCCAGGGGCGGCAGTACCGGCAGAGCCGCCCGAGGCGATTGCGCGGCACCGCCGAAGATCAGCGGTGACGCGGAGCGGTCGTGGGTCATTTCAGGCCCAGACGCTGGCGCAGCAGATCCATTGCGCGGGCGCGGTGACTGATCTGGTTCTTGTCGCCCGGGCTCAGCTCGGCGCTGGAGCAATCGCGCTCCGGCACCCAGAACAGCGGGTCGTAGCCAAAGCCGTGCTCGCCGCTGGCCTCAGTCAGGATGCGACCGTGCCACAGGCCTTCGCAGAGAATCGGCAGCGGATCGTCGGCATGCCTCACCAGCGCCAATACACAGACGAACTGCGCGCCGCGCTCGGCCTCGGGCACGTCCTTGAGGACGTCCAGCAGTTTGGCGTTGTTGGCCGCATCGCCCTTGCCGTCGGCATAGCGCGCCGAGTAGATGCCCGGCGCGCCACCGAGGAAGTCCACCGCCAACCCGGAATCGTCGGCCAGCGCCGGCAGGCCGGAAATGCGCGCGGCGTTGCGGGCCTTGAGAATGGCGTTCTCGACGAACGACAGGCCGGTTTCTTCAGGCTCGACCTGGCTGAACTCGCCGATCGAGCGCAGTTGCACCGAGTCGCCGAGCATGGCCTGGAGTTCCTTGAGTTTGCCGGCGTTGTGGCTGGCCAGTACGAGTTGCGTGAAGTTGATCATTCGCCGGGGAAGAGCTCTTGGTTGAAATTGATGGTGTTGATTTTGTCACCGGTCTGCACCTTGATTTCGAAGGTGCGGGTTTCCTGTTGAGGCACAGGGTACTGGGCGATGTAGTAAATGGCGCCCTGCTCGGTGACCTGTTTGAAGCTCAATGGCACGCTCTGGCTGGTCAGGTCTTTGACCGTGCCGGAGACTTGCGCCATCTGCGGCTTGCCGTCCTTGATCACCGAAATATTGATCACGCCTTGAGTCTTGCTGCGAATAAGTTCGGCCGACTTGGCGATGTCCGGCGTCAGGTACGTGGAGTTGAAGGTGTTGTAGTGCACCGTCACGTCGCCAAAGGTTTCCTGGCGCTCGCTCTTGATGACGTCGGCGGCCATGGCCGTGACGCTCAGGCAGGCGGTGAGTAGAAACAGCGCTAGACGACCCATGATTTTCTCCTCGGAATGTGGTGATTCAGACCGCGACCTTATGGTCTGCAAGCCCCGGGCTGCTGACGCGGTAGATACCGATCTCACCT
Source organism: Pseudomonas sp. MT92 (assembly GCF_058792515.1). Taxonomy (NCBI): domain Bacteria; kingdom Pseudomonadati; phylum Pseudomonadota; class Gammaproteobacteria; order Pseudomonadales; family Pseudomonadaceae; genus Pseudomonas; species Pseudomonas sp. MT92. The sequence continues at coordinate 353,400 of NZ_JBXAFA010000001.1, forward strand.
AACAGATTAGGCCATAGCTTACTGGCCCACCCGTGCCGATGCTGTTGATCCACGGCAAGCCGATCAATGACCTTGGCTTCACGTTCGCGACACAAGGCTTCAAAGTCTTCGAAAGTGCAGAAGTGGATGTTCGGCGTGTTGTACCAGGTGTACGGCAGGAACTCGGAAACCGGCATCCGTCCCTTGCTGGCCAGGTACCAGCGGCAGCGCCAGTGACCGAAGTTGGGGAAGGTGATGATGCACTGGCGACCGACCCGCAGCATTTCGTCGAGGATCTTGTCCGGGTAATGCACCGCCTGCAGCGCCTGGGTCATGACCACGACGTCGAAGCTGTTGCTGGCAAAGTTGCCCAGGCCCTTGTCCAGGTCCTGTTCGATGACATTGATGCCCTTGGCCACGCATTGGGCGATGTTGTCCGCGTCGTTTTCCAGGCCATAACCGGTGACCTGCTTGTTGTCGCGCAGCCAGGTCAGCAGCTCGCCATCGCCGCAACCGAGGTCGAGCACGCGGCTACCGGCGGGGATCCATTCCTGGATGATTTCCAGATCAGCTCTCATGGCTATCTCACAGCGTTATGCGGTTCATGTAATTGCCGAACGCCTGCAAGTAGCGCGGGATCGGAATCAGGAAGGCGTCGTGGCCCTGCGGTGCGTCGATCTCCAGGTAGCAGACGTCCTTGCGCGCGGCCATCAGCGCGTCCACCAGTTCCCGCGAGCGAGCAGGGGAGAAGCGCCAGTCGGTGGTGAACGACATCACACAGAACTTGGCGGTGGCACCGGCGAAGGTCTTGGCCAGGTCATCATCGAAATTGGCGGCCGGATCGAAGTAGTCCAGGGCCTTGGTCATCAGCAGGTACGTGTTGGCGTCGAACCGCCCGGAGAATTCTTCCCCCTGGTAGCGCAGGTAGCTTTCGACCTGGAACTCGACGCTGTGGAAGTCGTAGTTGAGCTTATCGCTTTTCAGGCCGCGACCGAATTTTTCGCCCATGGAGTCGTCGGACAGGTAGGTAATGTGCCCGACCATCCGCGCCAGCATCAGCCCGCGCTTGGGGATCACGCCGTGTTCCTGGAACGAACCGCCATGGAAGTCCGGGTCGGTGAGGATCGCCTGACGTGCCACTTCGTTGAAGGCGATGTTCTGCGCCGACAGCTTCGGTGCCGAGGCGATGGCCAGGCAGTGCCGTACGCGGTCTGGGTAAGTGATGGTCCACTGCAGGGCCTGCATGCCGCCCAGGCTGCCGCCGATGACGGCTGCCCATTGGCCGATGCCGAGCACGTCGGCGAGGCGCGCCTGGCTGTGCACCCAGTCTTCCACGGTCAGCACCGGAAAGTCGGCGCCAAACGGCTTGCCGCTCTCGGGATTGATACTGCTTGGGCCGGTGGAGCCGTTGCAGCCACCGAGGTTGTTCAGGCTGACCACAAAGAACTTGTTGGTGTCGATGGGCTTGCCGGGGCCGATGCAGCTGTCCCACCAACCGGGTTTGCGGTCGTCGGGGCTGTGATAGCCGGCCGCGTGGTGGTGCCCGGACAAGGCGTGACAGATCAGCACGGCGTTGCTCGCCGTGGCGTTCAGCGTGCCGTAGGTCTCGTAAATCAGGTCATAGGCCGGTAGCGAACGACCGCAGGCCAACGCCAGGGGTTCGCTGAAGTGCGCCATTTGCGGCGTCACCAGACCAACAGAATCGGGGGGGAAGGCAGCTGGCATCGACCCTGCTCTCGTTGAAATGAGGCGTAAGTCTAAAGACCAGTGGGGTTAGCGGCAAGCAAAGGGCGGGCCTGATTTTTCCTGAAAGACCGAGGTGCGGCCATCGCGGGCAAGTCCCGCTCCCACAGGAGTACAGATTCCCATGTGGTGAGCAGGGCTTGCCCGCGATGAGCGATGACTCGCTCAACCAGGCCGCCGCATCAGTGTCAGATCAGCCCGAACAGCTCTTTTGGCATCAGGGCGTAGTACGCCAGGCGCGGAATCAGCCAGCTCTGCAGCAACTGCAGCGCGATAAAGGCGAAGATGGGCGAGATGTCGAGGCCGCCCAGGTTCGGAATGATCCGGCGGAACGGTGCAAGAACCGGTTCGGTGATCTGCTGCACCAGCTCTGCGCCAGGGTTATGGCTGCCCGGAGCGACCCAGGACAGGATCACGCTGATAATCATCGCCCAGAACAGGATTTTCAAAAACAGCGCGAAAATGCCGATCAAACCCCATGGCACCAGGAACAGCGCGTCCACCTTGTAGCCGCTGAGCAGCAGGATGACGGCGAACAGCACCATTTGCACGATCAGCGCCAACACCAGCGACGACATGTCCAGCCCGAACATGCTCGGGATGACCCGGCGCAGTGGCTTGAGCAACGGTTGAGTGGCCTTCACGGCGAACTGGCAGAGCGGGTTGTAGAAGTTGGCCCGCACCAGTTGCAGGATAAAGCGCAACAGCACGACCAGCAGATACAGGCTGCCCAGGGTTTGAATCACGAAAATGGCAGCGTCATTGAGTCCGAGCATCATTTATTCCTTTGTAAGAGCTGATTAGCGACCGAGTTGCTCAGCCATTTCGGCCGAGCGGTGCGCGGCGGCGCCCAATGCTTTTTCTACCAGCGCTTCGAAGCCGCCGGCCTGGAACGATTTGATCGCCGCTTCCGTGGTGCCCGCCGGCGAGGTGACGCGGCGACGCAGTTCAGCGGCGTCGACGTCGCTGGAGACCGCCATGTGAGCAGCGCCCAGTGCGGTTTGCAGGGTCAGTTGAGCGGCGATGTCGGCTGGCAGGCCGAGTTTCACGCCCGCGGCGGTCATGGCTTCGATCAGCAGGAAGAAGTACGCCGGGCCGGAACCGGATACCGCGGTGACCGCGTCCAGTTGCTGCTCCTCGTCCAGCCAGAGGGCGATACCGACGGCCGACAGCAGCTCTTGCGCCTGTTGGCGTTGTTCGGCGGTCACCTGGGCGGTGGCGAACAAGCCGCTCACGCCCTGGCGCAGGAGTGCCGGGGTGTTGGGCATGCAGCGCACGATCGGTTGGGCGCCGAGCCAGTTATTCATGCTGGCGCAGGTGATGCCGGCGGCAATCGAAACCACCAGTTGCTCAGGCTTCAGGCTTGGACGGATCGCTTCGCAGACCGCTTTCATTGCTTGAGGCTTGACCGCCAGCACGACCACATCGGCACCGTCGATGGCCTGTGCGTTGTCGGCAAAGGTTTCGATGCCGTGTTCGGCGCTCACGCGGGTGCGTGTTTCTTCACCCGGATCGCTGGCGCGGATCTGCGCGGCGTCCAGGCCTTTGGCCCGCAGGCCGCCGATCAGACTGGCGGCCATGTTGCCGGCACCGATAAAGGCAATACGCGTCTTGCTCATGTCAGGTCCTTATAAAAAGTGTGTAAGCCATGGATCAAGGCTGTGAGTAGTCGCGAGCGCCAAACAGGGCCGTACCAATGCGGACCCAGGTGGCGCCTTGAGCGATGGCCGATTCGAGATCGTGGCTCATGCCCATGGAAAGTGTGTCGAGCGGCAGATTCAGGCTGGCTTGCAGATTCTGCACGGCAGCAAAGGCGGCATCCTGGGCGGCGCGATCTTCAGTCGGCTCGGGAATCGCCATCAATCCGCGCAACTTGAGGCGAGGCAGGGCGCTGATGGCATTGGCCAGGGCCGGCAGGTCGGCCGGGGTGCAGCCGGATTTGCTGGCCTCACCGCTGACGTTGACCTGGATGCAGATGTTCAACGGTGGCAGATCGGCAGGTCGCTGTTCCGACAAGCGTTGTGCGATTTTCAGGCGATCCACGGAATGCACCCAGGCGAAATGCTCGGCGATTGCGCGAGTCTTGTTCGATTGAATGGGGCCGATGAAGTGCCAGATCAAGGGCAGGTCGGCCAATTCGAGCTGCTTGCCCAGGGCTTCCTGCAAGTAGTTTTCGCCAAAGTCGCGCAGGCCGGCGGCATAGGCTTCGCGCAGGGCTTGTGCGGGTTTGGTCTTGCTCACGGCCAGCAGCTGGACGCTGTGTTCGTCCCGGTTGGCGGCGAGGGCGGCAGCGCGGATGCGCGAACTAACCAGTGCAATGTTGTCTGCTATCGTGGACATTCAAGGGGCGCCAGCGGGTCTGAGGTTGGCGGCATTCTACTGGAATTGAGGCGTGCTATGGATATCACTGAGCTGCTGGCGTTCAGCGCCAAACAAGGCGCATCCGACCTGCATCTGTCCGCAGGCCTGCCGCCGATGATTCGAGTCGATGGCGATGTGCGGCGCATCAACCTGCCACCCCTGGACCACAAGGAAGTGCAGGCGCTGATCTACGACATCATGAACGACACCCAGCGGGTGGATTTCGAAAAGCACCTGGAAACCGACTTTTCCTTTGATCTGCCTGGTGTGGCCCGTTTTCGGGTCAATGCGTTCAACCAGAGTCGTGGTGCCGGCGCCGTGTTTCGCACCATCCCCTCCAGGGTCTTGAGCATGGAGGCGTTGGGCATGGGCGATGTGTTTCGCAAAATGACCGACGCTCCCCGTGGACTGGTGCTGGTCACCGGCCCGACCGGCTCCGGCAAGTCCACGACGCTGGCGGCGATGATCGATTACCTGAACAACCATCGTCACCACCATATCCTCACCATCGAAGACCCTGTCGAGTTCGTCCACGAGTCGCGCAAATGCCTGATCAATCAGCGTGAAGTCCATCGCGACACCCGCAGCTTCCCCGCAGCCTTGCGTTCAGCCCTGCGCGAAGACCCGGATGTCATTCTGGTGGGCGAGATGCGCGACCTGGAAACCATTCGCCTGGCGTTGACGGCAGCCGAGACCGGCCATCTGGTGTTTGGCACGCTGCATACCACCTCGGCGGCGAAGACCATCGACCGGATCATCGACGTGTTTCCGGGGGATGAGAAGCCGATGGTGCGTTCGATGTTGTCCGAGTCGTTGCTGGCAGTGGTTTCCCAGACCCTGGTCAAGAAGATTGGCGGCGGACGTATGGCGGCCCACGAGATCATGCTCGGCACGTCGGCGATCCGGAACCTGATCCGCGAAGACAAGGTGGCGCAGATGTATTCATCGATTCAGGCAGGTGGGTCGCTGGGCATGCAGACGCTGGACATGAGCCTGAAGGAGCTGGTGACCAAGGGCCTGGTCACTCGCGACCATGCGCGGGAGAAGGCGCGGTCACCGGATAATTTCTGAGGGGAAGCTGTAGCGCTTTACAGGAGGCTTCGCGAGCAAGCTCGCTCTCACAGGGGAATGCATTCCAATGTGGGAGCGAGCGTTCTCGCGAAGAGGTCGTTACATTCGAAGCAGGTTCCAGCGGATGTAATCAGCGCTGAACAACCCGCATCTGATGCGGTTCTTTCGGCAGAACCCGTTTGGCCACGGCGTAGTGGTTTTCCCAGTACGGCTTCTTCAGTGTGTCGATGGTCACCGACTTGCCACGACGCGGTGCGTGGATGAAGCGGTCGTTGCCCAGGTAGATGGCAACGTGATTGACTCGACGGCTCTTGATGTTGAAGAAAATCAGGTCGCCTGGCTTCAGGTCGTTGCGATTGACCTTCTCGCCGTGACCGCTGGCCATGGCATTGGAGGTGCGTGGCAGGTCAAACGTGGCGTCGTTGAACGCGTATTTCACCAGACCGCTGCAGTCGAAGCCTTTGCTCGGGCTGCTGCCGCCCCAACGATACGGGGTACCGAGGACGTTGACCGCACGGCTCAGCACATTGCTGCTTTCCTTGTTCGCCATCGGCGGAACCAGGCCTTTTTTGTTGCTGGCCAGCTGTGGAGCGTGTTTGACTGATTTTTTGCTTTTGTTCGAAGGAGCAGAAGCATGGGATTTCGGGGTGTAACCATTAACGTTCGGAAGACGTTGCTCACGATTGGTGGCGTGGGCGGCCAGTGGCAATAATAGGCAAATGGTTAGCCATGTCTTTATAAATGGACGCATTAGGCAGGGCTCGTATGGGTTAGCGCGCAACTTTATAACAGCTTTTTTGTCCCTTCCGAGGCCGTTGGTCGATTCAACCTGGGGGTCAACGGAACCAAATGAGCGGCAAAAAGACGCCATTGTCGGACAGAAGTCAGGTGTTATAAGGCTTTGACGGGAGACAACGTACCATTTGCCATACGTCGGGTGCTCGTAAAAAAGTCACAAAGAATTCAAGAATATTTATCTATCGTGTGAATCGAGGTCATCCATGAACACCTATCAACAACCCGTACCCCATCAAGATACCCACAGCAAAGTGATCGGTTATCTGCTGTGGATTTTCGGTTTCACCGGCGCTCACCGCTTTTATTACGGCAAACCGGTCACGGGGACGATCTGGTTCTTCACCTTCGGTTTGTTGGGGATTGGCTGGTTGATCGATCTGTTTCTGATCCCGTCCATGGACCGTGAAGCCGACCTTCGGTTCACCGCCGGCCCGATCGAATACAACGTCGCGTGGATTCTGCTGACGTTTCTCGGGGTGTTCGGTGTGCACCGGATGTATCAGGGCAAATGGATCAGCGGGTTGATCTACCTGCTGACGGGCGGACTGTTCTTCGTGGGAGTGCTGTATGACTTCTGGACGCTGAATGATCAGGTTTCGATTCGCAACGCGCAGAATCGAGCTGCCTTTCAGTAAGCCATCGCTAGCAGGCTAGCTCCCACACGGGATCTGTGAACCACACAAATCCCCGTGGGAGCTAGCCCTGCTAGCGATTGGGGTGACACGGTCTTACGCCTGGTGACTGATCCGTCCATCCACCAAGGTGTAACGCACTAGGCCCGGCAGGCTGTGCCCGATGAACGGGCAGTTCTCGCCTTTGGACAGCCAGTTTGCCGACCGGCAGGCTAAGCCTTGGCACCCGTCCATCCTTCGCTCGTCGCCGAGTGTCTTAACTTTTTCTAAAAAAAATTATCTGGTTATAGATAAATACTGCAGTAGTCATGCAATAGAGGAGTGAAATTATGATGTGATTGGGCACCCACCAATAGAATGTGCTGACTGCAAGGATTATGAAGGAAATGGTTGATAAAAATCCTGATATTCCAATTAAGAAATACCTGCCAGTGCGGGTTTTTAATTTTTTATTATGGATGAGTAATTGTAGGATGTGTGTTGCGTTAAGTGCTAGAAGGATGGCGGCGAGGGTTATTAGGGGGGGCGCTATCGAATCTTGTGTAGAGTCATAAATCCCGGAAGTTTGATTTGTAATTATCGTAAGTGTTCCGGTGGCGGTTGTTATAAGTGAGGTTGCTGGGTATAGGTATTTCATATTTTTGTGCTTTTTTAATGGGCAGATTGGGTGCTTATCAGCACCCAATCGATAGAGATTAAACTAAATCATTCAGGGTTGAAAGCCTTCTCCGGTTAGCGTTACTTTATACTCGCCAAAAATTTCAATTTCATAGGTTGTTCCGGAGAATAATCTGCCAGCTGTAGTGAGGGTTTCGAGGATTGGCGCTCTATTGCTTGCATCAAAGTCAAAGGTGTCTGTGTATGCTTTTACTACGCCATCGAAAACCCAAGTACTATTTTCATTTCTTGTGAAGCTTCCTTCTATTTTTAATGTGATTCTTCCTAAATAAGCACCTGTAATTATGCTGTCGTCGAATGTGTTGTAGGCAACTTTGGGTTCGGATATAAAATAAGTTCCCGGCTCTCTTGTGTTGGTTATTGAGCTGGCTAAAAGTGGAATATCATAAGTTTGAATTTTTAGATCAATGTTGTTGATGTTTACGCTAAGTTTTTGTCCGTTGCCCCAAAGGTAGTGACTAAATGCTTTGATTGGGGTGAATGTTCCGCCTGAAAGCTCAGGGGTGGTTAATTCGTATACTGTACCATGGCCAGTAGAGGCTCGTATTAGTGCCTCTTGGTTGCTTGCGTTTTGTTGGGCTACTAATGCGTCGGCTAAGCTGAAGTTGACAAGTTTGTTTTTAAAGTAAGCGTGGGTGACGAATGTGTCATTGTTCAAAAGGTAGTTATCGGCTTCAGTTATTTTCCAAAGGTCTTTTATGGCACCCAGTGCGTCATTGTTATTGATGGACCTCTCCGCCATTTTCAGCTCGTAAGTGAATGCCTTGATTCCACTTTTCATTTCTAGCCAGTCGTGGAACATTTCCATGTCAGCGGAAGATATAATAGGACCATCGGCGAGAGGTAAGGAATATGTCATTCCGTCGGTGGTGATGATCGCCTCTCCCGCACCTTGCCAGTCAGCTGTTGCATACGTTCCCCAGCTGAAGCCTGTGTCGATCGTAATGCCGCCCGATGGGGCTGTAGTGACGATTGGGGGAAGTGTAAGTCCATTCTGCATAATTTATCCTTTGTTTTTAGTTTTTAGTTTTTAGTTTTTAGTTTTTAGTTTTTAGTTTTTAGTTTTTAGTTTTTAGTTTTTAGTTTTTTTGATCAGGTTTCTTGTTTGTGCGAAATAAATAGTAATTGATCGTTAGAGAAGTTGTTTCTCATAACTCTGTAGGTTTTTTCGGTATGTGAAGCGGGGAATTTCGGCGAGGGGTGACGGCTAGGTATGACTTGCTGATCTTGCGGCTTTCTAACTATCTCTCAGGAATGTGCGCAGTTAGTCTGGATGCTCGACTAAATAGGTGTTTTTTAGGCTTATTGTGCGGATACATACGGTAGGGCTGTAGAGGGAGCACTATTCTCTAATGGCTTTCTAACCGGGCTTGCGTTGCGAAGGAGCCCCGAAGGGGGGCATTCGCTGGCAAGTCTCGATTAGCATCGCTTTGCGGATTGGATATTCGGTATAGGGCAAGTCCTTTTGCCAAAAAGATTTACGCCTGGTGACTGATCCGTCCATCCACCAGGGTATACCGCACCAGGCCCGGCAGGCTGTGCCCGATGAACGGGCAATTCTCGCCTTTGGACAGCCAGGTTTCCCCGGCCACGGTCGAGGCCGCAGGGTCGAACAGCACGATATCCGCCGCACCACCGACCGCCAGTTTGCCCGCCGGCAGGCGCAAGGCGTCGGCAGGACCGGCGCCAAGGCGCGCCAGCAGGGTCGGCAAGTCCAGCAAACCGTCTTCCACCAGCGTCATCGCCAATGGCAGCAGCAGTTCGACGCTGCTGATGCCGGGCTCGGTGGCACCGAACGGCGCCAGTTTGGCGTCGCGCTCGTGGGGTTGGTGGTGGCTGGAAATCGCCGACACCACACCTGACTTCACTGCCGCACGCAGACCCTCGCGGTCGGCGCGGGTGCGGAGCGGAGGCTGGACGTGATACAGACTGCTGAAGTCGATCAGCGCTTCGTCAGTCAGGATCAACTGGTACAGGGCGACATCCGCGGTGACCTTCAGGCCACGGGCCTGGGCCTGGGCGATCAGGGCCACACCGCGAGCGCTGGTGAGCTGGCTGAAGTGCGCGCGCACGCCAGTCTGTTCGACCAGCAGCAGGTCCCGGGCCAGGGCCACGGTCTCGGCGGTTTCCGGAATACCCGGCAAGCCGAGGAAACTGGCGGTCGGGCCTTCGTGGGCCAAACCGCCTTCGGCCAGATCATGGTCCTGGGAGTTGAAAATCACCGTCAGGTCGAAGGTTGCCGCGTACTCCAGCGCCCGGCACAGGGTGCGGGTGTTGCGGAAACTCTCCAGACCGTTGCCGAAGGCCACGCAGCCGGCATCGCGCAACGCGACCAGCTCGGCCAGCTGTTCGCCGTCCAGGCCTTTGCTCAGGGCGCCGATCGGGAAGACTTTGGTGTTGCCGGCCTCGCGGGCGCGATCGAGGATCAGTTCGGCCACCGCCGAGGTGTCCAGTACCGGTTTGGTTTTGGGCGGGCAGCACAGGCTGGTCACGCCACCGGCCGCGGCCGCGCGGGTTTCGCTGACGATCGAGCCTTTACGGCTGTAGCCCGGTTCGCGCAGGGCAACGTTGAGGTCGACCAGGCCAGGGGCGGCCACCAGGCCTTTGGCGTCAAGGGTGTCGACGGCGACGAAACCGGCCGGTGCGGCGCCAATGGCGACGATCTTGCAGGCTTCAATGTGGATATCGGTAACTTGATCCAGGCCGCTGGCTGGATCGATCACGCGGGCGCCGAGAATGCTGAGCTTCACTGGGCGTTCTCCTGCTCGAATTGGCGCTGGGCAGTCTGCCCGCTCATGGCCATGGACAAAACGGCCATACGAATGGCGATGCCGTAGGTCACCTGGTTGAGGATCACCGAGTGCGGGCCGTCGGCCACCGCCGACTCAATCTCCACGCCACGGTTGATCGGCCCCGGGTGCATCACGATGGCATCGGGCTTGGCACCGGCCAGGCGCGCAGTGGTCAGGCCGAACAGGCGGTAGAACTCACCTTCGCTCGGCAGCAGGCCGCCGGTCATGCGCTCGCGCTGTAGACGCAACATGATCACCACATCGACGTCTTTCAGGCCTTCGGCCAGGTCGGTGTAGACCTTCACGCCGTATTGCTCGATGCCGATCGGCAGCAAGGTTTTCGGCGCGATCACGCGGATGTCCGGGCAGCCCAGGGTTTTCAGCGCCAGCATGTTCGAACGGGCCACCCGCGAGTGCAGGATGTCGCCGACGATGGCCACCGTGAGGTTCTCGAAGCCGCCCTTGTGCCGGCGGATGGTGAGCATGTCGAGCATGCCCTGGGTCGGGTGGGCGTGACGGCCGTCGCCGCCGTTGATGATCGCCACCTGCGGGCACACGTGTTCGGCGATGAAGTGCGCGGCGCCGGAATCACCATGACGCACGACAAACATGTCGGCCGCCATGGCTTCCAGGTTGCGCAAGGTGTCGAGCAGGGTTTCACCCTTGCTCGCCGAAGACGTGGACACGTTCAGGGTAATCACGTCCGCCGACAGGCGCTGGGCCGCCAGTTCGAAGGTGGTGCGGGTGCGGGTGGAGTTCTCGAAGAACACGTTGCACACGGTCTTGCCGCGCAGCAGCGGGACCTTCTTCACCGCGCGGGCGCCGACTTCGAGGAACGAGTCGGCGGTGTCGAGGATTTCCGTCAGCAGCTCTCGGCGCAAACCGTCGAGCGAGAGGAAGTGGCGCAGCTGGCCCTGATCATTGAGCTGCAGCGGGCGCTTGGTTTCTAGAGGCGTCATCGCAAGGGGGACTCTCAATAGGGCGAATTAAAGGGCGAGGTCTTGCACTTCGAGCTTGAGCTCCGGGCCGGACAGCTTCACGCGCTCGTGGGCGGCGAGTGACAGCGTGGCGCCAACCACGTTCGGGCGGATCGGCAGTTCGCCGGCATCCAGGTCCAGCAGGCACACCAGCGTCACGCTGGCCGGACGCCCGTAGTCGAAGAGTTCGTTCATGGCCGCGCGGATGGTCCGGCCGCTCATCAGTACGTCGTCGATCAGCACCAGGTGCTGGCCTTCGATTTCGAACGGCAGGGCAGACGGACGCACTTGCGGGTGCAAGCCGTTCTGGCTGAAGTCGTCGCGGTAGAAGGAAACGTCGAGCGTGCCGAGGGGCTCATGGCTGCCCAGCTCTTTGAGCAGGGCCTGGGCGACCCAGACGCCGCCGGTGCGAATGCCGATGTAACGCGGTTCGCTAATGCCACGGTGTTCCAGGTGTGCCTTGAGACGGATCGCCATCTGGCTGATCAGTTCGGTGGGATTGGGCAGGCTCATGGTTGCTCCTTCTTGGGCCCGAGTCGGGTTGTGCTTGAGTTGGCTCGGGTTGTTACTAAAAGAGCCGCATGGCGACTCTTCAGGATTGGGTGCATCAGGATTCGAACAATGCGCTGTTTTCGTCGAGCCAGCCTTGCAGCAGCAGGGCGGCGGCGATGGCATCGACCGGGTTGTCGCGGTAACTGCCTTTCTGCCCGCCTCGATCACGGCGTTCGCCCTTGGCCTCGAACGTGGTCAGGCGTTCGTCGTGGGTATAGAAGGGCAGGTTGAAGCGGCCATTCAGGCGACGGGCGAACTTTTCCGCGCGGACGCACATGTCGCTGGGCGTGCCGTCCATGTTCAGCGGCAGGCCGACCACCACGGCGTCAGGTTTCCATTCCTTGATCAGGGCTTCGACCTGATCCCAGTCGGGAATGCCGTTCTGCGCTTTCAGGGTACACAGCTCGCGGGCCTGGCCGGTAATCACCTGGCCGACCGCAACGCCGATCTGTTTGGTGCCGTAGTCGAATCCCAGGATCAGCCGCAGGGCCATCAGGCGTGCCCCGCCTGACTGGTCAGCAGGCTGAGGTTGATGCCCAGGTGCTTGGCGGCTGCTTCGAGGCGCAATTCACAGCTGGTGTTGAACAGGATGTCGGCGTCGAACGGGCAGGTCAGCCAGGCGTTCTGCGCCAGTTCGGCTTCCAGTTGCCCGGCTTCCCAGCCCGCATAACCGAGGGCGATCAGGCTTTTCGCCGGGCCGACGCCGTCGGCGATGGCGAACAGGACGTCCTGGGAGGTCGACAGGGATAAATCGCCTTCCAGATCAACGGTCGCCTGATAGCTCTGCCCCGAAGGATGCAGGACAAACCCGCGATCGGTCTGCACCGGGCCGCCGATGAAAATCGGCACATGCTGGCAGAGTGCGGGTGGTTCGATATCCGGGCGCAATTGCTCGAGGATATCGGCCAGATTCAGTTCTTGCGGACGGTTGACCACCAGCCCCATGGCACCGTTGGCCGTGTGCTCGACGATGTAGGTCAAGGTGTGCGCAAAGTTCGGGTCGACCATGTGCGGCATGGCGATCAGGAATTGATGCTTGAGGTAGCTGGGGCTGACGTTTTTCATGAGCGCTAGTGTGGCGTTGGAGGGGCAAACTGACAAGCTGGGGATGCGCAGGAAATGCCGCAAATTGCTGTTGGCGACACAATCCCTGTAGGAGCGAGCCTGCTCGCGATGGTCGTCAACGATAACGCTGCAAGGTTGACACTACGCGGTGCTCTCAGGTTTATCGCGAGCAGGCTCGCTCCTACAGGGGGATTTGTGTTGGTATCAGTTGCTTGAGAGTCTGTCCCCACGGGCAAACTTCCAGGTGCGAATGATTTCCAGCCGGTCAATATCCGACAGATCCCCGGTAAATGGAGCGAAGGGCGCGGCCAGGCGCACGATGCGCTGTGCCGCCTGATCCAGCAACGGTTGCCCGGAGGACTCCAGCACCAGCACCTCGTACAGCGAGCCGTCACGGTTGATCGACACCATCAGCCGCAAACTGCCGTAAATCTGTTGGCGCCGGGCTTCTTCGGGGTAATTGAGGTTGCCGATGCGCTCGATTTTCTTGCGCCAATCTTCCTTGTACCAGGCGCCCTTGTCTTTCATGGTCGAGGCGGCGCTCAGGCGGTGGATGCGCGGGCGCTTGGCGTACAACTGTTGTTCATTGGCCAGTTCCGCTTCCAGGCTGGCGATGTCGCTGGACAACTGTTCAGTGTCAAACGTCGGCGCGGCCACGGCGGGTTTGGTGTCGGTCTTGGGTTCTTCGGTCTTGGCTGGGGCTTTTTTCGGCTTCGGCGCGACGGTGGTCACGGCCGCCTTGGGCGGTGCCTCCCGCACTTCAGGCTTGGCCGCTGGCGGTGGCGTGACTTTCTGAACCTTGTTGTCCTGGAACGGCGCGACCTCGGTGGTCTTGGGGATCGCCTTTTTATCCAGGGTGCCGCTGCCTTGTTGATTTTCCTGGGCGAGGAAGTCGGCTTTCTCAGGCTTCTTTTCGCTTTTGAAAGTGGCGAGGGTGATTTCCAGGGTTTTGCTGATTTGCTTGGGCTCGACCATCGTGAAGCCGACGCCCAGCAGCAAGGCCAGGTGAATCAGCGCCGCGAGAAACAGGGTAAAACCGAGGCGATCAGCCGGGCGCACGCCACGGTGGGCGAGTTCGGCGGGCAGATCGGACGGGAGGGTCATGGGGCAAAAAACCAACATCGCGTTTTCGTGGGCTGGGCATGATAACGCAATGTTGGTTTTTAGCTTCAAGCTTCAAGTGTCGAGCGACAAGATGTAGAGGTACAGTCTCAAGCTTGCAGCTTCTTGTCGATAGCCTCCATCAGCAGGCCGCCAATGTCGGTACCGAACGCATTATCGATCTCGCGAATGCAGGTCGGGCTGGTGACGTTGATTTCCGTCAGATGCTCGCCAATGACGTCCAGACCCACGAACAGCAGGCCTTTTTCCCGCAGGGTCGGGCCGACTTGCGCGGCGATCCAGCGATCTTTCTCGGTCAGCGGACGCGCTTCGCCACGGCCACCGGCGGCCAGGTTGCCACGGGTTTCACCCGCGGCGGGAATGCGCGCCAGGCAGTAGTCCACCGGTTCGCCGTCGATCATCAGGATACGTTTGTCACCATCGATGATGGCGGGCAGGTAGCCCTGGATCATGATCTGCTGCTGACCGTGCAGGGTCAGGGTCTCGAGGATCACCGACAGGTTCGGGTGGCCCGCGGTGTGGCGGAAAATGGACGAGCCGCCCATGCCGTCCAGCGGCTTGAGGATCACGTCCCCGTGGTGGTCGGCAAATTCGCGCAGCACATCCGGGCGACGGCTGACGATGGTCGGCGGCGTGCACTGCGGGAACAACGTGGCGAACAGTTTTTCGTTGCAGTCACGCAGGCTCTGCGGCTTGTTGACCACCAGCACGCCAGCACGCTCGGCCTGCTCCAGCAGATAGGTGGAGTAGACGAACTCCATGTCGAACGGAGGATCCTTGCGCATCAGGATCACGTCCAGATCACTCAGCAGGTTGTCCTGCTCGGCGTCCAGTTCGAACCACTTTTCCGGGTTGGCGAAGACCTTCAAAGGACGCATCCGCGCCCGGGCCTGGCCTTCTGCCTGGTACAGGTCGCGCTGTTCCATATAGAACAGTTCCCAGCCGCGCTTCTGCGCGGCCAACAGCATGGCCAGCGAGCTATCCTTTTTATAGGAAATGCTGGCAATAGGGTCCATGACAATCCCGACGCGAACGCTCATGGGTGTTTCCTCGAAAGTAGGGGCGTATGTGTGATCTGTAGGAGCGAGCCTGCTCCGGGCGGCGTTCCGACGATGGGCTTGAGGGCACCGCGTTTTTCCAGCCAGCCTGCGTCATCGTTGACGACCATCGTCGGAACGCCGCCCGGAGCCTGCTCGCTCCTACAAAAGATCAGGCCGTAAAGTGGCGTCAGAGTGGCGCTGAGTGTGTTCCCGGTCAAGGAAAAACCACCGCGAAGGCTGGCCGATAGATTGGTGTTGGAGACTGTGCTAAAAAGGCTGCCAAGTGGTACTGGCCCTTGAACATCAAGGGTTTCGAGCCCTCCGGTTACCGGAAATGGACAATTTGATTCGCAAAGGCGACGGCAGAGCATTTATGGAACAGCATTCCAGCGCCTTGAAGGTCATGGTGATCGACGACTCGAAGACGATTCGTCGCACCGCCGAAACGCTGTTGAAAAACGTGGGCTGTGAAGTGATCACCGCCATCGACGGTTTCGATGCCCTGGCCAAGATCGCCGACAATCACCCCGGAATCATCTTTGTCGACATCATGATGCCGCGCCTGGATGGCTATCAGACCTGCGCTTTGATCAAGAACAACCAAGCGTTCAAGTCCACGCCAGTGATTATGTTGTCGTCCAAGGACGGGCTGTTCGACAAGGCCAAGGGGCGTATCGTCGGCTCCGACCAGTTTTTGACCAAGCCTTTCAGCAAGGAAGAACTGCTGAACGCGATCCAGGCCCATGTTCCGGGCTTTGCCGCCGTTTTGCCGCAGTAAGACACCTACAGTGACGCTCGGCCAACGGGCCTGGCGCCGACAAGAATGGGGAAGACCATGGCACGTATTCTGATCGTCGATGATTCGCCGACTGAGATGTACAAACTGACCGGTATGCTGGAAAAGCATGGTCATGAAGTATTGAAAGCCGAAAACGGCGCCGACGGCGTGGCCCTGGCCCGCCAGGAAAAGCCTGACGCCGTGTTGATGGACATTGTCATGCCCGGCCTCAACGGGTTTCAGGCGACCCGTCAGTTGACCAAGGACCCGGAAACCGGGCATATCCCGGTGATCATCATCACCACCAAGGATCAGGAAACCGACAAGGTCTGGGGGACGCGCCAAGGGGCCAGGGACTACCTGACCAAACCCGTCGACGAAGAAACCCTGATCAAGACCCTGAACAACGTATTGCCCGGTTGATCGTCCAGCCATGAGCGAGTCACTGACCGCCTTCGAGCTCCTGCTGCAGATCGACCAGCGTTGTCGTCTGCTGGCCGCGGACTTGCCGTCCCAGCCACCCCGGCAGGACAGCTGGAGTGGCATCGGCTTTCGTGTGGGCGAACACTGGTATGTCGCGCCCATGGGCGAAGTCGGCGAAGTGTTGCACGAACCGCGCTTCACGCAACTGCCCGGGGTCAAGCCCTGGGTCAAGGGCGTGGCCAACTTGCGCGGGCGGTTATTGCCGATCATGGACCTGTGTGGCTTTTTGGGTTACGAGCTGTCGACCGCGCGAAGGCAGCGACGGGTATTGGTGGTGGAGCACGACGATGTGTTTGCCGGCTTGATGGTCGACGAAGTCTTCGGCCTCCAGCACTTCGCTCGGGACAGCCTGGAGGCCCTACCCGCTGACGAATTGCAGGGGCCGGTGGCGGCGTTCGTCGAAGGCTGTTTTCAGGGCGAGCAGCATTGGCGGGTGTTCAGCCCGTTTGCGTTGGCGCGATCCCAGGGATTCATGAACGTCGCCCTGTAAACCCTGTGGGAGCGAGCCTGCTCGCGATTGAACGATAACGCGGTTTTCCTGATGCGCCGCGGCGCCTGAATGAGCAAACTCGCTCCCGCAGGTACTTCGGCAAGCTTTAAAGGGTGTTGGTGACCGATGATAAAAGCAAAAACAGGCAAGCCAATGGAAGGGTCGCGCAGTCGGTCGCAGATCATCGTGCTGTTCATCGCACTGATC
Source organism: Pseudomonas sp. MT92 (assembly GCF_058792515.1). NCBI lineage: Bacteria > Pseudomonadati > Pseudomonadota > Gammaproteobacteria > Pseudomonadales > Pseudomonadaceae > Pseudomonas > Pseudomonas sp. MT92. The sequence continues at coordinate 370,168 of NZ_JBXAFA010000001.1, forward strand.
ATCTTCATCATGCTGCTGTTCGCCAACTTCGCGTATCTCAACACCCAGGCCACCTACGATAAACAGTACATCGGCCACGCTGGCGAATTGCGCGTGCTGTCCCAGCGCATTGCCAAAAACGCCACCGAGGCCGCCGCCGGCAAGGCCGCGGCATTCAAGCTGCTCAGCGATGCGCGCAATGATTTTGCCCAGCGCTGGGGCTATCTGAAGAAAGGCGACCCGGCGACCGGCCTGCCGCCAGCGCCGGCTACCGTGCGCCCGGAAATGCGCGCCGTGCAACTGGATTGGGAACGCCTGCTGAAGAACACCGACGCCATTCTTTCCAGCGAGCAGACCGTGTTGTCGTTGCATCAGGTGGCCGCCACCCTCGCTGAAACCGTGCCGCAGTTGCAGGTCGAATACGAAAAAGTGGTGGAGATCCTGCTGCAACGCGGCGCCCCGGCGGGGCAGGTGGCGATGGCCCAGCGTCAATCGCTGCTGGCCGAGCGGATTCTCGGCGCGGTGAACACGGTATTGTCCGGCGACGAAAACTCGCAGCAGGCCGCCGACGCTTTCGGTCGTGACGCGGCGCGTTTCGGTCTGGTGCTCAACGGCATGCTTCAGGGCAACGTGTCGCAGAGGATCAGCCAGGTCGAAGACCGCGATGCGCGCGCGCGACTGACCGAGATTTCCGAGTTGTTCGAGTTCGTCTCCGGCTCAGTGGACGAAATCCTCGAAACCTCGCCCGAACTGCTCAAGGTGCGCGAATCGGCCACCAGCATTTTCAGCCTGTCGCAAACCCTGCTCGATGAAGCCTCGCACCTGGCCAGCGGTTTCGAAAACCTGGCGGGCGGGCGCACGACCGATACCATCGGCGGTTACGTGCTGGGTTTGTTGGCGTTAACCTCGATCATCCTCATCGGTTTGGTGATGGTGCGTGAAACCAATCGCCAACTGCGGGAAACCGCCGAGAAAAACGAGCGCAACCAGAACGCGATCATGCGTCTGCTCGACGAGATCGAGGACCTGGCCGATGGCGACCTGACAGTCACGGCATCGGTTACCGAAGATTTCACCGGCACCATCGCCGATTCGATCAACTATTCCGTGGACCAACTGCGCGACCTGGTGGCGACCATCAACCTGACGGCCGGCCAGGTCGCGGCCGCCGTGCAGGAAACCCAGGCCACCGCGATGCATCTGGCACAGGCGTCGGAGCATCAGGCGCAGCAGATCGCCGAAGCGTCTACCGCCATCAACGAGATGGCCGAGTCCATCGACCAGGTGTCGGCCAACGCCGCCGAATCTTCGGCGGTGGCCGAGCGTTCGGTGGAAATCGCCAACAAGGGCAACGAGGTGGTGCACAACACCATCCACGGCATGGACAACATCCGCGAACAAATTCAGGACACCGCCAAGCGAATCAAGCGTCTTGGCGAGTCATCCCAGGAAATCGGCGACATTGTCAGCCTGATCGATGACATTGCCGATCAAACCAACATCCTCGCGCTCAATGCGGCGATCCAGGCGTCCATGGCCGGTGATGCCGGGCGCGGCTTCGCGGTGGTCGCCGATGAAGTGCAACGTCTGGCCGAGCGTTCATCTGCCGCGACCCGGCAGATCGAAACCCTGGTGCGGGCGATTCAGACCGACACCAACGAAGCCGTGATTTCCATGGAGCAGACCACCACCGAAGTGGTGCGAGGGGCGCGGCTGGCGCAGGATGCCGGTGTGGCCCTGGAAGAAATCGAAGGGGTTTCCAAGACACTGGCGGCGCTGATCCAGAGTATTTCCAACGCCGCACAACAACAGACGTCGTCTGCCGGTCAGATTTCCCTGACGATGAATGTGATCCAGCAAATCACGACGCAGACCTCGTCAGGTTCCACCGCCACCGCCGAGAGCATTGGCAACCTGGCGAAAATGGCCAGCCAGTTGCGGCGGTCGGTGTCCGGTTTCACCTTGCCGGCCGCCCAGGCGCAGGCGACGGACAACGCTTGAACCGCCTTCGGGCGTTGGCATTTTGACTGAAGTGGTAACTGGAGTGGTTATGGGTGATCGGCACGACTATGTGGCCCTCGAATGGGTCAAAGGCGAGATTGCCGAAACGCTGAAGCAGGCTCATCACGCCATCGAAACCCTGCTGGATGATCCGCAGGCGACGCATGCGCTGAGTGATTGCCTGGCGTGCATCCATCAGGTTCACGGCAGTTTGCAGATGGTCGAATTCTACGGCGCGGCCCTGCTCGCCGAAGAGATGGAGCAGCTTGTGTGCGCCATGCAACAGGACCGCGTCAGCCACCGTGACGAGGCACTGCACCTGTTGATGCAAGCCTTGGGGCAATTGCCGATTTACCTCGACCGGGTCCAGGGCGCGCGTCGCGACTTGCCGCTGGTGGTGCTGCCGCTGATCAACGATCTGCGCAGCGCCCGTGGTGAAGGCCTGTTGTCCGAGACCAGCCTGTTCAGCCCACAGTTGCCTGATCTGCCGCCCCTGGATGAGGAATCGCTGGCGCTGCTGGAGCCGGCGGAGCTGCCGAGCGTGCTGCGCAAATTGCGGCAAATGTTGCAGATGGCCCTGGTTGGCTTGCTCCGTGAGCAGGATGACGAGACTAACCTCGGTTATCTGGCCAAGGTATTCAGTCGCCTCGAAAGCCTGTGCGGTAACGCACCCTTGAGCCCGTTGTGGCAGGTCGCTTCGGCGCTGGTCGAAGGCATGCGCGGCGGTGCGATTGCCAACAGCCCCGCCTTGCGCAGCCTGTTCAAGGACGCCGACAAGGAACTCAAGCGTCTGCTCGAACAGGGCATGCCCGCGATCAATCAGCCGGCGCCGCCGGAGCTGCTCAAGAGTTTGCTGTTTTACATTGCCAAAGCCGAACACCCCACCGGGCAGATGCTGACCATGAAAGATCGCTACGGACTGGACGATGCGCTGCCTGACAGCGCGATGGTCGATGAAGAACGCGCACGGCTGGCCGGTCCCGACCGCGACGCCATGCGTTCGGTACTGGCGGCGCTCTGCGAGGAGCTGGTGCGGGTCAAGGAGCGCCTGGACCTGTTCGTGCGCAGCGACCGTCAACACACCTCGGATCTCGACAGCCTGTTGGCGCCGCTGCGGCAAATCGCCGACACTCTGGCGGTGCTGGGTTTCGGTCAGCCGCGCAAGGTCATCATTGACCAATTGGCGGTGGTGCTGAGTCTCGCCCAGGGCCAGCGTGCGCCCGATGACGCGATCCTCATGGATGTGGCCGGGGCCTTGCTCTATGTCGAAGCGACGCTGGCCGGCATGGTCGGCACCGTGGAACCGGAGAGTCAGGAAGACAGCCGTCTGCCGACCACCGACCTGACGCAGATTCACCAGATCGTGATCAAGGAAGCGCGCATCTGCCTGCAGCAGGCCAAGGACATGATCGTCGACTACATCGACGCCGACTGGGACCGCCAACATTTACAGGCGCTGCCGGCCCTGTTGACCCAGGTTCGCGGTGCGCTGGCGATGATTCCGTTGAGCCGCGCGGCCAGCCTGGTCGAAACCTGCAATCACTTCATCCGCGAGCACCTGCTGCTCGATCCCGGCCAGCCCGACTGGCAGGAACTGGACAGCCTGGCCGACGTTATCGCCAGCCTCGAATACTACCTGGAGCGCCTCAACGATGACCCGGAAGCCCCCGGTGAGTCATTGCTCGATATCGCCGAAAAAAGCCTGGCGTCACTCGGTTTCTTCCCCCGCGAACAGCATGTGCCGGTGCTCGAGGACGTACTGAGTCCGAGCGAGGCGCAGGTCATCCAACAGATGCAGGAACTGGATTCTCCGACCATCGTCCAGACCCTGGCGGATGTGATGGCCAGCCCGGTGTCGGCGCTGAACCCGCCCGCCCTGACCACGCCAGGCAGCCTGTTGCCGCCGCCTGCCGGTGAAGAGCCGGTGGATGACGAACTGCGCGAAGTGTTCCTCGAAGAGGCCGACGAGGTGCTGCAAATCCTTCGGGAATACTTACCGCGCAGGTCGGCCGCCCCCGATGACCCGTCAGCCCTGGGGGACGTGCGTCGCGCGTTCCACACGCTGAAGGGCAGTGGTCGAATGGTCCGTGCGCTGGTGCTCGGCGAACTGGCCTGGGCCGTGGAAAACCTGCTCAACCGCGTGCTGGAGCACAGCGTCGCACCGTGCGCTGCCGTGCAACAACTGTTGGCTGATGTGGTGGCGCTGCTGCCGGAACTGGTGGCCGAATTTGCCGCCGGTGCACAACGCCAGCGCAACGACGTCGACCAATTGGCCGCCCGCGCCCATGCCCTGGCCAAGGGCGAGGAATGGGCCGCCGATGAAGATACCCAGGACGTCGCGGCCCTTGATCCCTTGCTGCTGGAGATCTTCCGCAAAGAAGCCGAAACCCATTTGAACAGCCTCAACCGCTTCCTGGATCAGGCGGCCGAACACGTGCCGCTGCAGGCCAGCGATGAGTTGCAGCGCGCCTTGCACACCCTCAAGGGCAGTGCGTCGATGGCCGGGGTGTTGCCGATTGCCGAGCTGGCCGCGCCGCTGGATCAACTGGCCCGGGAATACAAGGCCCACCAGATCGCCCTGGATCTGGACGAAGTCGAATTGCTGTTGGAAGCCGAAGGTTTGTTCCGCCTCGGCTTGCGCCAACTCAAGACGGACCCGTTGGCCGGGATCCCTGACGCTGTGGCCTTGATCCAACGCACCCAGGCATTGTTGGCCGAACGTCTGGCCAGCCTGTCGAACACCCCGAGCACAGGGCTGCGCATCAAGCGCGACCCGCAATTGATCAACAACTTTCTGGCCCAGGGCATGGACATCCTGCTGGACGCCGAAAGCCTGTTGCAACGCTGGCAGCAACACCCTGGCGAACGCCAGGAACTCAGTGCGCTGCTGGATGAATTGACCACCCTCGGCGAAGGTGCGCACCTGGCCGATCTGCATCCTGTCGATGAGCTGTGCGAAGCCTTGCTCGACCTTTACGGTGCGGTGGAAGAAAGCAGTCTGGCGGTCAGCGAGGCGTTTTTCCAGGAAGCGCAAAGTGCCCACGAAGCGCTGATCAACATGCTTGATGAACTGGCTGCCGGCCAGGAAGTCAGCCCGCGCCCGGAACGGATTCGCGCCTTGCACGGCCTGCTCGATCAGAGCCTGGACCCATCGGCCATGGGCCTTATTCGTAGTGACGGCAGCCGCACCCTGAGCATCCGCGAACTGTCCGATGCCACCGCCGAACTCGAAAACAGCCTGCCCCCTGTGGGCACTGGCTTGCCCGCGATGGTCGTCAACGATGACGCGTTTTTATTGGAAAAACGCGGCGTCGGTGAGTCCTTCGCCGGCAAGCCAGCTCCTACAGAGAACCGTGGTAAGGACCTGGACGACGAGATCGTTTCGATCTTCCTCGAAGAAGCGGTGGATATCCTCGAAAGCGCCGGCCAGGCCTTGCAGCGCTGGTTGGGCGAGCCGCAGAACGTCGCGCCGCTGTCGTCCTTGCAAAGGGACATGCACACCCTCAAGGGCGGTGCGCGCATGGCCGAGGTCGAGCCGGTCGGTGACCTGGCCCATGAACTGGAACACCTCTACGAAGGCCTGGTCGACCGTCGTTACAGCTACAGCGTCGGGTTGACCGATTTGCTGCAACGCAGCCATGAGCGGTTGGCGCAATTGCTTGAGCAACTGAAACAGCACCAGCCCTTGGGCGACACGAGCGAGTTGATCGACGCGATCCGGGTGTTGCGCCAAGGGCAAACGGGCCACGCCGATGTGATCGAACCTGCGGCCAGCCATGACTCGGCCCATCACGACAGCGAGCTGCTGGACATCTTCCTCGAAGAAGGTTTCGACATTATCGAAAGCTCCGGTGCGGCGCTGGTGCGCTGGCAGGCCGAGCCGTCGAATCGTCAGGAAGTGGAAACCCTGCTGCGCGACCTGCACACGCTCAAGGGCGGCGCCCGTATGGTGGAAATCGCCCCTATCGGCGATTTGGCCCATGAGCTGGAGTTTCTCTACGAAGATTTATCCACCGGAGTGCTGAAACCCACGTCGGCGTTGTTCGAGCTGCTGCAACGCAGCCATGACCGTCTGGCGCAAATGCTCGACGCGACCCGCGCCGGCGAACCCTTGCCGCCGGCCGATCGGCTGATCGACGCGATCAAGAACTTCAGCCACCCGACACTGCCTGAAGCGCCAACGCCAATCTCGCTGCCCGTCACTGCAAAAAACGAAGCCCCGCAGCAGCCCGATGCCGGGGCCGACATGGTCAAGGTTTCGGCGGAACTGCTCGATGACCTGGTCAACCTGGCCGGCGAGACATCGATCTTTCGCGGCCGCATCGAGCAGCAGGTCAGCGATGCGCAAATCGCCCTGAACGAGATGGAAACCACCATCGAGCGGATGCGCGATCAACTGCGTCGACTCGATATCGAAACCCAGGGCCGGATCCTCAGTCGCCAGCAAGTCGACGCCGAACGCCTGGGTTACGAGGAGTTCGATCCACTGGAGATGGACCGTCACTCGCAATTGCAGCAACTGTCGCGGGCGCTGTTCGAATCGGCCTCCGACCTGCTTGACCTCAAGGAAACCCTCGACCGGCGCAATCAGGACGCGGAAAACCTGCTGCAACAGCAAGGCCGCATCAACACCGAACTGCAGGAGGGCCTGATGCATACGCGCATGGTGCCGTTCGAGCGGATGCTGCCGCGCTTGAAGCGCATCGTTCGTCAGGTGTCCGAAGAGTTGGGCAAGGACGTCGAGTTCATCGTCGAAAACGCTGAAGGCGAGATGGATCGCAACGTGCTCGAACGCATGGCCGCACCGCTTGAGCACATGCTACGCAACGCCGTGGACCATGGCCTGGAATCTGCCGAGGCGCGGATAGCGGCGGGTAAACCGGCACAGGGACGGATCACCCTCGATCTGTTGCGCGAGGGCGGCGACATCATTTTCGATATTCGCGACGACGGTGCCGGCGTGCCCCTGGAGGCGGTGCGGCGCAAGGCGATCAATCGCGGTTTGCTCGACCCGAACAGCGAGATCAGCGACCGCGACGTGCTGCAATTCATCCTGCAGCCGGGGTTCTCCACGGCCGAGAAAATCACCCAGATTTCCGGGCGGGGCGTCGGCATGGATGTCGTGCATGAAGAAGTCCGGCAACTGGGCGGCAGCATGAGCATCGATTCCGTGCGGGGGCAGGGCGTGCACTTCCGCATTCGCCTGCCGTTCACGGTGTCGGTCAACCGCGCGCTGATGGTGCAATGTGGCGAGGATCAGTACGCGATCCCGCTGAACACCATCGATGGCATCGTCCGTGTGTTGCCCAACGAGCTCGAAGGGCATTTCCGCCTCGACCCGCCGACCTATGAATACGCCGGGCAACGCTATGAACTGTGCTACCTGGGCGAACTGTTGAAAACCAGTCCACGGCCAAAACTGCTGGGCCAGAACCTGCCGCTGCCGGTGCTGCTGGTGCAGTGCAACGAACGGCACATCGCGGTGCTGGTCGATGCCATGGCCGGCACTCGCGAGATCGTGGTCAAGAGCCTTGGCCCGCAGTTCGCGGCGGTGCAGGGCGTGTCCGGCGCGACGATCCTGGGGGATGGCCGGGTGGTGCTGATTCTGGATTTGCTGGCGCCGATCCGCGCCCTGCAAGCCCATGTGCCACAGCGTCCGGCGAATCCCGATACCGAGAGCGAGCCGCAACGGCCGTTGCTGATCATGGTGGTCGATGACTCGGTCACCGTGCGCAAGGTCACCAGCCGCTTGCTCGAACGCCACGGCATGAACGTGCTGACGGCCAAGGATGGGGTCGACGCCATGCTGCTGCTTGAAGAACACATGCCCGACGTATTGCTGCTCGACATCGAAATGCCGCGCATGGACGGTTTCGAAGTGGCAACGCTGGTGCGCAGCGACGAGCGTTTGAAGCACCTGCCGATCATCATGATCACCTCGCGTACCGGGCAGAAACACCGCGACCGCGCCATGGCCATCGGCGTCAACGACTACCTCGGCAAGCCGTACCAGGAATCGGTACTGCTCGAAAGCATCGCCCTATGGAGCAAAACCCATGCTTGAGCGGCTGATCGACCAGCGCACCAGCCACCTCACCGGTCTCTTGCTGCCACTGGCCGACCGCAACCTGATCCTGCCCAACGTCGCGGTCGCCGAACTGATCGACTACCAGCCCGCGGCATTCGACCTCGACACGCCGCCCTGGTATTTGGGGCGAGTACCGTGGCGCAACCGGCAAATCCCGCTGCTCAGTTTCGAGTCGGCGTGCGGCAGTAAAATCGTCATCGGTGAGCGCGCCCGGATCGTCATCCTCAACGCCCTCGGCGGCCGCCCCGAGCTGAAATTCATCGCCATGCTGGTCCAGGGCATTCCCCGCTCGTACAAGCTCGACAGTCAGTTGAGCTATGTCGACGTGCCGTTGTGCTCGCTGGAAAAAGCAGCGGTGCAGGTGGGTGATCAGGTTGCGAAGGTGCCGGATTTGTTGGCGTTGGAGGAATTGTTGATCGGGGCGGGGTTGGCCGGTTGATCCTGATTTTTCGATGAATGCACTGCCGCTCCCACCGCTTTATGAATGTCGCAAATCCAATGTGGGAGGGAGCTTGCTCGCGATGGCGTCAGCACGGTCAACCATTACCCTGACCGTAACAATCCACCACGCTGCTTGATTGATACCCCCCACCCAACGCTCCTAAGGTGACTCCACGACAGCGAACCCGTGGAGTGGTCATGACAACAACAATATCCCCCGACTCGCGATGGACGCGGCGGCGCAGCGAAAAGCAGCGGCGTCTTGCACTGGTGCGGGGCCTTGCCGACGGTGTGGTGTTGCCCACCGACAAGATAGTCGCGGCGCTGGAGGCGTTGATTCTGCCCGGCGACCGTGTGGTGCTGGAGGGCAACAACCAGAAGCAGGCGGATTTTCTCTCCCGCTCGTTGGTCAAGGCCGACCCCGGCAAGCTGCATGATTTGCACATGATCATGCCCAGCGTCGGACGTGCCGAGCACCTGGATCTATTCGAACGCGGCATCGCCAGCAAACTCGACTTCGCCTTCGCCGGCGCGCAAAGCTTGCGCATCAGCCAGTTGCTCGAAGACGGCCTGCTGGAAATCGGTGCGATCCACACCTACATCGAACTCTATGCGCGGCTGGTGGTGGACCTGATTCCCAACGTCGTGCTCTCGGCCGGTTTCATGGCCGACCGCGCCGGCAACATCTACACCGGGGCGAGTACCGAAGACACTCCGGCCCTGATCGAGCCGGCCGCGTTCAGCGATGGCATCGTCATCGTCCAGGTCAATCAGCTGGTGGACGACGTCAGCGAGTTGCCCCGCGTCGACATTCCCGCATCCTGGGTCGATTTCGTGGTGGTGGCCGACAAGCCGTTCTATATAGAACCGCTGTTCACCCGCGACCCCCGGCACATCAAGCCTGTGCATGTGCTGATGGCGATGATGGCGATCCGCGGCATCTACGAAAAACACAATGTTCAGTCGCTCAATCACGGCATCGGTTTCAACACCGCCGCCATCGAGCTGATCCTCCCGACCTACGGCGAATCCCTCGGTCTTAAAGGCAAGATCTGCCGCAACTGGACGCTTAACCCGCACCCGACGTTGATCCCGGCAATCGAAAGCGGTTGGGTCGAAAGCGTGCATTGCTTCGGCACCGAACTGGGCATGGAAAACTACATCGCCGCCCGGCCTGACGTGTTCTTCACCGGGCGTGACGGTTCCATGCGTTCCAACCGCATGTTCAGCCAACTCGCCGGGCAATACGCGGTGGATCTGTTCATCGGTGCCACCCTGCAAGTCGATGGCGACGGCCATTCTTCGACCGTGACCCGAGGACGCCTGGCCGGTTTCGGCGGCGCACCGAACATGGGCCACGACCCGCGCGGTCGGCGCCACGGTACGCCGGCCTGGCTCGACATGCGCCACAGCGACGCGGCCGAACCCATGCTCGAGCGCGGCAAGAAACTCGTGGTGCAGATGGTCGAGACCTTCCAGGAGGGCGGAAAACCGACCTTCGTCGAAACCCTCGATGCGATCGACGTGGCGAAGAAAAGTGGCATGCCGCTGGCGCCGATCATGATCTACGGCGACGACGTCACCCACCTGCTGACCGAAGAAGGCATTGCCTACCTGTACAAGGCCCGTTCGCTGGAAGAGCGCCAGGCCATGATCGCCGCCGTCGCGGGGGTGACCGCCATCGGCCTGCGTCATAACCCCAAAGACACGGCGCGCATGCGCCGCGAAGGCCTGATCGCCCTGCCCGAAGACCTCGGCATCCGCCGCACCGACGCCACCCGCGAATTGCTCGCCGCCAAAAGCGTGGCCGATCTGGTGGAGTGGTCCGGTGGCCTCTACAACCCGCCCGCCAAATTCAGGAGCTGGTAATGCACGCATTCAACCTGCACGCGAAAACCCTGACCCTGGCCGAACGCCTGGCGGACCTGGCGGTGGACGCGCTGATCGACGAAGCGGATCTGTCGCCGAAACCGGCGCTGGTCGATCGACGCGGCAGCGGTGCCCATACCGATTTGCACCTGGGGCTGATGCACGCCTCGGCGCTGGCGTTGTGGCCAGCGTTCAAGGAAATGGCTGAGGTCGCCATCGAGATCGGCGAGATCGGTTTGCCCCTGCGTGAGGCCATCGGGCTGATCGGTCGGGAAGGCGAGCAAGCGATGCTCGCCACCACCCACGGCGTGAATACTCATCGCGGGGCCATCTGGGCGTTGGGCCTGTTGGTTGCGGCTGCCGCGCTGGAGCCTGAATCGACTGCCGCAGGTTCCATCGCTTTGCGCGCCGCACGCCTGGCCTTGCTCAACGACCGCCATGCACCACGGCCGCTGAGCCATGGTGCCCAGGTCGCCCAGCGCTACGGCGCTCGCGGTGCGCGGGAAGAAGCGCAGTTGGGCTTCCCCGCGGTCACCCAGCGCGCCCTGCCGCAACTCAAGCGCAGCCGCGCCGCCAGTCATGGCGAACAGAACGCCCGGCTCGATGCGCTGCTGGCAATCATGACCAGTCTGGCGGACACCTGCGTGCTCTACCGCGCCGGCGAGCAAGGCCTGCAAACCATGCAGCGCGGCGCCCAGGCGGTACTCGACGCGGGTGGCAGTGCCAGCCTGGCCGGTCGCCGGCGCCTGCATGAGCTGGACCAACAATTAATCGCGCTGAATGCCTCGCCTGGCGGTGCTGCCGACCTGCTCGCCGCCTGCCTGTTCATCGACCGCATCGAGTCCGGCGACGGCATCAATCAGGGAGCTTTTTGATGGAAACCTTATCCTTTGAATTCCCCGCCGGGCAGCCGCCACGCGGCCGCACACTGGTGGGCTGTGTCGGCTCGGGCGATCTGGAAGTACTGATCGAGCCGGGTCAGGCCGGCAAGCTGACCATCACCGTGCAGACCTCGGTCAATGGCAGCGAGCAACGCTGGCAGCACCTGTTTGCACGGATGTTCGACGGGCAGACACCGCCGGCGATGGACATCGACATTCACGATTTCGGCGCCACCCCCGGCGTGGTGCGTTTGCGCCTGGAGCAGGGTTTCGAGGAGATCGGCCATGACTGACAACGCAGAACTGCTGCACAAGCACAGCTTCGTCGAACTCGGCGCCCGCCAACGGGCGAAGGCCTTGCTCGATGCCGGTACCTTTCGCGAATTGCTCGACCCGTTTCAACGGGTCATGTCGCCCTGGTTGTCGCGTCAGGGCGTGGTGCCACAGGCCGATGACGGCGTGATCATTGCCAAGGGCAGCATTGACGGTTTGCCGGTGGTGATCGGGGCTATCGAAGGGGCGTTCCAGGGCGGCAGCCTCGGTGAAGTCGGCGGGGCGAAGCTTGCCGGGGCACTGGAGCTGGCGGCCGAAGACAACCGCAACGGCATCCCGACCCGTGCCGTGCTGCTGCTGGAAACCGGTGGCGTACGTTTGCAGGAGGCCAACCTCGGCTTGGCGGCGATTGCCGATGTTCATGCGGCGATTGTCGACCTGCGCCAGTACCAACCGGTGATTGGCGTGGTGGCCGGCAGCGTGGGCTGCTTCGGCGGCATGTCGATTGCCGCCGGCTTGTGCAGCTACTTGCTGGTCACTCAGGAAGCGCGTCTCGGCCTGAACGGCCCGCAAGTGATCGAACAGGAGGCCGGACTTGAGGAATACGACTCGCGGGATCGTCCGTTCATCTGGAGCCTGACCGGCGGCGAGCAACGGTTTGCCACCGGTCTGGTGGATCGCTACGCCGAGGACGACGTGGCGCAGATCCGCCAGCAGGTCAGCGCGCTGCTCAAGCAGGGTTTGCCCGCGCAGCAACGCAGCACTCAGGCCGAACTGTTCCTGCAACGGCTGGCGCGTCTGGACGCCGGGCCGCAAATCGAGCCTTCAGTGGTTCGCGATCTGTATCAAGGAGAGCGCTCATGAGTGCGTATTCCCTGAGGGGCTTGAACTGGTTCAACGCCTTGAGTGCTGGCACCAAAGCGGTCGAAGGTTTACCGGCCTCGCTGAAGGTGGCGGATGGCGTTCTAGGTGAACAAGCCGTTCGTTTTATCGCGGTGGTGGCCGATCCGGATAACCGTTTCGTTCGTGCCCGTCATGGTGAAGTGGGCTTGCTCGAAGGCTGGGGCCTGGCCAAGGCGGTGGATGAAGTCATCACGGCCGATCAGGACAAACCGCAAAAACGCGCCTTGATCGCCATCGTTGATGTACCGAGCCAGGCTTATGGCCGGCGCGAAGAAGCGCTCGGTATTCATCAGGCCCTGGCCGGTGCCGCCGACAGTTATGCCCGTGCCCGACTGGCTGGCCACGCCGTGATCGGCTTGTTAGTGGGCAAGGCCATGTCCGGGGCCTTTCTCGCCCACGGCTATCAAGCCAACCGACTGATTGCCTTGCGTGATCCTGGGGTGATGGTGCATGCCATGGGCAAGGCATCGGCGGCACGGGTGACGCTGCGCAGTGTCGAAGAACTGGAAACCCTGGCCGCCAGCGTGCCACCGATGGCCTATGACATCGACAGTTATGCCAGCCTCGGTTTGCTCTGGGAAACCTTGTCGGTGGAGCGGATCGAACAACCGTCGGCGAACGATCTGGCGCGGGTGACCGAGTGCCTGGCATTGGCGATCGGCGATGTCGCTGCCAAGGGACGCGACCTGAGTGGCCGCCTCGGTGCCACCAATCGCACGGCCTCCAGCCTGGTTCGCCAACTGCTGAGGGCGCAGTGGTGAACACGCTGTTGGCCCACGACCTGCTCTGGGGGATGACCCCGGAGCAGTTGCCAGCGGATGCGCCTGCGTGGGTGATTGAGTCTGTCCGCGCCGGGCAACCGGTGGTGGTGCGGCGTGCCTTGTCAGCGGCCGGGCAGGTGGCGGTCGGTGTGCGTGGCCGTCTGCGTGAGCAGCGTTACGCGGCGTCGATGGCGATTGCTTCGATCACCCGTCGGGTGTCGCCGGAGGCGCTCTGTCATGTCGATATCGATCGGGACTTGCCCGTGCTTCAGGCCCTGGCTCAATTGCGGCCGATGCTGGAGGGTTGCGGTCGGGTCTGGGGTGTCAGCGGCAGTGCCGGGTTTGAACTGGCCAGCGGGTTTGCAGCCTTGCATGAGGGCAGTGACCTCGACCTGATACTTCGTACACCGCAGCCGCTAAGCCGTGCTGAATCCCGGGCGCTGGTGGCGATTCTGGACCGCGCCATCTGTGTAGTGGACATGCAATTGCAGACGCCATGCGGCGCCGTCGCATTGCGTGAATGGGCCGGTTCTTCGAATCGCGTGCTGCTCAAGAACGCAAGCCAGGCTTGTCTGGTGCTCGATCCATGGAACCCGCAGGAGCAGGCAGCGTGAGCAGCTTGTTGGTGTTCCCCGGTCAGGGCGCGCAGCAGCCGGGCATGCTTCAGCGCTTGCCTCGGGAAACCCTGAACGAGGCCAGCGACGTGCTCGGTGAGGATGTCTTGCGACTGGATTCTGCCGAAGCCTTGCAGTCGACTCGGGCGGTGCAATTGTGCCTGTTGATCGCCGGTGTGGCGGCTTCGCGGCAATTGTCCGTCGCTGCGGATTATGTCGCCGGTTTGTCCATCGGCGCCTACCCGGCAGCGGTGGTGGCCGGAGCCCTGAGTTTCAGCGATGCGTTGCATCTGGTCAGCCTGCGCGGTGAGTTGATGCAGCAGGCTTATCCTCTGGGCTACGGCATGACCGCGATCATCGGTCTGGATCTGGCGACGGTTGAAGGTTTGCTGGCCCAGGTTCACGGCGACGACACGCCGGTTTACCTGGCCAACATCAACGCCGATAACCAGGTGGTGATCGCCGGCAGCGATGGCGCGATGAAAGCGGTCGCCGGGTTGGCGAAAGGCCGTGGTGCCGGGCTGGCCAAGCGTCTGGCGGTGAGCGTGCCGTCGCACTGCCCGCTGCTGGATGCACCGGCGAAGGTCCTGGCCGAAGCCTTCGCCACGGTGCCACTGAAAACGCCGGTCCTGGGTTATCTCAGCGGCAGCCGCGCGCGGATGGTGACCAACATCGAAGCGTTGCGCGACGACCTCGCTTTCAACATGTGCCGCGTGGTGGACTGGCGCGGCACGGTACAAAGCGCTTATGAGCGTGGCGTACGTCTACAGATCGAACTGCCGCCCGGTGCGGTGCTGACCGGGCTGGCGCGCCGGGTGTTCGAGCAGGGCACCGTCATGGCTTTCGACGGTGCCCGGCTCGATACCCTGCAGGCGCTGTTGCGTGAGGAGGGAAGCCGCCAATCCTAGATCACTGACTCAGGCTTCGAACAACAAAAACAATATTCGACGATGCAATTTGAGGACTACAACAATGATTATTTACGGTGTGGCGTTTCTCGCCTTTTGTACCCTGACGGGTATTTTCATCGGTGAACTGCTTGGCAAGCTGATAGGCATACCGGCCAACGTCGGCGGTGTCGGTATTGCGATGTTGTTGTTGATCGGGCTCGGCAGTTGTCTCAACAAAAGCGGTTGGTTCAAGGGTAAAACCGAACAGGGCGTAGAGTTCTGGAGCGCAATTTACATCCCGATTGTCGTTGCCATGGCGGCACAGCAGAACGTTTATGGCGCGCTCAAGGGAGGGCCAATGGCGATTCTGGCGGGTGTAGCTGCAGTTACCATCGCTTTTGCGCTGGTGCCAGTCCTGGTTCGAATTGGTAACAAAGAACCGGCCTCGGTCATTCCACCCAAGACTGTAGGGTAATCGCCATGTACGAATCGATGATGAAGGTGATTACCGGTTACGGCATGATCAGTGGCTTTGCGATTGTCGGCGTGACCATGTGGGTGTCCTACTGGATTTCCAATACGTTCACCAAAGGCCGCTTGCACGGCTCGGCCATCGCCATTTTGCTCGGTCTGTTGTTGTCGTACATCGGTGGTGCGTTGACCGGTGGCCAGAAAGGCGTGGTGGACATCCCGTTGCTGTCCGGGATCGGTTTGCTGGGCGGTGCAATGTTGCGTGATTTCGCCATTGTGGCCACGGCGTTCGGCGTCAGCGTCGATGAGCTCAAACGTGCCGGTTTTGTCGGAGTACTGGCATTGTTCGTCGGCGTCGGGACGTCGTTCATCGCTGGTGTCGCGGTGGCTATGGCCTTCGGATATACCGATGCGGTGAGCCTGACCACCATTGGTGCCGGGGCCGTGACGTATATCGTCGGACCGGTAACCGGGGCTGCCATTGGCGCCAGTTCCGAGGTTATGGCGCTGTCGATTGCGGCCGGGTTGATCAAAGCCATTCTGGTGATGGTCATGACGCCGTTCGTGGCGCCAGTAATTGGTCTGAACAATCCACGTAGCGCGGTGATCTTTGGTGGCTTGATGGGCACTTCCAGTGGCGTGGCGGGCGGGTTGGCGGCTACGGATCCGAAGCTGGTGCCTTATGGTTGCCTGACCGCCGCGTTCTACACGGCGTTAGGCTGTTTGCTCGGGCCTTCGGTGCTGTTTCTGGTCATGCGCGGATTAATGGGCTGATGCCTTAGAGGGTAAGCCTTGCGCCTCAGGGGATTGCGTAATCCCTGTAGGCGCGAGGCTTGCTCGCCAAAGACGTGCGGCGGCTCTCAAACCTGCCGATTGGCATACATCCGACACTCTGCCAATAGCGCCAACAGATTCGGGTCACGCTCCTTGGCCTTGAGAAACACCACGCCGATGTGCTGCTGCAACCGGTATTTTTCCTGCAACGGGATCAGCTTCACCCGGTTCTCGTACACCGCCGCAATCCTGCCCGGCAGCAACGCATAACCCACCCCCGAACTGACCATGCTCAGCAAGGTGAAGATGTCGTTGACCTGCATCGCCACCTTCGGCTCGAACCCCGCCTGCTCGAATACCCGCTTGCCGTCCTGATGGGTGGCGAAGCCCTGGCTCAGGGTGATGAAGGTTTCGTCGCGCACTTCGGCGAGGTCGACTTCGGTGCGTTGGGCGAACTTCGAATCGGCCGGCGTGGCGAGGAAGATATCGTCGGAAAACAGTTGGATCTGCTCGCAATCCGGGTCGTTGATGCTGTCGTCCAGAGACACCAGGATCGCATCCACTTCCATGTTCTTGAGCTTGTAGAGCAGGTCGAAATTCGAACCAAGGATCAGGTCGATGTTGAGTTCGCTGCGGCGGATTTTCAGGCCCATGATCAACTGCGGCACGGTTTTCACGGTCAGCGAATACAGCGAGCCCAGTTTGAAGCGTTCAGCGGAAAATCCGGCGGCCTCGCGCGTCAGGCGTACGCTCTCGACCACGTCCTGAATCAGCTTCTGCGCCCGTTCTTCCAGCACGTAGGCGCTTTCCAGCGGGGTCAGGTTGCGGCCTTCGTGTTTGAACAACGGGCAGCGCAAGGCGCTTTCCAGGGAGTGGATCGCCCGGTGCACGCTGACGTTGCTGGTCTGTAATTCGGCCGCGGCCCGGGACAGATTGCCGGTGCGCATGAAGGCCAGGAACACCTCGAGTTTTTTCAGGGTCAACTCTTCGTCAATCAGCATGGCGCGGACTCTTGTTCGAATGGCTCGATTGTACGGGCCTTTACGGGAGCTGGCTTGCCAGCGATGGCGCCATGACGATCAACGTAAAACTTGAGGCGCTGACACCGGCAAACCGGCCATTGTGTTCTGAAACATTGCGCTCTTAAGCTTCAGGCCTAAGCCTTGTACGTTGGGCTAATGATTTTCGAGGTGAATGACCGATGTATCACGGGGAAAGACTCAATGCCTGGACGCATCTGATTGGGGCGGTGGCGGCGTTTGTCGGGGGTGTCTGGCTGATCGTCGTCGCCAGTCTGGACGGCAGTCCGTGGAAGATTGTCAGCATGGCGATCTACGCCTTCACCTTGCTGGTGTTGTACAGCGCGTCGACCGTGTACCACAGCGTGCGCGGGCGCAAGAAAGTGATCATGCAGAAGGTCGATCACTTTTCGATCTACCTGCTGATCGCCGGCAGCTATACGCCGTTTTGCCTGGTGACCTTGCGCGGGCCCTGGGGCTGGACGTTGTTCGGGATTGTCTGGGGGCTGGCGCTGATCGGCATTTTGCAGGAGATCAAGCCGCGCTCGGAAGCGCGGATTCTGTCGATCGTGATTTACGCGGTGATGGGCTGGATCGTGCTGGTGGCGGTCAAGCCATTGCTGGCGGCACTGGGTGTCGCCGGGTTTGCGTGGTTGGCCTCGGGCGGGGTGTTGTACACCGTGGGCATTATCTTTTTTGCCCTCGATCATCGCCTGCGCCATGCCCACGGGATCTGGCATCTGTTCGTGATTGCCGGGAGCCTGCTGCACTTCGTGGCGATTTTCTTTTATGTCCTGTGATCGCTCCTACAGGTCCGGTGCAAGACCAGCAATGCGATCGAGTTGTGCCTGGGCCTGTCGACTGAACACCTGCAACAGGTCGCTCAAAGTGTGGGGCGGCGGTTCCGTGGCGCGGGTCACCGCGTACAGGGTGATGGGCAGCGGTGGCGCGAGAGGGCGAATAGTCGTTGTGGCGGGGGAGGCGCCCAGGGCCGTGAACGGATCGATCACCGCCAGCCCGGCACCGGACTCCACCATCGCCCGGGCCAGCGAATAGGTCTGCACCGCGATGCGTACCCGCGGCGGCGGTTCGACCGCTTCGAGGTAGGTGTCGAGCCGGGCGGCCAGCGGGTCGGCACTGGACAAGCCAATCAGCGGCGCATCGGCCAGGGCCATCAATGACAATGGCATGCCGGCCTGCGCCGATGGCCAGTAACCCGCCGGTGCCAGCACTACCAATACACCGCCCGCCAAGGCTTGGGCCTTGAGCCCCGGATGATCCGGTCTTTGCAGCGTCAGGGCGACATCCACTTCCCGCATCAGCAGGTTCTGCACCAGCTCACGGCTATGGGCGCTGGACAATTCGCAGGCGATGTCCGGGTAGCGTGCGGTCCACTCGTGAATGGCCGGCGGCAACAACGACAGGGCCAGCGCCGGCGTGGCGCCGATCCGCAGGCTGTGGCCCGGTTCGCGACGCAGGCTCTGGGCCAGGCGCCGCACGCCTTGCAAGCTTTCACTGACCTTGTCGACCTCGCGCTCCAGCTCCAGCGCTTCGGGCGTCGCTTGCAACTTGCCGCGAACCCGCAAGAACAACGGGAACCCCAACTGCTGCTCGGCGTGCTGCAGCACCTTGGTCACCGCCGGTTGCGAGACGTGCAGCAATTGCGCGGCGGCGCTGATCGATCCGGTTTGGCGGATGGCCTGGAAAATCTCGATGTGACGGAGGCGCATGGCGAGTCCATAACCTTTGTTTATGGGTTAAGCATCTTTATTCATTGTTCGCCGCCTGTCACCTGGACCTAACCTCGGCTTCGTCATCACAACGGTTTTAAGGACGGACATGGCTCAGCGTGTGTGCATCATCGGCGGCGGCGTGATCGGTCTGGCAACGGCCTATGCGCTGGTGCGCGACGGCTTTGAGGTCACCGTCATCGAGGCGCGGGACGCGTTGGGCAGCGAAACCAGTTTCGCCAATGGTGGGCAACTCTCCTATCGCTACGTCGCACCTTTGGCTGACGCCGGTGTGCCGTTGCAAGCCATTGGCTGGATGCTGCGCGGCGATTCCCCCTTGAAGCTGCGCCCGCGGTTCGACGCTGCGCAGTGGCGCTGGATGGCGTCTTTTCTCGGCGCTTGCCGCCGCTCGGTCAACCGTGAGAACGCCGCACACTTGCTGCGGCTGGCGCTGTTCAGTCAAGGCACATTGAAGGCATGGCGCGAAGACGATGGGCTGGCAGGCTTCCAATGGCGGCGCAACGGCAAACTGGTGACCTTCCGGGAGCGCGCCAGCTTCGAGCATGCGTGCCAGCGGCTGGCCGACCCTCAGCAGCAACAGGTGCTGTCGGCGGCCGAGTGCGCTCAACTTGAGCCGGCCCTGGCCGATGCACCCTTTGTCGGTGCGATTTATACGCCGGACGAAGAAGTGGGCGATTGCCATGCTTTCTGCCGGCTCTTGGCTACACGGTTGCAAGCGTCCGGGCGTTGCGAGTTACGCCTAGGGCAAGCGGTGACCGGCATTCGCCACGCCAACGGCAGCGTCAGCGCCATCGATCTGGGCGAGCAAGTGTTGCCGGTCGATCAATTGGTGATCGCCGCCGGCCACCGCAGTCCGCTGTTGGCATTGCCCGGTCTGCAATTGCCGTTGTACCCGCTCAAGGGCTACAGCCTGACGGTGCCCATCGGCCCCGACCACCAGGCCCCGGATGTGAGCATCACCGACTATGACCGCAAGATCGTATACGCACGGATCGGCGAGCAGTTGCGGGTGGCTGCGATGGTCGACATCGTTGGCTTTGATCCTGCTATAGACCCCAAGCGACTGGCGCTGATCAAGCGTCAGGCCCGTGACACCTTCCCCAATGCCGGGGCCTATGACGCGGCCACCGAATGGGCCGGGATGCGCCCGGCCACGCCGAGCGGCGTGCCGCTGCTGGGCGCCACGGCCTACCGCAACCTGTGGCTCAACATCGGTCATGGCGCGTTGGGTTTCACCCTGGCCTGTGGCAGTGGGCGGTTGCTCAGTGAACTGATCGGCCAGCGCCGGCCCTCCATCGATATGCACGGTTTCAACCACCGGGCCGCCTGATCTTTTATTTGCCAAGAGGACACTGCAATGACCATTACCCGACTCCACAGCAACCCGAGGTTGTCTGGCGCCGTGACGTTTGGCGATCTGGTATTTCTCTCTGGCCAAGTGCCGGGTGAAGCCTCGGACGTGGGCGGTCAGACCCGCGAAGTGCTGGCCAGGATTGATGCGTTGCTGGCCGAAGCCGGCAGCCACAAGGATCAAATGCTCAGCGCGACCATTTACCTGAAAAATATCACCGACGATTTTGCCGCCATGAATGAGGTCTGGTCGAACTGGCTATCGCCAGGGCAGGCCCCGAGCCGCACGACCGTGCAGGCCGAGCTGGCGAGACCGCAGGTGCTGGTGGAAATCACTGTCATCGCCGCTCGTTTGAAATGACCCTCATCCAACACCCACAACGGAGAATAACAATGCAAAAAATCACGTTGCTCGGCTGCACCCTCGGACTGTTGCTCACGAGTCAGGTCCAGGCCAACGAGGCCCCACTGACCGGCACCCTGAGCAAGATCGCCAACGCCAAGAGCATTACCCTGGGCTATCGCGATGCGTCAGTGCCGTTCTCATACGTGGGTGATCAAACCGGCAAACCGATGGGCTATTCGGTGGATCTGGCGGGCAAGATTGTCGAGCGTATCCAGCAGCAACTGGCGCTGCCGGACCTGAAGGTGAATTACAACCTGGTGACCTCGCAAACACGCATTCCTCTGGTGCAGAACGGTACCGTGGACCTGGAGTGTGGCTCCACGGGCGTGACCGCCGAGCGGCAGAAGCAAGTGGCGTTTTCCTATGGCTTCATCTATGTAAAAGGCCAATTGCTGACCGCCAGGGACAGCGGTATCAAAAGCTTCGCCGACTTGCGTGGCAAGAACGTGGTGACGACTGCCGGTACGACCAACGAGCGCTTCCTGAAGAGCTACAACGTCGACCACAAGATCGACATGTTCGTGATCAGCGCCAAGGACCACGGCGAAGCCTTTCAGATGCTGCAATCGGGTCGTGCCGCCGCTTTCTATATGGACGATGCGCTTCTCTACGGCGAGCGCGCCAAGGCCCATGACCCACACAAGTGGGTGGTGGTGGGAGAGGAACAATCGCGGGAAATCTACAGCTGCATGGTGCGCAAGGACGACCCGCAGTTCCTGGCCCTGGTCAACGGCGCACTGGGGGATCTGTACAGTTCGGGGGAAATCAACGGCATTTACCAGCGCTGGTTCGAACAGCCGATTCCGCCGAAGGGTTTGAACCTTGAGTTTCCGATGACCAGCGAACTCAAGGCGATCATTGCCAGGCCGGTGAGCGATCCGGTGCAATAGTGATCGGTGCTGTTCCCGTAGACCGCGTCGCGGCCATCGCGAGCAGGCTCCCACAGTGGAACGCATTTGAACTGTGGGAGCCTGCTCGCGACAGGGGCCTAGAAATCGCCCCAAAGCTGCTGGGCCACCGCCAAGGCAACCACCGGCGCGGTCTCTGTACGCAATACCCGAGGCCCCAGCCGGGCTGCATGAAAACCAGCGCCCTTGGCCTGATCCACTTCCGCATCCGATAACCCGCCTTCCGGGCCGATCAGAAAGGCCAGCGTCGCAGGCTTGGCATGACTGATCAGTGGTTCGGCCACCGGGTGCAGCACCAGCTTCAATTCAGCCTGAGTCTGCTTCAACCAATCGGCCAACAGCACCGGCGGATGAATCACCGGCACCCGTGAGCGCCCGCATTGCTCGCAGGCGCTGATCGCGACCTGGCGCCAGTGCAGCAGGCGTTTGTCGGCGCGCTCGTCCTTGAGCCGGACTTCGCAGCGCTCGCTGAAGATCGGGGTGATTTCGCTGACACCCAATTCAGTGGCTTTCTGGATTGCCCAGTCCATGCGCTCGCCACGGGACAGGCCCTGACCGAGATGGATCTGCAGTGGCGATTCGACCTGGCCGGCGAACTGCTCGTCGATCTGAACCACGACACGCTTCTTGCCGACCTCAACCAGAGTGGCGCGGAACTCCTGGCCCGAGCCATCGAACAGTTGCAGCAGATCGCCCTCGGCCATGCGCAATACGCGGCTGATGTAATGGGCCTGGGCTTCGGGCAATTCGTGTTCGCCGGTACTCAGGGGGGCGTCGATAAAGAAACGGGACAGTCTCATTGGGGGTCTCTACTAAATTCGATCGGAGTCGCTTTTGGGGCGAGGGCGCTTGCTCCCACGCCACAGGGTCGTGCAGTGACGGTCAGCCCGGATCACGGAACCCCGGATGGAAGTCCTTCGGCACCGAAACACTGACGCTGTCGCGAGTCGCGATGTCGATGCCTTCGCTGGCCACTTCGGCCAGAAAGTCGATCTGCTCCGGCGTGACCACGTACGGCGGCAGGAAATACACCACGCTGCCCAGAGGTCGAAGTAAAGCACCGCGCTCCAGCGCATGCTGGAACACCTTCAGGCCACGGCGCTCCTGCCACGGATAGGCCTCTTTGCTGGCCTTGTCCTTGACCATTTCGATGGCCAGGACCATGCCGGTCTGGCGCACTTCGCTGACGTTAGGGTGATCCACCAGGTGCGCGGTGGAGGAGGCCATGCGCCGCGCCAGGGCCTTGTTGTTCTCGATGACGTTGTCTTCTTCGAAGATATCCAGCGTTGCCAGCGCCGCCGCACAGGCCAGCGGGTTGCCGGTGTAGCTGTGCGAGTGCAGGAAGGCGCGAAGGGTAGGGTAGTCGTCGTAGAAGGCGCTATAGACGTCTTCGGTGGTCAGGCAGGCGGCCAGCGGCAGATAACCACCGGTCAGGGCCTTGGACAGGCAGAGGAAATCCGGGCGGATGCCGGCCTGTTCGCAGGCGAACATGGTGCCGGTGCGACCGAAGCCGACGGCGATTTCGTCATGGATCAGGTGTACGCCATAGCGGTCGCAAGCTTCGCGCAGCAGCTTGAGGTACACCGGGTGGTACATGCGCATGCCGCCGGCACCCTGGATCAGCGGCTCGACAATCACTGCCGCGACCGTGTCGTGGTTCTCGGCCAGGGTCTGTTCCATGGCGGCGAACATGGTGCGCGAGTGTTCTTCCCAGCTCATGCCTTCGGGGCGCAGGTAGCAATCCGGGCTTGGCACCTTGATGGTGTCGAGCAGCAGGGCTTTGTACGTTTCGGTGAACAGCGGCACGTCGCCCACCGACATCGCCGCCATGGTTTCGCCGTGGTAGCTGTTGGTCAGGGTCACGAAGCGCTTCTTGTTCGGCTGACCGCGGTTGAGCCAGTAATGAAAGCTCATCTTCAGCGCCACTTCGATGCAGGACGACCCGTTATCGGCGTAGAAGCATCGCGTCAGGCCTTCCGGCGTCATCTTCACCAGGCGCTCGGACAGCTCGATCACGGGCTGATGGCTGAAACCGGCGAGGATCACGTGTTCGAGTTGATCGACCTGATCCTTGATGCGCTGGTTGATGCGCGGGTTGGCATGGCCGAACACATTGACCCACCAGGAGCTGACGGCATCGAGGTAGCGTTTGCCTTCGAAGTCTTCCAGCCAGACGCCTTCGCCGCGCTTGATCGGGATCAGTGGCAGTTGTTCGTGATCTTTCATCTGGGTGCAGGGATGCCACAACACCGCGAGATCGCGTTCCATCCACTGTTTATTCAGGCCCATTTTCACTCTCCTGGAGGCGGTCCGTGACAAGCGCGGACCTACAATCGCGCAAGCCTATGCAATGGATCGCGTGGGGACAACCCATTGTGTCGATTGAGCTACTTTGTATAGGGCGATCAGACGCTGCTGGCAGGCGTCTGGCGGCTGACGTATCCTTCGCGGTTCTTGAGCCGACTGGCTCGCAAAAACCGCTATTTTTTCGTGTATTTCCGGAGTTCGCTGAATGTCTGTCGGTTGGCTGCGCGCCTGTGCGCTGGTGATGTTGGGGCTGTTCAGCGTGTCTGCGCTGGCCAAGGATAAAACCGCGATCGTGATCGGCGGTGGGGTTTCGGGCCTCACGGCGGCTTACGAACTGCAGAACAAGGGCTGGCAGGTCACGCTGCTGGAAGCCAAACCGAGCCTGGGCGGTCGCTCCGGCATGGCCACCAGCGAGTGGATCGGCAACGATAAGACCCAGCCGGTTTTGAACAAGTACGTCTCGACCTTCAAGCTGAGCACCACACCAGCGCCTGAGTTTGTGCGTACCCCGGGCTATCTGATCGACGGCGTGTATTACAGCGCTGCCGACCTGGCGACCAAGGAGCCGGCCACCGCCGACGCACTCAAGCGCTACGAAAAGACCGTGGACGACCTGGCGCGTTCGATCGACGACCCGCAGAACCCGGCCGCCACCAACACGTTGCACGCCCTGGATCAGATCAACGTGTCCAGCTGGCTCGACAAGCAAAACCTGCCGGCCACCGCGCGCCAGTTGATCAACCAGCAAATTCGTACTCGCTACGACGAACCTTCGCGCCTGTCGCTGCTGTACTACGCGCAGCAGAGCCGTGTTTATCGTGGCGTGTCGGACCGTGACCTGCGCGCTTCGCGTCTGGTCGGGGGCAGCCCGGTGCTGGCCCAGGCCTTGGTCAAGCAGCTGAAAATCATCAAGACCAACTCCCCGGTCTCGGCCATCACCCAGGAAAAGGACAGCGTCACCGTCAAGGTCGGCAGTGTCGGCTATCAAGCTGACTACGTCGTGCTGGCCGTGCCATTGCGCGCCCTGAACAAGATTCAGATGACCCCGGCGCTGGACGCCCAGCATCAGGCGGCGATCAAAGGCACTAACTACGGTTGGCGCGACCAGATCATGCTCAAGTTCAAGACGCCTGTGTGGGAAAGCAAGGCGCGCATGTCCGGCGAGATCTACAGCAACACCGGTCTGGGCATGTTGTGGGTCGAGCCGGCCTTGAAGGGCGGTGCCAACGTGGTGATCAACCTGTCCGGCGACAACGCCCGGGTGATGCAGGCGTTCGGCGACAAGCAAATGGTCGATCAGGTGCTGATTCGCCTGCATGCGTTTTACCCACAGGCCCGTGGTGCGTTTACCGGTTATGAAATCCGTCGCTACAGCACCGACCCATCGATGGGCGGCGCTTACCTGGCGTTCGGTCCCGGCCAGATCAGCAAGTTCTGGCGCCTGTGGGAACGTCCGGTCCAGCGTGTAGCCTTTGCCGGCGAACACACCGACACCTTGTACCCTGGCACCCTGGAAGGCGCATTGCGCACCGGTCAGCGTGCAGCCAGCCAGGTAGAAGACCTGGCGGCGGGCAAGTCGTTTGAGCCGGAGAAAGTGCTTCCGGTGGCGGCTGCGGCAGCAGGTGCTGGCGCGGTGGCGGCGAAGAAAGGCAACTTCTTCACCAATCTGTTTGGTGGCTCGGATGATGAGAAGAAACCGGCACCGGTCAAGGCCCCTGAGCCTGTCGCGCCACCGGCTCCTGCTCCTGCTCCTGCGCCGGTCGCTGCGCCAGCCCCGGTCGAAGCAGCGAAGCCTGCAACACCGGTGAAAGCCGAGCCGGCCAAGAAAGCTCCGGCGAAGAAACCGGCGGCCAAGACCGAGGCGAAAAAAGCCCCGGCCAAGGCACCGGTCAAGAAAGCCGAACCGGCTAAGAAGCCAGCGGCCAAACCGGCAGCCACCCCGGCTCCGGCAACGGAGGCGAAGGCTCAGTAACCTTCAGGTGTAAAAAAAGCGCGGCCCATGGGTCGCGCTTTTTTTTGCTCATTTATTAAGCGAAAGAGACGTCCTGTTTTCGCGCAGGATTTTGCATTCCACAATCTCGGTCCTACACGCTTCAGTGATATATCAGAGCCTTCCCACAAAATAATCAGAAATAAATTATAGATAGTGCAAGATATTAAGATATATTCTCTTCGAAAATCTTGGGGGGTATATGAAAGTATTATTGGCAATAACAATTTTCGTTGCGCTTTTTGGTTGTGTAGATGGTCGCCTGACTATTCAAGGGAGTAACCTTGAACTGACCCATAAATGCCAGATTGATCCGTACAAACCAGATTGCTTACAGCCACCCCCTGCCATTAAAGGTCCTTAGGTATCTAAAATTTTTATCATAATTAGATGGGGCTTAACGAGAAAGTCCAGGTTTTAATTACTATATCTTCAAATAAAATATTAATCGGCTTCGGTTTTGGGATTCGACCAGGGACGAATCCGTAGCGTGCCCAGCACAGGTTACCGTTTCGCCTATCGTAAATGACTAGATTTCCGTCATCTTGAATAGCCATACAAGCGTTGTTCCAAAGCGATTTATCAATGCTGTGGGTGCTTTCAGCAATCCATGTACGCCTTCTGGACGGGTCATAAAGAAAACCATTGTTGCTGATCACAAAACGCAGAGGCTCACGCATTTTTTTCTGATACAAGGTTCTGCTATAAGCTTGATTAGCATCTGCAATCCAGACTACAGCGCCATTATCCGTGATGACTAAATTTCCATCAGCTTGCAATACCAATCGAAATCGACTGTTTGGAGACATTAGATATTGCCCTGGCAACATCGATTGATAGGGAGGCAGCACCGGAGAACCACTTGCTTGAAATTGTGTAGTAGCCATGTTTTTTCCTGATCTAATGAATAGTTGAGTTCTCATTGAATCAGGTTGAAATTCGGAAAAGGCTATACATATTTATCGCTTGGCCAAAAAATCACCGTGGTTGGCGCGAAACAAAAAAGGATACGTCGGCAGTCGTGTGTGCTCTGGATCGGTAAGGGCCGAGCCGGCCAAGAAAGCTCCGGCGAAGAAACGAGCGGCCAAACCGGCAGCCACCCCGGCTCCGGCAACGGAGGCGAAGGCTCAGTAACCTTCAGGTGTAAAAAAGCGCGGCCCATGGGTCGCGCTTTTTTTTGCCATAAATTCCGCTTTCAACTACGCGGTCCTACACGCCTCAACGATGTGTCAGATGCGTCCCACAATCGAATCAGAGCGAAATGATAGAAGGCGGCTGCTCTTGAACCCCAGGATCTTCAAAACCTGGAGGTCCCATGAAAGCACTCGCACTGACCGTTTTATTGATGGCCCTTTCTGGCTGTGCAAACGGCCATTTTTTTCCCCAAAGGACATGGTTATGAATCGGACTTCAAATGTCAGATGAACCCTTACGATCCTGTATGCCTAGAGATACGTCAGGTCTACCACAATTAGGGAAACGGGTAAGCCGTGCTATCCAGCGGGAGTGATCACTCCTCTCCACAGGTTCACGCCGATCAGTCAAGAGAATGCGAGCCACCGCAGGCGCGAGCTTGCTCGCGACAGTCATTAACGATAACGCGCTTTCGTCTAACTGATCGGCATTGGGCCCCAGGGCCCCGTGCTTTGCTTGAGGAAAAACCGTAAGCAGAAATCGAATAAATCGTTCAGTACAGGTGTTCTCAGATTTGTATTCACTTTTACTGACAATTTGGCCTTTAATCTTTTCTTAACTCGGCGATTTCACACTCTTGATCGTATTTCTCGATATTTCAAAGCAAAATTTTCCGCTTTAATTCGATAGATAACTCGATAGTCTTGGGCCAGCACTTACAGGGATCTAGGCAATGCAGCTACGTAATTCCACTTCTCGCTATGGCTGGGTCAGCATCTTCCTGCACTGGGGGGGAGCGCTGGCGGTATTCGGCCTGTTCGCCCTGGGTCTGTGGATGGTCGATCTGGGTTATTACGACCCTTGGCGTAAAGCCGGGCCGGACATCCACAAGAGCATCGGGCTGATATTGCTGGCGTTCATGGTGTTGCGTGTGTTGTGGCGTTTCATCAGCCCGCCACCGCCGACGTTGAGCAGCTACAGCCCTATGACGCGTCTGGGCGCCAAGTTGGGCCATGCCTTTCTGTATGTCTGCCTGTTTGCCGTGATGATTGCCGGTTACCTGATTTCCACCGCAGAAGGTGTCGGGATTCCGGTGTTTGACTGGTTTGAAGTGCCTGCACTGGTTTCCGGACTTCCGGACCAGGCAGATAACGCCGGTGCGATTCACCTCTACCTGGCATGGGCGCTGGTCATTTTTTCCGGCCTCCATGCGTTGGCAGCTTTGAAACACCACTTTATCGATCGTGATGTGACCCTCAAGCGAATGCTGGGTCGCAAAGCCTGAAATTCAACCTCGACTATTAAGGAAAACCAAGCATGTTGAAAAAGACTCTCGCCGCTCTGGCAATCGGTTCCGCCCTGCTGTCCGCCAACGTCATGGCCGCTGACTACGTTGTCGATAAACAAGGCCAGCACGCCTTCGTTGACTTCAAGATCAGCCACTTGGGTTACAGCTACATCACCGGTACTTTCAAGGACATCGACGGTACGTTCAGCTTTGACGCTGCCAAGCCTGAAGACAGCAAGATCGAGTTCAACGTGAACACCGCCAGCGTCTTCACCAACAACGCTGAGCGCGACAAGCACATCTCCAGCAAAGACTTCCTGAAAGTGGCTGATTTCCCCAAGGCTACGTTCAAGTCCACCAGCGTTAAATCCACCGGCAAAAATGCCGACGGTAAAGCCACTGCTGACGTGACCGGCGACCTGACGATTGCTGGCGTGACCAAGCCAGTCGTGGTCAAGGCCACTTTCCTGGGTGAAGGCAAGGATCCATGGGGCGGCTACCGTGCCGGCTTCGAAGGCACTACCAGCATCAAACGCTCTGATTTCGGCAAGATGATGGACCTGGGTCCACAGTCCGACGCCGTTGAGCTGTACGTCACCTTTGAAGGTGTGAAAGCGAAATAATTTTTCGCCCCTGACACAAAAAACGCCCGCTGCTTTTCAGAGCACGGGCGTTTTTTATTGCCGGGCACACATCCCTGTGGGAGCGAGCCTGCTCGCGAAAAACCCATAGGCGCCGCTGGGCATCTGGTTTAACGCGTTATCGTTCACGACCATCGCGGGCAAGCCCGCTTCCACAGGGATTGTTTTTGTCCCATAAAAATTGCCCCGGCTCTTTCGAGTCGGGGCATTTTTATTTCGGCGATAAATCAGCGATTGCGGGTCAGCAATGCCGGTTTTTCTCCGCGAGGACGGCTTGGCAGTTGATCCAGTTGCTCAGGTGTCGGGAAGCGATCAGCCTTCGACTCCTTGTGCATGATCTTCGGCGCCGGGCCACGCGGGTTCTGCACGGCCGGCTCCGAACGAGGCTGGTCGTCGCGGGCCGGACGGCGGTTGCGCGAGTCTTCGCGACGGGCCTGGCCGTCACGAGGTGCACCATTGCGTGGGCCGCTGCGTTTGGCCGGTGGCGTGCCGGTGCTGGCGCCATCGCTGCTGCGCGGACCGTTCTGGCGACCTTGTGGCTTGCCGCCACGTGGTGCGCCCGAACCGGCTGCCGTGCCTTGTGCCGGAGCACCCGGACGGCGGCCACGGCCCTGGGCCGGCTTCTGCTGTGGCACGTAGTCGACGCGGTTACCGAAGTTATCGATATCGTCGTCCAGGAACTCGTCCGGGGCACGATCAGCAGCGGCACGTGGCGGCTGGCTTGGCTGGCGCTGTTCGCGGGCCGGCGTGCCTTCGCGTGGCTTTTGCTCACGGGCCGGGCGCTCGCCGCGACCGGAGGCCGCTGGTTTTTCCTTGCCTTTGTCCTTGCCCTTGTCCTTGCGGCCGCCACCGCCGCCGTTCGGGCCATCGCCGCGCGGGCCACGTGGATTGCGCGGGTTACGCACATCCGGACGCTCGCGAACTTCAGGCTTCTCGGCTTCCACGGCGCTCGAATCGAAGCCCATCAGATCGCCGTCGGCGATTTTCTGCTTGGTCATGCGTTCGATGCTTTTGAGCAGCTTCTCTTCGTCCGGTGCCACCAGCGAGATCGCTTCACCCGAACGACCGGCACGGCCAGTCCGGCCGATACGGTGCACGTAGTCTTCGTCGACGTTCGGCAGTTCGAAGTTGACCACGTGTGGCAATTGGTCGATGTCCAGGCCGCGGGCGGCGATGTCGGTGGCGACCAGGATGCGTACGTCACCGGCCTTGAAGTCGGCCAGGGCTTTGGTACGGGCGTTCTGGCTCTTGTTGCCGTGGATCGCGACGGCACTCAGGCCGTGTTTGTCCAGGTACTCGGCCAGGCGGTTGGCGCCGTGCTTGGTGCGGGTGAACACCAGCACCTGTTCCCAGGCGCCTGCGGTGATCAAATGCGCCAGCAGCGAGCGTTTGTGGTTGGCCGGCAGGCGGAACACGCGTTGCTCGATGCGCTCGACCGTGGTGTTCGGCGGCGTGACTTCGATGCGTTCCGGGTTATGCAGCAACTTGCCGGCGAGGTCGGTGATGTCCTTGGAGAAGGTTGCCGAGAACAGCAGGTTCTGCCGCTTGGCCGGCAGGCGGGCCAGGACCTTTTTCACGTCGTGGACGAAGCCCATGTCGAGCATGCGGTCGGCTTCGTCCAGCACGAGGATTTCCACGTGGGACAGATCGACGCTGCCTTGGCCGGCGAGGTCGAGCAGGCGGCCAGGGCAGGCCACCAGTACGTCTACACCGCGGGACATGGCCTGAACCTGCGGGTTCATGCCGACGCCGCCGAAGATGCAGGCGCTGACGAATTTCAGGTCACGTGCGTAGACCTTGAAACTTTCGTGCACTTGCGCGGCGAGCTCGCGAGTCGGGGTCAGGACCAGTACGCGCGGTTGACGCGGGCCATGACGCTGGGATTTGTCCGGATGACCGTTGGGGAACAACCGCTCCAGGATCGGAAGGGCGAAACCGCCGGTTTTACCCGTACCTGTCTGTGCCGCGACCATCAGGTCGCGACCTTGCAACACGGCGGGAATGGCCCGCTGTTGCACCGGAGTAGGCTCGGTATAGCCCGCTGCCTCGATGGCGCGGACTAAAGCCTCGGAGAGACCGAGGGAAGCAAAGGACATGAGTAATCCTGTTTTAGTTAGGGCTTGGCCCAATGGGAGTCTTGCCTGGCGCGAATGGCGTTTAAGAGGAACGCAATCCCGTCCGGTCCTACTGGGTTTCGAAAGCTCGTCAGGAGCGCTCGCGCGGGCCGCAAAGCTGCGCTGTAGCGGGGTCGAGATGCCTTGAACGATTCCGAGCGTCCGGGCGTGAGCCTGGCGGGAAGGCCGGAGTATAACAGAGCAATCACTGCGCGCCGCTTTCCTGCTGCTCAACGGTTTTTGCCGTAGTGGCGGTGGGGCCCGGCGGGTTCACCACGGTGGCCGGGTCGGCACCGTATCGGGCGCTTAGCTCTGCGTAGGCCGGCTCACGCTTGAAGCGCTTGAGTTCAGCGCCGAAGCGTTGCACCAGCAAGTCCATGCCAGCATTGCGTCGCACTGCCAGGAATTGGCTCTGTTGGCTGATGACGGTCGGGTTTTCGGTGATTTGGTCGCGGATGTGCAGTTCGTCGAGCAGGTGCTGGCCGACCCGGCGATCGGTGATCAGCAGGTCGATGCGCCCGCGCACCAGTTTGCCGAAGTTGGCTTCATGACTCGGCGCCGGTTCACGGGTGAACAGTGTCGATTCCCTGAAGTCCTGGCTGTACAGGTAGCCCGGTGAGGTGCCGATGGTCAGGCCGCGCAGTTCGTCGAGCGTGCGAAAGGGGTGCGGTCGTTCGTTGGCGTAGAACATCACGAACTGCACTTCGGAGAGCGGTTCGCTGGGGTAGAGCAGGGTCGCGTCGCGTTCATCGCTGTGGAAAATGTCCAGCGCGCCATCGGCCTGGCCGGTTTCAAGCATCGACAGGCAGCGTTTCCACGGCAGGAATTGCCACTCGACTTCGATACCCAGGCGCTTGAAGACGATTGCCGTGGTTTCGTAGTCCAGCCCCAGGGATTTACCGTTCTCCTCATAGACGTAAGGAGCCCAGGGTTCCGTGACAATGCGCAATTTCTCGCCCCGGGCGGCAAAGCTCAGGCAAGTGAAAACAAGCACGGCGAATAACTGTGTGATCAAAGGCATAGGTTTGAGATTACGACGAGAAACGGGAAAGAGCCAGAAACTGGATCCAGAAGCTCTATCTCCATGTGTTGCGCATCAACAAATGTGCTGTGAAAAGCAAAAAATCGCCGCCTGCGAAGGTGCCTGCAGAAACGTCGGTTTCCATGCAGGCGCCTTTGCGGGCGGCGATCTTTTGGTCTTGCTTTGATCGCTTTTAGCGCGGCAACTTCAGATTGTTCCACACCGCCAGGCTCGCTTCGGCCTGATTCAGTGTGTAGAAGTGCAGCCCTGGCGCACCACCTTGCAGCAGGCGTTCGCACATCTCGGTGATGACTTGCTCACCAAAGCGTTGAATGCTCTGGGTGTCATCGCCGTAGGCTTCCAGTTGCTTGCGGATCCAGCGCGGAATTTCCGCACCGCAGGCGTCGGAGAAGCGTGCGAGTTTGCTGTAGTTGGTGATCGGCATGATCCCCGGCACGATGGGGATGTTCACGCCCAGTGCCCGTACACGCTCGACAAAATAGAAGTAGCTGTCGGCGTTGAAGAAGTACTGGGTGATTGCGCTGTCGGCGCCGGCTTTGGCCTTGCGGACGAAGTTGGCGATATCGTCTTCGAAATTGCGCGCTTGCGGGTGCATCTCCGGGTAAGCGGCCACTTCGATGTGGAAGTGATCACCGGTCTCTTCACGAATGAATTCAACCAGGTCATTGGCATGGCGCAATTCGCCGCTGGCCATGCCCATGCCCGAAGGCAGGTCACCACGCAGGGCAACGATACGTTTGATGCCGGCAGCCTTGTACTGGCTCAACAGGCCGCGCAAGTCATCCTTGCTGTCGCCCACGCAAGACAGGTGCGGCGCGGCAGGTACTTTGACTTCGCTTTCGAGCTGCAACACGGTGTTGAGGGTGCGATCACGGGTCGAACCGCCAGCGCCGTAGGTGCAGGAGAAGAAATCGGGGTTATAGGTTGCCAACTGGCGGGCAGTGGCGAGCAGCTTTTCATGCCCAGCGTCGGTCTTCGTAGGGAAGAACTCGAAGCTGTAGCGACGGTCTTGGGACATGGAGGGGGCCTCCAGCTGCAAGCTGCAAGTTGCAAGCTACAAGAGGGCGTAGCGCCGACTCTCGTCGTTGAAACCCGCAACTAACGGCTGCGTAATAGCGATGAAGAAGCGAGCAACAAGCCTCAAACCTCAAGTAAACGAACCGCTTTTACTTGCCGCTTGAAGCTTGCCACTTGCAGCTGCTGTCAGTAGCGATAAGCGTGTGGCTTGAACGGACCTTCGACGGTCACGCCGATGTAGTCGGCCTGGGTCTTGGTCAGTTGAGTCACCACGCCGCCGAAGCCACGGACCATTTCCAGGGCCACTTCTTCGTCGAGTTTCTTCGGCAGTACTTCAACGGTCAGGCGCTCGGCTTTCTGGGCTGGCGACAGGTCGGCGTACTTTTGACCGAACAGGAAGATCTGAGCCAGAACCTGGTTGGCGAACGAACCGTCCATGATGCGGCTTGGGTGGCCAGTGGCGTTGCCCAGGTTAACCAGACGGCCTTCGGCCAGCAGGATCAGGTAGTCGTCGTTCTGGGCATCGAATGCGCCAGGACCGGTACGGTGGATCTTGTGTACCTGTGGCTTCACTTCTTCCCATGCCCAGTTCTTGCGCATGAAAGCGGTGTCGATTTCGTTGTCGAAGTGGCCGATGTTGCAGACAACAGCACGCTTCTTCAGGGCTTTGAGCATGTTCGAGTCGCAAACATTAACGTTGCCGGTGGTGGTCACGATCAGGTCGATCTTGCCCAGCAGTGCCTTGTCGATGCTGGCTTCGGTGCCGTTGTTGATCCCGTCGATGAACGGCGAAACCACTTCGAAACCGTCCATGCAGGCTTGCATGGCGCAGATCGGGTCGACTTCGGACACTTTAACGATCATGCCTTCCTGACGCAGGGACTGAGCCGAGCCCTTGCCCACGTCACCGTAACCGATGACCAGCGCTTGCTTGCCGGACAGCAGGTGGTCGGTACCGCGCTTGATCGCATCGTTCAGGCTGTGACGGCAGCCGTACTTGTTGTCGTTCTTGCTCTTGGTGACCGAGTCGTTGACGTTGATGGCCGGGATTTTCAGCTCGCCCTTGGCCAGCATGTCCAGCAGGCGGTGTACGCCGGTGGTGGTTTCTTCGGTCACGCCGTGGACGCGATCCAGAACCTGCGGATATTTCTTGTGCAGCAGCTCGGTCAGGTCGCCGCCGTCGTCGAGGATCATGTTGGCATCCCAAGGCGCGCCATCCTTGAGGATGGTTTGCTCCAGGCACCACTCGTACTCTTCTTCGGTTTCGCCTTTCCAGGCGAAAACCGGAATGCCGGCAGCGGCGATGGACGCAGCGGCCTGGTCTTGAGTCGAGAAAATGTTGCAGGACGACCAGCGTACTTCGGCACCCAGGGCAACCAGGGTTTCGATCAGCACGGCAGTCTGAATGGTCATGTGGATGCAGCCGAGGATCTTCGCGCCCTTGAGCGGTTGCTCTTCGGAGTACTTGCGGCGCAGACCCATCAGGGCTGGCATTTCGGATTCGGCGATGATGGTTTCGCGACGGCCCCAGGCTGCCAGGGACATGTCGGCCACTTTGTAATCGGTAAAATCTGCAGGCGTGATAGCAGCGCTCATGAAGAGCCTCCATTCGTAATGTATGCGAATGGGCGCCGTTGTGCGTTTAGTGTCTGGCCGATGACAGCCAAGCAACGCCCCATCCGAGCCTGACAGGTTGAACCTGCTGCAGCGCCCCTCGGACAGGTGGCGGGAAAACGGTACCAGGTTGAGGTTACCGTTTTGAAACGGGGGCGATTATAGCGGGCTATGCTGATCTTCCAAAGTCTTTCTGTTGGTCAATGTCCGAACGGTAATCGAGACCATAGTCGATGGTTAATAGAGCTCTAGCCCGGGGTCTGCCAAGATAGCGCCCATCATTCGGCAAGACGCTCAGGAGTGAATATGAATTTCCACACCCGCAAATGGGTTAAACCAGAAGACCTCAACCCCAATGGCACCCTGTTCGGCGGTAGCCTGTTGCGCTGGATCGACGAAGAGGCGGCGATTTACGCCATCGTCCAGTTGGGCAACCAGCGCGTCGTCACCAAGTACATTTCGGAAATCAACTTCGTCAGCGCCTCGCGCCAGGGCGACATCATTGAACTGGGCATCACCGCCACCGAATTCGGTCGCACCTCGATTACCCTGACCTGTGAAGTGCGCAACAAGATCACCCGCAAAAGCATCCTCACCGTTGAAAAAATGGTGTTTGTGAACCTCGGTGAAGACGGTCTGCCGGCGCCCCACGGCCGCACCGAGATCAAGTACGTCAAAGACCAGTTCAAGGAAGATGAATTGGTTACGAAGTGACATCGGCGTTGGCTTCATCGCGAGCGGGCTCGCTCCCACAAGGCGCGCGTTGCACCTGTGGGATCGAGCTTGCTCGCGAAAGCGGTTGTGCCGTCACCGAAGATTTACCCGCCTACTGAACAGCCGTGAGCCACGGGGGTCGTAGCTAAAAGCCCCCCACGGTGACCACGTCATGATCACGCCAACAGACGGCAAGACCCCCGACCTCTCGGCGAAAGAACAGCACGAGGTCGAAAAAAACCAGCCACCGCGCGCGGCGGTGCTGCACGAAATCATCCGCACCCAGGGCGATCAGGAGCTTGAGCGCAGCATCGCCGCGCTGTGGTGGTCGGCGCTGGCCGCCGGCCTGACCATGGGCCTTTCCCTGATGGGCATGGGCTTGCTCAATTCCCGGCTGCCAGAGGGTGAAGGCTTCAAGGTGATTGCCAGTTTCGGTTACTGCGCGGGTTTTCTCGCGGTGATCCTCGCCCGTCAACAGTTGTTCACGGAAAACACCCTGACCGCCGTATTGCCGATCATGAGCAAGCCCACGCTGGCCAACTTCGGTCGCTTGCTCAGGCTGTGGACGGTGGTGCTGGTCGGCAATCTGTGCGGCACCTTGCTGGTGGCCTACGTCATGCTGAAGCTGCCGATCTTCGACAGCAAAACCGATTTGGCCTTTCTCGACATCGGGCGCAAGGTCATGGAGAACGATTCCGGCCAGATGTTCGCCAAGGGCATCGTCTCCGGCTGGATGATCGCCACCATGGTCTGGATGATTCCATCCATGGAGAGCGCCAAGATGTGGATCATCATCCTCATCACCTACCTCATGGCGCTGGGGGATTTCACCCACATCGTGGTCGGTTCGGCCGAGGTTTCCTACCTGGTGTTCGCTGGTGAATTGCCGTGGAAGGATTTCTGGCTGGTGTTCGCCGGGCCGACGCTGGCGGGGAATATCATCGGTGGCAGCTTCATCTTCGCGCTGATCAGTCATGCGCAAATTCGTAGCGAAGGTGATGCACCAAAGGAAGCGGCGGACCGAGACCGGAAGTCCGATCCGCATGAGCTCGAAAAGTGATCAGCCCCGCAAGGCGTTGGTTTAGCCGGTTACGTTGACGGCGGCGGTATCGCGCCGTTGCAGATAGATGAAATACAGCGCTGTCAGTACGGTCAAGCCGCTGACCAGCGCGCCCGTCCAGGGCAGGTCGGCCAGGTCGGCACCGCTGGCCACCACCAGGCCGCCGATCCAGGCGCCCGCTGCGTTGCCGAGATTGAATGCGCTCTGATTCAGGGTCGAGCCCAGGTTTGGTGCCTCATGGGCCTGGTCGATGATCAGCAATTGCAGGATCGGGCACAGGGCGAAGGCAAAGATTCCCCACAGCACCAGCGTGATGGCGGCCGGGATCACCGAGTGGCTGGTCTGGCTGAATGCAGCCAATACCACCACCACGGCCAGCGCCATGCCGACCAGTGACGGCAGCAGGCGGCTGTCGGCCAGGCGCCCGCCGAGCATGCTGCCGGCGGTCAATCCTACGCCGAACAACAGCAGCATGATGGTCACGCCGTGGGGGCTGACGCCGGTGATGTCCTGCAGGATCGGCGCAATGTAGGTGAACACGCTGAACAGGCTGGTTGATGCCAACACGCTCATGCCCAGCGCCAGCAGCACGTTGGTTTTGCCCAATACCTTGAATTCGCTGGCCAGGTTGGCTTTGTCCATGGCGATGTGCTTTGGCAGCCACACCCACTGAGCAATCGCGGCGATCACGCCGATCACCGACACCGCCCAGAAGGTCGATCGCCAGCCGGCATATTGACCGAGCGCCGTGCCCAGCGGCACGCCGAGCACGTTGGCCAGGGTCAGGCCGGTGAACATCATGGCAATCGCCTGGGCCCGTTTGTTCGGCGCCACCAGTCCGGCGGCCACCACTGAGCCAATGCCGAAGAATGCACCGTGACAGAGCGCCGTAATCACTCGCGCCGCCATCAGCGTGGCGTAGTTCGGCGCCAGCGCGCAAAGCATGTTGCCCAGAATGAACATCAGCGTCATGCCCAGCAGCGTGGCCTTGCGCGGCATGTTCGCCGTGCCGACGGCGAGGATTGGCGCACCGAACACTACGCCCAGTGCATAGCCGGTGATCAGCAATCCGGCATGAGGAATGCTCACGGCCAGATCGCGGGCGACGTCGGGCAACAGCCCCATGATGACGAATTCGGTGGTGCCGATGCCGAACGCGGCAACAGCGAGGGCCAGCAAAGCGAGTGGCATGCGCAAGGTCTCTGTCGGTAGTCTTGACGCTGTGATCAGGCATACGCGTGCCAACGTCCGTTCTCGACGAGAGCGGGCAGGGGCAGATTTTATTGGAATTAGTCTGTGCGCAACTGAGTGCGGCGTGGTCGCTTGCAGTATAAACAGCCGCTGACCTATGGCGAATCAATTATCCGCCCGAATACGGTAGGAGCGAGCCTGTCGAATCGTCGCACCGTCGCGAAGGACGTCAACGAAGACGCGTAGTCACTGGCTGGCTGCGTTGCCTTCACGCGTTTCGCGAGCAGGCTCGCTCCAACAGGTTGGGGTTCAACAAAAGGAGTGTGCCGTGCTTGCAACAGCACTGGTGTTGGTAGCGGCGCTGTTGCACGCGGCGTGGAATACCCTGATCAAATTCAGCGCCGAACGGCTGCTGGTGGTGGCCTGCATGGACAGCGTGGCGTTGCTCTTTGTCGCCATCATGCTGCCATTCGTGGCGTTACCGCCGCTGGACATCTGGCCGTGGATCCTGGCATCGGCGGCGTTCGAGTTGCTCTATCGCTACTTGCTGATCCAGGCCTACCGGGTCGGCGACCTGGGGTTGGTCTATCCCCTGATGCGAGGCTTGTCGCCGCTGGTGGTGCTGGCGCTGACCCTGATCTTTGCCGGCGAGTCGCTGTCGGATCAGCAGGTTTTCGGGATTCTGTTGATCCCGCTCGGCATGTTGTGCCTGCTTTGGCAGGGCGGCGGCGGTGCGCGTTTGCCGTGGTCGATGTTGCCGGTGGTGGCGCTGATCGGCTTGTGCATCGGTTGCTACACCTACATTGACGGCCAGGCGCTGCGGCGCTGGTCGCATCCGCTGGATTACCTGGTCTGGGTGACGTTGCTCAGTGCCTGGCCATTTCCGTTGCTGGCCTGGGTGAGCAAGCGGCCGGCGTTCAAGCTGTTTTGGCGTGAGCAGTGGCGATTGGGGCTGGCGGTCGGGTTCTGCGTATTGTTCAGCTACGCTCTGGTGCTGTGGGCCATGCAGTTGGGCTCTATTGCCGAAGCGGCGGCGTTGCGCGAGATCAGTGTGATTCTGGTGGTGCTGTTCGGCATGCGCTATCTGAAAGAACCTTTTGGCAGACCTCGGCTCTTAGCCTGTGGGCTGGTGTTGGTTGGCATGCTGGTCATGAAGTTCTGACCGGCCCGCGAGGGAGCCCGATTGTCTATAACCTGAAGAAAGGACTGCTCTATGACGGTTGCTCTATGGTGCATTTTGATTGCGATTTTCCTGCCCTATCTGTGCACGGGTATCGCCAAGGCCAGTGGCAGGTACAACCTGAAAGACAACCATGACCCCCGGGATTTTCTCGAGTCGCTCAATGGTTTTGGTCGTCGCGCACACGCGGCGCAATTGAACGGTTTCGAAGTGACCCCGGCGTTTGCGGCAGCCGTGATCGTGGCGCACCTGGTCGGCAATGCTGAACTGGTGACGATCAATGTGCTGTCGGTGTTGTTCATCACCAGTCGGCTGCTTTATATCATTTGCTATCTGGCGGACTGGGCGATTTTGCGGTCGCTGGTCTGGCTGGTGGGAATGGGCCTGATTGTGTCGTTTTTTGTTGTATCTGTTTGAATCTCCACTTCGCCAGCAGGCTCGCTCCCACAGGGGTATGCATTCCAATGTGGAAGCGAGTCTGCTCGCGAAAGCTTTCTAACGGGCAGCGCCGGTCTCAGGGTTTAGTTTTTTCTGCATCAGCCACCTGCGGTACTTGTGGCAGTGCCGCCCCTTTGGGCCACAGCATCCAGATCTGCCCCTGCTGCTTCATGTCCCCGGCCAATTGCCCGGCGGCCTCGCCCGTGCCCCAGAACAAGTCCGCACGCACTTCGCCGGCAATCGCGCCGCCGGTGTCCTGTGCCGCCACGGGGCGAACCAGCGCCGTACCGTCCGGCTTGGTGGTGGACAACCACAACAGGCTGCCCAGCGGAATCACTTTGCGATCCACCGCTGCGCTGTAACCCGCCGTCAGCGGTACGTTCAGTGAGCCGCGAGGGCCTTCGTTGCTGTCGGGATTACGGGTGAAAAACACGTAGCTGGGGTTGCTGCCCAGCAGTTCCGGAATGCGCGTCGGATTCGCCTTGGCCCATGTGCTGATCGCACCCATGGTCACGTCTTCTTTCTTCAATTCGCCTTGCTCGACCAGCCAGCGACCGATGGGCCGATACGGGTGGCCGTTCTGATCGGCATAGGCGATGCGCAACTGGCGGCCACTGTCGAGCTGGATACGGCCCGATCCCTGGATTTGCAGGAATTGCAGGTTCATCGGGTCGGTCAGCCAGGCCACCACCGGTGCCTTGACCCCCTTGCTCTCGATGGTGGCGGCATCGTCATAGGGTTTGAGCACGCGACCTTCGAGCCGGCCCCGCAGGCGTTTGCCTTTGAGTTCCGGATAAATGCTGTCCAGAGCGACGATGATCATGTCTTCAGGCACGCCATACACCGGGATGTTCGCCGTTGCGGTCTGGGTCAGGCTGCCGGGGTACACCGGTTCGTAGTAGCCGGTGATCAGGCCGTTGGGGTTATCGTTGGCGGCGCGCAGGCCGTAGACATCAAGGTTCTGCTTGAGAAAACCACGAATCTCGCTGGCGGTCTGCGGGACGTTGGCCGCCGCTGTGCAGGTCGTGCCCCAGACCGGGTCAGCCTTCAGTCGGTTGCAAGCGCTGCGCCACGAGCCGAAACCGGCGACAAGGTCGTTATCCGACACCGCCGGCAGCGCTTCCCACGTGGCACTGGAGTAGGTGGCCAGGGCGTGGGTTTTCGGTTTGTTGTCACCACCGGTGCAGCCTGCGAGCAGGGCCACCATCGGCAGGGTCCAGGCCAGGCTGTGACGCCACGCCTTGAAACGGCTGTTCATGGAGTAATTTCCTTTGCCGGTTGCCTGAGTGCTCCATGCGCTCAGGCAACCCTTATTGATAATAGGGCTATTGGTGTTTGCTGTTGACGCGAGGATACTGGCCGCCGTTTCCAGTGACTTGAAGCCACCATGACTCTTAAAAGACTTTCTGTTGTATTGCTGGCCTGCCTGACGTTGACCGCTTGCGGCGGTGTCGATCCCAACTCGCCGCTCGGTCAGCGCAAGGCTATTTTCAAGCAGATGCTCAAGACCGGCGAAGACCTGGGCGGCATGTTGCGTGGCCGGATTCCGTTCGATGGCCAGAAATTCGCGGACGGTGCGGTGAAGCTCGACGCGTTGTCCCATGAGCCGTGGAAGCATTTTCCTCAAGTGCGCGGAGAAGATCACACCAGCGCCAAAAGCGATGTCTGGGAGCAGCAGGCACGCTTTCAGGGCATGGCCCGCGACCTTGAAACGGCGACCGGTGAACTGGTGATCGCCAGTCAGGTTCAGCCCTACAAGGCTGGCAACCTGGGGCCGGCGGTGCAGAAGGTCGAAGACGCCTGTAGCGCGTGTCATAAAGCGTTTCGGGATCATTGATCGGCGGTACCCGGTCTGACGTCTTCGCGAGCAGGCTCGCTCCTACAGATGAATGTGGACAACTGTGGGAGCGAGCCTGCTCGCGAAGGCCGATTTGGCAACACCAGAGATTCCAGATCGTTATCCGTTCTTACTTATCCAGCTCATCCAGTGCGTCCTGCAACTCCTTGCGGGACTCGGCGAGTTTGTCCTTGCGCTTGTTGATCTTGTCGGCATCGCCTTTCTTCATGGCCTTGTCGAGGTCGGCCTGACGCTTGCTGACTTCATGCTTGGCGTCGAGGACCCGGTTTTCCCGTTCCTTTTTCAATGAGGCATCGGTGCAATGTTCGGTGACTTCGCTCAAGGCTTTTTCCAGGCCGGCCTGCTGGTCCGCATTGCCGTGGGATTTGGCCAGTTCGATCTGATTGATGATGCCTTGCTTCTTGGCGGCGCAACCGGTCAGCTCCGGTGCCTCTTCGGCGGCCATCAGCGGGGCGGCCAACACGCTGCAGAGGGTCAACAGGGCGAGCGGTGAAAGAAATTTCATAAAAGCTCCAGGTGAAAAGGCAATCGGGTCGACGCAGCGATGGCTTGTTTGAGCTCATCGGTACCACAGGGTTCCCGCACGGGCGGGTTTCTGCGGCCATTAAAAGCCGTCGATCCCCACCCCACGTAAAGTTTCACTCAGGGCCAGCACCTGCGGGTCGCGGAAAAATGCGCTCAATTGCGCCGCGCGTCCCGGGCCGATCCCGGCCTCGGCCTGCCATTGCTCGGTGTCTCGTTGAGCCAGTTCCTGCCAGGAACCGGCAAGGTTTGCCTGGCCTGTCGGCGGCAAGCCCAGTGCTTTCAGCCAGCGTACAAAAGGGCGTTGCCGGGCACTGTTGAAACTGTCCACGAGACGAGCGGCACTGCGCTCGCCGAAACCGTCAATGTTAGCAAGCTCTTGAGCATCGAGGGTCAACCAATCCAACAGGTTGTTCAGACGGCCTGTTGCAAGCAGTTTTTCCCAGGTGCCGGGGCCGACTTGGGGCAAGGACAGGCCCTGCTTGCCACTGAGCCAGGACAGGCGCGCGAGAAACTGGCTTTCGCAGCCCGGCGTCGGTTGCCAGCAACTGAGTGGATGAAAGTCTTCTACCGCCGGCACCCTCAATTCGGGTCGTACGGTGCTGCGCAACACAACACCATCCAGCCTCGGAATGGTCAAGCCCGCGAGGCTGATGGCGACCTGGTCGCCCGGGCGAATATCCAGGGTTTGCCAGCGTTGCAGGGAACCCACGCTGACGCGTTTGATTTGCCGGTCATCGAGTGTCACCGGTGTCAGTTCCAGCAGGGGAGTGATGCGCCCGGTCCGGCCAATCTTGAAGTGAACCTTGCGCACTTCGGCCAGGGCCTGGGCGAAGGGGTATTTCCAGGCGGCGATCCAATACGGCGGTTTGGCCTGCCAGCGTTCGGCAGGCGGGCGCTGTTCCTGACGCAGGACGATGCCATCACTGGCAAAGGGCAGGGGCGAGCGGTACCAGTGATCACGCCAGCGCTCGGCGTCGGCAAAACCACCAATCGGCTGGCTGTAGGCGGCGGTATCCGGGAAGCCCAGCGCATTCAGGGCCGCATGGCGGGCGAGCAATGTCGCGGGGCCCTGTGGCCAGTCCCAGACAAACAGGCCGATACCCGCCGCCTGTCCGGCATCCAGCACCTTGCGGGTCATCAGGCCGGCCACCGTGGTGCGGGCGTTGAGGCTGCCGGCTTGAGCTTGTACGTGGTCGGTCAGGCGCCAGTAGAGTTCGCCTTGCACCAGCAAATCCCGTGCTTGCGACAGTTGTCCGGGAATGGCCGGGATCTGGCGTGCCGGGGCCGTCCAGTCCTGGCCACTTACGCCGTCGCCGCGACTGATGGCCTTTACCAGCAGGCCATTGCGATACACCAGGGTGACCGCCACGCCGTCGACTTTGGGTTGAACCCAGACATCGGAGCGGCCGCGCAGCCAATGCTCGACGGCGCGGGCGTCGCGCAGTTTTTCCAGGCCAGTGTGGACGACGGGGTGGGGAACCGTGCCCCGCGCGGTGCGCAGTGGTTCTGTGGATGAACCGGGCTTGAAGCAGTGGCGCCACTCGGTGAGGCGTGCCAGGGACTGGTCATACAGCTCGTCGGCGACCAGCGAGCGACCCTGGCGGTGATAGTGATCGTCCCAGCGATCGATTTGCTTTTGCAGGGCGGTGACTTCGATCAAGGCCCGTTCAGCAGGCCAGTCGGGGCATTGCTCTGCATGGGCGTTCAGGCAGGAGAAAATCAGCAGACAGGTGAAAGACAGGCGCAGGTTGCGGAACATCGTGAGCGTCCTTGCTCATGGGGGTGTTTGAAAGCTAGGTCATTAATGGTAGGTGCGAGGAGCGGGAGTTTTTCCGGGTATTTCTGCTGGCGGTGCCGGCCTCTTCGCGGGCAAGTCCGCTCCCGCAGGGTTCGACGGTGTACGCAGAATATGCGCCCCCTAATCCTTGAGGGAGCAAGCGAGAAACCAAAAAAAGCCCCGCACGGCGAACCGTGCAGGGCTTTTGGGTACCGCGGGGGAAGGCTTACAGGCCGGCAGCAGAACGCAGTGCGTCGGCGCGGTCGGTTTTTTCCCAGGTGAATGTGGTGAAGGTGTCGTCGCCCACAGTCTTGGTCGCCGGGGTACGACCGAAGTGGCCGTATGCAGCGGTTTCCTGGTACATCGGGTGCAGCAGGTCGAGCATCTTGGTGATGGCGTATGGGCGCAGGTCGAAGACTTCGCGGACCAGTTTGACGATTTTTTCGTCGCTGATCTTGCCGGTGCCGAAGGTGTTCAACGAGATCGAAGTCGGCTGAGCGACGCCGATGGCGTAGGAAACCTGGATCTCGCAGCGCTCGGCCAGGCCGGCAGCGACGATATTCTTGGCGACATAACGGCCGGCGTAGGCTGCCGAACGGTCAACCTTCGATGGATCCTTGCCGGAGAACGCGCCACCGCCGTGACGGGCCATGCCGCCGTAGCTGTCAACGATGATCTTGCGACCGGTCAGGCCGCAGTCGCCCACCGGGCCACCGATGATGAACTGGCCAGTCGGGTTGATGTGGAACTGGGTGTCCTTGGACAGCAGTTC
The DNA here is from genome assembly GCF_058792515.1 of Pseudomonas sp. MT92. Lineage (NCBI taxonomy): Bacteria > Pseudomonadati > Pseudomonadota > Gammaproteobacteria > Pseudomonadales > Pseudomonadaceae > Pseudomonas > Pseudomonas sp. MT92. The sequence continues at coordinate 414,209 of NZ_JBXAFA010000001.1, forward strand.
GGCAGGCAGCACGTGCTTGACGATCAGCTCCATCACGCCTTCGCGCAGGTCGTTGTACGACACTTCCGGGTTGTGCTGGGTCGACAGAACAACGGCGTCGATGCCGACCACCTTGCCGTTTTCGTAACGGCAGGTCACTTGCGACTTGGCGTCCGGGCGCAGCCAAGGCAGCAGGCCGGATTTACGGGCTTCAGCCTGACGCTGCACGAGTTGGTGCGAGAAGGTGATCGGTGCAGGCATCAGCACGTCGGTTTCGTTGCTGGCGTAGCCGAACATCAGGCCCTGGTCGCCGGCGCCTTGATCTTCAGGCTTGGCACGGTCAACGCCCTGGTTGATGTCAGGGGACTGCTTGCCGATGATGTTCATCACGCCGCAGGTCGCGCCGTCGAAGCCGACGTTGGAGCTGGTGTAGCCGATGTCGATGATCACGTCACGGACGATCTGCTCCAGGTCAACCCAGGCCGAGGTGGTGACTTCGCCGGCGATGATCGCCACGCCCGTTTTCACCAGAGTCTCGCACGCCACACGGGCGAACTTGTCTTCAGCAATGATGGCGTCCAGCACCGCATCAGAAATCTGGTCGGCGATTTTGTCCGGATGCCCTTCAGACACGGACTCGGAGGTGAAAAGGGAGTATTCGCTCATCTCGATGTTTTCCTGATATTTACCGATGGTGAGTGTTGCCAGCCGGCCGCTGAAAATGGCGGACCTGGATCTGGAAACCATTACGTAAGCCTACATAGAGGCTTTCCCCGGGAACGAGTCCCGCAGCGGTGGCCCAACGGGCCAGATCGTCCTGTTCAAACCCCAACCAGAGATCACCGCAGGCCTCCCTGGCCCAACTCTGGTTATGGCTACATAACTCTGTCACTAACAGGCTACCGCCTGGTTTCAGCAAGTCGGCCATGCGCTTGAGTGCTTCGGCCGGCGCGGCGAAATGGTGCAACACCATGTTCAATACAACGCAATTTGCCGTCAGGCTGACGCCGTTCAATGCATCGGCCAGTTGCAAGGTAACGTTAGCCAGCGCATCGCGTTCGCAAACCTGGCGAGCCAGTTCAAGCATCGCCGGGCTGTTGTCCAGCGCGGTGACCTGTGTGAAGCGGCGCGCCAGTTCCGGCAGAAACGCGCCGTCGCCGGGGCCGACTTCAATCGCCGAGGCGCCAGCGCCGAAGCTCAGTTTGTCGAGCAAGGCCACCACGCTTTCGCGGTACTGCGGCAGGCCGGCGATCAAATCTTGCTGGGCGCGAAATTTCTCCGCGACCCGTGAAAAAAAATCCTGGCTGGCCGCCGCCCGTTGCCCGTGGACCAGCGTGATCCGGGACTGCACATCGGCAGGCAAGGACAGGTTGTCCACTTCTTCGAGCAAGGCTGCGTGCAGCTTGCCACCCAGCAGTTCGGTATGGGGCAGGGCGCGACGGTAGAAAATCGCATTGCCTTCACGGCGGGTCGCCACCAGGTCGGCCTGGGCCAAGACCTTGAGGTGATGACTCATGCCTGACTGGCCGATGCCGAAGATCTGCGCCAGTTCCAGCACGCCAAACGAGTCGTTGGCCAGGGCGCGCAATACATTCAACCGCAGAGGATCGCCGCCAGCCTTGCACAGGGCTGCCAGCTCATCGCAATCGTCATGTTGAATGGAAGGCACGCGTAAATTCATAAGGCCGGCAGTCTAGACACGCGTCGGAAACACCGCAAGGGCAATATCAAAAAGTTTTGATATTGCTCGATGGATGGCACTTCTTACGAGGTGGTTAACTCTACAAACGAACAGCGGAAAGGTTTCATCAGGCGAAAGCGTCGCAATCCATGGGAAAAACGCCTCCAGATGACTATCTGTCATTGCCCCGAGGCGTCCGTGTGAGGGAAAATGCTCGCCTTTTTTCCGTTTCATTTTTATCACTCTCGATTCAGAACCCGCAGGAGATCAGCGATGCCCAGCCGTCGTGAGCGTGCCAACGCCATTCGTGCACTCAGCATGGATGCCGTGCAAAAAGCCAACAGCGGCCATCCCGGTGCCCCTATGGGTATGGCAGATATCGCCGAAGTGCTTTGGCGCGACTACCTCAAGCACAACCCGACCAATCCATCGTTCGCCGACCGTGACCGCTTCGTGCTGTCCAACGGTCATGGTTCGATGTTGATCTATTCGCTGCTGCACCTGACCGGCTACGACCTGTCGATCGACGACCTGAAGCAGTTCCGTCAACTGCACAGCCGCACCCCGGGCCACCCGGAATTCGGTTACACCCCGGGCGTCGAGACCACCACCGGTCCACTGGGCCAGGGCTTGGCCAACGCCGTGGGTTTTGCCCTGGCTGAAAAAGTCATGGCGGCCCAGTTCAACCGTCCAGGGCACAACATCGTCGACCACCACACCTACGTGTTCCTGGGTGATGGCTGCATGATGGAAGGCATTTCCCACGAAGTCGCTTCCCTGGCCGGTACCCTGGGCCTGGGCAAACTGATTGCCTTCTACGATGACAACGGCATTTCCATCGACGGCGAAGTCGAAGGCTGGTTCACCGACGACACGCCGAAGCGTTTCGAGGCCTACAACTGGCAAGTGATTCGCAATGTCGACGGTCACGACCCGGAAGAAATCAAGACCGCGATCGAGACGGCACGCAAGAGCCCGCTGCCGACCCTGATCTGCTGCAAGACCACCATCGGCTTCGGTTCGCCGAACAAGCAAGGCAAGGAAGACTGCCACGGCGCCCCGCTGGGTGACGCGGAAATCGCCCTGACCCGTGCGGCGCTGAAGTGGAACCACGGCCCGTTCGAAATCCCGGCCGACATCTACGCCGAGTGGGACGCCAAGGAAGCCGGCCGCGCCGTCGAAGCCGAGTGGGACCAGCGTTTCGCGGCCTATTCCGTTGCTTTCCCGACTGAAGCCAACGAACTGATCCGTCGCCTCAGCGGCGAACTGCCGGCAGACTTCAGCGAAAAGGCCGATGCCTACATCGCCGAAGTGGCCGCCAAAGGCGAAACCATCGCCAGCCGCAAGGCCAGCCAGAACGCGCTGAACGCTTTCGGTCCGCTGCTGCCTGAGTTCCTCGGCGGTTCGGCTGATCTGGCCGGTTCCAACCTGACCCTGTGGAAAGGCTGCAAGGGCGTCACGGCTGACGACGCCAGCGGCAACTACATGTACTACGGTGTGCGCGAATTCGGCATGACCGCCATCATGAACGGCGTTGCCCTGCATGGCGGCCTGGTGCCTTACGGCGCGACTTTCCTGATGTTCATGGAATATGCCCGCAATGCCGTGCGCATGTCGGCCCTGATGAAGCAGCGCGTGATCCATGTCTACACCCACGACTCCATCGGTCTGGGCGAAGACGGTCCGACTCACCAGCCAATCGAGCAACTGGCCAGCCTGCGCTGCACGCCGAACCTCGACACCTGGCGTCCAGCCGATGCCGTTGAATCGGCCGTGAGCTGGAAGTATGCACTGGAGCGTAAAGACGGTCCTTCGGCCCTGATCTTCTCGCGTCAGAACCTGCAACACCAAACCCGTTCTGCCCTGCAGATCGCCGACATCAGCCGCGGTGGCTACGTATTGAAGGACTGCGCGGGCGAGCCTGAGCTGATCCTGATCGCGACCGGTTCGGAAGTCGGCCTCGCCGTTCAGGCCTTCGACAAACTGACCGAGCAAGGTCGCAAGGTGCGTGTGGTTTCCATGCCGTGCACCAGCGTGTTCGATGCCCAGGATGCCGGTTACAAGCAGTCGGTTCTGCCATTGCAAGTCAGCGCCCGTATCGCCATCGAGGCCGCTCACGCGGACTACTGGTACAAATACGTCGGCCTGGAAGGTCGCGTGATCGGCATGACCACCTACGGCGAGTCGGCGCCTGCGCCTGCCTTGTTCGAAGAGTTCGGTTTCACCCTGGAAAACATCCTGGGTCAGGCTGAAGAACTGCTGGAAGACTAAACACGTCGCGGTGGTTTCAAGACCACCGCGATTCCCTGTAGGAGCGAGCCTGTCGAATCGTCGCACCGTCGCGATGGTCGTTAACGATAACGCTGGGTGTCTGAATGCCCGCGTTGTCTGGGCCACCATCGCGAGCAGGCTCGCTCCTACATGGGGCGTGTTGCACACAAGAATTTCGTCTGACTGCGTCTATCGAGAACCCCATGCCTCAACCGCGTCCCTACAAAGTTGCACTCAACGGCTACGGCCGGATTGGTCGTTGCGTCTTGCGTGCGTTGTTCGAGCGAGGCGAGAAGGCCGGGTTTGAAATTGTCGCGATCAACGATCTGGCCGACATGGCCAGCATCGAATACCTGACACGCTTCGACTCCACCCACGGGCGCTTTCCCGGCGAGGTGAAGGTCGACGGCGATTGTCTGCATATCAATGGCGACTGCGTGAAGGTCCTGCGCAGTGCCACCCCCGAAGGCATCGATTGGGCGTCCCTGGGCGTCGATCTGGTGCTGGAATGCTCCGGCGCCTACCACACCCGTGCAGACGGCCAGCGTTTCCTCGACGCCGGCGCCCCCCGGGTGCTGTTTTCCCAGCCGATGGCCAGCGAGTCGGATGTCGACGCCACCATCGTCTACGGCGTGAACCAGGATTGCCTGACCGGCGATGAATTGCTGGTGTCCAACGCGTCCTGCACCACCAACTGCGGCGTGCCGTTGTTGCGCCTGCTGGATCAGGCCATTGGTCTGGAGTATGTGTCGATTACCACCATTCACTCGGCGATGAACGATCAGCCGGTGATCGATGCGTACCACCATGAAGACCTGCGTCGCACCCGTTCGGCGTTTCAGTCGGTGATTCCGGTGTCCACTGGTCTGGCGCGCGGCATCGAACGCCTGTTGCCGGAACTTGCCGGGCGAATTCAGGCCAAAGCCGTACGTGTGCCAACGGTTAACGTGTCTTGCCTCGACATTACGATGCAGACCGTCAGCGATACCGACGCCGTGGAGGTCAACCGGATCTTGCGTGAGGCGGCCACCAGTGGCCCGCTCAAAGGTCTGTTGGCCTACACCGAGCTCCCCCATGCAAGCTGTGATTTCAATCATGACCCACATTCGGCCATCGTCGATGCCAGTCAGACCCGTGTTTCCGGCCCCCGGCTGGTCAACATCCTGGCCTGGTTCGACAACGAATGGGGTTTTGCCAACCGAATGCTGGATGTAGCAGAGCATTATCTGCAAACCGCTACTTCACTTTCTGTCTCTACAAAACAGTAACTCAGGAAATGCGACCCATGACCGTGTTGAAGATGTCCGACCTCGATCTGCAAGGTAAGCGCGTATTGATCCGCGAAGACCTCAACGTCCCAGTCAAGGACGGAGTTGTCACCAGCGACGCGCGAATCCTGGCTTCGCTGCCGACCATCAAGCTGGCCCTGGAAAAAGGCGCGGCCGTGATGGTTTGTTCGCACCTTGGCCGTCCGACCGAAGGCGAGTTCTCGGCCGAGAACAGCCTCAAGCCAGTCGCCGACTACCTGAGCAAGGCCCTGGGCCGTGAAGTGCCGCTGGTGGCTGACTACCTGGGCGGCGTCGACGTCAAGGCCGGCGACATCGTGCTGTTCGAAAACGTGCGCTTCAACAAGGGCGAGAAAAAGAACGCTGACGAACTGGCCAAGCAATACGCCGCCCTGTGCGACGTGTTCGTGATGGACGCCTTCGGCACTGCTCACCGTGCCGAGGGTTCGACCCACGGCGTGGCCAAGTTCGCCAAGATCGCTGCGGCAGGTCCCCTGCTGGCCGCCGAGCTGGACGCACTGGGCAAAGCCCTCGGCGCTCCGGCCAAGCCAATGGCCGCCATCGTCGCTGGCTCCAAGGTGTCGACCAAACTCGACGTACTGAACAGCTTGAGCCAGATCTGCGACCAGTTGATCGTCGGCGGCGGCATCGCCAACACCTTCCTCGCGGCTGCCGGTCATCCGGTCGGCAAATCCCTGTATGAGCCTGACCTGCTCGACACCGCCCGCGCCATCGCCGCCAAGGTCAGCGTACCGCTGCCGGTGGACGTGGTGGTGGCCAAGGAGTTCGCCGAAAGCGCCGAAGCTACCGTCAAACTGATCGCCGACGTCGCTGCCGACGACATGATCCTGGACATCGGCCCACAGACCGCAGCGAATTTCGCCGAACTGCTGAAGTCATCGAAAACCATCCTGTGGAACGGCCCGGTCGGCGTGTTCGAGTTCGATCAGTTCGGTAACGGCACCAAAGTGCTGGCCCAGGCCATCGCGGACAGTGCGGCGTTCTCGATCGCTGGCGGCGGCGACACCCTGGCGGCTATCGATAAGTATGGCGTTGCCGACCAAATCTCCTACATTTCTACCGGTGGCGGCGCGTTCCTCGAATTCGTCGAAGGCAAAGTGCTGCCAGCCGTTGAAGTCCTGGAAAGCCGGGCCAAGGCCTGAGGGTCGCCCGTTTGACCCGGCAAGGGAGTGTTCACATGGTCAAGACGCTAGCGCTGTTGATCGTCGCGGGCTCACTGGCGGCTTGCGGGAGTAACCCGAAAGCCACGCCTGACCCTGCGCCGGTTGCACCCCACAACGGCTGCTACCAGGCCGAGTGGCAGGCGGAGACCAATCCGGTGATCAACAAGCGTTCCGGGCCTGATGGCCTGGACAAGTACGAGACACAGACGCCCGCCAAGGAACGTGGTTGCCCTTGACGGGTCTGACTGATTACTCAGGGCTGGCGGCGTGTGCTGTCAGTCGAGGAGCACGGATGAAAGGTTTTATCGCCGTTGCGGCGTTGGCGTTGTTGGCGGGTTGCGCTCAGTTGAACCTGTTCCAGTCCTCCGCTCCTGTGGATAACTGGACCACCTGGACCTGCGACAGCCAGGCCAAAGTGCTTTGGCGCTACACCGACGACAGCCGCAAGGAAGTCGACGTGCGCCTGGGCGGTGCCGATCAGGTTTACCGCTTGAAGCAGGAGCCGGGTGCGTCAGGTTCGCTGTATAGCGACAACATGCTGGCGTTTCACATAAAAGGTGAGGAAGGCCTGGTCTACTGGGTCGCCACCAATGATTTGATTGGCCGTGGCTGTAAGGCGCAATAAACGGACTACGCCGTACCTGTAGGAGCGAGCTTGCTCGCGATGGTCGTTAACGATGACGCTGGGCGCCTGAATGCCCGCGTTGTCTGGGCCACCATCGCGAGCAAGCTCGCTCCCACAGAGGGCCGATGTTCTGGGATTGATGCAACACCGAATTCGCAGCCCGGAATTAACCCCCGATCTGCAATAACTTGAATAGCCGCCGCCGCTACGGCAGGCTGGCACGATTAACGACCCAATCCGGGAGAGACACACACAATGGCACTTATCAGCATGCGCCAGATGCTGGACCACGCAGCCGAGTTCGGCTACGGCGTTCCAGCCTTCAACGTCAACAACCTTGAACAGATGCGCGCCATCATGGAAGCCGCTGACAAGACTGACTCCCCGGTGATCGTCCAGGCCTCGGCCGGTGCTCGCAAATACGCTGGCGCGCCGTTCCTGCGTCACCTGATCCTGGCGGCAATCGAAGAATTCCCGCACATCCCGGTGTGCATGCACCAGGACCACGGCACCAGCCCTGACGTCTGCCAGCGTTCCATCCAGCTGGGCTTCAGCTCGGTGATGATGGACGGTTCCCTGGGCGAAGACGGCAAGACCCCGACCGACTACGACTACAACGTCCGTGTGACCCAACAAACCGTGGCCATGGCTCACGCCTGCGGCGTTTCGGTAGAAGGCGAGCTGGGCTGCCTGGGTTCGCTGGAAACCGGCATGGCCGGTGAAGAAGACGGCATCGGCGCCGAAGGCGTTCTGGATCACAGCCAGATGCTGACCGACCCGGAAGAAGCCGCTGACTTCGTCAAGCGCACCCAGGTCGATGCCCTGGCCATCGCCATCGGCACCAGCCACGGCGCCTACAAGTTCACCAAGCCACCTACCGGCGACGTGCTGGCGATCGACCGTATCAAGGAAATCCACAAGCGCATCCCGAACACTCACCTGGTGATGCACGGTTCGTCTTCGGTACCGCAAGAGTGGCTGGCGATCATCAACCAGTACGGCGGCGACATTAAAGAAACCTACGGCGTACCGGTTGAAGAAATCGTCGAAGGCATCAAGCACGGCGTGCGCAAGGTCAATATCGACACCGACCTGCGTCTGGCATCCACTGGCGCAATGCGTCGCCTGATGGCTACCAACCCGAGCGAATTCGACCCGCGTAAATTCTTCGGCGCCACCGTGACGGCCATGCGCGACGTGTGCATCGCTCGCTACGAAGCCTTCGGCACCGCGGGCAACGCTTCGAAGATCAAGCCGATCTCTCTGGAAGCGATGTTCCAGCGTTACCTCAAAGGTGAGTTGAACGCCAAGGTCAACTAAGCCTTCAGCGTTTGAGTTGCATGAGAAACCCGCCGAAAGGCGGGTTTTTTATGGGCAGGTTAAAAGTCAAAACTTGAATCTATTAATTTTATTAGTTGTAGGAAGAGTTACTCGATGAACAGGCATTTTTCCATTTGTTTTGGTTGCCTTTGACAGGGTGCAAGGGGTGAGCTAAATGAGTTTATCGATGGCTGGAGCGCCATCGATTTTTTCATTCATGGAAGAGGAACTTGAGCATGTTTTCTGGAAAAAATATCAAGCAACCAGGTCTTTACGTTTTATCGATGTTGTTCCTGGGGGCCAGCTCGGCCAGCGCCCATGCAGCCGACCACTATTTTACGGCTTCTATTGATAGCAAGGGTGCAGTGATTAGGCAGTCGCCCGAATGGATCCGTAGCGTGAAACATTATCCGCGGCCGGGGTATTTTTCTGAATATGAAATATCCCTCGAGGCTGGCGTATTTGAGCGAGCATCAGGGTTCTGCTCTGTATCTGTAACGGATGTTGAGTCATACGATGATTTGTTATTCGCTCAAGCCAAACTGGCCGGAACGCCGACGACACGCAAGTTGAAAGTGATCACCCAAGTATCAGGCAGTTCAGAAAAGGATGTGGGGACGTCCAAGAGTTTCATGCTGATGTGCGTTCGCTAGACTTCAGGACGAGCAAGTGATCCGGTGAGACTTCGGTCGCGCCGGGTCACTCTTTGACAGCCCGTCAGGTGCTTCGGGACTTGAAAGAAAAATAGTTATTTATCGTGATCGATATCCAGCTTGCTGAACGTCACCATGCCGCCCTCGCTGGTGTATCCGGTGTTGTCCTGCACATACACCCCGGCCTTGAAGTACAACGGTTTGTTGCGCCACGTCGCGCTGATATTGCTATCCCACTGGTAACCCGCCGCGCTGATGCCCAGTGCGCCGCCGGGACTGAGGTGGATGAGGTAGGAGAACTGCTGATTGAGTTTCACCCCGGTGGCGATGGTGATCACCCGGCCTTCGTCGTCGTCAGGGTGCATGCGCACTTTGGCGACGATGTTGCCGCTCAAGGTCTTGGTCTTGTACTGGTACTCGACCTTCACCAAGGGTTTCTGGCTTTCATAGGCATGGATCTGGCCAATCACGATCTTGCCCGAACTGGGTACCTGGTTCACCGCCAGGGTGGCGCGCAGGGAGTTGTCGGCGTCCGGGTAGTACCAGTTTTTCAGCGTGCCATTGCTGTAGGTTTCCCGCAGCTCGGTGCGTGGATAGATAGCATTTTCAGTGCGCGAGCCGGTCACCGGGGACCAGAAGAACAGTGTGCCGGTGTCGGAATGGAAGTATTGATCCTTGAAGCCGTTCACCAGTTTGGAGGTTTCAACGGTGTACGGCGGGCTGCCAACGGGAACGCTGAGGTTCCAGGTTGCGAGGTCGATCATAGTCAGAAACTTCCACGAATTTTGCTGCACGCGCGTGCCAATCGCTCTAGCACGCGCCTTTTGGGCGGCCTTTATAAGCGCAGAGGGCTTTTTTGTTAATGCCCGTCTGGCGGTTTGCTGGCGCCAACATCCTGTCGAAATGCCATCTATGCCGGTTTTGGCGGGCTACAGCGCCGACCGTTAGTCGGCAAATGTACGCTTCGGTTAAATGATGGCGCTCTGACACCTTCTGATTTCCCGGATCCGGGTCTAGAGTGAAGGCTTAGTATTTGTCCGGTTTTCAAAAGAACCCGGCCTGACGTCCCGAATATAGAGAAGCAGCATGGAATGCGCCCACCTCAAGCCAGCCGAAGGCAGCTCAACCTTATTAATCGTCGACGATTACCCTGAAAACCTGATCAGCCTGCGCGCGTTGTTGCAGCGCCAGGACTGGCAAGTCATCACAGCTGCATCGGGTTTCGAGGCCCTCGGCCTGTTGCTTGAACACGAAGTCGACCTGGTACTGCTGGATGTGCAGATGCCGGGCATGGATGGATTTGAAGTCGCGCGCCTGATGCGTGGCAGCCAACGAACCCGACTGACACCGATTATTTTTCTCACCGCCAACGAGCAGTCCCAGGATGCCGTGATCAAGGGCTATGCCAGTGGCGCGGTGGATTACCTGTTCAAGCCATTCGATCCGCAGATTCTCAAGCCCAAGGTTCAGGCGTTGCTGGAGCACCAGCGCAATCGCCGGGAGTTGCAGCGCCTGAGCCATGACCTGGAGGTCGCTCGCGCCTTCAATGCCTCGATATTGGATAACGCCGCCGAGGGCATTCTGGTGGTCGGCGACGATGGCCGGATCGGCTTTGCCAACCCGGCGATCTCGCGGCTGCTCAATGCACCGGTGCGAGAGCTGCAAGGCAGGGAGTTCCTGGATTTCCTGCAAAAACCGCATGTCCCGGTCTGGGCCGATTCGGATCTATTGGCCGGGTATAAGCGCGGCGAAACGTTACGCCTGCACGATGCGCTGTTGCGTACTGCGCCCGGTCAGCAGGTGTCGGTGGCGCTGTCCTGTGCGCCGTTGCCCGCCGAACAGCGGGCGATGGTAGTGACGATTCAGGATATGTCGGTGGTGCGTCACCTGCATCAGCAGCTGGAATCCCAGGCGGTCACCGATCCGTTGACCGGGCTGCTCAATCGGCGTGGTTTTTACCAGACCGTGGAAACCCTGCTGTTGCGCGGCGAACGCTCCGACAGTGCCTGGGTGCTGTTGTACCTGGACCTCGATGGCTTCAAGCGGGTCAACGATTTCCTTGGTCACGATGCCGGCGACCGGGTGCTGCGCTGGGTGTCCGAGCAACTGAAGGCCTGTCTGCGGCCCTTCGATATCCTGGCGCGCATGGGCGGCGACGAATTCACCGCCTTTCTGGACCTGGAGTTTCCGGAGCAAGCGGCCAAGATTGCGGAAAAACTGATTGAACGGGTTTCGATTTGCCAGCAAATCGACGGCCTGGATATCGCCCTGGGCGCGAGCATCGGTATCGCGACGTTCCCGGATTGCGGCGCCAATCTCGACGGTTTGTTGCGGGCCTCCGACATCGCCATGTACGAAGCCAAGCGCGCCGGACGTCAGCAGTATCGTTTTTACGATCATGAAATGAACGGCCGGGCACGCTCGCGGTTGATGCTCGAAGAAAGTGTGCGCACGGCCATCGAGAATCGCGATTTCAACCTGGTGTATCAACCCCAGGTGTCCATCGCCGACGGGCAGATTCGTGGCTTCGAGGCGTTGCTGCGCTGGCAGCACCCCAGCGTGGGCGATGTGCCGCCCGGGCTGTTTTTGCCGTTGCTGGAAGAGGCGCGGTTGATCAGCCGCCTGGGCAGCTGGATTTACCATCGCGGTGCCGCGCAGCGCAAAGCCTGGGAAGCGCTGTTTGCCGAGGATCTGGTGCTGGGCGTTAGTTTGAGCAGCACGCAATTCGCCATGCCTAACCTGGTCACCGAGCTGCGCCAGGTGCTGGATCGTCATGGCTTGCAGGCGCGTCATCTGGAAGTCGAGGTGACGGAAGCGGCCTTGATGCATCATCCCGAAGAGACCCGCAAACAGCTGCGGTTGCTGCGCAATCTTGGCGTCCGGGTCGCGCTGGATGATTTCGGTTCTGGCCCGTGTTCGCTGGCTCATTTGCGCGATCTGGAACTGGATACGCTCAAACTTGACCGCCATTTGATCGCGCGGCTACCGGACTCTTCGCGGGATGCGGCGCTGGTGCGCAGTGTCATCGAGCTGTGCAAGCAGTATGGGATGCTGGTGATTGCCGAAGGGGTGGAAACCATTGCGCAGTACAACTGGCTGCAAGCCAATGGTTGCGAGTATGTGCAGGGTTTTCTGGTGTCGCGTCCGATGATGGCCGAAGACACCGGCCACTTTGTGCAGCCGTTTGACTGGAGCGCGCTGACTCATTGAATTCGCTACACTGGCGACCTTTTCGTCACTTGTGTTGCCGCACCGATGACCGCGTTGAAATACCTCCAGGCTTACCCCGCCACGCTGCAGGACCAGGTACGGCAGTTGATCGCTGACGGTCGACTGGGCGATTACCTGAGCCAGCGTTACCCGCAAAAGCATGACGTGCAGAGCGATAAGGCGCTGTACACCTACGCGCTCGACCTCAAGCAGGAATACCTGCGCAATGCCCCGGCCATCGACAAGGTGTTGTTCGACAACCGTCTGGACCTGACGCACCGCGCGCTCGGTCTGCACACCACGATTTCCCGAGTGCAGGGTGGCAAGCTCAAGGCCAAGAAAGAAATTCGCATCGCCTCGCTGTTCAAGGAAGCGCCTTCCGAATTTCTGAAAATGATCGTGGTGCATGAGTTGGCGCACTTCAAAGAGTCCGATCACAACAAGGCGTTCTACAAACTGTGCGAACACATGCTGCCGGGCTATCACCAGGTGGAGTTCGATGTGCGGGTCTACCTGACCTGGCGGGATATGCAATAAAAGAAAAGGATCGTCAGATGGATGTCAGCAAGACCAAAAGCAGCTTCTACCGTCGCCTGTACGTGGCGTACTTGATCGACAGCGGGTTGGCCAGCAGCGTTCCTGCGTTGACCGAGGTGACCGGCATGCCTCGGCGTACGGCCCAGGACACCATCGCCGCATTGGCGGATCTGGATATCGTTTGCGAGTTCGAGCAGGAAGAAGGTGCACGCAACCACGCCGGGCGCTATCGGATTCGCGAGTGGGGAGCGATCGATCGGGGATGGATCGAGCGCAATTTGCGGCAGATCAAGGCCGTGCTGGAGTATCCCTGAGATATGTGGCGCCGGTGATGACGCCATCGCGGGCAAGCCACGCTCCCACAAGGTTTGTGTCGTTTGCTAAAAACCTGTGGGAGCTGGCTTGCCAGCGATGGGGCCCTTACTGACGACGCATGCCGATATGTGGAATGCCATCCTCGACGTATTCCTCACCGGCCACCACAAACCCGTACCGCCCGTAATACCCCTGCAAATGCGCCTGGGCCGAGAGGTAGATCGGGACGTCGGGCCAGTACTTTTCGGCCTGTTTCAGCGCCTGGGCCATCAGCTCATGACCCAGCCCGGTGCCTCGTGCGGCGGGGGCAATGACCACTCGCCCGATCACCACGTCGCCGCCCTGTTGCTCGGGGTCCAGCAGTCGCAGATAGGCCACCAGGCGATCGCCGTCCCACGCCATCAAATGGCAGGTGTCACCTTCCAGGTCCTGGCCATCAATATCCTGATAGACGCATTTCTGTTCGACGACAAAGACCTCGTCACGCAGTTGCAGAATGGCGTACAGCTGTTCCTTGCCCAGATCGCTGTGGTGTTTGCAGACCCAATCGATTGTCATGTCCTGATTCCCTGAAAACGTCCTCGGGATACTAAGCGTCCTGACGCTGGATGTCTTTATGGCGGAGAAAACTGTGATAAAGACCAAAATGCCATCATTCATTTTTCGCGCCACTGTCATCTTTGTGTAATCTGGGCTCAAGCGATGTGCAGTGGCTTCAATGAGCTAATGTTTAGTGCCTGGGTGTGCCGGTACGGGGCTTGGAGTTTGGCTGAAAAACACGTCGGGCGGCCCGCCCGCTAAGGATTTTCTAGCATGCCGCGATTGCATCGAGCCTTTGCCTTGATTGGATTGTTGTTGCTGATTCAAAGTGCAGCAGCCGAAAAGCTGCGCCTGGTGGCAGATGTCTGGCCACCGTTTACCGACGCCACGCTGGTCAATGGTGGGTTGGCTACCGATATTGTCAGCACCGCCCTGGCGCGTGCCGGCTATGCCAGTGATTTCGAGCAGGTGCCTTGGGCACGCGCACTGCTGGGCGTGGGCGAGGGTCGCTACGACGTGCTGGTCAACGCCTGGTACAACGACGAACGCACAAAGGTCGGCCAGTTCTCCGCCGGGTACCTGATCAATCGCATACGCTTCCTCAAGCGCAAGGACGCGCCAATCGAATTCAACGATCTGCAGCAACTGCACAGTTATCCGATTGCGGTCGTGCGTGGCTACGCCTATTCGGCGGCGTTCGATGAAGACGAATCACTGCAGAAGATCCCGGTGCACGGCTTTGCCATGGCCGTGCGCATGGTCGCCGCCGACAGGGTCAAGCTGACCCTGGAGGACGAGTACGTCGCCCGGTATTACCTGGCCCGTGAGTCGCCCAAGGTGCGCAATGCCGTGGAGTTTCTGCCCAAGTCCCTGAGCGAGAACAGCCTGCATATTCTGGTCAGCCTGAAGAACCCGCAGCATGAACAGATCGTTGCCGGTTTCGACCGCGAGATCGCGGCGATGAAGGCGGATGGGAGTTATGAGCGGTTGATGAAGCAGCATGGGATGTAGATGACGCCCGTCAGGACACCGCAGCCCTCAATTCTCGCTCGTATCCTTGATCAAATGGGCCGCCAGCGTCCGTAGTGGTCCCAGTTGCCGGCAGATCAATGCCAGTTGAGTCTGCACCAGCCGCTGGCCTTCATCGATTTCATCGGGCATCTGCTCAAGCTCATTGGCCAGCGCTTCTTCCTCATCGCTCTGAATGGCAATCGCCGATTTACTGGCAAGGCCCTGGGCGATTTCGTCGATGCTGGTGGCCAGTTTCACGCCGGCCCCTTCGATCAAATGCTCGCGCACATCTGCTGGCAACTGCGTTTCCCGGTGCGCCCCCAGGCCTGACAGATAGCTGAGCAAGGTGTGCGACAGCACCAGAAAACGGAAACCCACATCCGCTTCCTTACGGAAATACCCCGGTTCCATCAGCATGTTCGCCAACGTGGTCGACAGCGCAGCGTCGGCGTTGTGCGCGTTTCGCCGGGCCAGGCGATACGCCAGGTCGTCGCTTTTGCCGGCGGCGTATTGCTGCATGATCTGGCGCAGGTAAATGCTGTTGCAGGACAGGGTGTTGGCCAGCACTTTGTTCAGGCGCCGACCCTGCCAGTCCGGGAGGAACAGGAACACCGCGAGGCCGGCGATCAGGCCGCCGAGCAAGGTGTCGAACAGCCGTGGCAAAAACAATCCGTAGCCATCGCCCACCTGGTTGAAGCAGAACAGCACCATCAAGGTAATCGCCGCCGTGGCCACGGTGTAACGGGTGGTTCGATTGGTAAAGAACACCACTCCGGCGGCAATCGCGAAGCAGGACTGTATCAACGGATTGGGGAACAGGTCGAACAGCGCCCAGGCCAGGGTCAGGCCGATGGCGGTGCCGATGATCCGTTGACCGAGTTTGCGCCGGGTCGCGCCGTAGCTCTGTTGGCAGACAAAGAGCGTCGTCAGGATGATCCAGTAGCCCTGGGACGGGTGAATCAAATGCACCATCGCGTAGCCGATGCTCAAGGCCAGAGGCAAGCGCAGGGCGTGGCGGAACAGCAGGGACGTCGGGGTCAACTGCGTGCGCAGGCGCACCCAGACATCCTTGAGGTTACGTGGCGAGCGGTCGAGCAGGCTGCTGTCGGTGGCGTCGGCCAGGGCATCGGGGTTGCTCGCATCGCTGAGCAAGCGGTCGAGGGTGCCGAGGTTGGCTGCCAGTGCCCGCAACGAGCGCAACAAACCGCGCCAGGCCGGATTGCTCTGGATGCGCAGATGTTCGAGGGAGGCATGCAGGTCGCTCAGGGCTTCGGCGAAGCTGGCGTCATAGATGAACGGCTGGCGCATCTGGATCGACTCGGCCAGCGCCCGGCAGGCCTTGCCTTGCTGGCGCAGCAGGCGTTGGCAGCGGAACAGCACGTCGCTATGGAAGAACGCCTCGGCCAGCGCGTTATACGGGTAGTGCGAGGAGCTGGCGCGTTCGTGGATGTCCTGAGCGAGAAAGTACAGCTTCAGGTAGCGGCTGACTTTCGAGCCCGGCCGGCCGTTGCCGACCCGGTGCAGGATGATTTCCTTGGCGGCGTTCAGCGCGGCGACCACGCGACCGTTCTGCTGGGCCAGTTCCAGACGCCGTGCTTCCACGTCCATCTGACGGATCGGCTCGAACAGCGACGACTTCAACTTCAGGTAAAAACCCAATTCACGGAACAACCGCGCCAGACTTTGCTGCACCGGCTGGTTGGAAAACAGCGCCTGCCACAACACCGACAGAAAACCGTACCAGGCCGCGCCGGCTACCAGCAGCACGGGCTCGTGCCAGAAATCGGTCACCGCACCGCCGCGCTGGTCGACGCCAATCATGGTGTAGACCGACAGAATCAGCGTCGCCGAGGCAATTGCCCCGTAGCGTTCGCCCAGGGCACCAAGCATCGTCAGGCAGAACGCAGCCAGGGCGAAGGCAATGATGAAAATGATGGGGTAGGGGAACAGCAGTTCGACCGACAGCGCGGCGATCAGGAAACACACCAGCGTCACCGCCAGCGCGTTGAGACGGCCTTGCCAACTGTCGTCGGTTTCGGCCAGGGCGCTGGCAATAATCCCCAGGAACAGCGGGATCAGCAGCCCCATTTCATCCTGATACCAACACAGCGCCATGGTGCCGGTCAGGGCGATGAACACCCGCACGCTGTAACTGAATTTATCCAGCGCCCAAAGGCGACGCAGAGACTGACGAAACGAAGTCGATGACATGAAGTGCTAGGGCCTTCCGAGGCGATGACGCTAAATTGAGCCAGTAATGACGCCGATGCAATGGCGGCGATCACTTCTGATAGCAAAATCTGTTCCTTTGAGATCCTGTGCCGACCGCGATCTTTGAGATTGATAGAGAACCCTGTGGGCGCTGGCTTGCCAGCGATAGCGACCTGACAGTCAACAAAGATGTTGGATGTACCGGCCTAATCGCTGGCAAGCCAGCTCCCACAGGGATTGTATTGACATTGGTCAGACGTACTGCGCCGCCGCATAGCCCGACGCCCACGCCCACTGGAAGTTGAAACCACCCAGGTGCCCGGTCACGTCGAGCACTTCACCGATGAAGTACAGGCCAGGGCTTTTCAGCGATTCCATGGTCTTGGAGGACACCTCGTTGGTATCGACGCCACCCAGGGTCACTTCAGCGGTGCGGTAGCCTTCGGTGCCGGCCGGGACGATTTTCCAGCTCGCCAGTTTCTCGGCGATGGCGGCGATTTCCCCGTGGGTGTACTGCTTCATCGGTTTGGAGACGAACCAGTTGTCCGCCAGCAGGTTGGCCATCTTCTTGGTGAAGATTTCACCTAGCAGGGTTTTCAGCTCGCTGTTAGGGCGTTCGGCTTGCTGCTGTTGCAGCCAGGACGGCACGTCATGGTCGGGCATCAGGTTGATCTCGACCGTGTCGCCGGACTCCCAGAACGAGGAAATCTGCAGAATCGCCGGGCCGCTCAGGCCGCGGTGAGTGAACAGGATGTTCTCGCGGAAGCTCTGGTCATTGCAGCTCACCAGGCAATCGACCGAAGTGCCAGACAGCTCGGTGCACAATTCCTTGAGCTGATCGGTGATGGTGAACGGCACCAGCCCGGCGCGGGTCGGCAGCAGTTCGTGGCCGAACTGCCTGGCCACCTGATAGCCGAAACCGGTGGCACCCAGGGTCGGAATCGACAGGCCGCCGGTGGCGATCACCAGGGATTCGCACGTCACCTGGCCCAGCGTAGTGTCCAGCAGGTAGCCCTTTTCGAGTTTCTCGATGGTCTGGATCGAGGTGTCCAGGTGCAGGCTGACGCCGACCTGATCGCACTCGTTGAGCAGCATGTCGAGGATGTCGCTGGATTTGTTATCGCAGAACAACTGGCCGAGTTTTTTCTCGTGGTATGGCACACCGTGCTTGGCGACCATGCCGATGAAATCCCACTGGGTGTAGCGAGCCAGAGCGGATTTGCAGAAATGCGCGTTCTGCGAAAGGAAATTGCCGGGTTCTGTGTACATGTTGGTGAAATTACAGCGGCCACCGCCCGACATCAGGATTTTCTTGCCGGCCTTGTTCGCGTGGTCGAGCAGCAACACCTTGCGCCCGCGCCCGGCGGCCGTCAGCGCGCACATCAACCCTGCGGCGCCAGCGCCAATGATCACGACTTCGGTAGAGCGCAAAACGGTGTCCTCACACAAATTTCAGAGCGGTTTCGGTCCCTGTAGGAGCGAGCCAGCTCGCGATGGACGTCAACGATAACGCTGGCAACCTGGCTCACCACGGTGAGCCCGGATTTTTCGCGAGCAGGCTCGCTCCTACAGTGGAAAGCGGTGTTCTTACAGGATGCGCACGCGCAGCGAACGGCCCTTGATCTTGCCGTCGTTCAGGCGCTGCAGGGCTTGCTTGGCGATACCGCGTTCAACCGCTACATAGGCCTGGAAATCGAAGATTGCGATCTTGCCCACCTGAGCGCCGGGAATACCGGCATCGCCGGTCAGTGCCCCGAGAATGTCGCCCGGACGTACCTTGTCCTTGCGGCCGGCGCCGATGCACAGCGTGCTCATCTGCGGCAGCAGCGGACCACCGCCCTGGGACGTGAGGTTGTCCACCTGATCCCAGGTCAATGGCGATTGCTGCAACTGCTCGATGGCTTGGGCGCGTTGCGCTTCGGACGGTGCGACCAGGCTGATCGCCAGACCTTTCTCACCAGCGCGGCCGGTACGGCCAACACGGTGGATGTGGATTTCCGAGTCACGGGCCAGCTCGACGTTGATCACCATGTCCAGCGAGTCGATGTCCAGGCCGCGCGCGGCGACATCGGTGGCCACCAGTACCGAAGTACTGCGGTTGGCGAACATCGCCAGGACCTGGTCGCGATCACGCTGTTCCAGATCGCCGTGCAGGCCGACGGCGGAAATGCCTTTGGCGGTCAGGTGATCGACGGTTTCCTGAACCTGCTGCTTGGTGAAGCAGAACGCCACGCAGGACGCCGGCCGGAAGTGGCCCAGCACCTTGGTCACCGCGCTCATGCGCTCTTCCGGGGAGATTTCGTAGAAGCGCTGCTCGATCTGCGTGTCGTCGTGGAACGCCTCGGCCTTCACTTGCTGCGGGTTACGCATGAACTTGGCGGCCAACTGCTTGATGCCCACCGGATAGGTGGCGGAGAACAGCAGGGTCTGGCGACGTTCCGGAGCCTGCATGATGATTTCTTCGATGGAATCGTAGAAACCCATGTCGAGCATGCGGTCGGCTTCGTCGAGGATCAGGGTGTTCAGGCCGTGAAGCACCAGCGAACCTTTGCGCAGGTGCTGCTGAATGCGCCCCGGGGTGCCGACGATGATGTGCGCGCCGTGTTCCAGCGAAGCGATCTGCGGGCCGAGGGACACGCCACCGCACAGGGTCAGGACCTTGATGTTGTCTTCGGCACGGGCCAGGCGACGGATTTCCTTGGCGACCTGGTCAGCCAGCTCGCGGGTCGGGCACAGGATCAGTGCCTGGCAACCGAAGTAGCGCGGATTGATCGGGTTCAGCAGGCCGATACCGAAGGCTGCGGTCTTGCCGCTGCCGGTCTTGGCCTGGGCGATCAGGTCCATCCCCTTGAGGATCACCGGCAAGCTTTGTGCCTGGATCGGCGTCATCTGGGCATAACCGAGGGAGTCGAGGTTAGCCAGCATGGCGGCGGACAGCGGCAAAGTATTAAAAGCGGTGGCGATGGTGGTCACGGGACTGGCCTGCAAAACAAAATGTCGCGCAGTGTACCAGCCCAGTGGCCATTCGCCCTAAGGCTCTATGTGTTGTTCCGGACGTTTGACGCGCCGTCCGTCTTCCTTTGAGAGCTGCGAGAAGATGGTTGCAGCCAACATCGCCATGATGCCGACGGTCACAAAAGTCAGTTGGAACGCGCCGAGCACGGTTTCCACGCCATCATTTCCAACCTTCGCCGTGAACCCGCCAAGCAACGCACCGGCGCAGGCCACGCCCAGGCTCAGGGACAATTGCGCGACCACCGACAGCAGGCTGTTGCCGCTGCTGGCGCTGGCGTCATCGAGGTCGATCAGGGTCACGGTGTTCATGGCGGTGAACTGCAAGGAGTTGATCGCCCCCAGGATCGCCAGCAGGCACAGCAGCAGCCAGTACGGCGTCTGTTCGCTGACCAGGCCCATGCTCGCCAGCATGATGCCCAGCGCCAGGGTGTTGCCGGTCAACACGATGCGGTAGCCCAGGCGCTCGATCAACGGTCGCGCCAACCACTTGGCGATCATCGCCGCAGCCGCCAGCGGCAGCATGCTCATCCCGGCCTGGGACGGTGAATAGCCCAGCGCCACCTGCAGCAGCAACGGCACCAGAAACGGCAGGGCGCCGCTGCCCAGCCGGGCAAACAGGTTGCCGAGGATGCCGACCGCGAAGGTGCGGGTCTTGAACAGCGAAGGCGCGAACAGCGGGTTTTCGGTATGCCCCGCACGCAACCAGTACGCCGCCAGACACGCCAGGCCGCCGAACAGCAGCAACATCACCCGCAGGTGCGGCAGGTGCAGTTCCCCCAGGCCTTCCATGGCGATGGTGATCAGAATCATCGCCGCGCCGAACAGCAGGAAACCCAGGCTATCGAAACGGGTGCGCTCGGTGCCGCGCAGGTCCGGGATGAATTTCCAGACGGCGTAACAACCGATCAGCCCCACCGGCAGGTTGATCAGGAAGATCCAGTGCCACGTCAGGTATTCCACCATCCAGCCGCCCATGGTCGGGCCGATCAACGGGCCGAGCAGTCCGGGAATGGTGATAAAACCCATGATCCGCACCAGCTCTGAACGCGGATAGGCCCGCAGCACCACCAGCCGCCCGACCGGCAGCATCAGGGCACCGCCCAGGCCCTGGATGACCCGGGCGCCGATCAACAGGGTCAGGCTGGTCGACAGCGCGCACAGCAATGAGCCGATGCTGAACAGCAGGATCGCGCCGAAGAAGATTTTCCGGGTGCCGAAGCGATCGGCGATCCAGCCCGAAGCCGGGATCAGCAAGGCGACCGTGAGCATGTAGGCGATGATCACACCCTGCATGCGCAATGGGTCTTCCGCAAGGTCTGCGGCCATGGCCGGCAGGGCGGTGTTGAGGATCGTCCCGTCGAGGGACTGCATGAAGAAGGCAATGGCAACGACCCACGGCACCCAGCGGGCGGTGACAGGGTCGAGAGGCGGGCGGTTGGGCATGGGACCTCTTGTCAATGTGAGCTATCCACCATTCCTGTAGGAGCGAGCCTGCTCCGGGCGGCGTTCCGACGATGAACTCAAGGACGCCGCGGGGTATCAGGTTCCCCGCGCTATCGTTCGCCGACATCGCGAGCAGTCTCCCTCCTACAGGGTTTTGGGTGTTTACAGGGTCAAGGTAAGTTTGCTGACCAACGCCCCCGGCAACAACGCCGACGCCGTGGCCCGCTGGCTGTAGGTACTGGCCGATAACAGCATTTCGCGCTCCTGAGTCAACGCCTCCAACTGCGAGCCGAGCAGGCTGAAGGCGCTGTCGTCGAAACGCATGGTGCTGACCGGCGCCTGAATCTCGCCGTTCTCGACCCAGAACGTCGCAAACCGGGTCATGCCGGTCAGGCGCGCTGCCGGTTGGTCCGAGTAGTTCAGGTACCACAGGTTGCTGATGTACAAGCCGGTGCCCAGTTGCTTGAGGATTTCAGCTTCGGGCAACGAACCGCCCTTCATGTTCAAGGCATTGGGCGATTCGCCGCCGCTGGCGCCGTTGGCGGTCAAGCCGTATTCGGCGGCACTGCGCGATCCCACCAATTGCGCGCCCGCCTTGCCCTCGACAATCAGTTTGAGGTCACTGCGCGGATAGCCTTCGTCAGAGAACGCCGGGCTCAAGGAGCCGCTGACTTTTTCGTCCAGCGAGACCAGCGGGCTGAACGCGTGGTCGCCCCCGTAGAGCTTCTGCAACGGGCTGCTTTTGCTGGCGATCGACTGCGCCGAAAAGCCGCCCCAGGACAGCATGCTCATGATCTCTTCCAATGCCGCTGGCGCGAGGTAGGCGCGGTACTGACCGGGCGCCAGGGTGCGTAACGGTCGGCCCAGAAACTCAAGCTGCTCGCGGGCCTGCCGGAAGCGCCTGGCAAAGCCTTCGCTGCTCCAGTCGTGCCCGGCGTAGCTGGCTTTCACCGCCTGGCCGTTTTCATGGAACAGGCTGAAATCGAAGTTGAAACTGTTGGCCTGATGCCAGCCGAAGGCGCCGGCAGAGCTGGCAAAACCACGGCTGATGGGACCGGCGGCGTAGAAGCCGACCAGATCCAGGCCCTCAGCCGCTTGCGCGATTTCAGCGACCACTTGCTCGGTATCCGGCAGCGGATGCTCCTGCAGGTTCTTGCTCTGCCAGCCGTTGTAGTTCAGCAACAGATACGGATCCTGTGGCAGCAGCGGCAAGGTTTCGCGCAGCTGTTGCAGGCCTTCGGACAGACGCAGCAAGTCGACTTCCGGGTCGCCAGCCAGGGTGATGTGCAAATCCGCGTGTCGACCCTCGTTGATCAATTTCAAGCCGATGCTCGCCTGCTGCACCTGACCGGACTGGCGCACCCGGGCGTGGTTGAAGCGCACGAAGGCCGACGACTCGGCGGCATAGCTGAGGGTGAACTGTTCCGGTTCGCGCAGGGCTTCACGCAAACCGGCGACCAATGCCTTGAACGACTCGGCCTGGGTTTTCGATGGACTCATCAGGCGTCTCCTCCAAACACATCCACATGGCTGAACACACAGGCCGGCGAAGCATGGCCGACGCGGATCACCTGATTCGGTTCGCCCTTGCCGCAGTTGGGGGTGCCGAGCACCTTGAAGGTACTGGCATCGCCGACGGCGCTGAGGCTCTTCCAGAACTGCGCGGATATCGCCCGGTAATTCGGGTTTTTCACCACGCCCTTGAGTTCGCCATTTTCAATCAACTGGCCCCATTCGCAGCCGAACTGGAACTTGTTGCGCGCGTCGTCGATGGACCACGAGCGGTTGGTGCTCATCAAGATGCCGTGCTCGATGTTGCCGATCAGTTGCGCAAGCGGCTGATCGCCAGGCTCGATGTTGAGGTTGGCCATGCGGTCGATCGGCGGGCGATTCCAGCCGCAGGCGCGGCTGTTGGCGACGCCTTCCAGGCCGGTGCGGAACTGCGACAACGCACCACCCAATGGTCGCAGCAGCAGGCCTTCGCGGATCAGGAACTGTTTGCTGGCGGCGCTGCCGTCGTCGTCATGGCCGTAGCTGGCGAGCTGTTCGGGGATGTCCGGGTCGAAGGTCACGTTGAGCAGCTTCGAGCCGTATTGCAGGCTGCCGAAGTCTTCGGCCTTGACGAAGCTGGTGCCCGCGTAATTGCGTTCGTCACCGAGGATGCGATCCAGCTCCAGCGGGTGGCCGATGGATTCGTGGATCTGCAGCATCATTTGGTCAGGCATCAGCAACAGGTCGCGCGGGCCTTGGGGAGTGTTCGGCGCCAGCAGCAATTGCAGCGCCTGGTCGGCGACGGTCGGTCCGGCACCGATCAGGCCGCAACGGCTGATGATGTCGGCGCCGCCCTGTTGGCCGAAGTTCTCGCGACCGAGGCTGCGGGTCTGGCTGTCGTTGCCATCATAGGCCGTGACGTCGAGGCCGGGGTAGACGAAACGTTGAGCCTGACGCAATTCGGCGCCGGCGCTGTTGAGGTAGATCTGCTCGACGTGGGTGATGCCGATGCTCACCTGCCAGTTCACCAGGCGCTCGTCCTTGGGCACGGCGGCGGACTCGTCGCCGAGCAACTGGTAGCAGTCGCTCAGGGACGGAAAGGGTTGGTCGAGGTTCGGCGAGAAATAATCGGCGCGAGCCGTCGATACGGCATGGTCGCTCAAGTCCAGCAAGGCGTGGGGCTTGAGTCGGCGAGCTTGCTGTTCGGCTCGTTCGAGGGCGGCTTGCAGGCCCTGTTGCGACAGGTCGTTGGTGGCGGCATAGGCTTCGACACCGTTGACCCGCACCGTCAGCATCGCGCCTTCGTCACGGCTCAGGCTCGGCGGTTCGGCGACGTTCTTGCGCACCGACAGGTACTGGCCGGACTCGCGCACATAACGCAGGGAAAAGAATTCAGCGCCCGTGCGCAAGGCAGCAAAACGCTGCTTGAGCTGGGGATGGAAATCGAACATTCGGGAACCTCCTTGTATGGAGTGACGGCGAAGCGGCATTGCGAGGGGAGGGGTGAAACGATTGCGTGGCGCTAGATTAGGCCTGTGAAGGGGGGAGGATCAAGGGCGGAGCAGTGGAGGAAAGGATTGCGAAGTACGCAGGACGTGAGACAAGTTGGCTATTGATGGTGTTCGCGAACAGGCATGGCAGCGTGCTCGCGATCAACCCCACTGTCAGGCTCAGACCTGCTTTCAGCCGTTCAGATAGACGAAAGCTGCGACATATATGAACAGGCTTGCAAAAAAAGCAGGCAGGATTTTCCTTGTTTTCGCGACTGCGATGAAGGTGCCGACCAGCAAGACTAGCTTCAGTGCATCCAGCGGTTCAAATTGCTGGAACAGGGTCAGCGCATCCTTTTTGTTGAATGCCGTGTCGTAAATGATGACACCCAACATTGCTTGTGCGCTGTAGCTGATGAATCGGTAAAAGGAACCTTGGGTATGGGTGAGCGCGGCGCTGTTTTTGAAGGCAAAAGGCAGGGCGCGAAATGCAAAGGCGGTCAGGGCGGAAAACGCGATAAGAAGCCAGATTGTCATTGGGTTACGCCTTCGCGCTTTTTGTAGTTGTTTTCAATCAGCACGATCAATCCGCCGATAATGAAAGGCGTGCAGAGCAAACTGTAGTCCTTGAATAGATAGACCAATAATGGTGCGCCGATAAAACCAAGCCAGTAACTCGATACTTCCGAATAATGAGGCCAATGTTTGCCGGCCAAGGCGGTGAATTGCAGAGGCAACAACAGTGTCATCGCTGCGTAGATGACCGGAGAGGTGAACTCCGCGCCGGCGATGAAACCGATGTAGGTACAGATGATGGATATGCCGAATATGGGAAGGCCCAGGCCGATCATGTAGGTAAAGGGATGATCGGCCTTGCGTTTGAATCGAGTGACGCACCCCGTGAATATCGAAGGTGTGATCAGAATCAAGGACGCCATGGTTTTCAGGGTGGAAGTGTTTCTGATATAGGGGGCCAGTGTGGCGGAAAGTAATACAAAGCGAGCGTTGAGGGCCACGATGATAGGAAGCAATATCCACCCGTCGTTATAGCTTTGTATCAGCAGGAACTGCAGTGGCGTGGAAAATATCAACAGAGTCGTTGCCAGCGCCTGGCTTAACGATAGCGATTGCGTCGCGCTTAAAAGGCCTATGGATAAGTAGAGGAAAATGAACGCGACACCAAAGGTGATTGCGTCGCGTGCTCCTTCAATAAAAACGCTGGCAGCCGAGGATCGAACGAGCGTATCCGGAGTCGCCATCAATGGGCCTCCGCTGTATAGGCTGTCGATATTCGACCCTTAAAATAACTGGGTTCTTTGGTTCGGTAGAAGCCAGGCATGTTCTTGATTTCCATTGAAATTTCTCCTGTCCCGTGGAGCGGGGCGCGGATAGTAATGGAAGTTTTTAAGTGGGTCTGAACGCAAGTGTTACGAGTTTTTTTGTTCGGTGGCGTTAGTTGATTTTTAGTTACTTGATGTGAGGGTTGTTGTTTGCTTTAAGTAGATCGTGCTAGCCAAAAAAAACCGCCAGCCCGGAAAGGTTGGCGGTTTTGATTGAGGCCGCTTTTAAACTGTTACTGAGCTGCCTGGCTCACTTCCCGCATCGGCTTGCCCTTCACCGGCGCATCACCGGCCACGTAGTAGTCAGCCTTGCTGCGTGGCAGTGGCTTGCGACCACGAATCTTGTCGGCGATTTTCTCGGCGATCATGATCGTTGGCGCGTTGAGGTTGCCGGTGGTGATGATCGGCATGATCGAGGCGTCGACCACTCGCAGGCCCTGCATGCCATGCACGCGACCTTCGCCATCGACCACGGCCATCTCGTCGGTGCCCATCTTGCACGAGCAGGACGGGTGGAACGCGGTTTCGGCGTGCTCGCGGATGAACTTGTCCAGTTGCTCGTCGGTTTGCACGTCGATGCCGGGGCTGATTTCGCGGCCGCGGAAGGCGTCCAGTGCGGGCTGTTGCATGATTTCGCGGGTCAGGCGGATGCCGTCGCGGAATTCCTGCCAGTCCTGCTCGGTGGCCATGTAGTTGAACAGGATGCTCGGGTGCTGGCGCGGGTCCTTGGACTTGGCCTGGATGCGACCACGGCTCGGCGAACGCATGGAACCCATGTGCGCCTGGAAGCCGTGCTCTTTCACACCGTTGCTGCCGTTGTAGTTAATCGCTACCGGCAGGAAGTGGTACTGGATGTTCGGCCACTCGAATTCCGGACGGGTGCGGATGAAACCGCCGGCTTCGAACTGGTTGCTGGCGCCGATGCCGGTGCCGTTGAACAGCCATTCGGCACCGATGGCCGGTTGGTTCCACCACAGCAGCGATGGGTACAGCGAGACCGGTTGGGTGCACGCGTATTGCAGGTACAGTTCAAGGTGGTCCTGCAGGTTTTCACCGACGCCCGGCAGGTCGTGGACCACCGGAATATCGAGCTTTTTCAACAGTTCGGCCGGGCCGACACCGGAGCGTTGCAGGATCTGCGGCGACGCGATGGCGCCGGAGCACAGCAGCACTTCCTTGCGTGCCTTGACCTCGACACGCTCTTCGGCGGCGCCGACCAGGTAACGCACGCCGACCGCACGCTTGCCTTCGAACAGGATCTTGTCGGTCAGGGCGTGGGTAACGATGGTCAGGGTCGAACGCTTCTTGGCGATGTCCAGGTAGCCGCGCGCGGTACTGGAGCGACGGCCCTTGGGCGTCACGGTGCGGTCCATCGGGCCGAAGCCTTCCTGCTGGTAGCCGTTCAAGTCTTCGGTACGCGGGTAACCGGCCTGCACGCCGGCCTCGACCATGGCGTGGAACAGCGGGTTGTTGCCGGCCTTGGGCGTGGTCACGCTGACCGGGCCTTCGCCACCGTGGTAATCGTTCGGGCCGATGTCGCGGGTTTCGGCTTTGCGGAAATACGGCAGGCAGTCCAGGTAGGTCCAGTCTTCCAGGCCTGGCAGTTTGGCCCAGCCGTCGTAGTCCATGGCGTTGCCGCGGATGTAGCACATGCCGTTGATCAGCGAAGAGCCGCCCAGGCCCTTGCCGCGCCCGCACTCCATGCGACGACCGTCCATGTGCGGTTCCGGATCGGTTTCGTAGGCCCAGTTGTAGCGACGGCCTTGCAGCGGGAACGCCAGGGCGGCCGGCATCTGCGTGCGGAAGTCGGAACGGTAGTCCGGGCCGCCCGCTTCGAGCAGCAGGACGGTGACGCCTTCGTCTTCAGTCAGACGGGTCGCCAGGGTGTTACCGGCCGAGCCGGCACCGATGATGATGTAATCGAATTCTTGGGACATAGGCCCTCCGGGAATTTCAAGCTGCAAGCTTCAAGCTGCAAGAGAGAGCAGCGAGCGGTGCTGAGATTGAGCGGCAAACCAAACTGCTTTTACTTGCAGCTTGAAGCTTGCCGCTTGTAGCTGGATCAGCTAATCAAAATACCGAGACGTAATCGCCCAGTTCGACTTGCACGGACTTGATGCGGGTGAAGTTATTGAGAGAGCTGATGCCATTCTCACGACCCACACCCGACTGCTTGTAACCGCCGACCGGCATCTTGGCGTCGGATTCGCCCCAGGCGTTGATCCAGCAGATACCGGCTTCGAGTTGATGAATCACGCGGTGGGCGCGGTTCAGGTCGCGGGTGACGATACCGGCGGCCAGGCCGAAGTCGGTGTCGTTGGCGCGACGGATCACTTCTTCTTCGGTTTCGTAGGTGAGGATCGCCATCACCGGGCCAAAGATTTCTTCACGGACGATGGTCATGTCGTCAGTGCAGTCAGTGAACACGGTCGGGGCCACGAACGCGCCCTTGGCGAATTCGCCGTCGGTCAGACGCTCGCCGCCGCACAGCAGGCGGGCACCTTCTTCCTTGCCCTTGGCGATGTAGCCCAGCACGCTTTCCATGTG
Source organism: Pseudomonas sp. MT92 (assembly GCF_058792515.1). NCBI lineage: Bacteria > Pseudomonadati > Pseudomonadota > Gammaproteobacteria > Pseudomonadales > Pseudomonadaceae > Pseudomonas > Pseudomonas sp. MT92. The sequence goes on from NZ_JBXAFA010000001.1 coordinate 442,358, forward strand.
GGCGAAGCTGACCAGCGGGCCGAAGTTGGTGTTTTCGTCTTGCGGGTTGCCAACGCGAATGCGCGCAACGCGTTCAACGATCTTGGCTTCGAAAGCGGCTTTGAGGTGGGCCGGTACGAACACACGAGTGCCGTTGGTGCAGACCTGACCGGAGCTGTAGAAGTTGGCCATCATCGCAGTGTCGGCAGCGCGATCGAGGTCGGCGTCGTCGCAGATGATCAGCGGGGATTTGCCGCCCAGTTCCATGGTCACGTCCTTGAGCGAAGAGCTCGAGGCGCTGGCCATGACTTTCTTGCCGGTGTCGGTGCCGCCGGTGAACGAAACTTTTTCGATGCGCGGGTGCTCGGTCAGCCAGGTGCCGACTTCGCGGCCGCTGCCGGTCAGAACGTTGAACACGCCAGCCGGCAGGCCTGCCTCGGTGTAGATCTCGGCCAGTTTCAGGGTCGTCAGGGAAGTGACTTCGCTTGGCTTGAAGATCATTGCGTTACCGGCCGCCAGGGCTGGAGCGGATTTCCACAGGGCGATCTGGATCGGGTAGTTCCACGCGCCGATACCGGCCACGACGCCCAGCGGCTCGCGACGGGTGTAGACGAACGAGGTGGTGCGCAGCGGGATTTGTTCGCCCTCGATGGCGGGCACCAGGCCTGCGTAGTACTCCAGCACGTCAGCGCCGGTGACGATGTCGACGTAGCGGGTTTCGGAATATGCCTTGCCGGTGTCCAGGGTTTCCAGGGCGGCCAGCTCATCGTTGCGCTCACGCAGGATGTCCACGGCACGACGCAGGATGCGCGAACGCTCCATCGCAGTCATTGCCGCCCAGATTTTCTGACCCTTTTCAGCGCTGACCACGGCGCGCTCGACGTCTTCCTTGGTCGCACGCTGTACCTTTGCGAGGACTTCACCGTTAGCCGGGTTGATGGCTTCGAAAGTGGCGTCGCTGCTGGCGTCGGAGTACGCGCCATCGATGTAGAGTTTTTGCAGTTCGAAACGGGCCATATTGTCCTCGCAAGAGCATAAGTGGTTGGCGTTAACCACCGGGCGTGCCGTGCAGCCTTGGCATCGCGGGTCGGTGGCGGTTCAGGGGTCGAGCGGTTATGTGTGCTCTAACTCACCTGCTTGGCCAATTGGATATCCATGTATTCGTAAGCGATCTGCTGCGCCTGCCCGGTGTCGAAAGCGTCTCCCGACAGCGCGCCGCGCAACCACAACCCGTCAATGAGGGCTGCCAGTCCACGGGCGGCGCTGCGCGCTTGATCGAGCGGCAACACGCGGCGGAACTGGCAGCACAGGTTGGAATACAGACGGTGATCGTTGATCCGCTGCAACCTGTGCAAAGACGGCTGGTGCATGCTGGTGGCCCAGAAGGCCAGCCAGGTTTTCATTGCCGGGCCATTGACCTGGCTGGCGTCGAAGTTGCCTTCGATGATCACCCGCAGATGCGCCCGGGGGCTGTCATCCGCCAGCGCCTGTCGGCGCAGGGTGACGCTCTCGCTCAGGACGCTCATCAGATACCGCATCGTGGCGGCGATCAGGCCGTTCTTGTCCTGAAAATAGTGACTGATGATGCCATTCGAGACACCGGCCAAACGGGCGATCAGCGCAATGCTGGCGTCCCCCATTCCGACCTGATCGACGGCCTGCAAAGTGGCTTCGATCAACTGCTGACGGCGGATGGGTTGCATACCGACCTTGGGCATCTTGCACATCTCCTTAGGCCTTCCGGCGGACGAAGAACGACCACCGGACTGAGGCCAGTCTATTTTGTTTTGATTGAACGTTCAATCAACAAAGAATAAGATCTGCGACAAATCGTCGCTGCTTGCAGATTTTTCCTACATGTAAATGGCGAAAAACCGACATCCGAAAACGCTCGAACCCTGTACGCGCTGGCGTCTGCGGGGCTTCGGGCTTTTTTCGGCGTGTCTTTATATCACCCACCGGTCGGCTGCCCACTAACCGATTGGTCGGGTACCACACTGCCTTGCGTTCTTCTCTCGCGCTGCCTGGAGCATCTGTGCCATGAGTTCTGCCTCGCTAATAAAGACCCCACCAGAAAAGGTGACGGTCAACGGTTGGGTGTTCTACACCTCTACCGCGTTGATTCTGTTGTTGACCGCCATTCTGATCATCGCCCCGCAAGAGGCCGGCAGAATGCTCGGCACCGCTCAGGCCTGGTTATCCCGCAGCTTCGGCTGGTACTACATGGTGGTGATCGCCGCCTACCTGATTTTCGTCGTCGGCCTGGCGTTTTCGTCCTACGGCAAGCTCAAGCTCGGCAGCAAGGACGACACCCCGGACTTCAGCTACGGCGCCTGGGCGGGGATGCTGTTCTCGTCGGGTATCGGCATTTCGTTGCTGTACTTCGGTGCGTCCGAGCCGCTGGACCACTACTTCAATCCACCGGAAGGCGTGGCGGGCAGCAACCTGGCCGCCCGTCAGGCCGTTCAGCTGACGTTCCTGCACTGGGGCCTGCACGGCTGGGCGATCTATGCGCTGGTCGGCCTGGCCGTGGCGTACTTTGCCTATCGGCATAACCAGCCGCTGGCGTTGCGTTCGGCGTTGTACCCGCTGGTGGGCGAACGTTGGGTCAAAGGCGCGGCGGGTCATGCGGTGGACGGCTTCGGCATGTTCGTGACCCTGTTGGGTCTGGTGACCAACCTGGGGATTGGTTCGCTGCAAGTGTCGTCGGGCCTTGAAAACCTGTTCGGCATGCAGCACAGCAACACCAACCTGCTGATCGTCATCATCGTGATGAGCACCGTGGCGACCATCGCTGCGGTATCGGGTGTGGAAAACGGCATCCGTCGTCTGTCCAACCTGAACATCGTACTGTTCAGCGGCCTGCTGATTTTCGTGCTGCTGTTCGGCCCGACCCTGCACCTGCTCAACGGCTTTGTGCAGAACGTCGGCGATTACCTGAACGGGGTGGTGCTGAAAACCTTCGACCTCTATGTGTACGAAGGCGACAGTGAGAAGTCCGACCGCTGGTTGGGCCTGTGGACTCTGTTCTACTGGGCCTGGTGGATTTCCTGGGCGCCATTCGTGGGCATGTTCGTCGCGCGTATCTCCCGTGGTCGCACGGTGCGTGAGATGGTGGCCGGCGTGCTGCTGATTCCGCTGGGTTTCACCCTGGCATGGCTGTCGATCTTCGGTAACTCGGCGCTGGACCTGGTGATGAACCATGGGGCGGTGGAGCTCGGCAAGACGGCGCTGGAACAGCCGTCCATGGCGATCTACCAATTGCTGGAGCATTACCCGGCGTCGAAGGTTGTGATCGGCGTGTCGATCTTTGTCGGTTTCGTGCTGTTCCTGACCCCGGCGGATTCCGGCGCGGTGATGATGGCCAACCTTTCGTGCAAGGGCGGCAACGTCGATGAAGACGCCCCGCACTGGCTGCGGATCTTCTGGTCGGTGGTGATCACCCTGGTGACCATTGGCCTGCTGTTCGCCGGTAACTTCGAAGCGATGCAAACCATGGTGGTGCTGGCTGGTTTGCCGTTCTCGGTGGTGCTGGTGTTCTTCATGTTCGGCTTGCACAAGGCCATGCGTCAGGACGTGCAGATCGAACAGGAACAAGCCGAGTTGGCGGCGCGCGGTCGTCGTGGTTTCAGTGAGCGCTTGACGCAACTGGACCTGCAACCGAGCCAGTCGATCGTTCAGCGTTTCATGGACAAGCATGTAAGTCCGGCGTTGCAGGATGCGACGGCGCAAATGCGTGCTCAAGGCCTGGAAGTTCAGACGCTGCTGGGCAAGTCCAAGCGTTGCATGGGCGTGCGGGTCGAGATGGAAGAGGGCAACCCGTTTGTCTACGAAGTGAGCCTGGACGGCTACCTGGCCACGCCAACCGAATCGGCTCAGTCGGATGAAACGCGCCAGCGTTACTACCGCGCCGAGGTGTACCTGCACAACGGCAGCCAGGACTACGACTTGATGGGCTTCACCCAGGATCAGATCACCCGTGACGTGCTCGATCAGTTTGAAAGCCATCGGCAGCTCCTTGGCCGGGTGTACAGCTAAACAGCAAGTGCGCGGTGTTTGGGTCTGAAGCACCGCGTCAGCTTCATCGCCAGCAGGCTGGCTCCCACATTGGAATACATGCTCCTGTGGGAGCCAGCCTGCTGGCGATGGGGGCATCAGATTCAACTCTGGATTGCCCTATATCCCGATAAACAAAAACGCCGCGATCCTCTCGCGGCGTTTTTGTGTGTGTTGCCTTACCCCAGGTTCTTGCCGAGCAGCGCGTGGTACAGCTCGCTGTCGCCGAGAATCCCGACCACGTGGTTGTTGTCGTGGAGCACCAGTTTGTTGCCGGTCTGATAACGAATCTGCAGCGCATCGCGCATGCCGATATTCGAGTCCACCAGCGTTGGCCGACGACCCAAGCCTTCCACCGCCTGACCCGGTACCCAGTTCTGCAGGTCCAGGGCCGAGCCGTTCTGGCGCGCACCCTTGATGGTGTTGCCTTCCGCCAGGTCCAGCCAGGAGTCGCCGCCCGGATCAAGGCACACCGAACCGTTGATGCGCTTGCAGTTGTCCAGGGTGCGCATCAGGCTGCGACCGCACAGCACGTTCAGCGGGTTGGTGTGGGCCACGAAGGTCCGCACGTAGTCATCCGCCGGGTTCAGCACGATCTCTTCCGGCACGCTGTACTGGATGATCCGGCCGTCTTTCATGATCGCGATACGGCTGCCGAGCTTGAGGGCTTCATCGAGGTCGTGGCTCACGAACACAATGGTTTTGCTCAGCTTGCGTTGCAGTTCCAGCAGTTCGTCCTGCAGGCCCTGGCGGATCAGCGGGTCGAGGGCCGAGAACGGTTCGTCCATCAGCAGAATGTCGGCGTCCATCGCCAGGGCGCGGGCCAGGCCCACACGTTGCTGCATACCACCGGACAGCTCGTTGGGTTTCTTGTTGCGCCACTGGGTCAGGCCCACCAGCTCAAGCTTGTCGTCCACCAGCTTGCGCCGTTCTTTCTCGGGACGGCCCTGCATTTCGAGGCCGAAGCTGATGTTCTCGCGCACCGTCAGCCAGGGCATCAGGGCGAACTTCTGGAACACCATCGCAATGCGCTTGGTGCGCATCATTTTCAGTTCTGCGGGGGTACAGGACGCAATGTCGATCTGCTTGCCTTCGTGCTCGACGAACAGCTTGCCGCGGCTGACGGTGTTGAGGCCGTTGATGCAGCGCAACAGGCTGGACTTGCCGGAACCAGACAGGCCCATCAGTACGCAGATTTCACCTTTTTCAATATCCAGGCTGGCCTTTTCGACCCCCACGATCTGCCCGGTCTTTTTCAGGATCTCGTTACGGGTCATGCCCTGATCCAGCAGCTTGAGCGCCTCGCGTGGATCCTTGGCGAAGATAACGTCGACGTTATCGAAGCGAATAATGCTCATGCGTCACCCCCTACTTTGGCGTCGGGTTGTTTGCAGATACGGTCGAGCATGATCGCCAGCAGTACGATCGCCAGGCCGGCTTCGAAGCCCAGGGCGATATCAGCGGTATTCAGTGCGTTGACCACCGGTTTGCCCAAGCCATCGGCGCCCACCAGTGCCGCGATCACCACCATCGACAACGACAGCATGATGCACTGGGTGATGCCGGCCGCGATGCTTGGCATGGCGTGGGGCAGTTCGATTCGCGAGAGCAACTGACGGCGCGAGCAGCCAAAGGCCTTGCCGGCGTCCATCAATTCTTCCGGAACATCGCGGATACCCAGGTAGGTCAGGCGGATGGGCGCGGCAATCGCGAACACCACCGTCGAAATCAGACCCGGGACCACACCCAGACCGAAGAGGGTCAGGGTAGGAATGAGGTACACGAACGTCGGTACGGTCTGCATCAGATCGAGTACCGGACGCATCAGCGTGTAGAACATCGGTTTGTGCGCGGCGACGATGCCCAGGGGGACGCCGATAACCACGCAGACCAGGGTGGCGAACATCACCTGGGCGAGGGTTTCCATGGTTTCCTGCCAGTACCCCAGATTGAGGATCAGCAGAAAGGAGGCAATGACGAATACGGTCAGGCCCCATTTGCGTTGGATGAAGTGTGCCAGTAGCGCGATGAGGCCGATCAATGCCAGCGGGTTGAACCAGGTCAGCGCAAACGTCACGCCGTGGATCATCGTTTCCAGTGTCACGGCGATTGCGTCGAAGGTGCTGGCGCCGTGTTGCGTCAACCATTCAACGAAGCCCGCGATGTACTGGCCTAGGGGGATTTTCTGATCAATCAGCATGGTAGTGAACGTCCGCATGCAAGGAAATAAACAGCCCGGACGGCGTGAGCCGCCCGGCGTAAGCGATGCTCCCTAATTCAAGGCTGGGCAAGCTTGGCTTTCACGGCCTCCAGGCCAGGTTTACCGTCAATGGTGGTCACGCCAGCGAGCCAGGTATCGAGCACCTGTGGATTCTTTTTCAGCCAGGCCTTGGCGGCCGCGTCAGGCTTCATCTTGTCGTCCAGGATGTTGCCCATGAGGGTGCTTTCCATGTCGACAGTGAACTCCAGATTCTTCAGCAACTGACCCACGTTACTGCATTCCTGGGCGTACCCCTTGCGGGTATTGGTCAGGACGGTTGCTGCACCGAAATCCGGGCCGAAATAATCGTCGCCGCCGGTGAGGTATTGGATTTTGAAACGCTTGTTCATCGGGTGAGGGGCCCAGCCGAGGAACACCACGGCGGTGTCGCGCTTCTGCGCGCGGTCGACCTGGGAGAGCATGCCGGCTTCACTGGATTCAACCACTTTGAAACCGGCGTCTTTGAGGCCGAAGGCGTTCTTGTCGATCATACTCTGGATCAGGCGGTTACCGTCATTGCCCGGTTCGATCCCGTAGATCTTGCCGTCGAGCTCTTTCTTGAACTTGGCGATGTCGGCGAAATCGTGCAGGCCTTTGTCATACAGGGCCTGAGGGACCGCCAGGGTGTATTTGGCGCCCTTGAGGTTGGTGCGCACGGTGTCCACGGTGCCGGCATCGCGGTAGGCCTTGATGTCGTTTTCCATGGTCGGCATCCAGTTACCGAGGAACACATCCATGTTCTTGCCATCGGCCAGCGACTTGTAGGTCACCGGCACGGAAATCATGGTGGTCTTGGTCTTGTAGCCGAGGGCATCGAGTACGACGCTGGTGGTTGCGGTTGTCGCGGTGATGTCGGTCCAGCCGACATCGGAGAAGTTTACGGTACTGCATTGTGCCGGCTCGGCGGCTTGCGCCAAGAGCGGCAGACTAAGCATGGCGGCCAACAACAACGACGGGGAACCTTTCATGGATGGACTCCTTGGTGTTTTTTTTGGCAGTGTTCCGACTGGGACCACCGCACTTATGGGTTGCGGTTGGATGGCGTTTTGGAGACAGCTCTACCACGGCGCCTTGCAATCGAGTCGATACGATCATGTACCAGTGAAAATCTGACGCCTACAGGGTGCGTCGTAACCAGTACAGGGATGGTCGCATCCAGTGTCAGTGACGTCGTTTACAGCTTTTTTCAGCCCGATTTCCCCCTGCGCCTCGCGAAAAAACGGCGAAAACGCGACGTAAAAGACACGCGGCGTTGGTGGGCATGAGTGCGTCGGTGTGAGACGTCGAGCGACACATTAAAAGCCTGATGATGCGGCCATCCTGACGGATTGCAGCTTGAGCGTAGCAGCTCCGTCACCGGGCGCTTTTGCGCCTGGAATTGGCACATCCAGGAGTCCGGCAGTAATGGCTATCAGTGTTTTCGACCTGTTCAAAATCGGCATCGGCCCTTCCAGTTCGCACACCGTGGGGCCTATGCGGGCGGCGGCGCTGTTCGTGCAAGGCTTGCGTGAACGCGGGATGCTGGAGCAAGTACGGCGCGTCGAAGTTCGTCTTTACGGTTCGTTGTCGGCCACGGGCATCGGCCACGGCAGCGACAATGCGGTGATCATGGGCCTGATGGGCGAATGGCCGGATGCGATCGATCCGTCGCAAATCGGCATTCGCATCGCCACCCTGCGCGAAACCCACACGCTGTTGCTCGACGGTCGTTTGTCGGTGCCGTTTATCTGGGACCGCGACATGCGCCTGATCGACGAGAACCTGCCGTTCCATCCCAACGCCATGACCCTGATTGTCGAAGACGACCAGGGTGAGTTGCATCGCGACACCTACTATTCGGTCGGTGGTGGTTTTGTCGTCGATGAAGCCCAGGCGTCCAGCGGTGTCGTCGACCTCGACAGCACCGTATTACCTTACGATTTCTCCAGCGCCGCCGAGCTGTTGGAACTGTGCAAAAAGCACGACTTGCGTGTGGCTGAATTAATGATGGCCAACGAGAAGGTCTGGCGCAGCGAAGACGAAATACGCAGCGGCCTGATGACGCTCTGGCGCGCCATGCAGGATTGCGTGGATCACGGCCTCAGGCACGAAGGCATCCTGCCCGGTGGCCTGAATGTGCGCCGGCGCGCGGCCAAGCTGCATCGCAGCCTGCAGGAGTTGAACAAGCCCAATGTGATCGGCTCGACGCTCAGCGCCATGGAGTGGGTCAACCTGTTCGCCCTGGCGGTCAACGAAGAAAATGCGGCCGGCGGGCGCATGGTCACGGCACCGACCAATGGCGCGGCGGGGATCATTCCGGCGGTGTTGCACTACTTTATGAAGTTCAGCGAAGACGTGACTGACGCCAACGTCGTCGACTACTTCCTCAGCGCGGCGGCCGTCGGGATTTTGTGCAAGAAGAACGCTTCGATTTCCGGTGCCGAAGTCGGTTGCCAGGGGGAGGTCGGTTCGGCCTGCGCCATGGCGGCGGCCGGGTTGGCGCAAATCCTCGGCGCCACGCCGGAGCAACTGTGCAACGCAGCGGAAATCGGCCTCGAACATAACCTCGGCCTGACCTGCGACCCGGTGGGCGGACTGGTGCAGGTGCCGTGCATCGAGCGCAACGCGATTGCCGCCGTCAAAGCGATCAACGCGGCACAGATGGCCTTGCGCGGCGATGGTCAGCATTTCATCTCCCTGGATCGGGTGATCCGCACCATGCGCGATACGGGTGCCGACATGCATGACAAATATAAGGAGACGTCGCGGGGTGGGTTGGCGGTCAGCGCTGTAGAGTGCTGAGACTGAGGTGGCCCCAATCGCTGGCTGGCCAGCGATAGCGTCAGACCAGTCAAAACTGCGCGCTAAGTGAACATCCGATCTCAAGCGCGCCACCTTTTGGAGCGTCGCAAACAGATAAATCATGACCCCGAGGTCAGGGATCGCCAGGGACCCTGACCGCCTGTCACCTGTGCCTGCGGTGACACTCTTTTCCGTATCGTTTCAGCCCTGTTCCCACAAGTGCTACCGATTTGCTCACACGCAACGGGGCAGCGCACCAGTCCCGCCTCATGGCCGCCTTAACCCTACTCGCCGCGCGTCATATGCAGACTCATTCCGACGTCGTTTTTAGGAGTTATTGAACGCGCATTCAAATTTAGGCATGGCATTTGCTCTGTCATTACAAAGCCCGTCTCCCACGCGAGAACGATGGCAATAACAAGAGCCTCCGCCTGAGGCCATCACCCGCTTTGTGTGAGGAGATACCGCGATGACGTCGTTCAACTCAGGGGCCCAACCCCAGAACCGTGCGCCTCAATCCATCGGCTTTTTGCTGCTGGACAATTTCACGCTGATTTCCCTGGCTTCCGCTGTGGAGCCTCTGCGAATGGCCAACCAATTGTCCGGTCGCGAGCTGTATCGCTGGACCACCCTCACAGTCGACGGCGGTCAGGTCTGGGCCAGCGACGGTCTGCAGATCACCCCCGACGCCTCCATGCACAAAGCACCACCCCTGGACACCGTGATCGTCTGCGGCGGCATCGGTATTCAACGCACCGTTACCCGCGAACACGTGTCATGGCTGCAGAGCCAGGCGCGTCAGTCCCGTCGCCTCGGCGCGGTCTGCACCGGCAGTTGGGCCCTGGCGTGCGCCGGCCTGCTTGACGGTTTCGACTGCAGCGTGCACTGGGAATGCCTGGCCGCGATGCAGGAAGCTTTCCCGCGTGTAGCCATGAGTACCCGTCTGTTCACCCTCGACCGTAACCGCTTCACCAGCTCCGGTGGCACCGCGCCGCTGGACATGATGCTGCACCTGATCAGCCGCGATCACGGTCGCGAACTGTCGGCCGCGATTTCGGAGATGTTTGTCTACGAGCGCATCCGCAACGAACAGGATCATCAGCGCGTGCCGCTCAAGCACATGCTCGGTACCAACCAGCCGAAACTGCAGGAAATCGTCGCGCTGATGGAGGCCAACCTCGAAGAGCCGATCGACCTCGACGAACTGGCGGTGTATGTCGCCGTGTCCCGTCGTCAGCTGGAGCGGCTGTTCCAGAAGTACCTGCACTGCTCGCCGTCGCGTTACTACCTGAAACTGCGCCTGATCCGCGCACGGCAATTGCTCAAGCAAACGCCGATGTCGATCATCGAAGTGGCGTCGGTCTGTGGCTTCGTGTCCACGCCGCACTTCTCCAAGTGCTACCGCGAATACTTCGGCATTCCGCCGCGTGACGAGCGCGTGGGCTCCAATACCACCCAGCAAGTGGCGATGATGCCGCTGCCGCAAGCGCTGGTGCTGTCGCCGTTGTCCGGGCCGTTGTCGGCGCTGAGCCAGGCGCGCAACGAATCGACGTTTGCCAGCGTAAGGCTCTAAGCCGAGGGGACTTCATCGCGAGCAAGCTCGCTCCCACATGGTTTTTGGGTTGTTCACAGAGGGTGTGTTCAACGCCAATCCCATGTGGGAGCGAGCTTGCTCGCGATGGGATTTATCAGGCGCGATGGCTCTGCTGATACTCCGCCAACGCCGGCAGCAATTGCTTGTCGATGGCCTGACGCACGGCGGGCAGGATGGTCGCGCTGCTGGTGTACATCTGCTTGACCATCGTGCGCAGCACGATCGCCCGTTCGTTGTTCAAACCTCGTACCGCACATTCGCAAGCCTGCTCGGCGGTGGAGCCGTTCGGTACTTGAAAGCCCAATGCCTTGAGCTGGCCCAACAGGTCTTCCTGGTCAATCAAATCGGCGTGCATCATGACGCAAATCCTTCTTCTGGGAACGGTGTCGTGGCTCGATTCTGGTGGGGGTGCAGGGTGGCGGCAAGGGCGATTTGTCGCGATGGCCGCAATGGCTATGAACAGGTCGTTTTCGGCTAACTTGCCGGTCAAGGGAGTGGGCACACTGGATTCAGCTTGCTTCACGAAGGTTTGGTCACCCTCGCGCGCAGCTCCTCAACAGTACCTTCTGCCTCGATCTTGTCACGGCTTGATCGGGGCTTTTTTTGCCTGTGAATCCTGGAATTTTGTTGCCTGTGCGGACGCCATCGCGAGCAGGCTCGCTCCCACAAAGTATCGCGTACCCCCTGTGGCAGCGAGCCTGCTCGCGATGAACAAGGACGCGGTCTAGCGTTGCAACACCAGGATGCGCGACAACAACTCATCGCGGTCCACATAGCAACCCTGGAAATGCCGGGCACCGGTGGCGGGGTCGAAGGCGTTGCGGGCGTGCAGGGTGCGGCGGTTGTCGAAGCACCAGAGTTCGCCGGGATTGAGTCGTTGCATCAAGCGGAACCGTGGCTCGCGCGTCATCGCGATAAAGCGCCGATAGGCCCGATACAACCGGGGCATCTGTTCCACCGACGCATCGAACGGGCCACGCAGAAAGTTGGCCATGCGGATTTCCGACACCTGGCCGCAAGCGTTCAGGGCGATGATCGGCGCGAGGCAGCGGTAGTCGCTGTGACGGTCCTTGTTGCGGAACTCCACGGGGATTTCGCAGAGGCTTTGAAAGGCTTGCGGATCTTCCTGGCGCAACGCCTCGGCGATGGCAAAGCCGTCGACAAAAATACTCTCGCCACCCTCGGCGTCGTTGACCAGGCAATGCAGGAACTGCAGCCCCGGTTGCAGCTCACGGGTCGGCAAATCGCTGTGCAACGGCAGGTTGAAAGCGGTGTAGGCGTTGCTGTCGGCATCGGCCTTGGATTGCACGTTGAACAGCACGCCGAAATTGCTTTCGCGAATGAACGAAATCCGCTGCGCGATCAACTTCAATGAGCCGGGTTCGGTGGGCACGCCACGGACCTGGGTCAGGCCGACATCGCGCACCGCCAGCAGCCATTGCAGCAAGGCATCGTTGTCTTGCATCAGCGCCGGGTAGTCGAACACCGGCAATTGCAAATCGCTGTGCCAGCGTTTGGCTTTCGGCTTGCCAGCCTGGCGCTCGGCACGGGATTCGTCGTCATACGCGTGGGCGCGCAGCCAGCCTGGATCGAATCGACTGCCGTGGCCGTCTTGCCACTGCACGCTCAGGCAGCCTTCAGCTTCGACGCTGGCCGCTGCGGGCACCAGCTGTTCCGGAACGTCGACGATCTCCAGGACCTGCTCGCGGGTGACGGTGTAGACGCATTGAGGGCAAGGGCAGTTGTCTCGTAGCCACTGATGATGAAACGGGCTGACGCGGTTGTCGGCCCACTCCACCAGAACATGATCGTCCATGACCTGCACGCCCTTCAGCGCGCTGATCAACGGGTAAGTACGGAAGTCGGCAAAAGCGGCGGCGGTGTTCATGGCGATCTCCTTGTTATTTTTTTGGGGGTAACGCGATCACTCGGCCAATGTACTCGGGGGTGGGCAGGTCGGTCTGGTCGGCGACGATAGCTTGCAGTCGGCCCAGGGTGTCCTCGCTGAAGGGCGCGGAACGCGGCCCGGCGAGGTCGACGTGCAGCAGCATTTGCTCGTTGCCCGCCAGTTCCTTGTCATCTCCCACAAGATGCAGGCTGTGATAGAGGTGCAGGCGTTTGCTGTCGTGACCGATGACCTGCGTGTGCACTTCAACGTCGGCGTCGAGCTTCACTTCGTGCAAGTAGTTCAGGTGCAGCTCCAGGGTAAACAACGAGTGGCCGCTGGCTTCGCGGCTGTTGCTGTCGAGCCCCAGGCGATCCATCAGCGCGTCGGTCGCGTAGCTGAAGATGAGCAAGTAGAAGGCGTCGCGCAGGTGGCCGTTGTAGTCGACCCAGTCGGGGATGATTTTGGTGCTGTAAGTGGTGAGGGTGGGCATGAGGACTTATCCAATAGGTGTAGTGACTGCGCCGCCCTCATCGCGGGCAAGCCCGCTCCCACAGTTCTTGCGCTGTTCACAAAACCTGTGGGAGCGGGCTTGCCCGCGATGGGGCCAGACCTGTTATTCGCTAAAGCTCATCCCATGCTTCTCTTTGGTGGTCTTCACCGCCTCCAGCACCGCCAGCAGGCAGTCATCACGATAGCGCTCCAGCGCCGAAATGCTGTGTTTGCCCAATTGCTCGCTAGTGCCATCGACCACGTCATCGATCAACTTGTCGGTGAGCTCCGGCGCCGGCAGGTAGGTCCACGGTAACTGCAACGCCGGGCCGAACTGTGCCATGAAGTGGCGCATGCCGGCATCGCCGCCGGCCAGGGTGTAGGTCAGGAAGGTGCCCATGAACGACCAGCGCAGGCCCGCGCCGAAACGAATCGCGTCGTCGATTTCGCCGGTGGTCGCCACGCCGTCGTTGACCAGGTGCAGCGCCTCGCGCCACAACGCTTCGAGCAAGCGGTCGGCGATGAAGCCCGGCACTTCCTTGCGTACGTGCAATGGGCGCATGCCGAGGGATTCATAGACTTTCATCGCCGCCTGCACCGCTTCAGGCGCGGTGTTTTTGCCGCCGACCACTTCGACCAATGGCAGCAGGTAAACCGGGTTGAACGGATGGCCAACCACGCAGCGTTCCGGGTGCGTGGCGCTCTCGTAGAACTCGCTCGGCAACAGGCCGGAAGTGCTGGAGCCGATCAAGGCGTCGGGCTTGGCGGCGGCGCTGATTTTGCTGTGCAGTTCCAGTTTCAGTTCCAGGCGTTCCGGGGCACTTTCCTGGATGAAATCGGCGTCGCGAACGCATTCTTCGATGGTCGCGACAAAGCGCAAGCGGTCCTGTGACGCGCCAGGGGCCAGGCCTTGTTTTTCCAGGGCTCCCCAGGCGTTGGCAACGCGTTTGCGCAAGGCTGCCTCGGCGCCGGGCGCCGGGTCCCAGGCGACTACGTCGAGACCGTGGGCGAGGGCGCGGGACACCCAACCGCTGCCGATGACACCGCTGCCCAGGGCGGCGAAGGTTTTGATTTCGGTGATAAAGCTCATGGCAACTTCCTGAATAGTTCGGTGATCCTTGCAGGAGTGAGCCAGCTCGCGATGGTGTTCCAGGCGCTGAGTGGCGTCGGCTGTACCTTTTTCGCGAGCAAGCTCGCTCCTACAGGGGAAAAGGAGCGGTTATCCGCGCTGGGTCAGGCCCATTTTCTTGCGGCCTTCAGCGGGGGTGAGCACGCGGGCACCGAGGCGGATGAGAATTTCCGAGGCCCGTTCAACCAGTTGGCCGTTGGTCGCCAGCACGCCTTTGTCCAGCCACAGGTTGTCTTCCAGACCGACTCGCACGTTGCCGCCGAGCAGCACCGCTTGCGCAGCCATCGGCATTTGCATGCGACCGATGCCGAAACCGGCCCAGACCGCGTCGGCTGGCAGGTTGTCGACCATGGCTTTCATGGTGGTGGTGTCAGCCGGCGCGCCCCATGGGATGCCCAGGCAGAGCTGGAACAGCGGGTTGTCGAGCAGGCCTTCCTTGATCATCTGCTTGGCGAACCACAGGTGACCGGTGTCGAAAATTTCCAGCTCGGCCTTCACGCCCAGCTCTTGAATGCGTTTGGCGCCAGCACGCAGTTGCGCCGGGGTGGAGACGTAGATGGTGTCGCCGTCGCCGAAATTCAGGGTGCCGCAATCGAGGGTGCAGATTTCCGGCAGCAGTTCTTCTACGTGCGCCAGACGGGTCAGCGGGCCGACCAGGTCGGTGTTCGGGCCGAACTCCATCGGGTTCTCGCCAGCGCCGATTTCCAGGTCGCCGCCCATGCCGGCGGTCAGGTTGACGATGATGTCGACGTCGGCTTCGCGAATGCGCTCCATCACCTCACGGTACAGCGCCACATCACGGCTGAACTTGCCGGTTTCAGGGTCGCGTACGTGGCAGTGAACCACGGTGGCGCCGGCCTTGGCGGCTTCCACGGCGGCAGCGGCGATTTGTTTCGGGGTGACCGGCACATGTGGGCTCTTGGCGGTCGTGTCGCCAGCACCGGTGAGTGCGCAGGTGATGATGACGTCGTGGTTCATGAGGTGGTTCCTTGCAGGCGTGATTAGTCTGTCCGCAGCCCTTTCGGGCTGCGAATCGGTGGTTCAATTCAGGTCTTTTTACGGGTGAGTCATTTGCTGGTCAGTTGCAGGTTTTGAGCCGCCGGTTTGCCATCGAAGGTGGTCACGCCTTCGAGCCAGCGTTGCTTGTCCTGCGGGTGATCCTTGAGCCATTGCCTGGCGGATTCGAAGGCGTCCTTGTGATCGAGCAGCGGCTGCATCATCCGGCTCTCGTCTTCGGCGGTGAACGTCAGGTTGCTCAGCAGGCGGCCGATGTTCGGGCATTGTTCGGCGTATTTGGGCGCGGTCACGGTCCAGACGGTGGCGCTGCCTTCGTTCGGGCCGAGGGCGTCGTCGCTGCCGGTGAGGTAGGTCATTTTGACGTTGACGTTCATCGGGTGCGGCGCCCAGCCGAAGAACACCACGGCTTCGTTGCGGCGCACGGCGCGATCCACCGCGGCGAGCATGCCGGCCTCGCTGGACTCGACCAGCTGGAACTTGCCGAGGCCAAACTGGTTCTTGGCGATCATCGCCTTGATCTGGGTGTTGGCGCCCGAGCCCGGTTCGATACCGTAGATTTTGCCGCCCAGTTCTTTTTCGAACCTGGCGATGTCGGCGAAGGTTTTCAGCCCCTTGTCCGCCAGGTAAGTCGGTACGGCGAGGGTGGCGCGCGCATCCTTGAGGCTCGGCGCTTGCAGCACCTTGACCTGATTGGCGTCGACAAACGGGGTGATGGTCTGGGTCATCAGCGGGTTCCAGTAACCCAGGAACAGGTCGAGGCGCTGATCACGGATCCCGGCGAAAATGATCTGCTGGGAGGCGCTGGTTTGTTTGGTGTTGTAGCCGAGGCCATCGAGCAATACCTGGGTCATGGCGCTGGTGGCGATCACGTCGGTCCAGTTCACTACACCCATGCGCACGTTCTGGCACGCGGCGGGTTCGGCGGCCATGACACTGGCGCTCAGGAAAGCGGTACCGCTGAGTGCAAGAACACAGCTGCTGATCAGTCGTTTCATCTCAGGTTTCCTCGGCAGTTCGTTATTGTGAGTTCCGGCGTCTGACGCGCCGGTGATGCCAAGTTACGCAGCTAAGGCGCCATGAAAGCGCACTGCGGCGACCAGCTCTTGCACTGCGGCGACCTGTGCTCTTGAATGCCACTGGTAAGTGGCGTATCAACATCAACACGCTACCCGCCCTCTCGTTCCCGCCAACCGAGTGTGCTCCATGTCCCAGGATTTCTATTTCTTGTTGATGCCGGGTTTCTCGGCCATTGGATTTATCTCGGCCATCGAGCCATTGCGGGTCGCCAATCGCTTTCGCGGCGAGCTGTATCGCTGGCATGTATTGAGCGCCGATGGCGGGGCAGTGCTGGCCAGCAACGGCATGTCGGTCAACGCCGACGCGGCGCTGGAGCCGCTGAAAAAAGGCGCAACCCTGTTAGTGGTCGCCGGTTTCGAACCGCTGAAGTTCGCCACCCCGACGCTGGAGCACTGGCTGCGCCGACTGGACAACGAAGGCGTGACCCTCGGTGCCATCGACACCGGCAGTTTCATCCTCGCGCAAGCGGGCCTGCTCGACGGTCATCGCCTGACCCTGCACTGGGAAGCCATCGACGCCTTCAAGGAGTCCTACCCGCAGCTCAGCGTCACTCAGGAGTTGTTCGAAATCGACCGTCGGCGCATCACGTCGGCGGGCGGCACGGCCTCCATCGACCTGTTGCTCGACCTTATCGCTCAAGCCCACGGCCCGGAGCTGGCGATTCAGGTCAGCGAACAGTTCGTACTCGGCCGCATCCGCCCGCGCAAAGACCACCAGCGCATGGAAGTCGCCACGCGTTATGGCATCAGCAACAAGAAACTGGTGCAGGTGATCGGTGAAATGGAGCAGCACAGCGAACCGCCGCTGAGCACGCTGGAACTGGCGGAATCGATCAAGGTCACCCGGCGTCAGCTCGAACGGCTGTTTCGCCTGCACCTGAACGACACACCGAGCAATTTCTATCTACGATTAAGGCTGGAGAAGGCCCGGCAATTGCTGCGCCAGACCGACATGAGCGTGCTGGAAGTGAGCATTGCCTGCGGGTTTGAGTCGCCGTCGTATTTCACTCGTAGTTATCGGGCGAAGTTTGAGCGTTGCCCGCGGGAGGACCGGCGTACTGCCAAAGCGTGATCCTGAAAACACCGAAAAAACTGTGGGAGCCAGCAGGCTGGCTCCCACAGTAATTTGTTTTGTCAGGAATACCGCTTACTTCTTCATCAGCGCCGAACACGCCGCCTTGTAAGCCTCATGCTGATACTTGTTCAGCGTCCCCGGCAGTTCAAAGTCGTGTTTCTTGCTCTGGGCATTGATGGTCTGCGGCGACAGTAGCGTCACCTCGCAACTTTCCAGCAACTGGAACACACCCTCGATCTTGAACGTGGTCGGTCCACCGGCGAACTCGCCTTTCTTGCTGCGCTTCTTGATGGCGATGCGATCAATGGCATTTTCGCGAACAAAGGACGCCACCTGAGCCGCGAAGACCTTGACGTTGGCGGCTTCGTCGTCATCGTCGAGGGCGATTTTCTTGGTGGCGAGCGCAACATGGCCCAGCGCCTGACCCTCCAGCATGGCCACGGCGATAATCGCTTCGCTGCCCTTGATTTCGATGCCGCAGACTTTCATGTTGAATCCCTTTACTGGCTGAAGGCATGCAGCTTACAGCTCTAGTTGACTGGCGTTGATGCCAAAAGCCGCAGCGATTTTTTCGCGGGTGGCCTTGCGCGGCTTGGCGACTGTTTCTTGCTGGGCGAAAGCCGGTTGGGAAATCCCCATCCGTTTGGCCACTTCATCCTGGGTAAGGTTCAAGTGTTCGCGCCAGGCGCGGATGGGTGTGGCGCCATCGACCACGCGACTGACTACATCGTGGGGGATCAGGTTGGGCTCGATTTTTTGCGCCAGATACTGCGCATAGGGGATGACCACGAATGCGGGGTTGCCGTATTCATCGTTGATGATTTGAACATCAGTAGGTGCGTTCATCGCGTTTTTTGACCTCTTGAATACTGACCACTTTGATCGCGCCATCCCAGTCGAACATGACCCGATAATTACCGACGCGTAGCCGGTAAGAGTGGTTATGACCAACCAGTGCTTTGACTTGACCCACATTGGGCATGTCAGCCAGCGCCGTGATGGCATCACGAACCTGAATCTGGTGAACGGAATGCAATCTCAAGAGTTGCTTAACGGCCTTTCGAGTCCAGTGAATGCTGTTCATGAAGAATATAAGTCTTTTATAAGATTTGCGAATCTTTGCTTATATTTTTCAGATGGCCAACAAGCGAAACTTATCGAGATATTGCTTGAAACGAATGCCAAAAATGCTCGTTCCGCCAGGAAGAGTCGGGAGAGTCAGAATGGTTTGTAGGAAGAGGGATTTTTGGGGCTGAAAGCTGGAGTTGGTTCCAGCTTTCGACGGCTAACCAGGGATTACTCCTGCCCAATCGACTCCAAAAACTCCGACCGCTCGTCACTCATCCGCGCCACGCAATCATTTTGCGCAATGGTGAAGGCCTTGCTGCCGGCGGTGGCCGGGAAGGCTTCGACGGCGCAGTCGGCGTCGCGGGTCTTCGTCCACTGCTGCTGGGCGGTCTTGATCCTGGCGGTGATGTCGCTCAGTTGCGACGGGTTCTTGCCGTAGAGCGACTGCATGCGCTCGTTCAGGCTTTTGAGGTTTTCGCTCAGCAGATCTTCGGCGGTGGATTTGCTGTAAGCCGAGCATTCCAGGGTCTGGACGTCGTTTTCGACTTTGTCGCAAGGGTTGTCGTCGGATTCCTCCGCCGCGTGTACGCCGGTCGCAATCAGCGCCAAAGCCAGGATGATGGATTTCATTACGTTGCCGCCCCTTATTCCAGTAAAGCTTCCAGTAAAGCCTCAAGAGATGCGGCGAATTCTGGCCCAAGCGGAAGGCCTTGAACAGGTAGCAGATTGCGCCTGGCGACGACCCTTTGTCGCGGATTGACGCTTTCGGCAATTCCCCTGTCGTTTTTGCACCCGGCTGCCAAGGCACCGAGGCATATGCTGGCCCCAAAGCGCCGGCAGACGATTCGGCGCATGAATCGCCAACAAGGGGACAGCCTGATGAGCCCAGCCGAATTGCACGCCGACAGCATCGTTATCGACGGGCTGATTATTGCCAAGTGGAACCGCGAACTGTTCGAAGACATGCGCAAGGGCGGTCTGACCGCTGCCAACTGCACCGTTTCGGTATGGGAGGGCTTCCAGGCCACCGTCAACAACATCGCCGCCAGCCAGAAACTGATCCGCGAGAACAGCGACCTGGTGATTCCGGTGCGTACCACCGCCGATATCCGCAAGGCCAAGGAACAGGGCAAGACCGGCATCCTCTTCGGTTTCCAGAACGCCCACGCCTTTGAAGACCAGATCGGCTATGTCGAAGTGTTCAAGCAGCTCGGCGTCGGTATCGTGCAGATGTGCTACAACACCCAGAACCTGGTGGGCACCGGTTGCTACGAGCGTGACGGCGGCCTGTCGGGCTTCGGTCGTGAAATCGTCGCCGAGATGAACCGCGTTGGCGTGATGTGCGACCTGTCCCACGTCGGCTCCAAGACTTCCGAAGAAGTCATCCTCGAATCCAAGAAGCCGGTCTGCTATTCCCACTGCCTGCCGTCGGGCCTGAAGATTCACCCGCGCAACAAGTCCGATGAAGAACTGAAGTTTATCGCCGACCACGGCGGTTTCGTCGGCGTGACCATGTTCGCGCCGTTCCTGGCCAAGGGCATCGATTCGACCATCGACGACTACGCCGAAGCCATCGAATACACCATGAACATCGTCGGCGAAGACGCCATCGGCATCGGCACCGACTTTACCCAGGGCCATGGCCAGGACTTCTTCGAATACCTGACCCACGACAAGGGCTACGCCCGCCGCCTGACCAGCTTCGGCAAGATCATCAACCCGCTGGGCATCCGTACCGTGGGCGAGTTCCCGAACCTGACCGAGACCCTGCTCAAGCGCGGCCACTCCGAGCGTGTGGTGCGCAAGATCATGGGCGAGAACTGGGTGAACGTCTTAAGAGATGTTTGGGGCGAATAAGCCGCCGCACTTCTGAATCCTTACCTGCGGCCATCCGCGCCGCAGGCAACACCAAAATTTTTCTGGAGTTAAGTTTCCATGGCCAAGATCGCCCCGCAATTGCCTATCGAAGTCGACAGCGAGACCGGTGTCTGGACGTCCGACGCCCTGCCGATGCTGTACGTGCCGCGCCATTTCTTCGTCAACAACCACATGGGCATCGAGGAAGTGCTGGGCGCCGAAGCCTACGCCGAGATCCTCTACAAGGCTGGCTACAAGTCCGCCTGGCACTGGTGCGAGAAAGAAGCTGAATGCCACGGCCTGGAAGGCGTCGCGGTGTTCGAGCACTACATGAAGCGTCTGTCGCAGCGCGGCTGGGGCCTGTTCAAGATCCAGGACATCGACCTCGACAAAGGCACTGCCAGCGTCAAGCTCGAACACTCGGCGTTCGTCTACGTCTACGGCAAGGTCGGGCGCAAGGTCGACTACATGTTCACTGGCTGGTTTGCCGGTGCGATGGACCAGATCCTCGCCGCACGCGGCAGCAAGATCCGCACCGTCGCCGAACAAGTCTACGGTGGTTCCGAAGAGGGCCACGAAGACGGTTTGTTCACCGTCAAGCCGTTGTAAGTCGAGGAACCCGCCATGGCTTTCGAAGCAATGTTCCAGCCGATCCAGATCGGCAAACTGACCATCCGCAACCGCGTGCTCAGCACCGCGCACGCCGAGGTCTATGCCACCGACGGCGGCATGACCACCGACCGGTACGTCAAGTATTACGAAGAGAAGGCCAAGGGCGGGATCGGCCTGGCGATCTGCGGCGGTTCGTCCGTGGTGGCCATCGACAGCCCGCAGGAATGGTGGAGCTCGGTAAACCTGTCCACCGACCGCATCATTCCGCACTTCCAGAATCTGGCCGACGCCATGCACAAGCACGGCGCCAAGATCATGATCCAGATTACCCACATGGGCCGTCGTTCCCGTTGGGACGGCTTCAACTGGCCGACGCTGATGTCGCCGTCGGGCATACGCGAGCCGGTACACCGTGCCACCTGCAAAACCATCGAGCCGGAGGAGATCTGGCGGGTTATCGGTAACTACGCTCAAGCCGCGCGCCGCGCCAAGGCCGGTGGCCTGGACGGTGTCGAGCTGTCGGCCGTGCACCAGCACATGATCGACCAGTTCTGGAGCCCACGGGTCAACAAGCGTACCGACGAATGGGGCGGCACCTTCGAAGGCCGCATGAAGTTCGGCCTGGAAGTGTTGAAAGCGGTGCGTGCCGAGGTCGGTGACGATTTCTGCGTGGGCATGCGTATCTGTGGTGACGAGTTCCACCCGGATGGCCTGTCCCACGAGGACATGAAGCAGATCGCCAAGTATTACGACGACACCGGCATGCTGGATTTCATCGGCGTCGTGGGTTCGGGTTGTGACACTCACAACACCCTGGCCAACGTGATTCCGAACATGAGTTATCCACCGGAGCCGTTCCTGCACCTGGCCGCCGGTATCAAGGAAGTGGTCAAGGTTCCGGTGCTGCACGCGCAGAACATCAAGGACCCGAACCAGGCCACCCGCATTCTGGAGGGCGGTTACGTCGACATGGTCGGCATGACCCGCGCCCACATCGCGGACCCGCACCTGATCGCCAAGATCAAGATGGGCCAGATCGACCAGATCAAACAATGCGTCGGCGCCAACTACTGCATCGACCGTCAGTACCAAGGCCTGGATGTGCTGTGCATCCAGAACGCGGCCACCTCCCGTGAATACATGGGCGTGCCGCACATCATCGAGAAAACCACCGGCGTGAAACGCAAAGTGGTGGTGGTCGGTGCCGGTCCTGCGGGGATGGAAGCGGCGCGTGTGGCCGCAGAACGTGGCCACGACGTGACCTTGTTCGAGAAGAAAGAATTCATCGGCGGGCAAATCACCACGGCCTCGAAAGCGCCGCAACGGGACCAGATCGCCGGTATCACCCGCTGGTATCAGCTGGAGCTGGCACGGTTGAAAGTCGACCTGCGCCTGGGGACTGCGGCCGATGCGCCAACCATCATGGACTTGCGCCCGGACGTGGTGGTGCTGGCGGTCGGCGGTCATCCGTTCCTGGAGCAGAACGAGCATTGGGGCGCGACTGAAGGCCTGGTGGTCAGCAGCTGGGACATCCTCGATGGCAAGGTGGCACCGGGCAAGAACGTGCTGGTCTACGACACCATCTGTGAATTCACCGGCATGTCCACGGCGGACTTCCTCGCCGACAAGGGCAGCCAGGTCGAGATCGTCACCGACGACATCAAGCCGGGCGTGGCGATTGGCGGTACGTCGTTCCCGACGTACTACCGCAGCATGTACCCGAAAGAAGTGATCATGACCGGCGACATGATGCTGGAGAAGGTCTACCGCGAAGGCGACAAGCTGGTGGCGGTACTGGAAAACGAATACACCGGCGCCAAAGAGGAGCGGGTGGTGGACCAGGTGGTCGTGGAAAACGGCGTGCGCCCGGACGAAGAAATCTACTACGCGCTGAAGGAAGGCTCGCGCAACAAAGGCCAGATCGACGTCGAAGCCTTGTTCGCGATCAAGCCGCAACCTTGCCTGGAGCAGAGCGGCGACGGCTATTTGCTGTTCCGCATCGGCGACTGCGTGGCCCAGCGTAACGTGCACGCGGCGATCTACGACGCGTTGCGGTTGTGCAAGGATTTCTAACGGCTTGTGGATAACCTTGTAGGAGCGAGCCTGCTCGCGATGAATTTGAAGGCGCCGCGTTCTTTCAGACCGCGCGCGTCATCGTTAACGACCATCGCGAGCAAGCTCGCTCCTACAGGGGGTCGAGCAAAGCATCCAGGTAGTTAAGCCCGAGGTCTTTGGGAGCTTCACCATGTTGAACACCCTTCTTCCAATCCTGTTGTTCGCTGCCCTGGGCCTTGCGGTTCTGGGCGCGTTGCGGCGGGTGTCCATGTGGCGCCGGGGCCGGGCCTCGAAGGTCGACCTGATCGGCGGCCTGTTCGCCATGCCCAAGCGTTACATGGTCGACCTGCACCACGTGGTGGCGCGGGACAAATACATTGCCAACACCCACGTGGCCACGGCCGGTGGTGCGGTGGCGTCCATCGTGCTGGCGATTCTGGTGCACGGTTTCGGCCTGCATAACCGCATCCTCGGGTACGCACTGCTGCTGATGTCGGCGGTGATGTTCGTCGGTGCGATCTTCGTTTACCTGCGTCGACGCAACCCGCCGAGCCGTTTGTCCAAAGGCCCGTGGATGCGCCTGCCGAAAAGCCTGCTGGCGTTCTCGGCGTCGTTTTTCCTGGTGACCCTGCCCGTGGCGGGCATTGTTCCGGAGCACTTCGGCGGCTGGCTGTTGGCGACGATCCTCGGCATCGGCGTGCTGTGGGGCGTATCGGAGCTGTTCTTCGGCATGACCTGGGGCGGGCCGATGAAGCACGCCTTCGCCGGTGCCCTGCACCTGGCCTGGCACCGTCGTGCCGAGCGTTTTGGTGGCGGTCGCTCCACGGGCTTGAAACCGCTGGACCTGACCGACCTGTCGGCACCGCTGGGCGTGGAAAAACCCAAGGATTTCACCTGGAACCAATTGCTCGGTTTCGACGCTTGCGTGCAGTGCGGTAAGTGCGAAGCGGCGTGCCCGGCCTTCGCCGCCGGCCAACCGCTGAACCCGAAAAAGCTGATTCAGGACATGGTCGTTGGCCTGGCGGGCGGCACCGATGCCAACTTCGCCGGCAGCCCGTATCCGGGCAAAGCCATCGGCGAACACGCCGGCAATCCCCATCAGCCGATCGTCAATGGTCTGGTGGATGCCGAGACCCTTTGGTCATGCACCACTTGCCGCGCCTGCGTCGAGGAGTGCCCGATGATGATCGAGCACGTCGATGCGATCGTCGACATGCGCCGTCACCTGACCCTGGAAAAAGGCGCGACCCCGAACAAGGGCGCCGAAGTCCTGGAAAACCTGATCGCCACCGACAACCCGGGCGGCTTTGCGCCGGGCGGGCGGATGAACTGGGCGGCGGACTTGAACCTCACTCTGCTCAGCGAAAAGAAATCCACCGACGTGCTGTTCTGGGTTGGCGATGGTGCCTTCGACATGCGCAACCAGCGCACCCTGCGCGCGTTCGTCAAAGTGCTGAAAGCGGCCAAGGTCGACTTCGCCGTGCTGGGCCTCGAAGAACGCGACAGCGGCGACGTGGCCCGACGCCTGGGCGATGAAGCGACCTTCCAGTTGCTGGCCAAACGCAACATCCAGACCCTGGCCAAATACCGCTTCAACCGCATCGTCACCTGCGACCCGCACAGCTTCCATGTGTTGAAAAACGAGTACGGCGCCTTCGACGGCCACTACCTGGTGCTGCACCACAGCACCTACATGGCGGAAATCATCCAGGCCGGTGCGCTGAACCTCGGTCAGCACAAGGGCGACAGCGTGACCTATCACGACCCGTGCTACCTCGGTCGCTACAACGGCGAATACGAGGCGCCGCGCGAGGTGCTGCGGGCGCTCGGGATCGAAGTCAAGGAAATGCAACGTTCCGGTTTCCGCTCGCGCTGCTGCGGCGGTGGCGGCGGAGCGCCGATCACCGACATTCCGGGCAAGCAACGGATTCCCGACATGCGCATGGAAGACATCCGCGAGACCGGCGCCGAACTGGTGGCCGTGGGTTGTCCACAGTGCACGGCGATGCTCGAAGGGGTGGTCGAACCCCGGCCATTGATCAAGGACATCGCCGAACTGGTGGCCGACGCCCTGCTTGAAGACGAAGCGGCCAAGTCGACGACTCCGGCCAAACGTGAACCTGCGGAGGTGCATTAATGAGCGACATAATCCGCCGCGACCCCCGCGCCGAATGGATCGCCCGTAACCGTCTGCATCCACTGCACGCAGCGATGCAGCCGGCACAACACAGCTGGATGGGGCCCAATGGCGTCATCCGCAAGAATCTCCATGGCATCGGTTTTATCGGGCCCAACGGCATCAAGCGTATCGATCGCAGCGGCGCTCAACAGGGGGGTACAACCAAGCGTACCGCCGCCGTTGAAGTGCAGTTGCCATTGCATCAAGTGCCTGCACCGGCGTTCTACATCAGCGTCGTGCCGGACATGGTCGGTGGCCGCTTGAGCAGTCACGACCGCGACCTCCTGGGCCTGGCCCATCAACTGGCGGGCAAGGACGGCGCGGTGCTGGCCGTGGTCTTTGGCGAACATAAAGAAAGCGCCTTTGCCACCGCTGGCGTCGATCGCCTGTTGGTACTCGAGGGCGATGAATTCAGCGGTTATGCACCGGAACAACGGGTGCAGGGCCTGCGGGCTGTGGATAACCAGTTCAGTCCGCGTCACTGGTTGTTGCCTGACAGTCGTACCGGTGGTGGCGAGCTCGGTCGCCGGTTTGCCGCGACGCTGGGCGAACGCCCGGCCACGCGGGTCTGGCAGGTCAAGGATCAGCAGTGTATTGGTCGCGCCGGTGCCGGTTTGCAAGACCTTGCGCGGCCGCTCGCACGGCTGATCCTGGCGGCTGCCGAATGCGCCGAACCGGTTAGCGAAACCCGTCATGAAGCCCTGCCGGTGGAGTTATCCACAGCAGTTCCGCGCAGCCTGTCGCGGATCGAGGATCTGGGGGCCGTGGCGGTGGATCCGGCGGCGATTCCGATGGCCGAAGCGGAGTTCATCTTCTCCGGCGGCAACGGCGTCAAGGACTGGGGACTTTTCCACAGGACCGCCGAAGCCTTGGGTGCCACCGAAGGCGCGTCCCGGGTTGCCGTGGACGACGGTTTCATGGCCCGCGACCGCCAGGTCGGCGCGTCGGGTACCTGGGTCACTGCGCGGGTCTATGTGGCGGTGGGGATTTCCGGGGCGATCCAGCACCTGCAAGGCATCGGTGCCTGCGACAAGGTGGTGGCGATCAACCTCGATCCCGGCTGCGACATGATCAAACGGGCCGACCTGTCGGTGATCGGCGAAAGCGCCGAGATTCTTCAAGCCTTGATCGCGGCGGTAGAGGCCTACCGCAACGACGCCAAGCGCGATGCGGCTTAAGGGAAGGAAAGGGTTATGAGCACGAAAATCATCAGCCTGGTGTCCATCGGCGCCCACCCGACGTCCGGCCGGCCACGTCGCGCCGAACAGGATGCACGTGCCGTGGAACTGGGTCTGCAGTTGGCTGGGGATAACTTGCAGGTGCTGCATGCCGGCGATGTCGCCGAGCCTGCGTTGCGCGCTTATCTGGGCATGGGGCTGGAGCAATTGCATGTCCTGGAACAACCCGAGGGCGCGGATGCGCTGCCGGCGCTGACCGCGTATTTGCGCGATGCCGGCGCTCAGGTGGTGTTGACTGGCAGCCAGGCTGAAACCGGCGAAGGTTCGGGCATGTTGCCGTTCCTGCTGGCTGAAAGCCTTGGCTGGCCGCTGGTGGTGGGGCTGGTGCAGGTCGAGTCCATCGATGGCAGCTCGGCGTTGGTGCTGCAAGCCTTGCCCCGTGGCCAGCGCCGTCGCTTGAAGGTTCGCCTGCCGTTCCTGGCGACTGTGGATAACGCTGCGCCCAAGCCACGGCAAAGCGCCTACGGCCCGGCCCGGCGTGGGGTGTTGCAGGCCGATGAAGTGGAAGTCGTTGACGATGAGCTGTTGGCGGTGGCGAACCTGCAACCGGCCAAGCCACGACCCAAGCGCCTGAAAGTCATCAAGGCCAAGAGCGGTGCCGACCGCATGAAAGCCGCAACGGCCAAGGCCAGCGGCGGCGGTGGGCAAGTGCTCAAGGGCGTCACGGCGCAGGCGGGGGCTGAAGCGATTCTCAAGCTGCTGATCGAAGAGGGCGTGGTGCGCTGACACCACCCAGCCTCTAGCCGCAATACCCGGAAAAACACCCATCCCTGAGGCGCATTGCTGCGCCGTGAGCGCCCACTTACAACGGGCGCTCGATGATCTGTGGAGTTTTAATCAATGTCGGTTGAGTTTCGTTCGGCGGTACGCGCGGATGCGCGCGAGATTGCGCGTCTGTTCCAGATTTCCTCGGAAGGCGCTTCGGATTACATCTGGAGCCAGATAGCAGAGCCCGGGCAGGATCTGTTGGACGTTGGAGCCATCCGTTATGCCCGTGAAGATGTGGATTTTTCCTACCAGAATTGCCTGATCGCCGAGGCCGACGGGAAGGTCATCGGCATGCTGCACAGCTACGTGATGCGTTACGACCCGTTCGCGGCGCCAGTGACCGATCCGGTGCTGGCGCCGTACGCCACGATGGAAATCCCCGACACCCTTTACATTTCCAGCCTGGCGCTGCACGAGGGCTGGCGAAACCAGGGCCTGGGCAAGCAATTTCTCGCTTACGCCTACGACCGTGCCAATCGTCTCGGGCTTAACGGCCTGAGCCTGATCGACTACGCCGCCAACACCGGTGCCCGGCGCTTCTACGAGCGCCACGGCTTCCGTATTGTCGATACCTGCCAGATCACGCCGCATCCGATGATCCGGGTCACGGGCGAAGCCTATTTGATGTACCGGCCTTAGCGGCCATCACGACTTCGCATCGCCCCTGGGAGAGCTGCCAGGGGCGGTACAAAGTGGTCATTACCTGAAAAGAATATTCCGCCCGCAAGACGCCACAGAACATGATCAGGGCACTTGTGTGGATAAAGCCTGCCTGGTTCTCCACAAACTCTGTTAGCGCTTCTGTGGATAACATGTTCACCCCTTGCTGCAGCCCCTGAAAGTAAAGCCGTTCAGCCCGTAGATCAAAAAACAATCAGCCTAAGCCATGGTTTTCTCGAGAGTTTTCTGAGGATAAGTGTGAGCGAGAAACAAAACTTGTCCCCGATCTCTGTTGGCGCTTCTGTGGATAAGATGTTCGCTTAGCGCTACAGGCCTTATAAACCGAGCCTTTCAGGTGTCTGATCAAAAATTGATCGAATGACCGTTTTTATCCATTCCACCTCCCGCAAATGCAGAAACTACAAGGCTTTCAGCGGTTTTCCACAGAGGCTCGGAAGTTGCCCCCAAAGTCTGTTGGCGCTTCTGTGGATAAGGTGTTTGCCATCCGCTACAGGCCATGTACTACGTGGCTTTCAAAGGTTTGGTTAAAAAGTGATCAAGCTCATCAGGAAACCGTGGTTCCGGATAAGTCACGGATTTTCTTCGGTTTCTGTGGAGAAAGTTATGCGCTTGTCCACAGTTGTCCCCATTTGCTGTGGGTGGAGATGTGGATAACTTGTTCGCGAAAGGCTGAGAGGCGCGCACCGTATAGCGCCGAACGAAATAGATCATATTTCGTACAGTTCTATATGGAAGAGGGTAATGGCGGGCGTAAAACGTCGCGAACAGGCCCCTGTAGGAGCGAGCCTGCTCGCGATGGTCGTGAACGGTAATGCGTTAAGCCAGATGCCCCGCGGCGTGCTCGGGTTCTTCGCGAGCAGGCTCGCTCCTACAGTGGGCGATGGCGTTAGCCTTGGACAGGGACGCCTTTGAGGTACGGCGCAGGCTCGGCCCCCAGATTGTTCAGCATCCGCTCGCTGTACCAATCCACGAAGTTCACCACGCCAAATTCATAAGTCTTGGAGTACGGCCCAGGCTGATAAGCGGTGGAATTGATGCCGCGCTGGTTCTCTTCGGCCAGGCGACGGTCCTGGTCGTTGGTGGCGTCCCAGACCTTGCGCATGCGCTCCACGTCGTAGTCCACGCCTTCGACGGCATCCTTGTGCACGATCCACTTGGTGGTGACCATGGTTTCCTGGGCGCTGATCGGCCACACGGTGAACACGATGATGTGGTCGCCCATGCAGTGGTTCCACGAGTGCGGCAGGTGCAGGATGCGCATCGAGCCCAGGTCCGGGTTCTTGATGCGGCCCATGAGCTTGGCGCAGCCTTGCTTGCCGTCCATGGTCATCGACACGGTGCCCTTGAGCAGCGGCATGCGTACGATGCGATTACGCAGGCCGAAGCTGGCGTGGGCGTAAGGGATCTTCTCGGCTTCCCAAGCGGCGGCGGAGGCGGCGACGTGGTCCTTGAAGGCCTGGTCGGCGCGCGGGTCGGTGACGTCGTCCCATTCCAGCAGGGTTTTCAGCAGTTCCGGGTGCGACGCGTTGCAGTGGTAGCACTCGCGGTTGTTTTCCAGCACCAGTTTCCAGTTGGCTTTTTCCATCAAGGTGGTTTGCACCGCCACCTTGGTGTTTTCCATGTCGTACGGTTCCATGTAGTGGTTGAGCGTCGACAGGAAGTCATCGATGGCCGGCGGATTATCCGACAGGCTGATGAAGATGTAGCCGCCCGCGGTTTTCACGTTCACCGGCTTGAGGCCGTACTGATTCATGTCGAAATCGGCGCCCATCTCGGTGCCGGCGAACAGCAGGCGACCGTCGAGTTCGTAGGTCCACTGGTGGTAATGGCAAACCAGTTTGGCGACCTTGCCCTTGTCGCTGGTGCACAGGCGCGAGCCACGGTGACGGCAGACGTTATGGAACGCGTGCACGACGCCTTCTGCACCACGGATCACGATGATCGGGTTCTTGCCCACTTGCAGCGTCAGGTAGTTGCCCTTGCTCGGGATCTCGCAGGTCATGCCGGCGATCAGCCACTCTTTCTGAAAGATTTCCTGCATGTCGATATCAAACAGGCGATCGTCAGAGTAAAACGGCTGCGGCAGCGAGAACGTGCGCTCGCGCTCTTGCAGCATCTGGGCGGTGGCCTTGCGTGCGGGTTCCAGCGGATCGCCCAGGCTCAGGGTAGTAGTGACGTCCATCGTTTAATCCTCAAGGCCATCTGCGTGGCCGGCGAAAGTGGCTAATCAGGTGTACTGCTCGGGTTTGCTACGCAAGGTGTAAAAGTTGTGTCTTGGTATGGGGCGAGTGTGGGGCCGGCGCTGGCCAGAACCTTATCCATGGGCGACATGGTGCAATCTGTTCCCGACGCGCAAGCCCCGGTAGTTGGGGGCTGGTCGCGATGAGCATGTGAATGTCGCAGATAGGTAAATGGGTGGTTCGCGCTATACGCAGAATCGCCAACATGAAGGCCGACAGTCGGCCGTGGAGATCAGCATGTCCAACAACTTCCTGAACCCGGTAACCACCCAGACCTGGGCCAATGGTCGGCACATCGTCCGTTGCGTCAAAGTCATCCAGGAAACCTGGGATGTGCGCACCTTTTGCTTCATGGCCGATCAGCCGATCATGTTCTTCTTCAAGCCGGGGCAGTTTGTCACCCTGGAGCTGGAAATCGAAGGCCAGCCGATCATGCGTTCGTACACCATTTCCAGCTCGCCATCGGTGCCCTACAGCTTTTCGGTGACCATCAAGCGCGTGCCGGGCGGCAAGGTCTCGAACTGGTTGCACGACACCCTGCACGAAGGCCAGGAGCTGGCGGTGCACGGGCCGGTCGGGCTGTTCAACGCCATCGACTTCCCGAGCCCGAAAGTGCTGTACCTCAGCGGCGGCGTGGGGATCACCCCGTGCATGTCCATGGCGCGCTGGTTCTACGACACCAACGGCAATGTCGACATGACGTTTATCCACAGCGCCCGCTCGCCCAAGGACATCATTTACCACCGCGAGCTGGAGCACATGGCGTCGCGGATCGACAACTTCAGCCTGCACCTGATTTGCGAGAAACACGGCCTGGGCGAACCGTGGGCCGGTTATCGCGGTTACCTGAACCACAAGATGCTGGAACTGATGGCGCCGGACTTCCTCGAGCGCGAAGTGTTCTGCTGCGGCCCGACGCCGTACATGAACGCGGTCAAGCGCCTGCTGGAAAACGCCGGCTTCGACATGAAGCGCTATCACGAGGAATCGTTCGGCGCGACACCACCGGAAGCCCGCGCCGATGCAGTGGAACAAGCCGAGCAGGCCGCCGATGCACCGGAAGTCGACGCGGCCGATCTGCATGAAGTGGAATTCACTGCCTCCGGCAAGAGCATTCGTGTGGCACCGGGCGAGACCGTTCACGCCGCTGCCGCGAAAGTCGGCCTGATGATCCCGAAAGCCTGTGGCATGGGCATCTGCGGGACATGCAAGGTGCTGAAACTGGGCGGTGAAGTGGAGATGGAGCACAACGGCGGGATCACCGAGGAAGACGAAGCCGACGGGTTTATCTTGTCGTGCTGCAGCGTGCCGAAGGGGGATGTGCGGATCGAGTTTTGATGGGGAGCTGCGAAATAACCGATCTGCCGTGGGGGAGATCGGCTGTCGATAATTATGCCGCATTGGTTATTCAAGGCTAACGCCGAAAAAAAGAGATAGCCAATGCAGGAATACTCCAATGATGAAGCTGTAAATGCATATCTTTTTATAAGCTCGTAAATCGAATTTGATGTTGTAGTTTGCAGTCAGTATCGCGAGTGATAGAAGGCATGTCGCGAATAAAATCAGTATGGATACCGGAAAAATTAAACTTAATCCTGTGAACTCGTGCCAGGGTACTTTTCGGCTGAGAAAAGGGATGGCGATTTTCTGGTTGTGAAGGGCGCGTATTGCAATTGCGATGAGAGTGAATGCGATCGAAGTAAAAATTAATACGTATATGGTCTGTGCTTTGGGTGACATTTTGTCGCTGTATTTATTGATGGGGAGGTGGGTTTTTGCTTTTTTTCGGTTTTTACTTGCACGTGCTTGTTTGGGATGGATGTTCGGAGCATGAAAGCTGGCAGTGTCTTTCGGGGGTGGCTTTGGTATTGAAGAATTGGGATCTGTAGTTCTCATGCGGTGCTCCTTAAAATAGTACGGTCGAATTGTATTAATTCAAATTCAGCGATCAAGCTCAGTCACGCCGTCACAGATGAGAAGTAGGTCGTAAGTTTGCGTTTTAATAATATTTCTAGTTGAGTGGGTTGGGTTTAAAAAAATAAGCCAGACTTTCCAATCGCAACAAGTGCTGCGAGAGTTGTAAAGAGTCCCCATGCTGCCCATTGTAAAATTGACAATTTCCGTTTTAGGCAAGGCGGGAAATTACGTAAATCCTCTATGTCGACACCGCCATGTTTAAGGTAGATTCCTGGAAAGGTGACTATTCCGGAAATACCACCCACCAACAAAAACTTTCCAAATGGACCTGCGTTTTTCTGCGGTGCGCGATTTGTTACTGCGGAACAGTTTTTGAGATGTGCCAACATCACATCTAATTTGGTGTAGGCCATATGCAGCGCTACTCCAATCCAAACAAACATGGATGTAATCACTATGGCGCACAAATAGCCAACAACCAATTGAGTGTTACTCATTTTGTATTCTCATAAATTATTTCCCCTGCGATTTCTCCGCCTATCCTGCCTATAAGCCCTCCAGCAAAACACCCTACCCCGACCACAATAAGACTGCATATAAGAGTTCCCGCCCCGCCAGTTGGTACGCTCAATCCAGCGCAGACCCAGCCGAAGGCTGAGCCAATTAAGGTGGCGGAGGTTGTAGCGCCACCAGCGATTCATATTTTTGTTTCTGTGGTCGGTATAACAGTCCTTGCGTAGGATGTCAGTCGTGTAAATGTGATATCAGGCAGCGGCTCATTTAGATAACTTCTAGCTCAGTTACCACTATCAACCCGGCCACCACGATTGGAAATCACCGAAAGTCTCACTATTTTCGACTCTTAAGATACGTTTAGACTAGGTCGAGTGTGACTACTGCCCAGAGGCCGAACATTAACGTAAGAAGTACCCAGCCGGCCCACTGTAAAATAACTAACTTGCGTTTAAGGTGAGTCGGAAAATTCCTGATTTCCTCAATGTTTACCCCTCCGTCGCGCAGATAAATCCCAGGTGTAGTTACGGCGCTCATTATTCCGCCAAGTAAAAATAATTTCCCCCACGGGCCACCGCTTTTAAAGGGGACTCGGATTGTTACTGCAGGAGAGTTTTTCAAATGGATTAACATTATGTCCATTTTCGTGTAGGCAAGATGCAGCGCAACGCCAAGCCAGACCAAAAGACCGCCGATATCAATTAGACCGACACACAAAAAGATTTTGTCAGCCGTGGTTAAACTCATTTATTTGCCTCGTAGATACGTTCTCCCAATGCTTCGCCAATTTTTTCTCCACCAAGTCCACCTATAAAAGAGCCAACTCCGACCAGGACAACGCCGCATAAAAGAGTTCCCGCCCCAGCCGTTGGCGCCCCGAGTGCAATACAAATAGCCGCGCCAGCAGAACCGGCTAAAAGTGAACCAGCGGCACCTCCGACCACAAAACCGCCTGCAAAACTTCCGGCTTCGGTAAATTTCACCTTTTTGCAGGCTTCTACGTTGCCTTCTGCGCACACTCCTTGGACCTTAATAGCTGAAGCCCCGCCGCCCACGGCGGTGCCGATCCATCCGCCATACTTAACGTACTGGGACGCTTTTGAGATTCCTTCAATATGGGTGGCATAGCCTGGAATTTGCCCAGCCGCACCGGCTTTTCTCCAGCGATGTACAAGGCTTTTGTTCGAAATGCCCAAAGCTATTTTCAGGTTGGGGTGATCGGGGAACCCGATGCTCTTTCTGGTCAGTCTAGTGAGTTGCGCGTCCAGCTTAGTAAGTAGGCGCTTACGTTCGGCATAAAATTCGGGGCTTTTTTTCAGCCTGCCTTCGGCTTGAAATGTCCGCGTGTGCAAGGCCTCTATTTCGCGAAGAATTATTCCAACGTCGTCCAAATGCTTGCCAAACATGGCCAAGCCAGCTCCGACCCCGAGTGACCCTTTTCCGACGTAGAAAGCTATGTCGTTATAGTGCTGAGCCATAAAGTCCGCTTCTTCCGGGCTGAGTGGTTCCAGCGCCTTATTTACCGTACTGGCGGCCTGCATCAACAACGCTTCCTCATAAGTACATTGCTGATTATTCGGATCACTCAGCACAATCATCGACCCGGCTTTTACTTGATCCAGATTCGGATTCAGGGTTTTGAATTTGGCGATGACGGCGGGGGAGGCGGAGCTGAACAGCTGGGCCTCCAGTTTTTCAGCGGTCGTGCTTTTGGGGACGATGTAGAAGCCCGGTTGCTCGGGCTCCGGGATGGGCGCTGGCCAGCGCTCGCTGGGGAAGAATTTCAAGTCGGGGACTGGGGGCGGCGAAGGGGCAGCCTCGAATGAGTTGGTTGTGTTGGCGGCATTCGTTTTGAGATTTTGCGCGTGAACATGCCTCAGTAAACGCTCGGAGTCCGGTTTCAATCCTGGTTGCGTGAGCCTTGAAGTTGGCATTCTTTCAATCGAATCGACGATCGCGTGCGGGCCTTTGCGCGTGACAACTTGCGATTGGATGAGCAGGTCACGCTGCTCTCGCAGCAACGCCTGTATGCCTTGTTCCGGGGTTTTTCGACCTTGAGCGACATCGTCGGCAATGCGCTTGGCGTACCAGGCGACTTCCTGATTGAACTGCACACGTGCCATGCCATGGGACAGGTGGCGTGTACTGAGGGTGTGGGCCTGCGCGATCAGTTTTTCTGCGGCGCCGTTGACGTCCCAGATGTCGTAACGGTTGGGGTTCATCCCTCTTCGCCCCACGAGCTGTAGCCGCTGGTGCCTGCTGTGTGGTGGGTCCAGGCGATATCACGGTAACGGATGGCGAGATGTTCCTGAGGTTCTGCATCGTTTTGCATAATCGCGTGAGGCACTTCAAACGTCAGGTCAACAATGACGCCGCCACTGATCGAAACGGAATAAAACTTTTCCTTTTGACCGGAGGCAGACACGCGATAGAAACGAAGGGTGCATTCGATTTCTTCTCTCTTTGAGAGTGCCTGGGCCAGTAGCGGTGAGGATTTATCGATGGCTTTGGTGATGATGATCGGGCTGTGTGTGGATTTATTGATGTTCCCGATATTGGACATGTTGTGGTTGAAAGACAGCAGCATGATTTCATCGGTGTGCTCAGCCTGAAACTTGTTCCCGATGGACGCCGGGCTTGAGCAGCCGGCGGAGATGAGTCCTTGAATCTTTCCGGTGATGGTCATGTAGCCGGGGTTCGCCATGAGTAACACTCCTTGTAGACAAGGAGGCAGTTTACGACGATGGATTGAAGCGTTTATGTAGTCCGTTTCCGAAAAAACTCAATGGTATCAATGCGTGCAAGCAGGCACCGATCCCGATGGGCAGGATCGGTGTTTAACGCGTTCAGTCGATAAAGAGGTCCGGCATCAGCTTGTCGTTGCTGTCGGGTGCGAATCGATAGTGGTCGAACTCGGTCACGCCGTTCTCTCGCAGTATCTGCTCATCAATCAGCAGCCGCCCGGTCAGGCTGCGATTCGCGCTGCCGAGAATCACGTGGGCGGCATCGGCCATGATCGCGGGAGTCCTGGCGTGCTTGAACGACTCCCGTGAGCCCAGCTGAAACTCGATGGCGGCGGTGGCAATCATCGTCTGTGGCCACAGCGAGTTGACGCTGATCCCGTAGTTTTTGAATTCTTCGCTCATGCCCAGCGTCAGCATGCTCATGCCGTACTTGGTCACGGTATACGGGCTGTATTGGGCGAACCATTGGGTCGCCAGGTTCAGGGGTGGCGACAGGTTGAGGATGTGCCCGGCGGATTTCTTCAGGTAGGGCAGGGCGGCCTGGCTGCACAGCAGCACGGCGCGGGTGTTGATCTGATGCATGAGGTCGAAGCGCTTGAGTTCGATGTGTTGCACCCCGGTCAACTTGATCGCCCCGGCGTTGTTGACCAATGCATCGATGCCGCCGAAATGTTGGTTGGCCTGGGCCAGTGCTTGATGCACGGCGACTTCATCGCGCACATCCACTTGCAAGGCCAGCGCCTGGCCACCCGCGGCTTCGACTTCCTTGGCCACGCTGTAGATGGTGCCGGGCAGCTTGGGGTGCGGTTCGGCGCTTTTGGCGGCAATCACAATGTTTGCGCCATCGCGTGCGGCCCGAAGCGCGATCTCCCGACCAATCCCGCGACTGGCACCGGTAATGAACAGCGTTTTGCCTTGAAGGGACATGCGTGCGCTCCTGGTTATTGTTATGAGAGCGGATGGGCTCGACAAACAATGTAGACGAAGTCTTCAGGTGCGAATGATGAGGGCGATGGGGTGCGGCTTTTGTGGGAGCGGGCTTGCTCGCGATGGCGGTGTGTCAGCTGACATCATTGTTGGATGGGCTGGCCTCATCGCGAGCGAGTTCGCTCCCACAGGGGGGCAGTGCAAACCTGGGTTTTTAGTGCGACATCACTTCACGGATGTCCCTGGCCAATTCCCGCACGCGTTCTTCTTCGGTGTCCCATGAGCACATGAAGCGTGCACCGCCGTTGCCGATGAAGGTGTAGAAGCGCCAGCCCTTGGCGGTCAGCGCGGCGATGGCCGGTTCCGAGAGTTGCAGGAACACGCCGTTGGCCTGCACCGGGAACATCAGTTCCACGCCAGGAATGTCGCTGACCAGCTCGGCCAGCAATTGCGCGCAGCGGTTGGCGTGGTTGGCGTATTTGAGCCAGGCGTCGTTTTCCAGGATCCCGACCCAGGGCGCGGAGAGGAAACGCATTTTCGACGCCAGTTGCCCGGCCTGTTTGCAGCGGTAGTCGAAGTCTTCGGCCAGCTTGTGATTGAAGAACAGAATCGCTTCGCCGACGGCCATGCCGTTTTTCGTGCCGCCGAAGCACAGCACGTCGACGCCGGCCTTCCAGGTCAGGTCCGCTGGCGAGCAGCCGAGGAACGCGCAGGCGTTGGAGAACCGCGCGCCGTCCATGTGCAGGTTCAGGCCCAGTTCCTTGCAGGTGGCGCTGATGGCGCGGATTTCGTCCGGGGTGTAGACGCTACCGACTTCGGTGGCCTGGGTGAGGGTCACGACGCGGGGTTTCGGGTAGTGGATGTCCTGGCGCTTGAGGGCGACTTCGCGGATCGATTCCGGGGTCAGCTTGCCGTTTTCGGTGCGGGCGATCAGCAGTTTTGAGCCGTTGGAGAAGAATTCCGGCGCGCCGCATTCGTCGGTTTCGACGTGGGCGGTTTCCGAGCAGATCACGCTGTGGTAACTCTGGCACAGCGACGACAAGGCCAGGGAGTTGGCCGCAGTGCCGTTGAAGGCGAAAAACACTTCGCAGTCGGTTTCGAACAGTTTACGGAAATCGTCGGACGCGCGGGCGGTCCATTCGTCGTCGCCGTATGCGCGCTGGTGGCCATGGTTGGCCTGCTCCATGGCAGCCCAGGCTTCAGGGCAAATGCCGGAGTAGTTGTCGCTGGCGAATTGTTGGCTCTTGTCGGTCATGGCCTGCTTCCGTGGTCGAGACGCCTATGGTGAAGCGTCTCGTGGTCAATGAGGGTGCGCACTTTACCGAAGATCGTCCGGGGCGCACACGGGATGTCACTGTCAGAAAAATACAAGGATGCCGGCCAATTATGCACGTGGCGATGCTCTTGACACAGCAGCACTTGAAGCCGCGCGACGGTGCGCTCGATCTGCTCAAGTGGCTGGCGCTTTTGAGCATGGTGCTCGATCACCTGCGCTATGTCGGTTATTCGGTCGATCTTTTGTATGTGCCGGGGCGTCTGGCGTTTCCGTGGTTTTGTCTGGCGATGGCGGCCAATCTGGCGCGCGCGCCCGCCGTGAAGTCAGGGGGACAATGGCGCTATCTGGGCTGGTTGTTGCTGTTCAGTGCGGTGAGCGAAGTCCCTTACCGGATGTACATTCCCGATCCCGACACCTTGAACGTCTTGCCGACCCTGGCCTTGGGCCTGCTGGTGGCACGGGGCTGGCAAGCGCAGGGGCGTCAGGCGCGACTGTTGGCGCTCGTCGCCCTGGTGCTGGCGGCGGTTTTCTGGTCGCGACTGATGTTTGGTTTCTTTGGTGTGCTGTTGCCGCTGGCAATGTTGCTGGTGATCCGTCGTCCCTGGTATTTCGCGCTGTTGCCGGGGCTGATCTGTCTGGCGGCCAATCAATGGCAAGTGCTGTATCACGCCGCACGATTGGGCAACCCGGCGGCCATTCCGGCCATCGCCACATGCCTGATTGCGCCCTGGCTCGGACTGTTCCTGTTGCGACATGCCAAGGGCGTAAAACCACCCCCCATGCGGCGTTGGGCTTATGCGCTGTATCCGGTGCATTTCCTTGTGCTGCTACTCGTCCGCCAGATCGCCGTATAACCCTGTGGGAGCTGGTTTGCCAGCGATAGCGGTATATCAATGCCGGATGTGACGCCATCATCGCTGGCAAGCCAGCTCCCACAGGGTTTCTCACTGATTTGAGAAGAGTGCCCGACCAGTCATTTCCCGCCATGTCGTAAACGCACCTTTACGTGGCGTCCGTAGGCATTTGGCCTGTCTGCGCCGGTCATACCATCGCTATCAAAGGGCACTGCCGAAACACCGGTGCCTTACCGAGACGAATGGCGCATAGATGCCGCTGGGAGAGACGCGATGTTCAGCAAGCAAGACCAGATCCAGGGTTACGACGATGCACTGCTGGCGGCGATGAATGCCGAGGAGCAACGTCAGGAAGATCACATCGAGCTGATCGCGTCAGAGAACTACACCAGCAAACGCGTCATGCAGGCCCAGGGCAGCGGCCTGACCAACAAATACGCCGAAGGTTATCCGGGCAAGCGCTACTACGGTGGCTGCGAGCACGTGGACAAGGTTGAAGCCCTGGCCATCGAGCGCGCCAAGCAACTGTTCGGCGCCGACTATGCCAACGTCCAGCCGCATTCCGGCTCTTCGGCCAACAGCGCCGTGTACCTGGCGCTGATTCAGCCAGGCGATACCATTCTCGGCATGAGCCTGGCCCACGGCGGTCACCTGACCCACGGCGCCAAAGTGTCGTCCTCGGGCAAGCTGTACAACGCCGTGCAGTACGGCATCGACACCAAGACCGGGCTGATCGATTACGACGAAGTTGAGCGTCTGGCCGTGGAGTGCAAGCCGAAGATGATCGTCGCCGGCTTCTCCGCCTACTCCAAGACCCTGGACTTCCCGCGCTTCCGTCAGATCGCCGACAAGGTCGGTGCGCTGCTGTTCGTCGACATGGCGCACGTGGCCGGTCTGGTCGCCGCCGGTCTGTACCCGAACCCGCTGCCGTACGCTGATGTGGTCACCACCACCACCCACAAAACCCTGCGCGGTCCACGGGGCGGCCTGATCCTGGCCAAGGCCA
This sequence comes from Pseudomonas sp. MT92, assembly GCF_058792515.1. Classification (NCBI taxonomy): domain Bacteria; kingdom Pseudomonadati; phylum Pseudomonadota; class Gammaproteobacteria; order Pseudomonadales; family Pseudomonadaceae; genus Pseudomonas; species Pseudomonas sp. MT92. The sequence continues at coordinate 481,637 of NZ_JBXAFA010000001.1, forward strand.
ACGAAGAAATCGAGAAAAAGCTCAACGCCGCCGTATTCCCCGGCGCCCAGGGCGGCCCGCTGATGCACGTGATCGCCGGCAAGGCAGTGTGCTTCAAGGAAGCGCTGGAGCCAGGCTTCAAGGCTTACCAGCAACAAGTCATCGACAACGCCCAGGCCATGGCCGGCGTATTTATCAAACGCGGCTACGATGTAGTGTCCGGCGGCACCGATAACCACCTGTTCCTGGTCAGCCTGATCCGTCAGGGCCTCACCGGCAAGGACGCGGATGCAGCACTCGGTCGCGCCCACATCACCGTGAACAAGAACGCTGTCCCGAACGACCCGCAGTCGCCGTTCGTGACCTCCGGCCTGCGCATCGGCACCCCGGCGGTAACGACCCGTGGCTTCAAGGTCGCTCAATGCACCGAACTGGCCGGCTGGATCTGCGACATCCTCGACAACCTCGGCGATGCCGATGTCGAGGCCAACGTCGCCAAGCATGTGGCAGCCCTGTGCGCGGACTTCCCGGTTTATCGCTGAGTGCGGTTTTGGAGTAAATGACTATGCAACGCTACTCGGGCTTCGGCCTCTTCAAACACTCTCTCAGCCACCACGAAAACTGGCAGCGGATGTGGCGCACGCCGACCCCTAAAAAGGTCTACGACGTGGTCATCGTCGGCGGTGGCGGGCACGGTCTGGCGACCGCCTACTACCTGGCCAAGGAACACGGCATCACCAACGTGGCCGTGGTCGAAAAAGGCTGGCTGGGCGGCGGTAACACCGCGCGCAACACCACCATCGTTCGCTCCAACTACCTGTGGGACGAGTCGGCGCACCTGTACGAACACGCAATGAAACTGTGGGAAGGCCTGTCCCAGGACCTGAACTACAACGTGATGTTCTCCCAACGCGGCGTCTACAACCTGTGCCATACCCTGCAGGACATCCGTGATTCCGAGCGTCGGGTCAGCGCCAACCGCCTCAACGGCGTCGACGGCGAACTGCTCGATGCCAAGCAAGTGGCCGACGAGATTCCGTACCTCGACTGCTCGAAGAACACCCGCTACCCGGTGATGGGCGCTACCGTCCAGCGTCGCGGCGGCGTGGCCCGTCACGATGCCGTGGCCTGGGGCTTTGCCCGTGCCGCCGACGCACTGGGCGTGGACTTGATCCAGCAGACCGAAGTGATCGGTTTCCGCAAGGAAAACGGCGTGTGCATCGGTGTCGAAACCAACAAGGGCTTCATCGGCGCCAAACGCGTCGGCGTGGTCACCGCCGGTAACTCCGGGCACATGGCCAAGCTGGCCGGTTTCCGTCTGCCGATCGAATCCCACCCGCTGCAAGCGCTGGTGTCCGAGCCGATCAAGCCGATAATCGACAGCGTGATCATGTCCAACGCCGTACACGGTTACATCAGCCAGTCCGACAAGGGCGACCTGGTGATCGGCGCCGGTATCGACGGCTACAACGGCTACGGCCAGCGTGGTTCGTACCCGGTGATCGAGCACACCATCCAGGCCATCGTGGAAATGTTCCCGGTGCTGTCGCGCGTACGCATGAACCGTCAGTGGGGCGGCATCGTCGACACCACGCCGGATGCCTGCCCGATCATCTCGAAAACCCCGGTACCGAACATGTTCTTCAACTGCGGTTGGGGCACCGGTGGCTTCAAGGCAACACCTGGCTCGGGCAACGTGTTTGCCGCGAGTCTGGCCAAGGGTGAAATGCACCCGTTGGCCGCACCTTTCTCCATCGACCGTTTCCACAACGGTGCGTTGATCGATGAACACGGCGCTGCTGCGGTTGCCCACTAACAGGAGAAATCCCCATGTTGCATATCTTCTGTCCTCACTGCGGCGAACTGCGCTCCGAAGAGGAATTCCACGCATCCGGCCAGGCGCACATCCCGCGTCCACTGGATCCGAACAGCTGCACCGACGAGGAGTGGGGCGACTACATGTTCTTCCGCGACAACCCTCGCGGTCTGCACCATGAACTGTGGATTCACGCCGCCGGTTGCCGTCAGTACTTCAACGCCACCCGCGACACCGTGACCTACGAGATTCTCGAAACCTACAAGATCGGCACCAAGCCACAATTCACCGACAAGACCGATAGCCCGAAAGCGGCCAGCACGGCTCTGGGAGAGAAGGTATGAGCCAGACCAATCGCCTGTCCAGCGGCGGACGGATCGACCGCAACAAAGTCCTGACGTTCACCTTCAACGGCCAGAGCTACAAAGGCTACGAAGGCGACTCCCTGGCCGCTGCACTGCTGGCCAACGGCGTCGACATCATCGGTCGCAGCTTCAAATATTCCCGTCCGCGCGGCATCTTCGCCGCCGGTGCCGAAGAGCCGAACGCGGTGCTGCAGATCGGCGCCACCGAAGCCACGCAGATCCCGAACGTACGCGCCACGCAACAAGCGCTGTATCAAGGCCTGGTCGCCACCAGCACCAACGGCTGGCCAAGCGTGAACAACGACATGATGGGGATTCTCGGCAAGGTCGGCGGCAAGCTGATGCCACCGGGCTTCTACTACAAAACCTTCATGTACCCGCAATCGTTCTGGATGACTTACGAGAAGTACATTCGTAAGGCCGCCGGTCTTGGCCGTTCGCCGACCGAGAACGATCCGGACACCTACGACTATATGAACCAGCACTGCGACGTGCTGATCGTCGGCGCCGGCCCTGCGGGTCTGGCCGCTGCACTGGCGGCTGCACGCAGTGGCGCCCGGGTAATCCTCGCCGACGAGCAGGAAGAGTTCGGCGGCAGCCTGCTCGACTCCCGCGAAAGCCTCGACGGCAAGCCTGCCGTGGAATGGGTCGCCAGCGTCATCGCCGAGCTGAAGGACACCCCGGACGTGCTGCTGTTGCCACGCGCCACGGTCAACGGCTACCACGACCACAACTTCCTGACCATTCACGAGCGCCTCACCGATCACCTCGGCGACCGCGCCCCGATTGGCCAGGTGCGTCAGCGTATCCACCGCGTTCGCGCCAAGCGTGTCGTGCTGGCCACCGGCGCTCACGAACGTCCGCTGGTCTACGGCAACAACGATGTGCCGGGCAACATGCTGGCCGGTGCTGTCTCGACTTATGTGCGCCGTTACGGCGTGGCACCGGGCAAAAAACTGGTGCTGTCGACCAACAACGACCACGCCTACCGTGTGGCGCTCGACTGGCTCGACGCTGGCCTGCAAGTCGTGGCCGTCGCCGATGCCCGCAGCAACCCGCGTGGGGCGCTGGTGGAAGAAGCACGTGCCAAAGGCATCCGCATCCTCACCGGCAGCGCCGTGATCGAGGCCCGTGGCAGCAAGCACGTGACCGCCGCTCGCGTAGCCGCGATCGATGTCAAAGGACACAAGGTCACCAGCCCCGGCGAATGGCTCGAGTGCGATTTGGTCGCCAGTTCCGGCGGCTACAGCCCGGTGGTTCACCTGGCTTCGCACTTGGGCGGCAAGCCGATCTGGCGTGAAGACATCCTCGGTTTCGTGCCGGGTGAAGCACCGCAGAAACGCGTATGCGTCGGTGGCATCAACGGCGTCTACGGCCTGGGTGATTCCCTGGCCGATGGTTTTGAAGGCGGCGTGCGCGCGGCCAGCGAAGCCGGTTTCGGTCCGGTCGAAGCGACGCTGCCCAAAGCCCTGACACGTCTGGAAGAGCCGACCCTGGCGCTGTTCCAGGTGCCTCACGAAAAGAACACCGCACGGGCGCCGAAGCAATTCGTCGACCTGCAAAACGACGTCACCGCCGCCGCCATCGAACTGGCGACTCGCGAGGGCTTCGAGTCGGTCGAGCACGTCAAGCGCTACACCGCACTGGGCTTCGGCACCGATCAGGGCAAGCTCGGTAACGTCAACGGCCTGGCGATTGCCGCCCGTTCGCTGAACGTGACCATCCCGCAGATGGGCACCACCATGTTCCGCCCGAACTACACGCCGGTAACCTTCGGCGCCGTGGCCGGTCGTCACTGTGGGCACATCTTCGAGCCGGTGCGGTTCACCGCGCTGCATCACTGGCACCTGAAAAATGGCGCCGAGTTCGAAGACGTCGGTCAGTGGAAGCGTCCTTGGTACTTCCCGAAATCCGGTGAAGACATGCACGCCGCGGTCAAGCGTGAATGCAAAGCCGTGCGCGACAGCGTCGGCCTGCTGGACGCATCGACCCTGGGCAAGATCGACATCCAGGGCCCGGATGCGCGTGAGTTCCTCAACCGCATCTACACCAACGCCTGGACCAAGCTCGATGTGGGCAAGGCGCGCTACGGCCTGATGTGCAAAGAAGACGGCATGGTGTTCGACGACGGCGTGACCGCCTGCCTGGCCGACAACCATTTTGTGATGACCACCACCACGGGCGGCGCCGCACGCGTGCTGCAATGGCTGGAGATCTATCAGCAGACCGAATGGCCAGATCTGAAGGTTTACTTCACTTCCGTGACGGACCACTGGGCGACCATGACCCTGTCCGGGCCGAACAGCCGCAAGCTGCTCAGCGAAGTCACCGACATCGACCTGAGCAACGAAGCCTTCCCGTTCATGACCTGGAAAGAAGGTCTGGTCGGCGGCGTGCCAGCGCGGGTGTTCCGGATTTCGTTTACCGGTGAGTTGTCGTACGAAGTCAACGTGCAGGCCGACTATGCGATGGGTGTGCTGGAAAAGATTGTCGATGCCGGCAAGAAGTACAACCTGACGCCATATGGCACCGAAACCATGCACGTGCTGCGGGCCGAGAAGGGCTTCATCATCGTCGGTCAGGACACTGACGGCTCGATGACCCCGGACGACCTGAACATGGGCTGGTGCGTGGGTCGCACCAAACCGTTCTCGTGGATCGGCTGGCGTGGCATGAACCGCGAAGACTGCGTGCGTGATCAACGCAAGCAACTGGTCGGCCTCAAACCGATCGATCCGACCAAATGGCTGCCGGAAGGCGCGCAACTGGTGTTCAACACCAAGCAGGCGATCCCGATGACCATGGTCGGTCACGTGACCTCCAGCTACGCGCACAACTCCCTGGGCTATTCGTTTGCCATGGGCGTGGTCAAGGGCGGCCTGAACCGCATGGGTGAGCGTGTGTTCGCGCCACTGGCGGACGGCAGCGTGATCGAGGCGGAAATCGTTTCTTCGGTGTTCTTCGATCCGAAAGGTGAGCGCCAGAACATCTGACACCACAACCTCTGTAGGAGCGAGCTTGCTCGCGAAGCACGGGAGGGCAACGCGTTAAACCAGAAAGTACGCGTTACCGTTGACCTCCATCGCGAGCAAGCTCGCTCCTACAGGTGAGATGCAAGAATTCAGGAAAAGGTGCTTTATGACCGCAGCCAATGTTTACCAACAACGCCCAACCTCCGGGGCCAAGGCCGAGTCGTCGCTGCATCACGCCGACCTCGCCAGCCTGGTGGGCAAGGGTCGCAAGAACGCCGGCGTGACCGTGCGCGAGAAAAAACTCCTCGGTCACCTGACCATTCGTGGCGATGGCCATGACGCAGCGTTCGCTGCCGGCGTGCACAAGGCCCTGGGCATCGAATTGCCGGCCGCGCTGACCGTCATCGTCAAAGGTGAAACCAGTCTGCAATGGATGGGGCCGGATGAATGGCTGCTGATCGTGCCGACCGGTGAAGAATTCGCCGCCGAGAAAAAACTGCGTGAAGCACTGGGCGACCTGCACATCCAGATCGTCAACGTCAGCGGCGGGCAGCAGATCCTCGAACTGAGCGGCCCGAACGTGCGCCAGGTGCTGATGAAATCCACCAGCTACGACGTGCACCCCAATAACTTCCCGGTGGGCAAGGCGGTGGGCACGGTGTTCGCCAAGTCGCAACTGGTGATCCGTCACACCGCCGAAGACACCTGGGAACTGCTGATTCGTCGCAGCTTCTCGGATTACTGGTGGTTGTGGTTGCAGGATGCGTCTGCCGAATACGGCCTCAGCGTCCAGGCCTGATCAGCACCTGACCCTGTAGGAGCGAGCCTGCTCGCGATGGACTTGAGAGCGACGCGATAAATCAGGAAATACGCGTCATCGTTGACGTCCATCGCGAGCAGGCTCGCTCCTACAGGTAGGGTGATTTGTTTGCCGATTTCTCAGGAGTCACCGCACTATGAGCCGCGCCCCAGACACATGGATTCTGACCGCCGACTGCCCCAGCGTCCTCGGCACGGTGGACGCGGTGACGCGCTTTCTGTTCGAGCAGGGCTGCTACGTCACTGAACACCATTCCTTCGATGACCGGCTCTCGGGCCGTTTCTTCATTCGCGTGGAATTCCGTCAGCCCGACGGTTTCGACGAGCAGTCATTCCGCGCGGGTTTGCAGGCGCGCGGTGAAGCCTTCGGCATGGCCTTCGAGCTGACCCCGCCGCACTACCGGCCGAAAGTGGTGATCATGGTGTCCAAGGCCGATCACTGCCTCAACGACTTGCTCTACCGCCAGCGCATCGGCCAGTTGTCGATGGACGTGGTGGCCGTGGTCTCGAACCACCCGGACCTCAAGCCGTTGGCGGACTGGCACCAGATTCCGTACTACCACTTCCCGCTGGACCCGAACGACAAGCCGTCCCAGGAGCGTCAGGTCTGGCAGGTGATCGAAGAGTCCGGCGCCGAACTGGTGATCCTTGCCCGCTACATGCAAGTACTGTCACCGGAGCTGTGCCGCAAACTCGACGGCAAGGCGATCAACATCCATCACTCGCTGCTGCCGGGTTTCAAGGGCGCCAAGCCGTACCACCAGGCCTACAACAAGGGCGTGAAACTGGTCGGCGCGACCGCGCATTACATCAACAACGACCTCGACGAAGGGCCGATCATCGCCCAGGGCGTCGAGGTGGTGGATCACAGTCATTACCCCGAAGACTTGATCGCCAAGGGGCGTGACATTGAAGGTCTGACCCTGGCCCGTGCGGTGGGATACCACATTGAGCGACGGGTGTTTTTGAACGCCAATCGCACCGTCGTTCTTTAGATTGCTATCGCTGGCAAGCCAGCTCCCACAGGGTTTTATGTCGTTCGCAGATTTGTGTACACCCCGTCCACTGTGGGAGCTGGCTTGCCAGCGATGAGGCCCTTACAAGCAACACAAGAAACAGCATCTGTACCCGAGCACTTAACGCGCTGCCTGCCTGGGCAACGCGGTTCCATAAAAACAACAGCGAGGTGAAAGCATGTCTGGCAATCGTGGTGTGGTGTATCTCGGCGCTGGCAAGGTCGAAGTACAGAAAATCGACTATCCGAAAATGCAGGACCCGCGCGGCAGGAAGATTAATCACGCCGTCATCCTGCGTGTGGTTTCCACCAACATTTGTGGTTCCGACCAGCACATGGTGCGCGGCCGTACCACGGCACAAACCGGCCTGGTGCTGGGCCACGAGATCACCGGTGAAGTGATCGAGAAGGGCAGCGACGTCGAGAACCTGCAAATCGGCGACCTGGTGTCGGTTCCGTTCAACGTGGCTTGCGGGCGCTGCCGTTCCTGCAAGGAAATGCACACCGGCGTGTGCCTGAGTGTCAACCCGGCGCGTCCGGGCGGTGCTTATGGTTACGTCGACATGGGCGACTGGACCGGTGGCCAGGCCGAGTACGCGATGGTGCCGTACGCCGACTTCAACCTGCTGAAACTGCCGGACCGCGACCGGGCCATGGAGAAAATCCGTGACCTGACCTGCCTCTCCGACATCCTGCCAACCGGTTACCACGGCGCCGTGACGGCGGGCGTTGGCCCGGGCAGCACGGTGTACATCGCCGGCGCCGGTCCGGTCGGTCTGGCGGCTGCCGCTTCGGCTCGCCTGCTGGGTGCCGCCGTGGTGATCATCGGTGACGTCAACACCGTGCGCCTGGCCCACGCCAAGGCCCAGGGTTTCGAAATCGCCGACCTGTCCCTGGACACCCCGCTGCACGAACAGATCGCCGCGCTGCTGGGCGAGCCGGAAGTGGATTGCGCCATCGACGCCGTCGGCTTCGAAGCCCGCGGCCACGGCCATGACGGCGTGAAACACGAAGCCCCGGCCACCGTGCTCAACTCGCTGATGGGTGTGGTACGTGTGGCGGGCAAGATCGGTATCCCTGGCCTTTACGTCACCGAAGATCCGGGTGCCGTCGACGCCGCCGCGAAAATGGGCAGCCTGAGCATTCGCTTCGGTTTGGGCTGGGCCAAATCCCACAGCTTCCACACCGGCCAGACCCCGGTGATGAAGTACAACCGCCAGCTGATGCAGGCGATCATGTGGGACCGCATCAATATCGCCGAAGTGGTGGGCGTGCAGGTGATCAGCCTGGATCAGGCGCCGCAGGGTTATGGCGAGTTCGATGCCGGCGTGCCGAAGAAGTTTGTGATTGATCCGCACAAGATGTTTAGTGCGGCGTAAGGGCTATAGATAAAAAGGGCGACTTGAGGTCGCCCTTTTTGCGCACCTTAAAACCAATTTCCACTTCGTATACCCGACGCCAATGCATTGAGTGGCTCAGGATGAGGTAAATCCAGCGGAAGGGGCCCAAAGTGCACAACTCTGTCATTCATATGCTGCACCATCGGGTACGGATAATTTCTTATGGCATCGTGAAAGGTTATTCCCGATTGGACTGCCGCCGAGGGGGCAATTCCTTTGACTTGCCCAAACCCGACATCGGTTATGACAGGTAAAAGGTTCTTTCCAGAGGTTTTTTCAATAAGCCTCATCATGTTTAAGGAGGTTAAGGCTTTTACCGATTCGTTCATGCGTGTTGAGGTTTGGGAGACATTCGCAAGATCCTTGCCCTGAAGATTTCCAAATATTTTTTCTAATATCTCATTAGGCATATCGTCAAGACCGGTGTTCTTTAACGTATTTGACTGCCTCAAACCAATGGTTTTCCCTAACCATTTCAGGAATCCAAAAATTCCAGCATGCCCCATAGGATCCAGCCGATTCACCGGATCCCCCACACAATACCCATACGCATTCAACCCACCCTCCCCAAACGGACTCCAACTGTCCGGACTGTTAAACCGCATCAACACCGGGTTAAACGCTCGATAACCATTGCCCAACAAATAAGACCCCGTCACCGGATCCCGCCGTTCGCCATTGAACCCGAGCAGGCTGAGCAAGCCGTTCTGCCGATGACCGTAAGGTGTGTAGGCGAGTGGATGCCGCACACTGGCGTCGAGCAGGTTCAACACCGAACGCTGTTGATCCGTGGCCAGGAGGTGGGTTTGCACGGCGGTGGTTTGGCGTTCTCGCTGCGCCAGCAGTTGATCTTCGTGCTGCATGATCGAACGCTGCACGGCGCCCTGGATTTCGGTGGTCAGGCGGTCTTTCAGATAGAAGCGCTGAACGCTTGCCTGCGCCGAGGGCGCACTGGCGGTCACTCGATTCAGTGCATCGTAGTGGTAGCGGCACAGCACGGTAGCGCGATTGGAGGGCATGGTCAGGGCTCCCTGAAATATCCGGTCATTCAGGGTTTTACTGTGGCGCAATCGAACTGAACTGCCTACTAACAGAACTGATAGTGGCGCCGTATTTGCGCAGTGTTCACAGCCCTCGCCACAAGGGCGATTACAACGCCGCCAACGCCCCTTGATACAACACCGGCCCGGTCGGTTGCCCGGTCGGCGAACCGCCCTTCGGTTCCAGGCTGACCGCCAGCGCAATCGGTTTGCCGATCAGCGCTTTCTGCGCGTCGCTCAGTTCAACCTTGCCTTTGCCGCCCGCCGGGATTACCCCGAGGGAAACCGGTTTGCCGTCGGCCGGTATCGCCCACAGTTCCAGGCTTTGCTGCGGTGTGATCGCCGCCAATGCCAGCGGTTCGACTTGCAGGTAATCGGCGTGCGCCTGGACGCGCAATGCCGGCTGCGCATCGGCGCTGGCCAGGGTTGCGCTGTAGCGCACATCGTCGCGGGTGTAGATCACACCGAGGGTCACGGCAATCACCAGGGAGGCAATTGCCGCCGTTGCCCGCAGCCAGTTCCAGAACGGGCGTTTGTGCGGCACATGCAGGACCTGCGGCTCGATGCGCGCGGTAATGCCTTTCCACACGCGGTCCGGCACCGGTTGCTCAGGCAGGGTATCGGTGAGGCTGGCCAGGCTTTCCTGCCATTGCGCCAACTCCACACGTAGCGCCGCGTCTTCCAGCAGCAGCTGTTCGAAACGTCGACGCGCGGCCAAGGGCATCAAGCCAATGGCGTAGTCGGCGGCGAGGGCGCGGCGCAGGGACGGCGTTTGATAGTTCATGATTCAAGGCACCTGCGCAGGCGTTCCATGCCACGGCGGATCCAGGATTTCACCGATCCCAGCGGCACCGCCAGGTGTTCGGCCAGTTCGGCGCCGGACATTCCCTGAAAGTAGGCGATGGTGATTGATTGGCGCTGCATGCCCTCGAGGCTGTCCAGGCAGCGCTTCAAGGCGCTGGCCTCGCGGGCACTGTTCAGCTGTTCGTGGGCGGATGGGGTTTCGTCCTCCAGTGATTGTTCTTCGAGATCGCTCAACGGCCGGTCGCGGTGTTTGCGCAACTGGTCGATCGCCTGGTTGCGGGTGATGTTGATCATCCAGGTCAATGGCGCCGACAGATGCGGTTCGTAGCGCGAGGCGTTGTTCCAGATTCGCACGAAGCTTTCTTGCAGCACTTCTTCGGCCAGGTCGGGGCGCCCCATGAACCGCAGGGCCACGCCATGCAAGCGCGGGCCGACGCTGCGGTAAAGCGTCTCGAACGCACGGCGGTCACCCAGTGAGCACTGGGCCAGGAGCTGCCTGAGCTGATCGGCGTCGGCGATGGAAATAGCGGTTCTCCAGGCAATCAGGGTGGCCACGGTCGGCGGCGGGTGGTGCCGGTTGCAGGCAGAGGTTAGTTCACGGTGCGCAGTTGTTCCATTCACCAGCGGATACCCCGGAAAAACCGCCGGCCCCCAGGTACGGGGCCGGCGGCACGGCTCAGCTTTTCGGCATCAGGACTTTGTCGATGACCTGAATCACACCGTTGGACTGGTACACGTCATAGGTGGTGATGTCGGCGACGTCGCCTTTTTCATCCTTGATCGTGATGTTGTGCGGGCCGTTCATCATTGCCCATAGCTTGCCGCCGGCGACTGTGGTCAGTTCGGTCTTGCCGCCGCCGGCCTTGATCTTCTCGGCCAGGGTCATCATGTCGAGTTTGCCGGCGACCACGTGGTAAGTGAGGATCTTGGTCAGGGTGGCTTTGTTTTCCGGTTTCAGCAGGGTGTCGACGGTACCGGCGGGCAGGGCGGTAAACGCCGAATTGACCGGGGCGAAAACGGTGAACGGGCCTTTGCCCTTGAGGGTGTCGACCAGGCCTGCGGCCTTCACGGCGGCGACCAGGGTGGTGTGATCGGAGGAGTTGACCGCGTTATCGACGATGTCTTTGCTCGGCAGCATGCTTTGGCCGCCGACCATCACGCTGTCGTGGCTCATGGTAGCGGCTTGCACGCTGGTGTTCAGGGCGACGCCGCCAAGGGCCAGGGTCAGCAGGCTGGCAATCAACGGGGTTTTGATCGAGGTGCGTGTCATGGTGATGATCCTTTGGTGAGGAGTCGGCCAGGAATGTCTGTCCGTGCTTGATATACGGGCGTGGGACGGGACTGGATGCAGCACCGGGAAAATATTGTGATGAACCTGATCCCTGTAGGAGCGAGCCTGCTCGCGATGGACGCCAACGATAACGCGTGCTATCTGAATGACCGCGTTGTCCCTGCGTTTTTCGCGAGCAGGCTCGCTCCTACAGGTGCGGGAACAATGTCGGGGGAAACCAGTCCAATGCGCAGCTGTTCACCGCCCACTGCCGGGCGGTTTTTCATAGAGGATGTCTGGATGAAGATTTCACGCGGTATTGCACTGGCTTCGCTGATGACCCTGGCGGCCAGCCCGGTCTTCGCCCAGTTCAGCCTGGGCGATGCGGCCAACGCCATTTCGGGGATGCAGGGCGGTAACGCGGCCACCAATGCCGCGCCGACGCCGCAGACAGCCGACTTGCTGGGCGCGCTCAGCCAGTTGAACGTAACGCCGCAACAAGTGATCGGTGGCACCGGGGCGATGCTGGGGCTGGCGAAGAATCAGCTGAGTTCGACCGATTATTCTGAACTGGCCAAAAGTGTGCCGGGCATCGACAGCCTGTCGGGTGGTGGCGAACTGGGCGCGCTCGCCGGTTTGCTCGGTGCAAGCGGCAAGGCGGCGGGACTGGATAATGCCTTGGGCAACGTCAAGGACACCAACGACTTGAACAACGCCTTCAGCGCCCTGGGCATGGACAGCGGCATGGTCGGCATGTTTGCCCCGGTGATCCTGCAATACCTCGGTCAGCAGGGCGTTGCCGGTTCGCTATTGCAAAGCCTGGGCGGCATCTGGGGCACCGGTATCGGCACCGGCAGTTGATCAGCGACTTTCACCCCGCAACGCGTCGATGCGCTGGTCCTTCTCGATCCAGAGCTGGTTGACCCAGTTCTGGATTTTCTCGCGAAACAGCGGATCGTTTTCGTAATCGCCCTGCCACAGCGCCGGGTCGAGTTCGCGGGTCTTGATGTCGATGATGACCCTTGGCACGTTGCCGCTGATCAGATCCCAGAACCCCGGAATCCCCTGCTGCGGATAGACCACGGTCACGTCGAGAATCGCATCCAGTTGTTCGCCCATTGCCGCCAGCACAAACGCCACGCCGCCGGCCTTGGGCTTGAGCAGGTAAGTGAACGGTGACTGCTGCTGAGCGCTTTTGGCTGCGGTGTAGCGAGTGCCTTCCAGATAATTGACCACCGTCACGGGTTGGCGCTTGAACAATTCGCAGGCCTGCCGGGTGATCTCCAGATCCTTGCCGGCCAACTCGGGGTGTTTGGCCAGAAACGCCTTGGAGTAGCGCTTCATGAACGGGTAATCCAGCGCCCACCACGCCAGGCCCAGGAACGGCACCCAGATCAGCTCTTTCTTGAGGAAGAATTTGAAGAACGGTGTGCGTCGGTTCAGCGTCTGGATCAACGCCGGGATATCGACCCAGGATTGGTGATTGCTGATGACCAGGTAGGAGGTGTCGCGACGCAGGTCATCACCGCCGCGTATATCCCATTGGGTGGGAATGCACAGGCGGAAGATCAGCTTGTCGATTTCCGACCAGGTCTCGGCGATCCACATCACCGACCAGGAGGCGTAATCGCGAAAGCGACCGGGCAGCACCAGTTTGAGCAGGGCAAACACCATCAAGGGCCCGATCAGGGTCAGGGTGTTGAGCAACAGCAGCAGGGTGACGAAACAGCCGGTGAGCAGGCGGCGCATAAGTAACTCTTGAAAGCCTTTGGGCGCGCCATGATAAGCAGCTTCGGTCGGCAGGCCAAATCGGCTGATGACGAATGTTTCACCATTGGATGGGTAGGCTGGGCAGGAAAATCAGGTCACATCATGATGCTGATTGCACCGGCCCCTTCGCGGGCAAGCCCGTTCCCACAGTGGATTGCGGTGTTTTTGAGTCAGATAAAACCCGGTGGGAACGCGGCTTGCCCGCGAAGCGATTTCAAGAACGAACGAATTGCCCGCTGACGGTCTAAAATTTCGCTGCCCATTCACCCAGGATGCCCATCACGTGAAATCCCTTCTCGCACTGCTGTCCCTGTTAGCCCTGCCGGTGCTGGCCGCCGAGCCCACCCTGTACGGGCGTTACGAATACATTGCCCTGCCGGAAATCGGCGGTGAAGTGCTCAAGGCGAAAATGGACACCGGCGCCCTGACGGCGTCGCTGTCGGCCAAGGACATCGAAACCTTTACCCGTGATGGCGAGAACTGGGTGCGTTTCCGCCTCGCCACCAAGGGGGCGAGCGACAAAGTCTACGAACACAAGGTCGCGCGTATCAGCAAGATCAAGACCCGCTCCGAAGAGGACGATGACGAAGAAACCGCCGCGCCTTCCAAGCGCCCGGTGGTCGATCTGGAATTGTGCCTGGGCAACGTCAAGCGCACGGTCGAGGTCAACCTGACGGACCGCAGCAGCTTTAACTATCCGCTGCTGATTGGTGCCAAGGCCTTGCGTGAGTTTGGCGCGGCGGTGAATCCGGCTCGACGGTTTACGGCGGACAAGCCTGATTGTTGATCAGGTTCCAAGCGTTGGGACGCGTACCTGCGGCAACGATAGCGCGTCCTATGATTGGCGAATTTTAATCTGTCCATAATAGGGGGGCGGGAGTGTGTCTTGGGCAGGGATCGGATAAGGCGGGGGCGGATAGGGGAACATTGAGTATTTTGGTAGTACGCGTTGCTCTGTGATTAGTTGAACTTGATAGTCGGCCTTGATATGCAGAGCATTTATCGTCTCAAGGGTTTGTGGTGTCAGGAATTGTTTTCCTCCGTTGCCCAAGTCTTTGAGGGTGTCATTGAACATACTGATGTTGAGTTTGATTGCATCCAGATTTTGAGAGCGGTAGGGCGGCGGCGAAGTGGATTTTAAAATTGATTGGCTCGAAGAGAACTGATGGTTTAGTGATTTTTCAACTTTTTGAAAGGCGTGTTCCAAAAGAACTTTTTCCGCTCTTATTCCGGATGCCTTGACCAGTTTTCCGATGCCCCTTTTTCCTCCAAGCTCTCTTTTTGAGGTCTTCAACAGGTTTTTGGTGAGCTTGCTAAGCGAGTTGGTCGGGGGGCTTGGCAAAGCATTCAACTGAGTTGTCATTTGCTTGATGAGCGGTTTGATGAGTGCATGCCCATTCGGATCCACCCTGTTGATCGGCTCGCCCCCACAATACCCATACGCATTCAACCCTCCCTCCCCAAACGGACTCCAGCTGTCCGGACTGTTAAACCGCATCAACACCGGGTTGAACTGCCGATACCCATTGCCCAGATGATAGTGCCCGGTCAGCGGGTCCGGCTGTTCGCCGTTGAAGCCGCGCCGGCTGAGCAGTCTATCGACCGCCGGATGATGGCCATAAGGGGTATAAGCGAGGGGATGAGGTCCCGTGGCGTCGAGGGCGTTGAGCACCGAACGTTGCTGATCGGTTGCCAGTAACGTGGCGGTCACGCTTGCTTCGCGATGATTTCGTTGCGCCAGCAACTGATCGCCTTGCTGAAGGATGCTCCAGCGCGTACCGCCCTGGATTTCAGTGGTCAATCGGCCGTCACAATGAAAACGCTGGATGACCGGTTGTTGAGGCACCGTGCAGCCACTCTGGCGGTCCAGCGGATCGTAGTGGTAGCGGCACAGCAGGGTTTCATGGGGTGAATCGGGCATGGGTTGAGCTCCGTGCTAGGTCCGGTTGGCCGGACCTTGAGCATCGGAGCTTTTTCAGGTTTTGCCCACTATCAGAACTGATAGGCTTTTTGGCTATTGGTCCTGAATCAAATTAGAAAATGGTGGAGATGTTGGCCATGAAAATTTCAGGTGTGAGTCACATTCCTCCCTTGTACTTCCAGTGATCCCGACGTCCTTGTATGTACGGCTTACTGTTCTTCCAGGCTGACTCTTCCGCATCTCTTATGTTTCTCGCTTCAGTTTCGGTCATAAATTTTGTATGGCGCTGTTTTCTGATTGCTGGATGGAATTGATAGATGTCACTGTTTGTACTTATATAACCGTTATTTTTTAATGCTGATTGTATTTCGCTAATAAAATCTTTGTTGGTCTGTGAAATGTTTTCTAAAGGTGTTATGTTTTTGAGTACTCCGGCTCTTGGTCGTGTACTGATTGTGGATTGAACTGTGTATGTTGCGATTTTGTTTTTATATGTGTACAGCCCTTCAGTTAGTTTCGTGTTGGCTTTGATGTCTATTAGCACGCCTTGGGTAATATTGAGATCCATATCTCTTGGTGCTTTAAATAAGTTGCCTACTGTCGCCTCTGAAGCGACTATTTCGTCAAATTTTTTGATGGCAGATTTGGCGGCGGACTTTTTATATATTCCAGCCCATCTCAGGAAGGATTTTAAAAAAATCGGGGTATGCCCTGATCGATCATTTCCAGTTACCGGGTTACCTAAGCAATACCCATACGCATTCAACCCCCCCTCCCCAAACGGACTCCAACTGTCCGGGCTGTTAAACCGCATCAACACCGGGTTGAACTGCCGATACCCATTGCCCAAATGATAGTGCCCGGTCAACGGGTCAGGCTGTTCGCCATTGAAGCCGCGCAGGCTCAGCAGTCTATCGACCGCCGGATGATGGCCATAAGGGGAATAAGCGAGGGGATGAGGTCCCGTGGCGTCGAGGGTGTTGAGCACGGAACGTTGCTGATCGGTCGCCAGTAACGTGGCGGTCACGCTTGCTTCGCGATGATTTCGTTGTGCGAGCAGATGGTCGTCGTGCTGGAGGATGCTCCAGCGCGTACCGCCCTGGATTTCAGTGGTCAATCGGCCGTCACAATGAAAACGCTGGATGACCGGTTGTTGAGGTAGCGTGCAGCCACTCTGGCGGTCCAGCGGATCGTAGTGGTAGCGGCACAGCAGGGTTTCATGGGGTGAATTGGGCATGGCTTGAGCTCCGTGCAAGGTCCGGTTGGCCGAACCTTGAGCATCGGAGCTTTTTCAGTTTTTGCCCACTATCAGAACTGCTAGTGCGTTGGTGGGGTCTGGTTAAACCTTTGGCATGGTCGCAATCATCGAAGGCCGCTGGCTCACCTCGAAATACCACGCTGCCAACTGCGGGTTCGCATCACGCCAGGCCAGGTCCGGATGGCGCAAGTCCAGGTAGCCCAAGGCACAGGCCACGCTGATCGCCGCCACATCGAAATGGCTGGTCAGTTCGGCGATCGCATCTTTTTCCAGCAAAGCCAGGGCGCGGTGGATCTTGTCGCGCTGACCGTCGAGCCATTCATCCCAGTGTTTTTCCGGGGCACGCAGGGCCACTTCGTAACGGACCAGCACGGCGGCGTCCATGATGCCGTCCGCCATAGAGGCCAGGGTCAGGCGCCGCCAGCGTGCGGAGCCGTCGCGGGGAATCAGCGGGTTGCCGACGTGCTGGTGGTCGAGATAGTCGAGGATCACCCGGCTGTCGTGGATGACGTTGCCGTCGGGCAGGCGCAAGGCGGGGATTTTGCTCAGTGGGTTGTCGTCGATCAGGGCCTGGTCCGGGGCGACGGGTGTGAGCACGCAGTTTTGCAGGGCCACGCGGTCCTGTTGACCGGTTTCGTGCAGCAGCACCATGACTTTGCGGACGAAGGGCGAAAGAGGGTTGTGGTACAGGGTCATGCTCGGGGCGGACATGGCAGGCACTCGGTCGGTGGCGGTGTCACGCAGCATAACGCGTGGATGCGATAGCTCAAGATCACCGTCACCTGTAGGAGCGAGCCTGCTCGCGAAAAACCTGAGGACGCCGCACGGTGTCAGGTGCGCGGCGTCATCGTTAACGACCCTCGCGACGGTGCGACGATTCGACAGGCTCGCTCCTACAGGGTTTGCGTGTTAGCTGGCGGGTTGCAGCGTCTGCCCGGCTTCAGGGCCTGAAGCTGCCTGAGGCTTGAGTTCACGAGCAACGGTCCAGACGATGAACGCTGCCACGATGTCGAAAATCGCCAGCACCACGAACAGCGGGCTGTAGCCGATCTTGGTCACCATCACGCCAAACACCAAGGTGAAGGCGGCTGCACCCAGGTAGCCGAACATGCCGCCCATGCCCGTGGCGGTGGCCACTTCGTTTTTGCCGAACGAGTCGGAGGTGATCGCATACAGCGCACCGGACAAGGTCTGGTGGGCAAAGCCACCGATGCACAGCAACGCAATGGCGGTGTAAGGGCTGGCCACCAGGCCGATGCACGCAGGGCCGATCATGCACGAGGCGCCGAACAGCAGGACCATTTTGCGCGAAGTGAACAGCGACACGTTGCAGTACTTGTGGAAGAACGGGCTCAGGTAACCACCGAGCACGCAGCCCAGGTCAGCGGCAAGGAACGGCAGCCAGGCGAACATCGCGATTTCCTTGATGTTCATGTGTCGCTCGGTCATCAGGTACAGTGGGATCCACGCGTTGAAGGTCTGCCAGGCCGGCTCGGAGAGCATCCGGGCACTGGCGATGGCGTAGAAGTTGCGGCTGCCGATGATCTTCTTCCAACTGCCCTTTTTGTGGGTTGTGTCTTTGAAGTGATCTTCCTGACCGCTGAGGATGTAGTCGCGTTCTTCATCGCTCAGGCGTTTTTGATCGCGCGGATGCTTGTAGAGGATCATCCACAGGAACGTCCAGGCGACGCCCAGGCCGCCGACGATCAGGAACGCCAGCTCCCAGCCGCTGTGCAGGATTGCCCAGACCACCAGAGGCGGCGCCAGCACGGCACCGATCGACGAGCCGATGTTGAACCAGCCGATGGCCACCGAGCGCTCTTTGGCCGGGAACCATTCGGTGGAAGTCTTGACCGCCGCCGGCAAACCGGCCGCTTCCGTCAGGCCGAGCAGGCCGCGGACAAACGCCAGTCCCTGCCAACCCGTCGCCAGTGCCGCCAGCGCACAGGCGATCGACCAGGCGAAAGCAAAAATGGCGAAGCCCATTTTGGTGCCGATGGCATCGATGATGTAGCCGGCAACCGGTTGCATCAGCGCATAGCACACCTGCCAGGCGACAACGATGTGCGAGTACTGCTCGGTGGAGATGTTCATTTCGCTCATCAGGGTCGGAGCGGCCACTGAGAGGGTATTGCGAGCCAGGTAGTTGACCATCAGGCCGGCAGTCACCAGACCGACCATCCACCAACGGATGCCTTTGACTTTCATCACTTCACCATTCTTTATTTTTGGATTTTTTGGTGCTGCAGTTGTTGTAGGTTGTCGTACAACATGCGTCTTTATAGAAGCACACAGGTTAAAGTGTCAACAAATATGTCAGAGGATTTGCGGAAGAAGGCGACGGGCGGGGAAGAGTGGTTGTCGTATGACCTGTAGGGGCGAGCCTGTCGAATCGTCGCACCGTCGCGATGGTCGGCAACGATGACGCGGTACGCCTGATGCCCCGCGGCGTATTCGAATGCATCGCGAGCAGGGCTCGCTCCTACAGGGGATGTCACGTCAATTGCGTTGCATCAATCCTCGCAGGCCAAGCACAGCGGGAATCCCCAAGCCCAGCCAGCTCAAGGCATCCCAAATGCCATCGCCCAGGAGCGCGGCAAACAACCCGGCGGCACTGAACAGGGCGATGACGGTGGGGGTGGCGAAGACCTTCCAGAAGTTCGACTGGCGGGGCCTCATGCCACGCTCTCCGCTTTTTCCAGCAGCGGTTTCGCGGTTTTGCGCCGTACCAGCCAAAGGTAAACCCCGCTACCGAGCACGATGATCGTCAGCACATCCAGGGTCGCCCAGAGGATTTTCATCGGCATGCCGCCGTAGTCACCGAAGTGCAGCGGCTGCGACATGCCCATGGCGTCCATGTACCACGGGCGTTCGGCCACGGCGGTGACCTGCAGGGTGCTGGCGTCGATCAGTACTGGCGTCAGCAGGTGCGAGGTCAGGTGCGTGCTGCCTTTCATGAACACCGCGTAATGGTGTTCGCTGGAGAAGCGGGTGCCGGGGAAGGCGATGAAGTCTGGCTGCATGTCCGGCGCGACTTCGTTGGCGATGTCCAGCAACCGGGTCGCGGGCGCCAATTGTGTCAGCGGCGGTGCGTCGCGGTACGGCGCGATCATCGCGCTGAGGCTGTCGTTGCGCCAGGCGGCGATCAGCAAGTCGGCGCAGGCACTGATGACCCCGGTCACGCCCACCACCAGGGCCCAGGTCAGGGTCACGACGCCGATCAGGTTGTGCAGGTCGAGCCAGCGCAGGCGGGTGGATTTGTCCTGGCGCACGGTGGCGAATTGCAAGCGCCGCATGAACGGCAAATACAGCACGGTGCCGGAAATGATCGCCATCACGAACAGGATGCCCATGGATGCCAGCAGCAACTTGCCCGGTAGGCCGGCGAACATGTCTACATGCAGGCGCAACATGAACATCATGAAACCGCCGTTGGCCGACGGCATCTCCAGCGCTTCGCCAGTGCGGGCGTCGAGCATGAAGGTGTGGGACGAATTCGGTTCGGTGCCGGCGGTGGGCGCCATGATCGCGACCACGGCGTCGGGCTCATCGTCCTCGAAACCGAAATACTGCATGACGTTGTCGGGGCGATGCTGCTCGGCGGCCTGCACCAACTGCTGCAAATTCAGGCGCGGGGTGTCCGCAGGCATAACCTTCAGTTCGGCGGCATCGCCCAGCCAATGGTCGATCTCGTGATGGAAAATCAGCGGCAGGCCGGTCAGGGCCAGCATCAGCAGGAACACCGTGCAGATCAGGCTGGACCAGGTGTGCACGGCGGACCAGCGGCGAATTGTTTTGCTTTTCATTTCATGGCCTTCAGGAATACCCAGGCCGTCCATGAAGGACGGCCTGGGTATAGGGCGTGTCAGATCAAGCCATTACCACTTGTAGGTGGCACTGGCGACGACACTGCGTTGGTCGCCGTAGTAGCAGTAGAAACCGTCGCAAGTGGAGATGTAGTCCTTGTCGAGCAGGTTGGTCGCGTTCAGTGCCAGCGAGGCGCCTTTAAGGCTGTTGTCGAGACGGCCGAGGTCATAGTGAACAGCGGCGTCGAACACGGTGTAGGCGTCGGCCTTGCCTAGCCAGGTGTTGGCCTGGTCGCCGTAGGTGTTGCCGGTATAGCGCGCGCCGGCGCCGATGCCGAAACCGTCCAGCACGCCGTTGTGCCACGTGTAGTCAGCCCACAGCGAAGCCTGCTGGTTAGGCATCAGTTGCAGGCGATTGCCCTTGAAGTCGCCTTTTTGCACTTCGGATTTGGCCAGGGTGTAAGCGGCGATGACCTTGAGATTCTCGGTCACGTCGGAAACGGCTTCCAGCTCCAGGCCTTTGACTTTCACTTCGCCGGTCTGGCTGGTGATCGAAACGTTATCGGCGTTGGTGGTGGTGACAGAGACGTTTTTCTGCGTCAGGTCATACACCGCAGCGCTCAGTAAGGTGTTGCTGCCCGGCGGTTGATATTTGAGGCCCAGTTCCCATTGCTCGCCTTCGGTCGGCTTGAACGAGTCGGTCGGCGAGGCCGTGGCTTTGCTGGTCGGCTGGAACGACTCGGCGTACGACAAGTAGGGCACGAAGCCGTTGTCGAACACGTAGCTGATTGCCGCGTTGCCGCTAAATTTCTTGTCGCGTTCAGTGTTGGTTGCGTCGTCGTGATTGAAGAACCTGGTGCCGGTGTGGACCCAGTCTTCACGGCCCCCCAGCGTCAGGCGCCATTGATCGAGGGCCATCTGGTCCTGGATGTACAGACCGGTCTGGTAGGTCTTCTGGTCGTAGTCATAGAACGCACTGGAACGTGGTGGACGAACGATCGTCTGGCCGTAGATCGGGCTGACCACGTTAGTGGCCGGCGCGCTACCGAAGATCGAGGTGTAGTGGGTATTGCTGCGCTGGTGATCGAGACCGAGCAGCAGGGTGTGACGAATATCGCCGGTGTCGAAATCGGCCTGGAAGTTGTTGTCCACCGCAAACTGGCTGATGTCTTCGTCGGTGCTGGTGGTCGAGCGGCCCACGTTGCCTGCGTTGTCGACCTCGGTAAACGGGTAGGCGCCGACGGTGATGGCCTGGAAAGAAAGATCGGATTTGGTGTAGCGCAGGTTCTGCCGGAACTGCCAGACATCGTTGAAGCGATGCTCGAAGGCGTAGCCCAGTGCGTAATAGGTGCGGTCGTAGTATTCCCAGTCCGGGTCGCCGAGATTCTTGTGGTGGGAAACATCGCCGAACGGCATGTCGATCCTGGTGCCCTGGATCGGCAGGAACTGGCTGGTGATGCCGGTATCGTCACGGGTGAATTGCGTGAGCAGGGTGAAACGGGTGTCTTCGTCGATGTTCCAGGTCAGGCTTGGCGCGATGTTGTAACGCTTGTTGTCGACATGGTCGATCTGAGTGCCGCTGTCGCGCACGACACCGCTCAGGCTGTAGAGGAACTGGCCTTCATCGTCGATCTTGCCGGTGCTGGCGAAATTGATCTGGCGGTGATTGTCGCTGCCGTATTGCAGCTGGATTTCATTGCTGGACTCGGCGCCGGGACGGCGGCTGACCATGTCCAGCAGGCCGCCCGGCGGGGTCTGGCCATAGAGGGAGGAGGCTGGGCCACGCAACAGGGCCAGGCGGTCGAGGTTCCAGGTTTCCTGTTTTGGGTTGGCGTATACGCCATTAGGCAGTGGCAGGCCGTCGAGGAATTGGGTGGGTTCGAAACCACGTACACGCAACCAGTCTGCACGGGTGTCGCTGCCGTAACTGCTGGCGGTGATGCCCGGCATATAGCGCACGGCATCGTCGAGGCTGTGAACGTTGCGATCGTCCATCTGCTCGCGAGTGGCAACCGAAATCGAGCGCGGCACTTCGGCCAGAGCGGTGTCGGTCTTGGTCCCGGCGGCGGTGCGCTTGGCCAGGTAGCCTTGCACCGGTCCCCAGGCGCTTTCAGTGTCTTGTGTGCCGATCACACTGGTCGCCGGCAGGGCCAAGGCGCCCTCGGGCACGGCCGCCAGGCTGTAGGTGCCGTTGCCGCTCTGCTCCAGTTGCAGGCCGCTGCCGCGCAAGGCTTCACGCAGGGCGCCAGGGGCGTCGAACGGGCCTTTGACCGGTGCCGAGGTCTTGCCTGCCGCCAGCGACGGATTGAGCGTCAACGCCAGGCCGGCCTGGCTGGCGATCTGGTTCAACGTGCTGGCCAGGGGGGCGGCCGGCAGGTTGTAGGCGCGAACGCTGGAGGCTTGTTCAGCGGCAATCAGTTGGCTACTGGCCAGGGGGGCGCAAAGCGCAATGGCAACCGCCAGCAAACGGGGGCGCAACAAGGTGTCTGGTGAACGGGACATACGGCGGCTCCTGAAAGGGAATACTTCTCAATTGCCTAGGTGCCGAGCGAAAACTGAAAAGTGATAGGGCGGGATGAAAATAATTTCGATTCAGTTATTTCGAGGTCATCGCGGACCAGCAGGAGCCGGTTTGCCCAGCTATGCCCTTTAAGGCCCCGCGTTTATCCAATGAGCATGGCGTTATCGTTAACGACCATCGCTGGCAGGCCAGCTCCTACAGGGGATTGCGCTTGGCCTCAGTCTTCGCCGCCACCGTCACCCACCACGAGGTGTGCTGCTCAATCTGCACCGGCAGGGTCGGCAGCAATGCGTTCAGCGCCAGATTGGTGTCCTTGAGCGGGAAGCTGCCGGTGATCCGCAGGTCGGCCACCTCCGGCGTCACACCCAGATGCCCACGGCGATAGCGGCCGAGTTCGTGCACCAGGTCTCCCAGCCGCGCGTTGTCCACCACCAGCATGCCGCGTGTCCAGGCATCGGCGCCCTGGCCGAGCGCAGCCACCGGGCCCAGGCTGTCGTTGCGTATCAGCACTTGCTGGCCTTCGCGCAGGATCTGCTCTTGCGGGCTCGACTCAGGGTGTGCGGCCACCGCCGACTGCAGCACGCTCAGGCGCGTCCCTTCTGCTTCGCGCTTGACCAGAAAACGCGTGCCCAGGGCGCGCATGCTGCCTTCGCGGGTTTCGACGATAAACGGTCGGGCATCGCCATGGGCGGTTTCGACCAGGATCTCGCCTTCCTGAAGAATGACCCGGCGCTGCTTCTCGTCGAAGCGAACGTCCACGGCGCTGTGGGTGTTGAGGTTGATCAGCGTGCCGTCGGCCAGGCGCAGGGTGCGTTGTTCGCCGGTGGCGGTGCGCTGGTCCGCCAGCCAATAGTCGAGCGGCAGGTAACGATCTGCGGTGAACAGCGCCAGGCCCACCACCGCGACGACGCTGGCCAGGCCGCTGCCAAGCTTGCGCACGCGTCGGCGAAGGCTGTCGCGCGATTGCAGCAGGGCGGTGCGGGCCGGGCCGCTGGCGACGCTGAAACGCTGGTCGAGCATGCCCAACTGGCGCCAGGCGCGAGCGTGTTCTTCGTGGGCGGCATGCCATTTGGAGAACGCTTCGCGCTCGACCGGGTTGCCGGAATCCAGCGACAGCTGCCAGGCAATCGCGGCGTCCAGTACCTGTGCCGATACCGGCCTGGAACTGATCGGGTTCATGTCGGCTCGCCGTACAGCGCGATGTAGCACTGCCGAATGCCCTGGGCCAGGTACTGGCGTACCCGTGGCACCGATACGCCCAGGCGTTCGGCGATTTGCGCGTGATTGAGGCCGTCGAGACGGTTGTAGAGAAACGCCGCCCGCGCCTTGCTCGACAGTTTGCCGAGCAGGCGATCGATGTTTTTCAGGTCTTCAAGGATCATTTGCTGTTCTTCCACCGAGGGTTGCTCGGCTTCGGGGATCAGCATCAGTTCGTTGAGGTAAGCCTGTTCCAGTGCGGCTCTGCGGAAGTGGTCAAACAGCAGGCCTTTGGCAATGGCCACCAGAAAGGCCCGTGGCTCGCGCGGTTCCTTCAATTGCTCACGGCCGAGCAAACGCACGAACGTGTCCTGACTCAGGTCTTCGGCCCGTTGCGGGCAGGCCACGTTGCGCCGAAGCCAGGCCAACAGCCAACCGCGATGGTCGCGATATAACGCACCGACGAGCTCATTTTGGGGGCTTGGGACTGACGTCACGTAGCATTACCGATTGGGAAGCGTTAACTAACGAGAATGGTTCGCGATTGTGTCAGAGGCGGGGGAGATAAAGCAATCGGCGTTGGTCGGGAGACCGCGTCATCGTTCATCGCGGGCAAGCCACGCTCCCACAGGGATTGTGCATAACCTTGTGGGAGCGATGAGGCCGGAACAGAGGCCGAAGATCAGAAGGACGGTGTGTGCTGCCGGCGCTTCCACTGATTCAGGCGCTGCTGCAGATTCAACGGGCTGTGAATCTGCTGCTGCCGTGCCCGGCTGAACAGGATCAGCGCCAATTCGGCGGTCGCCAGGGCATCGGCGCTGGCGTTGTGGCGCTCGAAGACTTCGAGCTTGAACCAGTCGATCCACTCGTCCAGCCCGGCCTCGCGGATGTTGGCTTGCGGGCACAACAGCGGGGCGATGTCCGCCACATCCAGAAAGGGATGCTGCAATTTGTAGCCCAGATGATCTTTCAAGGCGCGGCCGAGCATGTGTTGGTCGAACGGCGCATGAAAGGCCAGGATCGGACTGTCACCGACGTACTCCATGAATTCGACCAATGCCAGCGCCGGGTCACTGCCGGCGGCAATCGCGCTGGGGCCGATGCCGTGGATCAATACGCTGGGACCGAGTTTGACTTCGGTGCATTGCAGGGTGCGTTCGAACTGTTGGCTGAAATCGATCGCGCCGTCCTCGATCACCACGGCGCCGATGGACAGCACGCGGTCCTTGTTCAGGTTCAGCCCGGTGGTTTCCAGGTCCAGCACGACCCAGCGCTGTTCGCGCAGGCTGCATTCACTCAGCCCGGTCGCTGTTGGCAAGCGTTGCAGGCGTAGTTGCAGCTCCCCGGACAGGATCGGGCCGGCCGGGCGCAACCATGAAAACAGGCTCATAGCTGATACCGCAGGGTCAGGCTGCTTTGCAGGCGTTGGGCCTGGCGCAGGGATTCACGCAGGATGCGTCGGTCCAGATGATTGAGGCTGTCCGGGTCCACGCGGTTGGAGTAGGGCAGGTTTTCCCGGGTCTGGCGTTGATGTTGCTGCATGCGGGTTTGCTGGATGAAGTGATACGCCTCTTCATACGCTGCACCGTCCAGGGCGTCGATGACCTCCTTGTCGACCAACTGGCGAAAGCGCTCCAGCGTGTTGTTCGCTTCGACGCCGTTGGCCAGGGCCAGCAAACGTGCAGCATCGACGAACGGGGTCAGGCCCTGGACCTTCAGGTCGAGGGTGGCCTTCTCGCCATTTTTCCGGGCCAGTACAAACTCACGGAAACGGCCCACGGGCGGACGATTGCGCAAGGCGTTCTCGGCCATCATGCGCTGGAACAAGCGGTTGTCGCCGACTTGATCGAGAATTGCGCGGCGCAACTGTTCGCAGCCTTGCTCGCTGCCCCAGACCACGCGCAAATCGAAATAGATACTCGAACCGAGCAGGTTCTCCGGCGTTGCCTCGCGGATAAACGCTGCAAAACGCCGAGCCCATTCGGTTCGGGACAAACACAGCTCGGGGTTGCCGGCCATGATGTTGCCCTTGCACAGGGTGAAGCCGCACAGGGCCAGGCTCTGGTTGATCTGCTGGGCGATGGGCAGCAACTTGCCGCGAATTTCAGCGGCGTGGGCGGCGTCCCGCGCTTCAAAAATGATGCCGTTGTCCTGATCCGTGTGCAGGGTTTGCTCGCGGCGGCCTTCGCTGCCGAAACACAGCCAACTGAACGGCACGCCGGGGTCGCCTTTCTCGGCCAGGGTCAACTCGATCACCCGGCACACGGTGTGGTCGTTGAGCAGGGTGATGATGTGGGTGATCTGGGTCGAAGACGCGCCGTGGGCCAGCATGCGCTCCACCAGTTGACCAATCTCGCCGCGCAGGGTGACCAGGTTTTCCACGCGCTGGGCGCTGCGAATGGTGCGCGCCAGGTGCACCAGGTCGACCCGTTGCAGGGAAAACAGGTCACGTTCCGAGACCACACCGCACAGGCGCTGGTTCTTGACCAGGCAGACGTGGGCGATGTGGCGCTCGGTCATGGCAATGGCGGCGTCAAAGGCGCTGTGATCCGGCGACAGGAAAAACGGCGCATGGGTCATGTGCCGTTCGATGGTTTCGTTGAAGTCATTCGTGCCGTTGGCCACGACCTGACGCAAGTCACGCAGGGTGAAAATCCCCAGCGGCGCCTTTTGCGCATCGACCACCACAATGCTGCCCACCTGCTGTTCATGCATCAGGGTCACGGCTTCGCGCAGCGGTGTCTCCGGGCTGCAGGTCACCGGATGGCGCATGGCCAATTCGCCGAGGCGGGTGTTGAGCGAGTATTGGGTGCCGAGGGTTTCCACGGCCTTTTGCTGGACCTGCTGGTTGACCTGATCCAAAAGGCTACTGACGCCGCGTAGGGCAAAGTCGCGGAAGGTGCTGGAAATGGCGAACAGTTTGATGAACGCGAGCTTGTTCAGCTGTAGGCAAAAAGTGTCTTCGGCGGCGAGATGCTCGGTGCGGGTCGCCCGCTCGCCCAGCAACGCGGCGAGGGGAAAACACTCGCCGGTGGTGATTTCGAAGGTCGTTTCAGTGCCGCCCTTGGCCGTGTGCGGACGTTCGCCCACGACCCGGCCCTGCTTGACGATGTAAAAGTGCTCAACCGGGCCATCGGCAGGCTTGATGATGCTCTCGCCGGGCGCATAAAAACGCAGCTGACACTGCTCAACCAGGTACGCCAGGTGCGCGTGTTCCATTTGATTGAAGGGCGGGAAGCGCTGAAGGAATTGCAAGGTGCCCTGGATGTTCTGCAACACCGCGGTTTTCCCTGCCTGTGTGAAGGCGTCCGCTTTACTCATAACCATAACCGCAGTCTTGTTGGATTTTTTGTCGTCGGATGACTCGGCCATGGTCGGCCCCTGCGGTCCGGGTGCCCATTGGACGTAAGTCTAGGTAGGTGATGTGTGTGAGGGAATGTCGGAAAAGCCTTACGCAATTGTGCGAAAAACCTCTCGGCATCCCTATTGGAAAAATATCCGACGAAGTGCACATTGAAGGTCTGCTTAGCGATGTCTGACCACTGTGCTAGGGAATTGAACTGAACATGTAGAGAAAGCCATGTCCGACCACGATATTTTGAGTGACGCCGAGCGCGAGGCGCTCAGTGCCGTCATGCTGGAACCTGACCTGCCGCCGCAGCGCGTGCTGATCGTCGATGACGATAAAGACGCCCGGGAATTGCTGTCAGAGATTCTGGCGCTGGACGGGATTCGCTGCCTGACCGCCGCCAGTGGCGAGACCGCACTCAAAATGCTGGCAGAGAAACCGGCGATTGGCCTGGTGATCACCGATCTGCGAATGGGCCACATAGACGGCCTGGATCTGATCCGCCGGGTGCGTGAGTCGGAGCGGGCGGCGATGCCGATCATCATCGTCTCGGGGGATGCCGACGTGAAAGACGCCATTGCGGCGATGCATTTGAGTGTGGTGGATTTCCTGCTCAAGCCGATTGATAGCGGTCAGTTGCTGGCGCTGGTGAAGCATGAGTTGGGGATGGAGTCTGAGGTCAGACCTGTCAGCGCCGCTCGCTCCCACAGGGAACCGCATTTGCAAAAGAAAAAGCCCTGATCGTTCGATCAGGGCTTTTTCATGTCCGGCGAAAACGCTCAGTTACAGGCCATTGGCAGCCTTGAACTCGCGACGACGACGGTGCAGGACCGGCTCGGTGTAGCCGTTTGGCTGCTGGGTACCTTCGATCACCAGTTCGACGGCTGCCTGGAAGGCGATGTTGCTGTCGAAGTTCGGTGCCAGCGGACGGTACAGCGCATCCCCGGCATTCTGACGGTCCACCACCGGCGCCATGCGCTTGAGGCTTTCCATCACTTGCTCTTGAGTGACGATACCGTGACGCAGCCAGTTGGCGATGTGCTGGCTGGAAATACGTAGCGTCGCACGGTCTTCCATCAGGCCGATGTCGTTGATGTCCGGCACTTTCGAACAGCCGACGCCCTGGTCGATCCAGCGCACCACGTAACCGAGAATGCCCTGGGCGTTGTTGTCCAGTTCGTTCTTGATCTGCTCGGCAGTCCACTGCGGATTGACCGCCAGCGGGATGGTCAGGATGTCGTCCACCGAGGCGTGAGCACGTTTGGCCAGTTCGGCCTGGCGGGCGAACACGTCAACCTTGTGGTAGTGCAGCGCGTGCAAGGCAGCGGCGGTCGGCGAAGGGACCCAGGCGGTGTTGGCGCCGGCCAGTGGATGAGCGATTTTCTGTTCGAGCATCGCGGCCATCAGGTCCGGCATGGCCCACATGCCTTTACCGATTTGTGCGCGACCTTGCAGGCCGGTGCTCAAGCCGATATCGACGTTGGAGTTCTCGTAGGCGCCAATCCATTTTTCCGCCTTCATGTCGGCCTTGCGCACCATCGGGCCGGCTTCCATGGAGGTGTGGATTTCGTCGCCGGTGCGGTCGAGGAAGCCGGTGTTGATGAACACCACGCGCTCACTGGCAGCCTTGATGCAGGCCTTGAGGTTGATCGTGGTACGACGCTCCTCGTCCATGATCCCGACTTTGAGGGTGTTGCGTGGCAGGGCCAGCACGTCTTCGATGCGACCGAACAGCTCGTTGGTGAACGCCGCTTCTTCCGGGCCGTGCATCTTCGGTTTAACGATGTAGATCGAACCGGTGCGGGTGTTCTTGCGCGACGTGTTGCCGTTCAGGTTGTGCAGCGCGGCCAGGCAAGTGACCAGGCCATCGAGGATACCTTCCGGCACTTCGTTGCCGTCTTTATCGAGGATCGCGTCGATGGTCATCAGGTGACCGACGTTGCGCACGAACAGCAACGAACGGCCATGCAGGCTCAGTTCACTGCCATCGACGGCGGTGTAGGTGCGGTCGGCGTTCATGGTGCGGGTAAACGTCTGACCACCCTTGGCGACTTCTTCCGACAGATCGCCCTTCATCAGGCCGAGCCAGTTGCGGTAGATCACCACTTTGTCATCGGCATCGACTGCAGCGACCGAGTCTTCGCAGTCCATGATGGTGGTCAGCGCCGCTTCCATCAGGATGTCTTTGACACCGGCGGCATCGGTCTGGCCGACCGGGGTGCTGGCATCGACCTGGATTTCGAAATGCAGGCCGTTGTTTTTCAGCAGGATCGCGGTGGGTGCCGAGGCAGCGCCCTGGAAGCCGATCAGTTGGGCATCGTTGCGCAGGCCGGTGTTGCTGCCGCCTTTGAGGGCGACCACCAGTTTGCCGTCAACGATTGTGTAGCGGGTAGAGTCGACATGGGAGCCGGCCGCCAATGGCGCCGCTTCGTCGAGGAAGGCGCGGGCGAAGGCGATGACCTTGTCGCCGCGAACCTTGTTGTAGCCTTTGCCTTTTTCCGCGCCGTCAGCTTCGCTGATCGCGTCGGTGCCGTAGAGCGCGTCATACAGCGAACCCCAGCGGGCGTTCGAAGCATTGAGTGCGAAACGGGCGTTCATGACTGGCACCACGAGTTGCGGGCCGGCCATACGGGCGATTTCATCATCGACGTTTTGCGTCGTTGCCTGGAAATCGGCCGCTTCTGGCAGCAGATAACCGATGTCTTGCAGGAAGGCTTTATAGGCCACGGCATCGTGTGGTTGACCGGCACGGGATTGGTGCCAGCCATCGATACGAGCCTGGAAATCATCGCGTTTGGCGAGTAGGGCTTTGTTCTTCGGCGCCAGGTCGTGAATGACCTTGTCGGCACCGGCCCAGAACGTGTCGGCGGTGAGGCCGGAACCGGGAATGGCTTCGTTGTTCACGAAGTCGAACAGGACTTTGGCGACCTGCAGGCCACCGACTTGAACGTGTTCAGTCATTGCTTGCCTCACTCTGCTCAGCTATTTCGCTTTTCAGCTCTTCAATTTAACAATGAAGCCTTTGGCATTTAAACCACAAACCCTGGGACCAGTACATGCCATTTCTGACGGCTGGGTGGGGACCCATCAACGGCGCGGAGACCGTGCTGACGGGGCTTTCAGGGATGCGACTGCGCCTGAGGCAGACATCGATCCAACGTTATGTAGTGCGCGCTGCGGCATACTACATGATGAATTGCGGTTGTGAAAATTAGACTAATTACGTCGTTCTGCGACCCCATGACGCATTGCAGTCACGTCGAGGATCGGGATGTTCTCAAAAAAGCATGAGATTGTTCCAGTTAAATATAAAAAGTTGTACACATAATCTTTGGTGGCCCGGCGATGGGGCTTTGTTTTCTGTGGCGAGGGAGCCAGCTCCCTCGCCACAGAACAGCAGTGCCAAGCCGATTCCGGCGCCTTGCCTATACTTGGTTTTCTATAACAAAAGTCATGACCAGAGGGCTGCGCCATGGACCACCTCGTACTCACTGTTTTCGCTCCAGACAAGCCAGGGCAGGTCGAGCGCATCGCCCAATGCATTGCCGAGCACGGCGGCAACTGGCTGGAAAGCCGCATGTCGCGCATGGCCGGGCAATTTGCCGGGATCCTTCGGGTCGGCGTACCGGCAGAGGCCTACGATGAACTGGTCGATGCCCTGCAAGGTCTGTCCGCCCAAGGCATTCGCGTCTTGATTGCCGAAAGCGGCATTGAGCAATCGTGCACCTGGAAACCCATCGCCATGGAGTTGGTCGGCAATGACCGGCCGGGAATCGTGCGTGATATCACCCGACTGTTGAGTGAGCAGGGCGTGAACCTGGAACGGCTGGTGACTGAAGTGCGGCCGGCGCCGATGAGCAGTGAGCCGCTGTTCCACGCCGAAGCGATTCTCGCGGTCCCCTTGACCTTGTCCCTGGATGTACTGCAATCGCGCCTGGAAACCCTGGCCGACGATCTGATGGTGGAATTGGTGCTGCGCAGTGACCCTTGATCCGGTTATCCAAGTTAAACGTGCACCTGCCTGTGGATAACCTGTAGAGACAGCCCGCCAGGCCATGCTGGCCGGGGCTCTTCTGGAATTGATCAAAAAACCAGCAGTTTCAGCGACTTGCGCACATTCGCCGGGGATCAGGTTGTGGATAACCTTGGGAAGAAACGACGCAGGCCACGGTAGACGTGGCCTGCATAGATTTGTGCGTTTTTTGATCAGCTTCGGCGGCGCAGGCTGACCCAGGCATCGACGCTGTAAACGGCCAGGCCGGCCCAGATAAAGATGAATGCCAGTAACGTGCTCGACGACAGGTGTTCGCCAAACAGCAGCACGGCTTGCAACAACACCAATGTCGGCGCCAGGTACTGGAGGAATCCCAACGTGGTGTAGGGCAAATGCCTTGCAGCGGCGTTGAAGCAGACCAGCGGCACCAGCGTCACCGGGCCGGCAGCGACCAGCCACCAGGCTTCGGACGTCG
Source organism: Pseudomonas sp. MT92 (assembly GCF_058792515.1). Taxonomy (NCBI): domain Bacteria; kingdom Pseudomonadati; phylum Pseudomonadota; class Gammaproteobacteria; order Pseudomonadales; family Pseudomonadaceae; genus Pseudomonas; species Pseudomonas sp. MT92. The sequence continues at coordinate 513,408 of NZ_JBXAFA010000001.1, forward strand.
TCCAGAATTCAGGTTGAGCGCTTACAGCCGTCGGATTGAACAGCAACCAGGCGACGGCAATCGGCACCAGCATCCAGGTTTCCACCACCAGCCCCGGCAAGGCCTTGACCGGTGCCTGTTTGCGGATCAACCCGTAGCAACCGAAGGTCAGGGCCAGCACCAGCGACACCCACGGCAGGCTCCCGACCTGCCACACCTGCTGCGCCACGCCGACCGTCGCCAGCCCCACGGCGATCCACTGCATGCGCCGCAATCGTTCGCCGAGGATCAGCATGCCCAGCAGCACATTCACCAGTGGGTTGATGTAGTAACCCAGGCTGGCTTCAAGCATGCGTCCGTTGTTCACCGACCAGACGTAGGTCAGCCAGTTGGCGGCGATCAGCGTGCCGCTCAGGGCCAGGATCGCCAGCCGTTTCGGGTTCTCCCGCAGCTCGCGCCACCAGCCCGGATGTTTCCAGACCATCAGCAGCAAAGTGCCGAACAGCGCCGACCACAACACGCGGTGGATGATGATCTCCGCGGCTGGCACGTTGGCGATGGCTTTGAAATAGAGCGGGAAAATTCCCCAGATGATGTAGGCACTCAGGCCCAGGATGTACCCCCGGCGGAGGTTGGCAGCTTGCATGCAGAATCCTTGCTTAGGCAGCTAACAAAAAGGGGATTGTAAGGAGATTTTTCCCGATGTGCTGATCCTTGTGGGCGCGAGCCTGCTCGCGATGAACTCAAAGGCGCCGCGGGGTATCAGGTTCCCCGCGTTATCGTTCACGACCCTCGCGAGCAGGCTCGCTCCTACAGGGGGCGCTGCTGTTTAGAAGAGTTTCAGCGGCTCTTCGTTGAGGGCCGCCAATTGTTCACGCAACGCCAGCACCTGGTCGCCCCAATACCTTTCGGTCCCGAACCACGGGAAACTGCGCGGGAAGGCCGGGTCGTCCCAGCGGCGGGCGAGCCAGGCGCTGTAGTGCATCAGGCGCAAGGCGCGCAGCGGTTCGATCAAGGCCAGTTCGCGCGGGTTGAAATCGTGGAACTCGTTGTAACCGTCCATCAATTCCGACAACTGCCCCAGGCAATCCTGGCGATCCCCCGCCAGCATCATCCAGATGTCCTGCACCGCAGGGCCCATGCGGCAGTCATCGAGGTCGACGATGTGGAACATTTCGTCGCGGCACATCATGTTGCCGGGGTGGCAGTCGCCGTGCATGCGGATGTTCTGGTGCGGGGTGGCGTCGTAGACCTCTTCCACGCGCTTGAGAAGATCGCGGGCCACTGACTCGTAAGCGGGCAACAGGCTGCGGGGGACGAAGTTGCCTTCGAGCAAGGTTGTCAGCGAGTCGTAACCGAAGTTCTTCACACCCAGGGCTTCACGGTGCTGGAACGGTTTGGTCGCGCCCACCGCGTGCAGGCGCCCGAGCAATTGCCCGAGGCGATACAGCTGATCGAGGTTGCCCGGCTCCGGCGCGCGACCGCCACGGCGGGGGAACAGGGTGAAACGAAAGCCGTTGTGTTCGTGCAGGGTTTCACCGTTATGGATCAGCGGCGCGACGACGGGCACCTCGACATCGGCGAGTTCGAAGGTGAACTGGTGTTCTTCGAGAATCGCTTCGTTGGTCCAGCGCTGCGGACGGTAGAACTTGGCGATCAGCGGCTCGGAGTCTTCGATGCCGACTTGATAGACGCGGTTCTCATAACTGTTGAGCGCCAGAATGCGCGCGTCGCTGAGAAAGCCGATGCTTTCGACGGCATCGAGCACGAGGTCTGGGGTGAGGGTTTCAAACGGATGGGCCATGCTGACTCCTGCGCGCAGCAGGCTGCCGCGTCCGGCCAAGCATGGTAGCGCAGACGGGGCTTCTTTAGTGACTGGGCTTGAGATGTGTGTGGTTTGGGCTGACATCACCGCGAGCAAGTTCTCCCCCACAGGTTCGGTGTTGACCATGTGGGAGCGAGCCTGCTCGCGATGACGCCGGATCAGGCGCCGACGATTCCGCCATCCTCGCGGGTAATCGCCATCACCGAAGAGCGCGGCTTGCCGTTCGGCAAATGCTCGGGGAAGGTCGATCCACCGTTTTCGCCAGGATGCTGAATCCCGACGAACAGCGTCTTCTGATCCGGCGAGAAGCTGATCCCTGTTACCTCGCACCCAATCGGACCGACCATGAAGCGGCGAATCTCACCCGTCTTCGGGTCGGCGCAGAGCATCTGGTTGTTGCCCATGCCGGCAAAGTCGCCGGCATTGCTCATGTCGCCGTCGGTCAGAATCCACAAGCGCCCGGCCTTGTCGAAACCCAATCCGTCCGGGCTGTTGAACATGTTCTGGGCGGTGATGTTCGACGACCCGCCTTTTGGCGTCCCGGCGTGCACCTGCGGGTTGCCCGCGACCACGAACAAGTCCCAGGCGAACGTGTTCGCGCCATGGTCGTCGTGGTCGGTGCGCCAGCGCAGGATTTGCCCGTAGACGTTCTTCTCCCGCGGGTTCGGACCGCCTACCGGTTGGCCGTCTTCACCGCGTTTGGCGTTGTTGGTCAACGTGCAGTAAACCTGGCCGTCCATGGGGCTGACGACGATCCACTCCGGGCGATCCATGCGCGTGGCTTTGACCACGCTGGCGGCCAGGCGCGCATGAATCAACACCTCAGCCTGATCGGCAAAACCGCTGCTGGCGTCGATGCCGTTCTTGCCGTGGGTCAGTTCGATCCATTCACCCTGGCCCTTGGGGTGATCAGCGTTCCCGTCACCGGCGTCGAAACGCGCCACGTACAAGGTGCCGTGGTCCAGCAGATCGCGGTTGGCCTTGGGGTTGTTGTGGTTGATTTTGTCGCGGCTGACGAATTTGTAGATGAACTCGCCGCGTTCGTCGTCGCCCATGTACACCACGGCGCGACCGTCACCGGTTTCCGCCAGGGCCGCGTTTTCATGTTTGAAACGGCCCAGCGCGGTGCGTTTGACCGGGGTCGATTTCGGGTCGAACGGGTCGATCTCCACCACCCAGCCGTGACGGTTGAGTTCGTTGGGGTTCTTGGCCAGGTCGAAGCGCTCGTTGTGCGGGTGCCAGCTGATGTCTTTACTGGTCGCCACCGCGCCGTAGCGCTTCTGTGCGGCATCGAATGTCTGTTCGGCGTTGCTGCTGCCGAAGCAGTCGGTGAAGTTCTCTTCGCAGGTCAGATACGTGCCCCAGGGCGTCTTGCCGTTGGCGCAGTTCTGGAATGTCCCGAGGACGTTCTTGCCGTGTGGATCGGCGCTGGTTTTCAACAGATCGTGGCCAGCGGCCGGGCCGCTCAGGCTGATCGGCGAATTGCCGTGGATGCGTCGGTTGTAGTGCGAGCCCTGGACGAACTGCCAGTGACCGTTCTTGCGCTGCACCTCGATCACCGACACGCCTTCGCAGGCCAGTGCCTTGCGCACGTCTTGCGCCGACTGCGGCATGCCGCCGTGGGGATAGAGGTAGCGGTAGTTGGTGTATTCGTTGTTGATCGCCATCAGCGCCCGGTCTTTTTCACCGGGGAATTCGAACAGGCTCATGCCGTCGTTGTTGTCGCCGAACTGCACTTCCTGATGTTCGGCCGTGCCGTTGCCGCTCGGGTCGAAGGCCGGGCCGTTTTTCTGCAGCGGTTGGCCCCAGCTGATCAGTACCGATGATTTGTAGCCTGGCGGCAGGGTGATCGCGTCGCTGGTGGCGGCGGGGATGCTGTCGAAACCCAGTAACTGGCTGGTGCCGGCGCTGACGCTGGCGGCCAGTACGCTGCGGCTCAGCAGGTTGCCACCCAGAAACATCGCAGCACCGCACAGGGCGCCTGCGCTGATGAAACCGCGACGGCTGAAGCCGACCATTTGTTCGAGGTCGGTGGGTTGGTTGTCTTTTAATAGGCTCACATCAGGCTCCCTGCGAATTTTGCAGTCACCTTAATGATGGGCGATGAAGCTTTTGTTGCAGTTGTCCTTACAACGGTGTGCCGAGCAGGACGTTGGACGGCGAGAACTGTACGCGTACCGGTTTGCCGACGCTCAGCTGGCGTGATTGCAAATGCCGGGACCCGGCCAGTGCGCAGAGTGTCAGGCCGTTGGGCAGGCCGATGCGCACTTCGCATGGGCCGTCCTCGGCGTCGAGAATTTCCTCGATCACGCCTGCCAGGCAATTGTTTCCGGCTGTTGCCTCGTCGTCGCCGCCCAGCACTTCGAGCCAACCGGCCTTGATCAGGGCCACGACTTCGGTACCGGTTTGCAGGTCCAGGCGCAGGGTGCTGTCGTGAGTGATTTGCGCATCGAGGCTCAAGCCAGCGGCCAATTCGAGGCGAATCCGGTCGTTGTAGCCCTGGGTTTCAATGGTCGCGACCTTACCGTGCAACTGATTGCGTGCGCTGGTCCGGAGCATCAGCCGGCCAAGCAGGTCGAGGTCGCTGGCGTCCTCGGCGGCCTCCAGTACCTGGGCCTGCAGCGCCTGCAGCTTCTTATAGAGGCGCAACACGCGCTCGCCTTCGGCGGACAGTTTGGCGCCGCCACCACCCTTGCCGCCGACACTGCGTTCCACCAACGGTTTCTGCGCGAGGTTGTTCAGCTCGTCGATGGCATCCCAAGCAGCTTTGTAGCTCAGCCCCGCGCTTTTCGCCGCGCGGGTGATCGAACCTTGCTCGGCGATGTGTTGCAGCAAGGCGATGCGTTGCGGGCGGCGGACAATGTGCTGGGACAACAACGTAGGCAAGGACATGGCAAGACGCTTTGGGCTGTGACGAGGGTGAGGACGTTGGCGGCTCGGGGCCCGGGAGTCAAGTCACGGCGACTCGCCAGGCTTGGGCGTGCGCGCCAGGCAATAAACATCGACGCGGGAGGCCCCGGCCTCCATCAGCAGGCGGGCCAGAGCGTGCGCCGTGGCGCCGGTGGTCAGTACGTCATCCACCAGCGCCAGATGGCGTCCCTCTGGGGCAGCATCGGCGGCCAGGGCGAAGGCCTTGCGCAGGTTTTTCTTGCGAGCCTCGGCATTCAGGTCTTGTTGAGCGTCCGTGTCCCGGGGTCTCAGGAGCAACCGTTCATCGGAAGGGATCTCGAGGCGAATGCTGAGCCAGCGCGCCAGCATGGCCGCCTGATTGAAACCCCGTTGGCGCAGGCGTCGGGCGGCCAGGGGCACCGGTACCAGCGTGTCGGGTCGAGGCAGGTCATTGTCGAAGCGATGTTGCAGCGATTGGGCAAGAAGTTCGCCGAGCAGGTGGCCAAATGGCCATTTGGCGCTGTGCTTGAAGCGGGTAATCAGGCTGTCGATCGGGAAGCTGTAAGTCCAGGGCGCGATCACCTGTTCGAAGGCCGGCGGCTGGTTCAGGCATTGGCCGCACGTCAGGCCGGCAGCGGGCAAGGGCAGGGCGCAGGTCTGACAATGATCGCCGAGCCAGGGCAGCTCGGTTTCGCAGGCCATGCAGATGGGCGTGACGCCATCAGTCCGCTCATCACACAGCAAACAGGTCTGTTTGTTTTTTAACCAGTTGTAAACCGGCCCTTTGTGTCGTGGTTGACAGCGCATCGCTCTTCCTTAAATATGCCGAAACATCTGTGATGCGCCTGCGGGGTTCCGTTCCCGGCGCTTGCCAAGCATAAAACAAAGGAAACACCCATGAGCGCCAGCACCTCTGCAACCCTGCGTCATGACTGGTCTTTGGCCGAAGTCAAAGCACTCTTCGTTCAGCCATTCAATGACCTGTTGTTTCAGGCTCAGACGGTGCACCGCGCGCATTTCGACGCCAACCGCGTCCAGGTATCGACCCTGCTGTCGATCAAAACCGGCGCCTGCCCGGAAGATTGCAAATATTGTCCGCAGTCCGGTCACTACAACACCGGCCTGGAAAAAGAAAAACTGATGGAGGTGCAGAAGGTCCTCGAAGAGGCTGCTCGCGCCAAGGCCATCGGTTCGACCCGTTTCTGCATGGGCGCGGCGTGGAAACACCCGTCGGCCAAAGACATGCCTTACGTGTTGAAGATGGTCGAAGGCGTAAAAGCCCTGGGCCTGGAAACCTGCATGACCCTCGGTCGCCTGGATCAGGAACAGACCGAAGCGCTGGCCAAGGCTGGCCTCGACTATTACAACCACAACCTCGATACGTCGCCTGAGTTCTACGGCAGCATCATCACCACCCGCACCTATAGCGAGCGCCTGCAAACCCTGGCGTACGTACGTGATTCGGGGATGAAAATCTGCTCCGGCGGCATTCTCGGCATGGGCGAGTCCCTTGATGACCGCGCCAACCTGCTGATCCAGCTGGCCAACCTGCCGGAGCATCCGGAGTCGGTGCCGATCAACATGCTGGTGAAAGTCGCCGGAACGCCGCTGGAAAATGCCGACGACGTCGACCCGTTCGACTTCATCCGCATGCTCGCCGTTGCGCGGATCCTGATGCCGAAATCCCACGTGCGCCTGTCCGCCGGCCGCGAAGCCATGAACGAGCAGATGCAGGCCCTGGCGTTCTTTGCCGGCGCCAACTCGATTTTCTATGGCGAGAAATTGCTGACCACCGCCAACCCGCAGGCCGACAAGGACATGCAGCTGTTCTCGCGTCTGGGCATCCTGCCGGAAGCCCGTGAAGAGCACTCGGACGAAGTTCATCAGGCCGCCATCGAGCAGGCGCTGGTGGAGCAGAAGAGCAGCGAGCAGTTCTATAACGCGGCGGTTTGATGACTGCACCTGTTCCATTGCTGGAATGCAAAATACTGTGGGAGCGAGCCTGTCGAATCGTCGCACCGGCGCGATGGTCGTCAACGATGACGCGGAAAATCTGATACCCCGCGGCGTCCTCAAGCCCATCGCGAGCAAGCTCGCTCCCACACGGAACCGCGATTGCTTCTGAAACCTGACCATCGAGGCCTGCATGTCTTTCGATCTCGCCGCACGCCTTGCTGCCCGTCGTGCCGACAATCTCTATCGTCAGCGTCCGCTGCTTGAAAGCCCGCAAGGCCCGCAAGTGGTGGTCGATGGTCAGCCGTTGCTGGCGTTCTGTAACAACGATTACCTGGGCCTGGCCAATCACCCGCAAGTGATCGAGGCCTGGCGCGCTGGCGCGTCGAAGTGGGGCGTCGGCGGCGGGGCCTCGCATCTGGTGATCGGTCACAGCGGCCCCCATCACGCGCTGGAAGAAGCGCTGGCCGACCTGACCGGTCGTCCACGCGCCTTGCTGTTCACCACCGGCTACATGGCCAACCTCGGCGCAGTGACGGCGTTGGTGGGGCAGGGCGATACCGTGCTCGAAGACCGGCTCAATCACGCGTCGTTGCTGGATGCCGGGCTGTTATCCGGCGCGCGCTTCAACCGCTATCTGCATAACGATGCGGTGAGCCTGGCCAAGCGCCTCGAGAAGGCGACCGGCAATACGCTGGTGGTCACCGACGGCGTGTTCAGCATGGACGGCGACATCGCCGACTTGCCGGCGCTGGCCCGGGAAGCCAAGGCCAAAGGCGCCTGGCTGATGGTCGATGACGCCCATGGTTTCGGTCCGCTGGGGGCCAACGGTGGTGGCATCGTCGAACATTTCGGCCTGAGCCAGGACGAGGTGCCGGTGCTGGTTGGCACCCTTGGCAAGGCGTTTGGCACCGCAGGCGCCTTTGTCGCTGGCAGTGAGGAGCTGATCGAAAGCCTGATCCAGTTCGCCCGCCCCTACATCTACACCACCAGCCAGCCTCCGGCCCTGGCCTGCGCCACCCTGAAAAGCCTGGAGCTGCTGCGCAGCGAGCACTGGCGGCGTGAGCATCTGAAAACGCTGATCAGCCAATTCCGCCGAGGTGCCGAGCAGATCGGCCTGGAGTTGATGGACAGCTTCACGCCGATCCAGCCGATCATGGTCGGCGACGCCGGGCGCGCGGTGCGTCTGTCGCAGATGTTGCGCGAGCGCGGCCTGATGGTGACCGCGATCCGCCCACCGACCGTGCCCGCCGGCAGCGCCCGGTTGCGCGTGACCCTGACCGCCGCCCATAGCGAGGCGCAGGTGCAGCTATTGTTAGAAGGACTGGCCGATTGTTTTCAGCAACTGGGACCGGAGCCAAGCCATGCGTGATCGACTGATTCTGCTGCCCGGCTGGGGGCTCGGCGTTTCACCGCTGGAACCCTTGGCAGCGGCGTTGCAGGGCCTGGACGAGCACCTGCGTGTGGAGATCGAGCCGCTGCCGGAGCTGGAGTCGAGCGATCTTGAAGAGTGGCTCGACGAACTCGACTCGACGCTGCCCCAGGACGCCTGGCTCGGCGGTTGGTCCCTGGGTGGCATGCTGGCTTGCGAATTGGCGGCGCGTCGCGGTGATCGTTGCTGCGGCTTGCTGACCCTGGCGAGCAACCCGTCCTTTGTCGCCCATGAACAGTGGCCGAGTGCGATGCCCGGCGAAACCTTCGATGCGTTTCTGGCAGGCTGTGCCGCCGACCCACGGATGACGTTGAAACGCTTTTCACTGCTCTGCGCGCAAGGTGCCGAAGACCCGCGCGGCTTGTCGCGTTTGTTGCTCGGTGGCGCGCCCCATACAGCGGTGCCGGTGTTGATGAGTGGCCTGGAGTTGCTCGCACAACTGGACACACGGCCAGCGTTGCAGGCGTTTCGCGGCCCGCAGTTGCATCTGTTCGCCGGCCTCGACGGGCTGGTGCCGGCCGAAGCGGCGGGCGACTTGCTGGCGTTGCTGCCGGATATCGAAATCGGTCTGATTGAACAGGCCAGCCACGCGTTTCTTCTGGAAGACCCCCACGGTGTGGCGGGGGCGATCCAGGCCTTTTTGCATGAGTCCGGTGATGACTGATTTATCCCTTCCCGTTCCACCCGGCGGTTTGCCCGACAAGCGCCAGGTCGCGGCGTCCTTTTCCCGTGCGGCGGCGAGCTACGACAGTGTGGCTGAGTTGCAGCGTGACGTCGGCAGCCAGTTGCTGTGTCGTTTGCCGGATGATTTCGTGCCGGGGCGTTGGCTGGATCTCGGGTGTGGCACCGGGCATTTCAGCCGTGCGCTGGGCGAGCGGTTTCCCGCCAGTCACGGCGTGGCGCTGGATATTGCCGAGGGCATGCTCAAGCATGCCCGGCCGTTGGGCGGCGCCACGCATTTCATCGCGGGCGATGCCGAGCGTTTGCCGCTACAGGATTCGACCTGCGACCTGATCTACTCCAGCCTGGCAGTGCAGTGGTGCGAGGACTTCGCGTCGGTGCTCGGCGAGGCCAGGCGCGTGCTGAAGCCGGGCGGTGTTTTCGCATTTGCTAGTCTGTGCGTGGGCACGTTGTTTGAATTGCGCGACAGCTGGCGGCAGGTGGACGGCATGGTCCACGTCAACCGCTTCCGCGAGTTCGCGGTTTATCAACGCTTGTGCGCGGCCAGTGGTTTGCAGGCGATCAGCCTGGAAACCCGGCCCCATGTGCTGCATTACCCCGATGTGCGCAGCCTGACCCATGAGCTCAAGGCGCTGGGGGCGCATAATCTGAATCCTGGTCGGCCGGGCGGTTTGACCGGCCGGGCGCGGATTCTGGGTTTGATTGAGGCTTATGAGCAGTTTCGTCAGGCCCAGGGACTGCCGGCGACTTATCAAGTGGTGTATGCCGTTTTGGAGAAACCCTTATGAGTGCAGCCTATTTCATCACCGGCACCGACACCGATGTCGGCAAGACCACGGTAGCCGCCGGGTTGCTGCATGCGGCGCGTTCGGCGGGCCTGAGCACCGCGGCGGGCAAGCCGGTTGCTTCCGGTTGCGAGGTCACCCCCAAGGGCTTGCGCAATGCCGATGCATTGGCGCTGCTGGCGGAGTGTTCACTGCCGTTGACTTATGCACAGGTCAACCCGGTGGCGTTCGAACCGGCCATCGCTCCGCACCTGGCCGCCCGAGAGGCGGGCGTGGCGTTGACGGTGCAGTCCCTGTTGACGCCGATGCGGCAGATACTCGACAGGCAGGCCGACTTCACCCTGATCGAAGGCGCCGGTGGCTGGCGCGTGCCGTTGGCCGACCAGGCCAATTTGTCCGACCTGGCGATAGCGCTGGACCTGCCGGTGATTCTGGTGGTTGGCGTGCGCCTGGGCTGCATCAGCCATGCGTTGCTGACGGCCGAGGCGATTGCCCGGGACGGTTTGCAACTGGCAGGCTGGGTGGCCAACATCATCGATCCGAAAACCTCGCGGCTGGAAGAAAACCTGGCGACCCTCGCCGAACGAATCCCGGCGCCGTGCCTGGGACGTGTGCCGAAACTCAAGGTGGTGACGGCTGAAGCGGTGGCGGAGCATCTTCAGCTGGATCTGCTTGACTAGGCTTTGCCTATGACAAGGCACTGTGCCATTAGTGTTTTTGTCGGGTGTTTTGCAACCGGCTCTGGTTCAATGCGCACTCTTGATCCTTTGCAAAGACGGGTTCTCCCATGGAAATCTCAGGAAGCACCGCTTTTTATGCCGGTCTGAGCACTATTCAGACAGGGCAGAACCGTGTCGACCAGGCCGCCAGTCAGATCGCCAACACGACGATCGAGCGTTCGGTGACCAGCCAATCGTCAGAAGCTCAAGTCGATCGGTTGCGTTCGGTCGATCGTAGTCAGCAATCGGACCTGGCCAGCAACGTGGTCGAGCTGTCCCAAGGCAAATTTCAGGTGGAGCTGGGGGCCAGGGTGGCCAAGGCATCCGATGAAATGCTCGGTACGCTGATCGATACGTTCGCCTGATTCCTCGCTGAATCTGCACCTGAGACGCCGCGACCATTCGCGGCGTTTTGCTGTGTAAGTCCTTCTTGCCAAAAATAATCTTTCCGATACGGCGTGTTGCTCGGTCAACGGCGTTGCGCATCGGTGCGTCCGCCATTCCCGAACAGTGATGACGAACGGCAAAAGATCGGCGCTTGACAAGATTTGGGCGTAAACGTATGTTTCAAACAACTGTTTGACCGTCATAACAAATCGATACGGTCGCTCATTCCCGGTTACATCAGCAGAGGTTTATCGCTATGCCTGACTACAAGGCCCCCTTGCGTGATATTCGCTTCGTTCGTGACGAACTGCTTGGCTACGAAGCGCACTATCAGAGCCTTCCGGCTTGCGCAGACGCAACTCCGGACATGGTTGACGCCATTCTCGAAGAAGGCGCCAAGTTTTGTGAGCAGGTGCTGGCTCCGCTGAACCGCGTGGGTGACATCGAAGGCTGCACCTGGAGCGAGTCCGGCGTTAAAACCCCGACCGGTTTCAAAGAAGCCTACAAGCAATTCGTCGAAGGCGGCTGGCCTAGCCTGGCCCACGACGTGGAACACGGCGGCCAAGGCCTGCCGGAGTCCCTGGGTCTGGCGGTGAGCGAAATGGTCGGCGAAGCCAACTGGTCGTGGGGCATGTACCCAGGCCTGTCCCATGGCGCGATGAACACCATCTCGGAGCACGGCACCCCAGAGCAACAACACGCCTACCTGACCAAACTGGTGTCCGGCGAATGGACGGGCACCATGTGCCTGACCGAACCGCACTGCGGCACCGACCTGGGCATGCTGCGCACCAAGGCCGAGCCTCAGGCCGACGGTACCTACAAAGTGTCCGGCACCAAGATCTTCATCTCGGCCGGTGAACACGACATGGCCGACAACATCGTCCACATCGTGCTGGCCCGCCTGCCGGATGCACCGGCTGGCACCAAAGGCATCTCGCTGTTCATCGTGCCGAAATTCCTGCCGAACGAAGACGGTTCGATCGGCGCGCGTAACGCGGTGTCCTGTGGCTCCCTGGAACACAAGATGGGCATCCACGGCAACGCCACGTGCGTGATGAACTTCGACGCGGCCACCGGTTTCCTGATCGGCCCGGCGAACAAAGGCCTGAACTGCATGTTCACCTTCATGAACACCGCACGCCTGGGTACCGCGCTGCAAGGTCTGGCCCACGCCGAAATCGGTTTCCAGGGCGGCCTGAAATACGCTCGTGATCGCCTGCAAATGCGCTCGCTGACTGGCCCGAAAGCGCCGGACAAAGCCGCTGACCCGATCATCGTGCACCCTGATGTGCGTCGCATGCTGTTGACCATGAAGGCCTTCGCCGAAGGCAACCGTGCGATGGTGTACTTCACCGCCAAACAGGTCGACATCGTCAAGTACGGTGTGGACGAAGAAGAGAAGAAGAAAGCCGACGCTCTGCTGGCCTTCATGACGCCAATCGCCAAAGCCTTCATGACCGAAGTCGGTTTCGAATCGGCCAACCACGGCGTGCAAATCTACGGCGGCCACGGTTTCATCGCCGAGTGGGGCATGGAGCAGAACGTTCGCGACAGCCGCATTTCGATGTTGTACGAAGGCACCACCGGTATCCAGGCACTCGACCTGCTGGGCCGTAAAGTGCTGATGACTCAAGGCGAGGCTCTGAAAGGCTTCACCAAGATCGTCCACAAGTTCTGCCAGAACAACGAAGGCAACGAAGCGGTCAAAGAGTTCGTCGCACCGCTGGCTGCACTGAACAAGGAATGGGGCGAGCTGACCATGAAGGTCGGTATGGCCGCCATGAAGGATCGCGAAGAAGTCGGCGCGGCCTCCGTGGACTACCTGATGTACTCCGGTTACGCCTGCCTGGCCTACTTCTGGGCCGACATGGCGCGTCTGGCTGCGGAAAAACTGGCTGCCGGCACCACCGAACAGGCGTTCTACACCGCCAAGTTGCAGACTGCGCGTTTCTACTTCCAGCGCATCCTGCCGCGTACCCGCACTCACGTGGCAACCATGCTGTCGGGCGCCAATAACCTGATGGACATGAAAGAAGAAGACTTCGCGCTGGGCTACTAAGCCTTAACGCTGTCGTGCAAAGAGCCGCCATTCCTTCGGGACTGGCGGTTTTTTTTCGGCAATGCTCAAGCGCCAGCGGGACTCGTCCAGCGTGTCGGGGCTTCCCCTGCGTCACTGGCAGACCGTTCGTCGCCAGTGACGCTCTTTTTTACAAAAATACCTCAGTAATTCACTCAGCAATCCGGAGATTTTGCCGTTAAAGTGGTGGGCACATTGCCATCTTTTTTGATTTGACGGTCGGAGCTTTACCCTTGCCGCGTTCTTCCGCTGTACGTTTCAGTCATTTCCTGCCGTCATTACTGCTGTTGTTCGCGGGACTTGCGGCTGCTTACGTCAAGGATCTGAACGTCTTCTTCACTTCGCTGTTCAACGTGCTGCCAACCCTGGTGCTGTTGCTCGGCGGTTCTTACTGCGCGGTTTACCGGCGTCAGCGTGAACTGTTTCTGATGGTCACGGTGTACATCGCCTACTACCTGCTCGACACCCAGACCGACTACTACCGCGATAACGGCAAGGTGCGCGATGACGCGGCTGTGGTCTTCCACTTGTGTTGCTTGCTATTGCCGTTGTTATTCGGCGTATTCGCCGCCTGGCAGGAGCGTACGCATCTGTTCCAGGACATGGTGGCGCGCTTCGCCGTGTTGCTGGCCGTGGGCAGCGTGGCGTTGGGGCTGGAGCAAAGTTACCCGCATGCGCTGTTGATCTGGCTGTCGGAGATCCGCTGGCCGGCGTTGCACGGTGCCTGGATGAGCCTGATCCAGTTGTCCTACCCGGTGTTCATCGGTTCGTTCCTGCTGCTGGTGTATCAGTACTGGCGCAATCCGCGACCGCTGCACGCCGCGCAATTGGTGGGCTTGCTCGGACTGTTCTGGATGTTGCCGAAAACCTTCATCCTGCCATTCACCCTGAACATCATGTGCAGCCAGGTGATGCTGATGATCGCCGCCGCCGTTGCGCACGAGGCCTATCAGATGGCGTTCCGCGATGAACTCACCGGTCTGCCGGGGCGTCGTGCCTTGAACGAGCGCATGCAGCGACTGGGGCGCAACTACGTGCTGGCCATGAGCGATGTCGACCACTTCAAGAAATTCAACGATACCCACGGCCATGATGTCGGTGACCAGGTGCTGCGACTGGTCGCCAGCAAACTGTCGAAAATCGGTGGGGGTGGCAAGGCGTATCGCTATGGCGGTGAGGAGTTTGCCCTGGTGTTCGCCGGCAAGACCCTCGAAGAGTGCATGCCGCACCTGGAGGTCATCCGCGAATCCATCGCCACCTATAACATTCATCTGCGTAACCAGGACAGCCGTCCGCAGGACGATAGTCAGGGACGCCAGCGCCGTTCGGGCTCCAATGCTTCGAGCGTGTCGGTCACGGTGAGCATCGGCGTCGCCGAGCGCATTGAACAACGCACCCCTGAAGAAGTGCTCAAATCTGCGGATCAGGCGCTCTACAGCGCCAAGGGTGCCGGCCGAAACTGTGTCATGGCATTCGGTCAGACTCGTCGTGGCGCGGTGCGCATGGACGCCGCTGCGGTTGAGTGATGATGGCGCATTCAGCGTCTGGACTGTGATTGTGAGGCGTGGTCGGCAGCAGTAGGTTTGAATCATCTGCTGCCGGAGAAATGACCATGCCCGAGTACAAAGCTCCCCTGCGCGACATGCGCTTTCTGATCGACCACGTCTTCGACTTTCACAGCAATTACGCCGCACTGGGGGCCACTGACGCCAGTGCGGACATGGTCAGTGCGATTCTTGAAGAGGGCGCGAAGTTCTGCGAGAACGTGCTGTCGCCACTCAACCGCAGCGGTGACGAAGAGGGCTGCCATTTCGACAATGGCGTAGTGACTACCCCGAAAGGCTTCAAGCAGGCTTTCGCCCAGTATGTGGAAGGCGGCTGGCATGGCCTGGCGGCTGACCCGGCCTACGGTGGCCAGGGTCTGCCGAGCTCTCTGGGGCTGGTCATCAGCGAAATGGTGGCGTCGAGCAACACGTCCTGGGGCATGTACCCCGGCCTGACTCACGGCGCCATGTCAGCGATCCACGCCCATGGCACCGACGAACAGAAACAGACCTACCTGCGCAAACTCACCGCGGGCCAATGGACCGGCACCATGTGCCTGACCGAAGCCCATTGCGGCACGGACCTGGGCATCATCAAGACCCGCGCCGTGCCCCAGGCCGATGGCAGTTACGCGATCTCCGGCAGCAAGATCTTCATCTCCGCCGGCGAACACGACATGAGCGACAACATCGTTCATCTGGTGCTGGCGAAGCTGCCGGACGCACCAGCCGGCACCAAGGGCATTTCGCTGTTCATCGTGCCCAAATTCCTGCCCGATGCCGCCGGTGAGGTTGGCGAGCGCAACGGTGTTTCCTGCGGCTCCATCGAACACAAAATGGGCATCAAGGCGTCGGCCACCTGTGTGCTGAACTTCGACGGCGCCAAAGGTTTCCTGATCGGCGAGCCGAACAAGGGCCTGAACTGCATGTTCACCATGATGAACCATGCGCGCCTGGGCACCGGGATGCAGGGCTTGTGCCTGGGCGAGGCGAGTTTCCAGGGCGCGATCAAGTACGCCAACGAGCGTTTGCAGATGCGCGCGCTCACCGGCCCCAAAGCACCGGACAAAGCGGCCGACCCGATCATCGTCCATCCGGACGTGCGCCGGATGCTGCTGACCATGAAGGCCTTCAACGAAGGCAATCGCGCACTGACGTACTTCACGGCGCAATTGCTGGATGTTGCACACCTGAGCGCAGACCAAACCGCACGCCAGGACGCTGAAGACTTGCTGGCGTTCCTGACGCCGATCTGCAAGGCCTTCATGACCGACACCGGCCTGGAAGTGACCAACCTCGGCATGCAGGTGTTCGGTGGTCATGGCTTCATTCGTGAATGGGGCATGGAGCAACTGGTACGCGATTGCCGCATCGCGCCGATCTACGAGGGCACCAATGGCATTCAGGCACTGGACCTGCTGGGGCGCAAGGTCCTGGGCAGCCAGGGCAAGTTGTTGCGCGGCTTTACCAAGATCGTGCATAAGTTTTGCGCGGCGAACGCCGAACATCCGCAGTTGGCCAGCTATGTGGCGCAACTCAATGGCCTGAACCAGCAGTGGGGCGAATTGACGACCAGGGTCGGCATGGCGGCGATGAAGAATCCGGATGAAGTGGGTGCCGCTTCGGTGGATTACCTGATGTACAGCGGCTACATCATCCTTGGCTATTTGTGGCTGCGCATGGCACTGGTGGCCCAGGCACGGCTGGAAGCGGGCGGTGGCGATGCGGATTTCTGCAAGGCCAAACTGGCGACCAGCGAGTTTTACTTCAAGCGCCTGTTGCCCCGTACAGTCGCTCATCGGTCGGCGATCGAGGCGGGCAGCGACTGCCTGATGCAGCTGCCGGCGGAGTTGTTTGCGCTTTAATCTTTAAAACCAGTGACAAAGGAGCCCGCGTAATTGCGGGTTTTTTTATGACTGCGCGGTCGATGACCAAACATTACAAAATGGTCACCGCCTGACCCTATGTGTCACAAAAGTTGTTGGGTTACACTCGGACACAACGAAAATACTCCCCCTACGATTCACCCGTTTAGATCTTGCGAGGTTTGCCATGGCTGACTACAAAGCGCCCCTGCGCGATATGCGTTTCGTCCTCAATGAAGTGTTCGAGGTCGCCAAACTCTGGGCCGAGCTGCCTGCGTTGGCCGAAACCGTCGACGCGGAAACGGTCGAGGCCATCCTGGAAGAAGCCGGCAAGGTCACCAGCAAAAGCATTGCGCCCCTGAGCCGTGCCGCGGATGAAGAAGGTTGCCACTGGGCGGACGGTGCCGTTACCACGCCGGCCGGTTTCCCGCAGGCTTATCAGACTTACGCCGAGGGCGGCTGGGTCGGCGTGGGCGGTGATCCGGCCTACGGCGGCATGGGCATGCCCAAGGCCGTTTCGGCTCAGGTCGAAGAAATGGTCAACTCTGCCAGCCTGGCGTTCGGTTTGTACCCGATGCTGACGGCCGGTGCCTGTCTGTCGATCAACGCCCACGCCAGCGAAGAACTGAAAGCCGCCTACCTGCCGAACATGTACGCCGGTGTCTGGGCCGGTTCCATGTGCCTGACCGAGCCGCATGCCGGTACCGACCTGGGCATCATCCGCACCAAGGCCGAACCTCAGGCCGACGGTTCCTACAAGGTCAGCGGCACCAAGATCTTCATCACCGGCGGCGAACATGACCTGACCGAGAACATCATTCACCTGGTGCTGGCCAAACTGCCGGATGCCCCGGCGGGTCCGAAGGGCATCTCGCTGTTCCTGGTGCCGAAGTTCATGGTCAATGCCGATGGCAGCCTGGGCGCGCGCAACCCGGCCAACTGCGGTTCGATCGAACACAAGATGGGCATCCAGGCGTCCGCGACCTGTGTGATGAACTTCGACCAAGCCGTGGGTTATCTGGTGGGCGAGCCGAACAAAGGCCTGGCAGCCATGTTCACCATGATGAACTACGAGCGTCTGGGTGTCGGCATTCAAGGCCTGGCGACGGGCGAGCGTTCCTACCAGAACGCCATCGAATACGCCCGTGACCGCCTGCAAAGCCGTTCGCCGACCGGCGCGCAGAACAAGGACAAAGTGGCCGACCCGATCATCGTCCACCCGGACGTGCGTCGCATGCTGTTGACCATGAAAGCATCGAACGAAGGCGGCCGCGCTTTCTCGACTTACGTGGCCATGCAACTGGACACTGCCAAGTTCAGTGAAGACGCCACGACCCGCAAGCGTGCGGAGGACCTGGTGGCGTTGCTGACGCCGGTGGCCAAGGCGTTCCTGACCGATCTGGGTCTGGAAACCACCGTACATGGCCAGCAGATTTTCGGCGGCCACGGCTACATCCGCGAATGGGGCCAGGAGCAGCTGGTGCGCGACGTGCGCATCACCCAGATCTACGAAGGCACCAACGGCATTCAGGCGCTGGACCTGGTCGGGCGCAAGATCGTCGGCAGCGGCGGGGCGTTCTACAAACTGTTCGCTGACGAGATTCGTCATTTCACCGCCACGGCCAGCGCCGACCTGGTGGAGTTCACCAAGCCGCTGAACGATGCCGTGACGACCCTCGATGAGCTGACGGCGTGGTTGCTGGATCGGGCAAAAAACAACCCGAATGAAATCGGCGCCGCGTCGGTCGAATACCTGCAAGTGTTTGGCTACACGGCCTACGCCTACATGTGGGCACTGATGGCCAAGGCTGCTTTCGGCAAAGAATCGCAGGACGATTTCTACGCCAGCAAGTTGGGCACGGCACGTTTCTACTTCGCCCGGCTGCTGCCGCGAATTCATTCGTTGAGTGCGTCGGTGAAGGCTGGCAGCGAGTCGCTGTTCCTGCTGGATGCAGCGCAATTCTGAAGGTGTTGCGTCATGTAAGCATTCTCTTACACGACGTGCTGCACTTCTCCCATAGAAGCAGATTGGATCCACGGCTAATCTACTTCACATGGACGTAGCGCAGGAAGCGCAAAGCTACAACACGGACACGTAGGATTCTGCCAGGACGGCGGAGTGAAATGGATGTCAGGGAAACAGTCTGCAAAGCCCCGCTTCGGCGGGGTTTTCTTATGCCCGCAAAAAAGTACTCAGCTCAGTCCATCCAGTGCCGGTGGGGTGTTCAAGCGCTCATCCGGTCGATTTATCACTTCCTCCAGCAATGTTCGCAACAATGCCATCGAGGCCTGTTGCCGTTGCACATCCCGACACACCAGTCCGATTTTCAGCGGTACCCGGGGTTCACTCAGGGGTTTCCATAATAGGTCCTTGCTGCCGTGGGCTTTTTGCGAGCGCCCAGGCAATACCGTCGCCAATCGCGTGTGCGGCAGGCTGTCGAGAATCCCCGCCATGTTGTTCAGCTCGGCTTGTACCTGAGGGCGTCTCCCCATGCTGGCCAGTTGCGTTTGCCAGATCTGCCGTACTTGAAACTCCTCGCCCAGCAGCAGCATGGGCAGCTCGGCGGCCTGGCTCATGGATACTTTCTTGAATTCCCGCAGCGGATGGTCCGCCGGGATGACCAGCGTCAGCTCATCTTCGTACAGCATCACGCCGTGCAAACCAGGCTGCCGGGGCGGCAGGTAGCTGATGCCGATGTCCAGCGAGCCATTGAGCAGGCGTCGCTCGACTTCCAGGCCGGTCAACTCATAGATCTGCACCACCAGATGCGGTTGCGCCTTGCGCACCCGTTCGAGCATCTGCGGCACCAGGCTGGTATGCACGGTCTGCAAAACGCCAATCGCCAGTGTGCGCAGCGCTTGCCCCTTGAAATTGCCCAGCGCCTCCCGCGCCCGTTGCAAGCCATCAAGCAGGGGCAAGGCGTGGTTGTACAGGGTATGTGCCGCCAGCGTCGGCAACAGTCGTTTGCTGCTGCGTTCGAACAGGGTCACGTCCAGCGATTGTTCGAGTTGCCGGATCTGCTGGGACAGCGCCGGTTGAGAGATGGACAGCCGCTCGGCAGCACGGCCCACATGGCCCTCTTCGTAGACCGCGACGAAATAACGCAGTTGTTTAAAATCCATAAGTAATACTTATCGAAAATGTTGAGAAATCGAAATGGCCAAAGGCCTTGCCTGAGCCTAGTCTAACCGTATTCACAAGGCTTACAGGGCCACAAAGCGCGATGATTACCGTTTGCTTCGATGGTGTTGACATAGGTAAGGCAAAAAATCCAAAACGGAGATTGAACGGATGAATTTGTTCAATCTGCGTCGTCACTCACCGAGCCTTGATGATCTAGTGGCGCACGCTTCCTTTCAGTCCAGGGGCGACAACCTTTCCAGTGAGTGCCTGATGCCCAGTGTCGAACGACCGAAACAGGTTTTTGTCCGCGGCCAGGGCTCTTGGTTGTGGGACAACGATGACCGGGCTTATCTGGATTTCTCCCAAGGTGGTGGCGCCAACAGCCTTGGACACAGCCCCAAGGCACTGGTCAATGCCATCGCGACGCAGGCACAAACACTGATCAACCCCGGTTTCGGTTTGCATAACCGCGGCATGCTGAACCTCGCTGAGCGCCTGTGTGTCAGCACCGGCAGCGACCAGGCCTACCTGCTCAACAGTGGCAGCGAAGCCTGTGAGGCGGCGATCAAGCTGGCGCGCAAATGGGGCCAACAGCATCGCGGCGGCGCTTCGCGGATCATCGTCGCCAATAACGGCTGTCATGGTCGCAGTCTGGCGACGATCTCCGCGTCAGACAGTTCGATGCAGGTCAACCGGTTCGAGCCGCAGCTGCCGGGCTTCAGCCACGTTCCGTTCAACGATCTTCCAGCGCTGCACGCGGCCGTGGATGAGCGCACCGTCGCCATCATGCTCGAGCCGATCCAGAGCGAAGCCGGCGTGATACCGGCGACCGCGCATTACCTCAAAGGCGTCGAGCGCCTGTGTCGTGAACTCGGCATCCTGTTGATCCTCGACGAAGTGCAAACCGGCATCGGGCGCTGCGGCACTTTGCTTGCCGAACAGTCCTACAGCGTGCGGGCGGATATCGTTGTGCTCGGCAAAGGGCTGGGCGGTGGCGTGCCCGTGGCGGCGTTGCTGGCGCGGGGCAAGGCCTGTTGTTTTGAAACCGGTGAAATCACCGGTACTCATCACGGCAATGCCTTGATGACAGCGGCGGGGCTCTCCGTGCTCGACAGCGTGCACGACAAGGGATTTCTCGAGCATGTCGGGCAAAGTGCCCAGCATCTGCGTGAAGGGCTGCAGCGTCTGGCGCGTCGTTATGGACACGGCGAGTTACGCGGACAAGGCCTGCTCTGGGGTCTGACCTTGTCCGATGATTCCGCCGACGCCGTGGTCAAGGCTGCGCTTTACGAGGGCCTGTTGCTCAACGCCCCGCAACCTGACTGCCTGCGCTTCACACCGGCGTTGAATGTCAGCAAAGCCAACATCGACGAAATGCTCCTGCGACTGGCCCGTGCCTTCTCCCGTGTACGCACTGCCCAGTTGCAGTGCCGCAAAGGAATCGCCGTCTGATCAGATACACCCTGCACGAATCCCCGAACCGTCTCGCGGTATAACGCACGCCCCACGCTGGATTTTTTTGGCGTGGGGCGTTTTTTTTGTGGCTGGGTTTTGCCAGGCGTGTTCCGGCGCTTGAGGGATGCTTGGGTTAATGGTTTTTTAGTCGGGCGTCGGCAAGGAGTGTCGATGCCAGCGAAACTATGTGTTGGGAAGCTGGTTTTGAGTTCTATACCACTGGGTGGTATGTTTTGCGGAAGGGATGCCGATGTCAGTAAGGTTATTCAAGACAAAACGGTTCGCGATGCTTGCCGGGAAGGCGTGGATCAGCGATGAGGAGCTTCGGGAGGCATTCGTCGAAACGCTCAATGGGCAGGCGGACAATCTCGGCGGCGGGGTCTGGAAAAAACGCTTGAACGCCAATCGCCATCGCTCGATTATCCTGGCTAAAGGTGGCCGTAATTGGGTTTATCAGTTTCTTTATGCCAAGAAAGACCTCAGTAATATTGGCCCCCGGCAATTGGTCGATTTACGCGAGTTAGCCAAGACTTACGGAGGGCTGACCGAGTTGGAAGTCCAGCGTTTGCTGGATATGCAGGAGTTTGTGGAGATACCTTATGAGTAAAAAATTCAAAAGTGAAATAGCGGAATCAATCCACGAATCGGCCAGCGCCTTGTACACCATCGGTGCAATCAGCAAGGCGACCATGCGTGAATTCGATGAGTCATGCCTCGCTACCGTACCGGACGCAATTCCCGCGGAGCAGATCAAAGCGCTGCGCGAACGCAACAATGTCAGTCAGCCGGTATTCGCACGGTACTTGAACACCAGCGCTTCAACGGTCAAGCAATGGGAGGCGGGGGCCAAACACCCCAGCGGCATGGCGTTGAAGTTGCTGAGTATCGTGCAGAAGCATGGCCTGGAGATCCTGGCTTGAGAAACGGGGCTGAACCCTGACCAGCGGCGCAGGTCGATTGTGTGTGAGGCTCGCATGAGCCGACTTCAATCAGGAGCTGGCCCCATGGATTTCATTCGTATCATCATCGCCATTCTGTTGCCGCCGCTGGGCGTGTTTCTGCAAGTCGGGTTTGGCGGCGCGTTCTGGCTGAACATTCTGCTGACGTTGTGCGGTTACATTCCAGGCATCGTGCATGCGGTTTACATCATCGCCAAGCGTTGAGTTTGCGGCGTATCAGACATCGCGATCAGCGACTGGAGCACCGCCGATTTCAGCCGGCGTGCTCCATCACCCGTCGATAAAACAACCATTCCTGTTCCAGCGCATGGGCCTGATTGCCCGCCTTGCGAAAGCCATGGCGTTCGTCAGCGTAGTAATGGGCTTCGACGGCAATGCCGTTGTTCTGTAGCGCTGTGACCATCTCGCGGGTTTGCTCCGGCACCACCACCGCATCCAGTTCGCCCTGAAAGAAGATCACGGGCACGCTGATGTTGCTCGCATGCAGTAATGGCGTCCGTGCGGTATAGCGCTCGGAGTCTTGCACCGGATCACCGATCAGCCAGTCCAGATAATCCCCCTCGAACTTGTGGGTCGCCCGGCCCAGGGCGACAGGATCGCTGACCCCGTAGAGGCTGGCGCCGGCGCGGAAGACCTTGTGGAACGCCAGTGCGCACAGCGTGGTGTAACCGCCGGCACTGCCGCCACGAATGAACGCTCTGTCGCCGTCGATCAATCCACGTTCGGCGAGGTGACTGGCCACTGCGCAAGCGTCTTCGACGTCGACGTCGCCCCAGCTCAAATGCAGGGCCTGGCGATAGGCTCGCCCATAGCCGCTGCTGCCGCGGTAGTTGAGATCGGCCACGGCGAAACCCCGTTGCGCCCAGTACTGAATGCGCGGATCGAGCATCGGATAGCACGCCGATGTCGGGCCGCCGTGGATGAACACCACCAGCGGCGGTTTGGCCTCGCCCGTCATCGCCGGGTAGAAGAAGCCATGAGCTTCGCCCGAACCACTCGGGTAACGCAGGGTTTGTGGAAGGCTGATCTGCTCGGCAGGTAGTGGTGTGATGCCGCCGGCGAGTGTGTTCACCTCACGGGTCTGGCGGTCGATGGCGATCACCGCTGACGAACTGATCGGCGATGCCGCGATGCAGTAGATGAACTGGTTATCCACAGCGAGATGGCGGAAGCGGCTGTATTCGCCCGTGAAGTCCTCGTTGTTGTCGCCACACACCGCCAATCGGCCAAAACCACCTTCCGTCCAAGTGGCCAGATAGCCGGCCCCGCCCAGCGGCAGCCAGGTGCAGCCACCGAGTTGCCAGGGCGCGGGACCATGATCGGCAGCGGCACTGGGTAACGGGCTCAATCCCTCGCTGGATTCCACCCAGGGTTGCCAGAAACCGCCGCGATCGGTCAGGCAATACAAGCGCCCGCTGTCGTCAAATCGTGGTTGTTGCAGAGACTCTTGAGCGTCGTCACCGGCGACGCAACAGGGCGGTGAAAACCCGCCATCGCGCTGGCGTTCGGCGACCATCAAGCGCGTCGCCGTCCAGGGCTGATGCGGGCGATCCCACTCGACCCAGGCCAGGCGACGGGCATCCGGGCTCAGCGTGGGTGCCGCGTAAAAATCCGCACCCTCGGCCAATAAATGCCGTCCGCCGTCCGTCAGATCAATCGCCACCAGGCGATGTCGGTCGCGGTTCTCTTCTACCGCCAGCACTTGACCCTGGGCGAACTGAAGATCGCCATAACGGCACACTCCTGATGTCAGCACTTCGGGTTCGCCCTGCAACGATTGCCGATACAGTTGCTGGTCGGCCTCGTTGACGAAAACGACGCCGTCGTCAGTCAGACAAAACGCGCCACCGCCATATTCGTACACCCGACTGCGCACACTGAACCCTGGTGGCGTCAGACATTTCGCCGTGCCATTGCGCCAGTGCCAGATTCGGCAGGCGCCATCTTGCGGGCGGTATTCGTTCCAGAACAGGCCGTTGGCGCCGGCCTGTAGCTCGGCAAAGTCGACACCGGCGGCGACGGCGTTGGCCGCGCTGAAGGGTTCAGCTTTTGGCGATGAGGCGTGAGTTTCGTTCATTGCGAAAGGCCAGTTGATCGATGGTCTGAGTGGCGTGCCCGGCATCTTCGCGGGCCTGGAGGATCACGCCGTGATGGTGCGATTTACTGCACACCGGGTCGGCGTTGCTTGCATCACCGGTGAGCATGAACGCCTGGCAGCGACAGCCGCCGAAGTCCTTTTCTTTCTCGTCGCAGGAGCGGCAGGGCTCAGGCATCCAGTCGTAGCCGCGAAAGCGATTGAAGCCGAACGAGTCGTACCAGATGTGCTGCATGCTGTGGTCGCGCACGTTGGGAAACTGAACCGGCAGTTGTCGGGCGCCGTGACAGGGCAGTGCGGTTCCGTCCGGGGTGACCGTCAGAAAAATACTGCCCCAGCCGTTCATGCAGGCTTTCGGGCGTTCTTCGTAATAGTCCGGGGTGACGAAAATCAGCTTGCACGGATGACCTTCGGCTTCGAGTTTTGCCCGGTATTCGTTGGTGATGCGTTCGGCGCGCACCAGTTGCTCTTTGGTCGGCAACAGGCCCACACGGTTGAGCTGTGCCCAGCCGTAGAACTGGCAAGTGGCGAGTTCGACGAAGTCCGCTTCCAGCGCAATGCACAGCTCGATGATGCGGTCGATCTGGTCGATGTTGTGCCGATGGGTCACGAAGTTGAGCACCATCGGATAGCCGTGGGCCTTCACCGCGCGGGCCATTTCGAGCTTCTGCGCGAAGGCCTTTTTCGACCCGGCCAGCAGGTTGTTCACCTGCTCGTCGCTGGCCTGGAAGCTGATCTGGATGTGATCGAGGCCGGCCTTTTTGAAGTCGCTGATCTTCTGCTCGGTCAGACCGATGCCGGAGGTGATCAGGTTGGTGTAGAAGCCCAGCTTGCGCGCCTCGGCAATCAGCTCGGCGAGGTCCTGGCGCACCAGCGGTTCGCCGCCGGAGAAACCCAGTTGCGCCGCGCCCATCTCCCGCGCCTCGCGAAATACCTTGATCCACTGCTCGGTGCTCAGCTCCTTGCCCTGTTCGGCGAAGTCGAGGGGGTTCGAGCAGTACGGGCATTGCAGCGGGCAGCGGTAGGTCAGCTCGGCGAGCAGCCACAGCGGCAGACCAACCTCAGGCTTGGGCGGCAGATCAGTCAAGGGTGATCCAGTGCTGCGCACGGGCAACCTCCATGAATTGCTCGATGTCGTCACCGAGTTCGGGCACGCCGGGGAACTGGTTGTCGAGCTCATTGATGATCGCCGCGACATCGCGCTGGCCATCGATCAAGCCACCGATCAGTGCGGCGCTTTCATTGAGTTTGATCATGCCTTCGGGGTACAGCAGCACGTGGCCTTTCTGCGCCGGTTCGTACTGGAAGCGGTAGCCGGGCCGCCAGGTCGGGGTCTTGCTGCGATCGAAACTCATAAGGTGATTCCTTTATGCCAGACCCGTTGTTCGGTCACGCTGTGATACGGCGGGCGCTTGAGTTCGTAAGCCATGCTCATGGCATCGAGCATGCTCCAAAGAATGTCCAGTTTGAACTGGAGAATTTCCAGCATGCGCTCCTGGCCCTCGCGCGTTGTGTAGTGCTGCAGGGTGATGGCCAGGCCATGCTCGACATCGCGTCGCGCCTGACCCAGGCGCGTGCGGAAATACTCGTAGCCGGCCGGGTCGATCCACGGGTAATGCTGCGGCCAGCTGTCCAGGCGCGACTGGTGGATCTGCGGCGCGAACAGTTCGGTCAACGAACTGCTGGCGGCTTCCTGCCAACGGGCGCGGCGGGCGAAGTTGACGTAGGCGTCCACGGCGAAACGCACGCCGGGCAGTACCAGTTCCTGGGAGCGCAGTTGATCCGGGTCGAGGCCGACGGCCTGACCGAGGCGCAGCCAGGCTTCGATGCCGCCGTCCTCGCCGGGCGCACCGTCATGGTCGAGCAGGCGTTGAATCCACTCGCGACGGATTTCGCGGTCCGGGCAGTTGGCAAGAATGGCGGCGTCCTTGAGCGGGATGTTCACCTGATAGTAAAAGCGATTGGCGACCCAGCCCTGAATCTGCTCGCGGGTCGCCCGGCCTTCATACATCGCCACGTGGTAAGGGTGATGGATGTGGTAGTAGGCACCCTTGGCGCGCAGGGCGGCTTCGAATTCGGCGGGGGACATCGGGGTGTCGGTCATTGCGGTTCTCCGGGGGCAACCGATGGATTCTGTGGTGTCTGCACCGGCCTCATCACCAGCAGGCTGGCTCCCACAGTGATCGCGTTCCCTCTGTGGGAGCCAGCCCGCTGGCGATGGACCGCGCAGCGGTCTCGGCTACTTACAAAACAATACTCATGCCGTCATACGCCACTTCAACCTGGCGCCGATCCAGTTCCGCGCGTTGCGGCGAATCTTCATCGAGAATCGGGTTGGTGTTGTTGATGTGGATAAGGACTTTGCGCTGCGTGGGCAGTTGCTCCAGCACTTCGAGCATGCCGCCGGGGCCGTTCTGTGCCAGGTGACCCATCTCCCGCCCGGTGCGGGTGCCGACGCCACGGCGCTGCATTTCGTCGTCGTCCCACAGCGTGCCGTCCACCAGCAGGCAATCGCTGCCGGCCATGATCTCCAGCAACGGCGCATCGACCTTGCCCAGGCCCGGTGCGTAGAACAGTTTGCCGCCCGTGTTGAGGTCTTCGACGATCAGGCCGATGTTGTCGCCCGGGTGCGGGTCGAAGCGATGGGGCGAGTAGGGCGGCGCGGCGCTGCGCAGCGGCAGCGGGGTGAAGCGCAGGTTGGGGCAAGCCGGGATGCTGAAGCTCTGGTCGAGTTCGATGCGGTTCCAGGTCAGGCCGCCGTTCCAGTGGCTCAGCATGTTGAACAGCGGGAAGCCGCTGCTCAGGTCTTCGTGGACCATGTCCGTGCACCAGACCTGATGCGGGCAACCTTCGCGCAGCATGAGCAGGCCGGTGGTGTGGTCGATCTGGCTGTCCATCAGAATGATCGCGCTGATCCCGGTGTCACGCAGTGCGCGGCCCGGTTGCATCGGCGCGAAACCCTGAAGTTGGGCGCGAATGTCCGGCGAGGTGTTGCACAGCACCCAATTGACCCCGTCATCGGAAATTGCGATGGACGACTGGGTACGTGCCTTGGCATTCAGGCTACCGTCACGAAAACCTGCGCAGTTCGCGCAGTTGCAGTTCCACTGGGGGAAACCGCCACCGGCGGCGGATCCCAGGATCTGGACAAACATGGAGGCTCCCATCACTCAACAGCTGAAAATAAAAACGCCTCGGCGAACCGAGGCGTTGAACCGCATGTTCTGCCTGGCGGCAGGACTCAACGGCTGGCGAAGTACATGGTGACTTCAAAGCCGATACGCAGGTCGGTGTAAGCAGGTTTGGACCAGGACATGGAGCGCTCCTTCAGGTGATGGGACAGTTGAGATCTATACATATAGTCCACCTCCAGCGGGAGATGTTCAGATAGTTAGGCAGCTATGTTACTTAAAATTTCACAATAATTGGCCGCAAATGTTCGAGAAAGTTAATTGCGGCCCCAGTAACGATCATTTTGTCACTTGCCAGGGCGAACCGGGGCAACTCCCGTTGGACAGGCAGCGCCAGCCGCCTTCGGCCTGTTTCAGGCGTTGGGCAGCGGCGATGAGTGTCGGTCGATCAAGCAGCAGAATTGCCTGGGGCAGTTGACTCAGATAATCCGACGAGCGGCCCGCCAGTTTGCCCTGCCACAGCAGTTCGGCCGCTTGGGCGTCGGGCAACACGGTACTGGCGAACTGGTCGGCCAGGGTCTGGCGCAGGGCGATGAAACTCTCGTCATCGATGTCCCGGATCATCGGCGGTAACCCGTCCAGGAACTGCTCGATGTGTTGCAGCAGGTCGACCGGCTCGACACTGGGTGATTGCACACCGAATAGCAGTCCGGTCTGCCCGTGCATCTGGCGCAAGGCACTGAACACCGCATAGCCGAGTTGCAATTCCACCCGCAGGCGCTGGTAGAACGGCGTCTGGCAGACGTGTGCCAGCAGGCGCCACGCGGCTTCGTCAGCGATCGCGTTCGCGGATGGGCAAAACAGCAACAACGCGTGTTCGCTGGTGCCGGTATCGATGGTGCTCCACAGAGGTTGCGACTGGCTCGATGGCGGCGGTGTCAGCTGACTGTCCGGCGTGCCGGGGATGCGGCTCAATGCCACGCCCATGGCCGCTTGGGTCTGCGCCGACAAGCCTATCGCCAAGCCATCCCAGCGGGCGCCTGACCAGAGTTGTTGCAGATCATCAGAGCGTGCGCAGGGCGCGAGGCAGCAACCGGGCAGCGCCTTGAGCAGCTGCCGAATGGGCATCAACGCTGATTCATCCTGCGAACCGGCGATTTCAGGTTTCGCCAGCGCTTTCAGCACATGCTCCAGTACAACGGGCATCGGCTCCTGCAGTCCGGTCATCTTCAGCAACCATTCAGTGCCCGAGGCGGTGAACGAGACATCCACACCCGCCTGCCGCGCCTCTTCGCGCAATGGTTGCAGATGATTGTCCAGACCCGATTGCAGGAGAGTGCTCGGTGCCGCATCAAGACGCCAACGCAGATACACGGCCCCTTGTGCACCGCTGTCCGACAACGCCTGGCTGAACTGCATGGGCGAGCGTTCGCGACGAGTGCGCGAGCGATCCTGGGCAAAGGTGCGCAAGCCACGGTGGGCGCTGGTCTGGCCACGAATCAGGCCGGCGTTGGGGGCGGGCGCGTCGGAGCGCAGGAAGGGATTGGGTGTCGGCAGTTGCCATTGACCGCTGAAGTTATCCACAGCGCCGATTTGATTCAGCACATGCCTGAGGGCTGTCGCCCCCTGTTCGGATAACCCGGCTTCGCGTTGTTCGCTGTCCAGTCGGGCCAGTTGCAGGGCTGTGGCGACGTGCTGCTGGCATTGCAGCAGGGCGGCGTATTCGGTGCTCAACGCGCTCCAGTCTTGCCGGGCGAAAAAGCCCAGCCAATCCAGCAACTGCTCGCGAATCGCCGTTGAAGGTGCACCGGCACTCAGCGTGAATTCAATATGCAACAAGGCTTGCCCGGCAAATTGATACAGCGGCGCCGCTTTCAGGTGAGTGGCCCAGCCCCGGTCGCGTAAACCGGCCAGCAGCCCGCCGGGCTTGGCGCTGTTGAGCCAATGGCACAGGAACGCCAATGCGTCAGCCGATGAGTCGGGCAGTGCTTCGAGGGCGAACAACTGATGCAGGCGATGGGCGTCCACCTGTTGATAACGGTTGTCGGCAGTGCTCATCAGAGGCGCAGGCGCTTGTTGCGCGATCGTGCTGCCCGCAGGTATCGCATCAGCAAAAGCCTGGGCCAGCGCTGTCAGCTCTTCGAGACTTTGCGGGCCCGCCAGGCTCAGCGTCATCTGCCCGGCTTGATAAAAGCGCTGATAAAAATCCTGCAAGGCGTGCTGAAACTCCGGCTGCGATATCGGAAGGCTGTCGCGGTTGCCGGCGTGAAAGCCGCGCAATGGATGCGTTTCACTCAGCCCGTTGAACAGCGCCAGTTGCTGTTGGGCCGTGGCGTCCTGGGACCAGGCGATAAACTCGGCCTGCAGCACTTCTCTTTCGCGCTGCTGATCGTCCGGATTCATGCGCGGGTGAGCGAGCATGTCTGACAGACGCTCCAGCCCACCGGCCAATGCCTGCGTCGGCAATTCGAAGAAGTAGTCGGTGGTGCGCTCATTGGTGCGCGCGTTGACCTGCCCGCCATGACCCTGGACGTAGGCCATCAACCCCTGGCCCGCAGGAAAACGCTCGGTGTGCAAAAACAGCAGATGCTCGAGAAAGTGTGCCAGGCCGGGCCAGGCCAGCGGCACATCGTGGCTGCCCGCGGCGACTCGCAACGCCGCTGCACAGCGCTTCAAATCCGGCGCATGACGCAGCGTCACCCGCAGACCGTTGGCCAGGGTTTCAGAAGGGGGGCGAGGGTGATTCAGCGCAGGCATGGGCACTTCCAGAACAGTGAAGTGCCAATGCTAGCGGATTAGTGCTTGTTCAGCGCGTCGTAAAGCTCGGGGCGGCGATCGAGGAGGTAGCGATTGGCGGCGCGGGAATCGACCATCAACTGACGATCCAGCTCACCGACGATCAATGCCTCATCAAGGCCGGCCTGGGCGATGCGGCTGCCGTCCGGTGCGGCGATGCTGCTCTGGCCGCAGTAGTGGATGTCGCCTTCGTGCCCGCAATAGTTGGCGTAGGCCACGTAACACTGGTTTTCAAAGGCGCGGGCGCGGACGGTGACATCCGCGATGAAATCGAAGGGAATCATGTTCGCCGTCGGCACCAGGATCAGCTCGGCGCCTTCGAGGGCCAGGCGCCGGGCATTTTCCGGGAACTCCAGGTCGTAGCAGATCAGGAAACCGAGCTTCCAGCCGTTGAGCTCAACGACCGGAAAATCGTTGGTGCCGGGGCTGAACATCGAGCGGTCGAGGTCGCCGAACAGGTGCGTCTTGCGGTAGTTGCACAGGCGTTCGCCATTGGCGTCGATCAACTGCACGGCGTTGTAGATCTGCCCGTCCTCGGTGCGCTCGGGATAGCCATACAAGATGGCGATCCCGGCCGCCTTGGCGATGCGCGCGACCTGTTGCGCCGACTCACCGTTGTACACCTCCGCCAGCACGCTGACGGCATCGACGCCAATGTTGTAGCCAGTCAGGAACATCTCCGGCAGCACCAGCAAATCGGCGCCTTTAGCCTCCAGCGCAAGCTGGTGCAAGCGTTGCAGGTTGCCGGCAACCTCCAGGGGCAACGGTGGACATTGGTAAAGGGCTACGCGCATTTCGGATTCCTCTTACTCGGGCAGGGCGATCGGTCCGATCTCGTTGAACACATCACCTGGACCCGGATTCTCGGCGTGAGTTGCACCGCCGAAGTGTTTCATGATGCCCCATACCGCGTTGAGCGACGTCTGCACGGCGCCTTCGACCCAGGCCGGCGTCCACGAAACATCGTCACCGGCAATGAAGATCCCGCGCTGTTCTGCTGGCATGTCTTCTTGCATGAAGTGCGCGTACATGCGCTGGTTGTAGCGGTAGTGGCCGGGCAGGGCGCCTTTGAAGGCACCGAGGAAGTGCGGGTCGGCTTCCCAGGACACAGTGATTGGATCGCCGATGATGCGCGCGGCGATGTCGACTTTCGGGTAGATCTTTTTCAGTGCATCCAGCGCCAGCTTCACGCGTTTTTCCACCGGGTGCGGGAGCATTTTCAGCGCATCGCTCATCCACGAGTACGACAGGCAAATCACCCCCGGCTTGTCGTCGCCGTTGTCGAACAGGTAGGTGCCACGGGTCAGGCGATCGGTGAGGGTCATGCTCATCAGGTCGCGACCGGTTTCCGGGTCCTTGTCCTTCCAGAACGGACGGTCAACCATCACGAAGGTCTTCGACGATTGCATGTAGCGAGTACGGTCCAGGGCCATCCACATCTTTTGCGAGAACAGAGTTTCGTCGCATTCGATCTGGGTGGTCAGCAGCCAGCTCTGGCAGGTGGTCAGCACTGCGGCATATTCGCGGGTGTCGCCGTTGTTGTCGGTCACCGCAAAACGGCCGCCGGGGGCGTGGGCGATTTTTTTCACGCCGGAGCGCGGGGCGCCCCGGTGCAACGATTTAAGGCTGGTGCCTTCAGGCCAGTGCACGCAACGTTCCGGCACATGACGCCAGATGCCTTGCGGTACTTGCTCGACACCACCGACCACCAGGTGCTGGTGGTCGTCGCAGTTGGTCATGACCACGCGGAAGATTTCCAGCATCGAGTTCGGGAAGTCCGAGTCCCAGCCGCCGGTGCCGAAGCCGACCTGGCCGAACACTTCACGGTGGTGGAACGACAACTTGGCAAACGCTTTGGACGTGGCGACGAAGTCGTAGAACGTGCGGTCGTCCCACAGCGGCACCAGGGTATTCCACAGTTCCTTGAGGCGTGGCACATCGCGGTCACGAATGGCCTGCTGGATTTCGCCGAAGCGCGAGCCGTCTTCCAAGGCGTCGGCCCAGGCGTCAGCCACTTCCTGGAACAGTGCAGGAAGATCCGCCAGTTTCTGTGCGTAATGGGTTTGGCCTTCCAGGTCGATCACGGTGCTGCCGGAGGCAGGCGTCAGCGGGTTAGGGAAGGGTTTGGTCTCAAGACCGAGTTTGTCGACGTAGTGGTAGAACGCGGTGGACGACACCGGGAAGCGCATGCCGCCCAGTTCGGCGACGATGCCATCGGTCCCGTTGAAGGTCTGTGAGCGCAGGCGGCCGCCCATCTTCGACGCTTCGTAAACCACCGGCTTGAGGCCGAGTTTCATCAGTTCATAAGCCGCCACCAGCCCGGCGATGCCGGCGCCAACGATTGCCACTTCGGCACCATGGTTATGCTCGGGAATGCTGCCCAGCCCGGCCGGGTGTTCGATCCAGTCGTCGAAGGCGAAAGGAAAATCCGGGCCGAAAATGGTGACTGGTTTCTTACCGTCTGCAGGGTGGCGATTGTTCTTGTTCATGGCTGACCTTACTGGCGACCGGACGCAGGGTGCGCGTCTGAGTATAGGAAAAGATGCCGGCCATTCTAGAGAGCGTGGAACACGTTAATAAGACGCAAAGTGTCGTCGTTTTGACAGATTAATGATCAATATGACGATTGTGCTGTGCACACTGTCCGTTGTGGGAGCGGACGTGCCCGCGAAGAGGTCCGATCAGATAACGACTATCTACGGGTGGAACCTCAAACCGGCTGCCCCCGATCAATCTTGCTGCTCAAGATGATTGAGGTCGTGGTCTTCTCCACCCCGTCGACACTGCCGATCTGATCCAGCAACTGGTCCAGCTGCTCCGGCGAATCGGTCCGCAGCCACGCCACATAATCAAATTCGCCACTGACGGCACACAACTGCTGCACCTGTGCCATCGCACTCAGGCGTCGCAGCACTTCCTTGCCGGAGCGCGGCTGCACGGTAATCCCCACGTACGCCTGCAATCCGCCGTCGACCACACGCTGACCCAGGCGAACGCCATAACCGGTAATCACTTTGGCTTTTTCCAGGCGTGCCAATCGCGAAGTGACCGTGGTGCGCGCGATGCCCAGTTGCCGGGCAAGCATGGCCACGCTTTCGCGGGCGTTGATCTGCAGGGCCGCGATCAGCTGGCGGTCGATTTCATCAAGAACGGGCGGGCGAGTGTCAGGCAAAGGTTGTCTCCAACGGGACAGAGCATTGGGCACGCATGTTACCGCCACATCTCATCGAGCGGATGTTTGATCTAGGCTCACTACCGTTCATGCCATTTTCACCTGCGACAATTTGCCATAAGTAACTAGGTAGTACATTATTCCGCGCTTGTCACAAATGGGGATAATTTCCGACATGAATAATTCTGGGGCTGCCGCCGGCAGCAAATGGTTGCTGGCGGGGCTGGGTGTCCTGATTGCACTGATCGGGCTCGGCCTGGCGGGGGGTGGTGGCTACCTGATTTCACTCGGTGGCAGCGGGTATTTCCTGCTGATGGGCCTGGCGATGCTGGTCTCCGGCTTGATGATTGCCCGCCGTAAACCGGCAGGTGCCTGGCTGTATGGTCTGGCGCTGATCCTGACCGCGATCTGGGCCGTGTGGGATGCCGGCCTCGAGTATTGGCCGCTGGTCTCGCGCGTGCTGACCTTTGCCGTGATCGGCCTGGTCGTGGCGCTGATCTATCCGACGCTGGTGCGTGCCTCGGGCGCGTCCGCAGGGCGTGGCGCCTATGGGCTGGCCGGTATTCTGGCCGTCGGTGTCGTCGCCACCCTGGCCTATATGTTTGTGCCGACCCACGTGGTCAAGGCCACCACCGAACCGGCCGTCACGCCGGTCGCACCGGGCACTGAGCAGAAAGACTGGGCGCACTGGGGCAACACCACCGCCGGCAACCGCTTTGCCGCGCTGGACCAGATCAACAAGGGCAACATCGACAAATTGCAGGTGGCCTGGACCTTCCGGACCGGCGACATCCCGCAAAGCACCGGCGCTGGTGCCGAAGACCAGAACACCCCGCTGCAAATCGGTGACACGGTCTACACCTGCACCGCCTACGGCAAAGTCTTCGCCCTGGATGCCGACACCGGCGCCCAGCGCTGGAAGTTCGACCCGCAAGGCTCCGCGCCGAACTGGCAGCGTTGCCGTGGCCTGGGCTATTCCGAAGCCCCGGCACCTGCAGGTGCTCAGCCAACGGCCTGTACGAAACGTCTGTTCCTGCCGACCGGCGATGCGCGTTTGATCGCCATCAATGCCGAAACCGGCAAGCCTTGCGAAGCGTTCGGCAACCAAGGCACGGTCGACCTGAAAACCGACATGGGTGAAGTGAAGCCAGGCTACTACCAGCAGACTTCGACGCCATTGGTCGCCGGAGACGTGGTGATTGTCGGTGGTCGCGTGGCCGACAACTATTCCACCGGCGAACCGCCAGGCGTGGTTCGTGCCTACGACGTGCGCAGCGGCGAACTGGTGTGGGCGTGGGATCCGGGCAACCCGAACACCACCAAACGCCCGCCAGCGGGTGAGACGTATACCCGTGGCACGCCGAACGTGTGGTCGGCCATGTCCTACGACGCCAAGCTCGGCCTGGTCTACTTGCCAACCGGCAACGCCACCCCGGACTTCTTCGGCGGCCAGCGTACCGAGTTCGACGACAAGTGGAACTCCTCCATCGTCGCCGTCGACGTGAAGACCGGTCAGGTGCGCTGGCACTTCCAGACCACTCACCACGATCTGTGGGACTTCGACCTGCCGGCACAACCGCTGCTGTACGACGTGCCGGACGATAAGGGCGTTATGCAGCCGGCGCTGGCCCAAGTCACCAAACAGGGCGAGATCTTCCTGCTCAACCGCGCAACCGGCGTGCCGATCGCGCGCGTTGAAGAGCGCCCGGTACCCCAGGGCCATGTGCCTGGCGAACGCTACTCGCCGACCCAGCCGTTCTCGGTGGACATGCCTTCGATCGGCAACAAGACCCTGACCGAATCCGACATGTGGGGCGCCACGCCGTTTGACCAGTTGATGTGCCGCATCCAGTTCAAGGGCATGCGCCACGAAGGCGTCTACACCCCGCCGGGTATGGACCGCGCGCTGCAATTCCCGGGCTCGTTGGGTGGCATGAACTGGGGCAGCGTCTCGGTGGATCCGCACACGAACTACATGTTCGTCAACGACATGCGCCTGGGCCTGGCCAACTACATGATCCCGCGCGACAAGATCGGCGCCGGGGCCAGCGGCATCGAAATGGGTGTGGTGCCGCAGGAAGGCACGCCATTCGGTGCCATGCGCGAACGCTTCCTCTCGGCGGTCGGCATTCCGTGCCAGAAGCCACCGTTCGGCACCATGTCCGCCATCGACCTCAAGACCCACAAACTGATGTGGCAAGTGCCGGTCGGCACCGTGCAAGACACCGGCCCGCTGGGCATCCGCATGCACCTGCCGATCCCGATTGGCATGCCGACCCTCGGCGCTTCGCTCGCGACCCAGTCCGGCCTGCTGTTCTTCGCCGGCACCCAGGATTTCTACCTGCGTGCTTTCGATACCGGCAACGGCAATGAGATCTGGAAGTCGCGCCTGCCAGTGGGCAGTCAGTCCGGGCCGATGACCTACGTTTCGCCGAAGACGGGTAAGCAGTACATCCTGCTCACCGTAGGCGGTGCACGTCAGTCGACGGACCGTGGGGACTATGTGATTGCGTATGCGTTGCCCAAATAAGGGCTGACGTTTGACTCGGAAAAGCCGCGCCATTGCGCGGCTTTTTTCTGGGCGAAAGAACGTCTGTGGAGATCGGCTAGGATTGATGCAGTCGAGAGTGCGAGGCGAAGGACATGACGACAAAACTGCCTGCCGCAGTAAGGGACCGTGCATTGCAGATCGCCCATCACGAAATGGGCCACTACGTCGTGGCCCGTGCGTTGGGCCTTGAAACAGGCGGCGTCACCCTGACTGTGACCATGGACTTGCGGCACAAAGGGGGCGCAACCATCAATCTGGTGCGGCCCCTTTCGTCGATGGACGCCATGAGGGCCTATCTGGAAGCCCGGATCATCATGCTTTTCGCGGGCGCGATGGCCCAGACGTTACCTTCAGCACCTGTCGGCGTAAAACGCGTCGACCTGTCGGACGCTGCAGCCATCCTCAACGGGGCACACGGTGCTGAGCAGGACGACGCAAAAATCAGGGAGCTGCGGCACCTGCTGCGCAACATCACCTATCCCGATACCGGTCTTGCTTCATCCGACCGCATCGCGACCGAACTGAAAGCGATCAATGATTGCCTGTGGCTGCGGGCTCAAGAAATGGTCGAGGCTTTGGCTGAGACTATTACAGGATTGGGCGCTGCGGTGGTGGATCGTATGGTTCTAGTGGAGCAGTGGGGGAGGCCTGCGGATACGTATGAAGTGGTGTTGACGGGCGAGAAGCTCGAGAGCTTTGCCCGTTGAGCGATAAAAACGCCCAGACACGAAAAAGCCGCGCATTGCGCGGCTTTCTTGTTTGGTGGGCCCACACGGACTTGAACCGTGGACCAAAGGATTATGAGTCCTAAAAATGGTCACCAGAACGCCACGCAACTACGCGCAAAGCGTGCTAAATCAAAGGTTAGCCGTAGTTGCGTGGAGTTGCAATGGAGTTGCTTGGCGTTGCTTTACGTACCTCACGACGTACCTCGGGATGGGGCTTGCAGCGATGCACGCCCTTGGCGTTTCTGGTCGGGGCAGGTTCAGGCACAGACAACTTCTGGCTTCGTCTCAGGTTTTTGCGTCTTGTCCGGCACGAGCCGGACCTCAACACTTTGCCCAAGAGCGCGAGCAGCGTTCGCCAGAGTGGCTATGGTCATGCCAGCATCTTCGGCGTCCAGAACGCGAGTCACCACCGTTCTGCTGGTATGCATACGTTTGGCCAGTGCTACTACGGTCATGTGCTGCGCCTTCATCGCTTCCTGGATCTGCCAGGTAATAACCTTTTTGAGTGCGGCAGCAGAGGTCTCTTCCAAGAGACCCTGCTCAGTCAGGAAGTCGTCGAAATCGGAGCCAATATGTTTGTTCATGGGTTTCCTCACAGTGCGGCTTTGCGTTTCTTTGCCGTGGCCAAGTCAGCGCTGGGTATCTTCTGTGACTTCTTGATGAAGGCATGCAGAAGCACCATGTCGCGTCCCTCCACAGTGAAGATTGTTCTGGCTATACCGGCAGGGATGTGGGTGCGCACTTCCCACAGCCCATCATCCAGCTTACGAACGACCGGCATGCCCATAGGCCAGCCAATTTGCACGGTCTTGATATCAGTGCCAATGAGCCGCCGAACCTCTCTATCTTGAAGGCACAGCCATTCCCTCACAGGTTCGTTCCCTGAGGTAGTGCAGAAGAAGCGAACATTCAGCCTCGGCGGCAGCTTTTCCATCCGGCGCAGTGTACTTATTTAGGGTCATTGTTCAACCAATGGTTGCACAAGCTGTGGCATATGCATGCCCAGTGTGGATTTGGCCGACGAGTGGTCTGCACCTATCGCATTCCTCATGACGCATTGCGACCCGTGGTATGAAACCGACTACACTGATCCATGCGCCGATTTATTCCCACTTGCCGGGCGCTTGATAAATGCAGGCTAAACAGGAGTGCCCCGTCATGCCAGTCCTACACATCGATGCACAAGCTCGCCAACAAAT
Organism: Pseudomonas sp. MT92; assembly: GCF_058792515.1. NCBI lineage: Bacteria > Pseudomonadati > Pseudomonadota > Gammaproteobacteria > Pseudomonadales > Pseudomonadaceae > Pseudomonas > Pseudomonas sp. MT92. The sequence goes on from NZ_JBXAFA010000001.1 coordinate 550,757, forward strand.
TCGCCAAGCCCTTCTTGAAAGCTGCCACTGTGATGTCTATGCCCTGATCCTACTCCCGGAGGGCGACAGCCTGCTGATGCTGGCCCATGCTGGTAATGTTGCTTTCTGCCTGATCGACGACCGGGGAGACGACCTGTTCGACCCACACCTGATGCAAGATGTCGGCGCTTTGGTGCTGGCCGACCTTGAACGGAATCGGGAGCTGATGCGGGAGGAGTCATGAAAGACTCTACAAAAAAAGAAATTCGGCGCTGCGTGATAATCGTCGTGGGCTGCATCGCGGCCTACACCGTGCCCAGCATGAAAGGAATTGCGGGATTACTGGCAGATGCGGCACTGGGGGTTGTTTATGTCGCACTGGCAGTTTGGTGGTTTTTGCCCACCGATGATGAAATGGAAGAGCGAAATCCGGGTTACAAGCAGAGAAAAAAAGAAAAATCCGTGTTGCGACGGGAAGAGCCAGAGCCGGAACCACTTTCTCCCGAGCTGACTGAGCTAGCTGAGAAGATTAGGAAAAAACTCAAATAACAGAAAGGCCGTCGCAAAGACGGCCTTTTTTATAGCAAATCCCGGCCACGGCGGCTCAGCCTTCGACAGAGTTCACTACCGGATGGCTTGCTGTTTGATTGGCGTTCAACCAGACCGCTGCCACCTTGTTCGGCAGTACCGCCAGCGTAGGACTCGATGGTTGCCTCACGCGTCTCGCGAATCGCGGCATTGTCGCGGCGCTGCTCCGGCGTTAGCGGCAGTTCAGATGCCCAGCGTTCGCGCTCGGGATCGGGGGGGAATATGTCGGGTGCATCGGCGGGTGCCCGCCAAGGCACACCCTGATACATTCGCCGGGGCGGCTCATCTGGCACGCGCTCAACCAGTGGCGCGTCCTCGCTGATTGAGGGATCGCCATACACCGCAGAATTTAAAACAAACGCGATGCGGCAAGCGGCCTCACGGTCGCTGATGTTGTTAAAATTAAACTTTTGATTGAGGGTGCCGCCCATTGGTTCGTCGTCCTTTTGCGGCGCCGGGAACAAACGCGACAAGCCCTGCCGTAAAAATTCTGCCGGATTATCCTTGGCGAACTTCAGCAACCAAGTGACACCACCCAGCCGCTCGTAAACTTCAAGCAGATCGCCAGCCATGCCTGCCGTTATGAGTTTCCGCTGACCGGCATCCAGTGATCCTTTCTGGCGTCCGCCTGTTTTGGTCCGTGTGGCCATGTCATTCATCCAACCTGACGACGATGCCGACGAGCTGCCCGCCGTCATACTTGAATTCTACGCTGGCGGGCGTTGCCTGCACGGGCCGGGGCAATTCCTTTAACCACAAATTCAGCGCGGTGACGGCGGCTCGCGCTTCTTGGGCTTGGTCGCGACGGTCTTTGCTTGAAAATGTCAGGATCATGATTACCTCGACTCGTTGTATTCGCGGGCTTCAGGTTTGAACGGGATGTCGAGAGCAGGCAGTACAGGAATTTCATCCACCTGACGCATGCCCAGCAGGGACCCGGTGGCATCACGCATCGCCTCAAATTTAACGCCGTTGACCTCGATCCAGCGCGCCAGACCGGCACCGTCCCTATGGATCAGGGCCGACATGTTTTTAGCCGGTGCAGTCTTTTGTACAGGGGGTAATTGTTTAAAGTCAGTGACAAGCTTTGGCCGATTAAAATCATCAAGCAGCCGTTGCACTTTGGGTGACTGCTGCATGGCTTCACCGACCCGGCGCGAAACTTCATCCGCGATCAGCTGTTCAATCGCTACACCAAGGCCATGGCCACCTTCTGGTACAGGTGCTTGCTCGGGCTGAAAGTTCATTCGGCGCTGTAATATCGCTAGTTTAGGGGACATAATTTGGCCTCCTCGATTTTTTAACTTTCAGTGATTATGTAGATCCCACCGAAACACTCGCGTGCAGGCCGCCGCCCCAACCCGTGGATGTACTTATGGAAGTAACACGGTGCCACGTTACGGCCGACGTCCCTGATGTCGCAACACAGCAGGCGGAAACTAAGTCGCCCACCCTCATGCCCACGGAAGCGCTAGTTGGAGAGCCGACCCCACAGCCGGCAAAGAAATTTGCTGCCTCGATATCAGAATGCACATGGGTACTAGAATAGGCCCACAGGCTTCCACCTGAGGCAAAGCCGAAGTCTAAAATTTTTCTAACAGGATTTGATGATGAGTATGCCACTTTAGTTACTCCTTTACGGTTTTAACTTGTTGACGTTTTTCCCGTTTGATTTTACGGGCTTGTTTTTGATCGACCTTCTTTTATTTTTTATGTTGCATGTTAACCACCATCGCGGATGCGGATAAGTTCGCGGTAACGACTTTGCATGCGCTCATCCGCCAACCAAGCCTTTCTGTGATTTTTCATCACGTCGTGCATCATGTTGATTTCGTCTGCTAACGCTGCACCACCTTTGGGAATATTGTTAACTCCCACTGCTTGCCCCCACAGCCCAAGAATTACAGTAGGATCATTAAGTGCATGGAGCCCATTATTTAAAAATCGATCAAAGTGCTGCTTTTCCTCAGCGCTTAACGATTTCAAGTAATTATCCACCATCCGGCGATTGGCTTCGTAAGCGTTACCCCATTGATCCCGCAATATGCCTTCGGTGCGTGGCCTCATCTTTTCGTTATAATCGTACAAGGCATTATAAGTCGCGGTATCTAAGTCATCAGGCTTACCGGAATTAGGCGCGCTTCCTTCTGTTCTCGACCCCTCAGGTTGAGAATTAGTTTGCTGCGCATTTAAACGTTTCGCGGCTTCTGTCACCCACCATGCCGCATCCTGAACAAATTTCGCAGGGAATTTATTGTCGTGCGCGTAATTCGCAAAAGCTTGAAATACAGGGTCGTTCGTGTGTTCGTACAAATTATAGGAGTGGCGCTTCGCAGTAGGTTGAGGCGGATTGGTGATTGCGTTAATCAGCCACTGCGCGGCCTTCTGTGATCGAGTAATGTCGTGCCCAAGCTTCAAGAAGTCACTGACAAAAACGCTGCCCAGTTGGGTGAAAGCCTCGGTCATTTTCTCGATGGTTACACCGGCTGGTAAGGTTTGCCCAAACACTTTCTGGCCCCCGCCAGTGTACTGCCGGGAAAAAGTGTCGAGCCCCTGCGGGGCAGGTTCACCGGGGGCCCAGTCAGGGGCCGGCGCCAGCGTTCCGGGGCTGTAGGGGGCGATGTCGTTAACGGGCTCGATGCTTAGCCCGTGATGATCGAGCCCGTGCACGCCGCGTTGATAGTGATCCAGATCGTTGCCGCTCATTTTTTAACCCCCGGGCCGAACACGGCCAAATAACCATCGCGAGGAGTCGTAACTTCAATGCCGACCCGGTTGAGCGCCGACGTTATACCGGGCAAGTGCGATTTAACTTCGGCGGCACTTTCACCGGTCATGGGAAGTTCGGCTACTTCGAGGATTCGTTCAATCAGCGCCGGTTCTTCAGCCACGTAAAAACCGAATCGTTCCATGTTCGTGATCTGGTACAAGGCGCCGATAATTTTTTGACTGATAGACATGGTTTTATTCCCAAGAATATGGCGGGTGATATGGGCGGCGTTGGGCATAAGTTGTACAGCAGCGAGTAACGCCGTCATAATGTCCATTTAAATTAAGCTCTCTTTAGCTTTGGCTGGGGCCGCATCGGCCCGTGCTACCTGATTACGCATGACGAGCCAAGGTTTTTGGCAATACTTGTGCAACATGGAGTTATGCACGGGTAATCCGGCGATATCTTTTTCGGGGGTCAATTCAATATGCGCCAAACGCCGCGCATCTTGTCCGCACCAGCGGCAGCAAGTATTCGATGGCGGGAAATGTTCCAGGCGGTAACGCATGGCTTCTATAGTTGGTGGGGTGGCCAATGAAACCAGGGACCAGTCGCCAATTGTGTTGTGCCAAAGACCTACATCGTGTTTTAACAGTTCAACTTGGGTTTCTTCTTTTCGCATATAGTGAGTGATGGTTTCCAGATCAGGCGCCGCTGCCCCGATGGAGTGGGCGACGAAAGTGGCCATTTTGTTGATATCGCCGCGATAGGAAATGAATCGGATTGCAACTTCTTGAATCGCGCGGTTAATGATTGGGTCGCTCATTTCGTTAAACTCGCGTGGTTCAGAAGCTCTTGGAGGCAAGCCTCTTGGCTGATAGCCAGGGTCACGATAGCGATACCGTCTGAGCATCTAATGGCCGACCATCCAGTTTCGGGGCCGGTCCAAACGATTTTGTGATTAGACGGCAGACGTTCGCCCACCGCACACATCAGGGCCGGCAACTGGTTACTGTAAAGTTTGTGCACTTCACAATATCCATGACCGGCTTGCAGGACCAAGTAGCGGCTATAGATGGTCCGCCCCGTATCAATGAGGATGAGTTCGTCATACGGTTGAAACAAGTGCGCAACCGTGGCATAGAAGGAGCTTTCACTGAGCCTTTCTGCCGGGGTTCCCGCCGGATAGACAATGCGGAACTCGTTACCCGCTGATTCCCGCAACTTAACGTCCTTGGCGGACAACGAATATGGGGGGCGGTATTGCTCCGTTGAAACATCGGAACGAGACATTTATTGGTTACTCCAAACAGTGGGTTTGTTGGAGTAATTGCAGCACTTCACGGGATTGTTGTTAATGGTGCTGGAGTGAATAGGCTGCCGTTCTAAAGTTAGATATGCAGGGTATTTAAGTAAGTGTCGATGTAGCGCCAGCCTGGGACATATTCGCCATGGATCTGCTTCTGCGCCCACTCGGCACGGCTGCGCCTGGACTTCCACAAGGGTAGGCGGAGCTGCGGGCGATGGTCGTGCACCAGATCTTCAATCGCGGCTTCCAAGCGCATGGTGCGGTAGGCGCGGCCATTACGAGCGCGGTCCTGCATGGCCTGAAGCTTGTGAGGATCTGGTGCAGATTGTTGAGCCTGGAGCCTTTGCAGTTCGTCTTCGTTATGCAGCACCATCCTCAACAGATCCGGGGGCAAGCGGCGGGCGAGCGCCTGATCGAATGCAGTAGTAGATTCACTTGTGATTTTCATACCTGATCCCCTTCACAAAGTGCTGGCGAAAGCCATTGAATACCCGGTGGCCCTTAGGCTCCCAGGGAAAGTCCCTGTACGGCTCATGTCCCAAGTCGAGAATCGTCCTTAGCGGCTTTGTCGTAACCTTGATATTCACTTGCACCACCTCCCACGCCGTTGCAGGCGCCGTTTTCTCGCCATACCCGCTACATTGGGGCGGGTCACGTTTTTCGCGTTCCTAGGGCTGCCAGAAGCAAGATTCCGTATCCCACGTACCTCAAAAACGTACCTCGCGGCTATCTAGGCCACGCCAGCTGGGCTTGACTCACGGATTCGATATCCGTTTCGGGTCATTTCCGTAGCCCATAAACTCACGATTGCAGCGCAAAGGGGCGGGCTTGCGCATCGTGTCGAAATTCTAATTGTGTGTCTGGAGATACCATTCTCATCAAAGCAAAGAGTCTTTTTTTACCAGACGCATAAATAATTCTACGAAGGATTCGCCGGGGTTGAGGGCGGCCCTTACAGCAGCAAGGTCGTCAGGGCTGAACCAAAGGGTTCTGGTTGACCAGCCCTGGCTACGGCGGCGGTTGTTAAGCGCGCGCATCCTGGCAGCCATTTTGGTTCTCGGCTTCGGCGCGGCAATGAGCCAGTCACCTGTCGCGAGCATGCGCTCGGCATCATCTGAACTGAGGACCGTTTGCACCGCGCTTTGCCGCACCAGCCGGTAGGTTTTCATCATCTTTCACCGTTGGGGGTAAAACCCCGTTTTGTGACTTTGTGACAAAGTTTCGGCATTTTTTGTATTACCCCTTAGAGATTGAGTTCTCGTGGAGGTGATATATAAAAAGCTGTTATTTAGTCACAAAGTCACATTTTCGCTTTCAACGGCGGTTTTCAGCCCTGAAAAGCACCGGTATTGCTTTTTCGTACCGTAGAAGTCGATCCACCTTTTTTCTTTCCTGATGCCGGGTCTTTTTTCGACTGCCGCGATGAAATTGGTTTTTCCCAGTGGGAAATAACCACTTTCCCTGCACCAGTTCTGATAGTCCTTGAACATTGGGTCACAGGGTTCCCACTCCCTGGTGTAGTTCGTCCCTTGTTCACTGAGGAACTGGCCGACGCGATCCTGCTCGCTGCGATACTCGGCGCTCGCGATCAACACAACATCAGGGGGCCTGAGCCCGGTCTGGAACCACGTCACCGCACCGCGCACTATCCAGGTCAGAATGCCGGTGACTTCCGCCTTCAACGCCTCACCTAGACGGTCATCGCGCAAGTGATGGGCAAGCCCCTGATCCACTTCGATAGCGGTGCCAAACGTCACTCCGTATGGAATCAGCATGACCCGGCGCCAGATGCCCGTGTCCTGGCCACGGATCTGTGGTTTATGGTTGGTCAACAAGTTGAGGGTATGGGTTGGTGAAAACTCAAAGAAGTCCTGGCGCATATGACGCGCCTTCAGCTTGTCGCTACCGGTCGCGTGCTTGATCCGGTCTTCATTGAGCGCACAACCTTCCCCGGATTCGTGCGCGGCCACCATGCGCATACCGAACAGGTCGGCAACTTCCGCTGGATGACGGTTTTGCCCGCCGACCATCAACAGGTTTGGCGCAGCCGTGCCCGCATAAGGGCCGAGTGCATTGCTGATCATGTCCAGCAGCAGCGATTTGCCGTTGGCGCCGTCACCATGATGTACAGCGAATTTCTGCTCGCTGGTCACGCCGTTAGCGTTATAGCCAAACCACCGTTGCAGGAACTCGGCAAGCGGCTTACGCACAATGCCCACCTCGCCGGTAATTTCAGCCAGGGTTTTTTCAAACAGTGGCGCCCGCGCTTTCGGGTCATAGGTGATAGAGATGCAGCGGGTAATCAAGTCATCCTTATTGTGTGTGCGCAATTCGCCGGTGCGCAGGTCGACAGTGCCATTCGCCACATTGAGCGCGAAAGGGTCGCGGTCGAGACTATCGGCGGGCACCGACACCAGCCGGCGCAACAGGTTGAAGGCCGCGTTCAGGCGATCCAGCATTTCGGATTTTGCGCCCCACTTGCGCAAGGCCTTGGCAATCTCTTGGTTTTTCGTCTTTTCTTCGTCGCTGGCGTAGGGCTTGTTTTCCCAATCTGTGGCTTCGGCACCGATCATGCTGGATAGGGTGCATGCCATCCGAAACGCGGCGGGTTCATCCTCTCTCCAGTGCGTGCCGTCCCACACCCGCCACTTACCCGCCGCATGGATGACACTTCCGCCAACCGCCTTCTGTAGACGCACCGCGTTGGCTTGATCGGTGATCAGGTGCTTGGCTTCCAGCGGTTCAACCCCAGCGGGTTTTTTCGGATTGTCCATATGAGTTTTCCTCGATCCACTGCCAAGCTCCTCAAGCCGTCCCCTAGTGCTTTCCTTGTAGGCTCTGGTTATTTCCTCGCTGGCAAATTTTGCTGCGTCGGGATGCTTGCTGAAGTAGTCCAGCAAGGCAGCATTGGCCAAGGCGGAAGCCTTGATATCCTCCATGGCATAACGCGCTGGGGCGTCGATGAGCGCACCCAACAGACTGTGCACGACTTCGCTGCGTTGGCCTTTCGGTATCTCACCTTTGAGCAACTGGCGGTGCTTGGGATTGAAACAGCTCAGGGATTCCAACTCGAAGGCAGTGCCATTGCCGAAATTGAAGTTGACCGCGCTGGCCTTGGCTCCTTCGGCTTGCTTCAACAACCCTGCCAGCAGCGTCAGCGCGGCGTCATCGAGTTTGCTGATAGGCAACCCATTGACGGCTACGCCGGTCACCGTGGCGTACTGTGGCGCGTCACCCGTGTAGATCTCGACGTGGTGGCAACCAGGGAATGCTATGTGGCCCGCGTTGGCATACTTGGCCGCCCATTCGTCAGGCACCAGTGCATAGGCATGTAACCCGGTGCCGGAGGGTGACGCTTCCCAATAGGTGGGGATCTGGTTCATCAGGGCGAATGCCGGGAGTGCGTCGGCAGCGCCGACAGGATCGAGAACCTTTTCCTCGTACACCCCCGTGTAAGCACCGACGATCCCATCCGCGTCAATGATGATCAGGCGCTGGCCATCGATCACAGTGCTGTTAACGACAACCATGCCGACACCGGTCAGCCGGTTATCGAGGATCTCGTTATCCTGGTATTGAGCGACCAGCTGTTGCGCCTCGGCCCGCGTCATCCAGTGTTCGGGTACGCTTTTAGACAGCCTGCCAAAACCGTTATTTGGTGTTTTGTTGGCGTGCGGCATCCAGATGGGAAGAGCTGACAGCCCTTGGAAAATATCAGGTGCAAGTTGCGCGTTCATACATAACCCCCGTGTTGCGGTGTAGCAGTCGTGGGTTATGCCTTCTTACTACGCAAGAAGGCGATGAATGCTTCAAGGTCGAACAAAAATTCCTTACCGGGACGCAACACGGCGCCATACTCGGCCAAGCCGTTGGCTTCACGATTGCGCAAGAGATAGCCGAGAGTTTCTGGCTTCAGGCCCGGCACTTCGACCAGTAATTGCTTGCGGGAAATGATGGTAGGGGTAGTCATGGTGTGAGACTCCATTTTGCTGGAGTCTCAATAGTATTCGCGGGGAATTTCTGACCCGACGCTCACCCCTAGGAATCGAGGGTGTCGCGTCGAACGCGATCCAGACGAAGACGCATCGCGTCGGGCGTCAGGGTTTCGCCCAGGTGCTGGTAGGCGAGGGTCAGGAACTCGATCAGGTCCAGATCATACCTGTCGTCAATCTCGACCTCGCCGCCTGCACGCTCCCAGGCTTGCACCAGCCCCTGAAGTTCCCAGTCTGGTTCTTCCGGTTCGATAGGCTCGCTCAAGGAGTCGAGGATGAGTTCCACCAGATTGGTGTCCTGCATCAGCTGCCGAACCTGCTCAGGATCGAGCCCGCGACCGTAGGCGATGCGTTCGGCTAGCCCCCAGTGCAGGTGTGCCCTGGCCCGCAAGGGCAGCGCAGCAATCGCCTTGTGCGCTTGCCTGAGACGACGGTTGGCGTCGGCAGGCTCGGCACTGGCGATCAGCGGCTTCTGCCCCTCCCGGTAGCGCCTCACCCGTTGTGCGGCTGCCAGCGCTTCGATCAACGGCTCAGGTTTTATACCCCACCACTCGGCCCGTTCGCGAAGGTCGATCATTCTTTTATCCTCCCGAAGACCTCAGCCATCGCTTTATCGGCGGCGGCTTGCTTGGTCTTGATGCTGAGGTGCGCGTAGCGTGCCGTCGATTGCTGGCTGCGATGGCCGAGAATCTGGCCCACGGTATAGAGGTCGGTGTCGGCGTTGATCAGGCTGGTGGCTGCATCATGCCTCAGGTCGTGAAACCTGAAAGCGACTAGACCAGCTTCCTTCAGCGCCGCGTTCCAGTGCTTGCGAAAGCACAGCGGTTTCTCGCCATCGCTGCGACCGAACACCAGCCCCTTCGACTTCCTGTGCAACATCAGCGCGGTAATCGCAGGCGCCGGGAACACCAGAACGCGAGGGTCTCCGTTCTTCGTGATAGCGAGCGTGGCAGTGCGTTTCTTCAGGTCGATCCCTTCCCAACGCAATGACTGCAATTCTCCCAGGCGTGCGCCAGTGGTCATTGCCAGCGTGACCAACAGCTTCAGCAGTGGCCATTCGGATTTATCGCAGGCAGCGAGCAGTGCCTTGCGCTCATCGTCGTCGAGGAATCGAATCCGCTGGTTATTTTCTGCCTTGCTGGTGATGCCTTTTGCCGGGTTAACGTTGACGTATTCTTCGTCGATGGCGAACTTGAACAGCGCTGACCAAGCCGCTTTGCGCCGATTCACAGTGGCAGGTGCGCGACCCTTGGCATAAGACTTGAGGTCCGCCTTGATCAGGCTTTCGGTGATGTCGAGCAGACGTACCGTGCCATGCGCATCAGCCAGGGCCTGGACGCGACCTTTGCGCGAGATATCGCGACCCGTCCAAGCTTCCATATAAAGCTCAACCAGTTTGGCGAGGGTGATCTTGGCTTTGGGATTACCCAGGGCTTCAAGGCGTTGACTGTCACGCAGCAGGGCATTGGCCCATATCGTGGCATCAGTTTTACGAGGGAAGGTTTTGGTACTGATCAGTTTGTCGCCGTCGCGGATTACAGCCTTGTAGCGTACCCCGGACTGGCGCTGGATTTTGACGAAAGTGGCGTGCATGGCATAACTCCCGAGGCCCGGATGGGCCTAGCTCGTCGAACGGGAGGACGTACCTTTTCCCGTACCTTGCACGCTTTCGGTTGTTGCGACATCGCAGGTAAACCCTTGATGCTGATGGAGAATTTGGTGGGCCCACACGGACTTGAACCGTGGACCAAAGGATTATGAGTCCTCTGCTCTAACCAACTGAGCTATAGGCCCTCAGTAGGCCGCGGATTATAGCGACGGTTTCGCGGCTGTGCTATCCGAAAAGTCTGAAACAGTTGAACGAAGAAACGTCGCGGCAAATTCGTCGGGGGGCAGGGGCAGGCTGACGATGTAGCCCTGGATCTGCTCGCAGCCTTCGTCGGCCAGGAATTGCTGCTGCGCGTGAGTCTCCACGCCTTCGGCAATCACGGTGAATTGCATGCTGCGGCCGAGGGCGATGATGGCGCGCACGATAGCGGCGTCGTGCGGGTCATCGGGCAGGCCGCGAACGAAGGATTGATCGATTTTGAGTATGTCCAGCGGCAGGCGCTTGAGGTAGCTCAGTGACGAGTAGCCTGTTCCGAAGTCGTCGATCGCCAGTTGCACGCCCAGATGCTTGAGTTGGTGCAGCACCGCCAGCGCTTCCTCGGCCTGGCTCATGATGAAGTTTTCGGTGATTTCCAGTTGCAGGAAACCCGGTTTGAGGTGGTTGTCCTTGAGCAGTTGTTCGATGCGGCCGAGCAGGTTGGGTTGGCGCAACTGAGCGCCCGCCAGGTTGACGGACAGCGGGCCGAGGCCGTCGTAGGTCAGGTTCCATTCGCGCATTTGCCGGCAGGCGGTTTCGAGCACCCAATCGCCGATCTGCAGGATCATGCCGTTCTCTTCGGCCAGGGAGATGAAGTGCTCCGGCGGTACGTCGCCGAAGGTCGGATGGCGCCAGCGAATCAGCGCTTCGGCGCCCACCAGGCGATAGTCGTCGAGGCTGATTTTCGGTTGGTAGTAGAGCTGCAGCTCGTTGCGCTCGATGGCGCGACGCAGTTCATGTTCCAGTGCCACTCGCTCACTGGCCTGCGCGGTGAGGTCGCGGGTGTAGCTTTCGACCCGGTTGCGGCCCTTGGCTTTGGAGCGGTACATCGCCGCGTCGGCGTTCTTGATCAGCGTGGCGACGTCGCCGCCGTCCTGTGGATAAAGGCTGGTGCCGATACTGGAGCTGATGAAAAACTCATGCTCGCCGGCCTGAAACGGAGCGGTGAAGCAGTTAAGCAGTTTGGTCGCGATGTTGTCGGCGTCGCTGGCTTGCTGCAGGCCGGGTAACAGGATGATGAACTCGTCGCCGCCCAGGCGCGCCACGGTGTCGATGTCGCGCAGCTGCTCTTTGAGCCGCACGGCAATGCCTTTGAGCAGTAGGTCGCCGACCGGGTGACCGAGGCTGTCGTTGATGTGTTTGAAACGGTCCAGATCCAGGAACAGCACCGCGCCCTGGCCGCCGTTCTCCTTCTGGGTATTGAGGGCGGTCAGCAGGCGGCTTTCGAATAGCGTGCGGTTGGGCAGGCCGGTGAGCGGGTCGTGGTGGGCCTGGTAATCGAGTCTGGCCTGGGCGTGTTTGAGGCTGGAGATGTCAGCGAACACGGCCACGAAATGGGTGATGAACCTGTCCCGGTTGCGCACGGCGCTGATGGTCAGCCAGCTCGGGTAGAGCTCGCCATTTTTGCGCCGGTTGGAAATCTCGCCTTGCCAGTGACCTTCGGCAGTCAATTGATGCCACATGGCGGCGTAGAACGCGCTGTCATGCAGGCCGGAAGCGAGCAGGCGCGGGGTATGGCCCAGGGCTTCGCTTTCGCTGTAACCGGTGATTTCGGTAAACGCGCGGTTGACGGCGCTGATGTGCTGCTGGGTATCGGTGATCAGTACGCCTTCGGCAGTGCTCTCGAATACCGTCGCCGCTTGTTGCAGTTTTTCCTGCATCAGGTGGCGCTCGGTGATGTCCCGGGCGATGGTCAGCATGCAGTCTTCGTCACCAATCGGCAGCGGACGGCTGGACACTTCGCAGAGGCGGATCTGGCCGTCGCTGCGGCGAATATGGCAACTGAAGTCGCGGACAAAGCCGTCGCGGTGCAGCAGGTCGAGCATCTGCTTGCGCTCGTTGAGGTTGACCCAGATCCCCAGATCCAGCGCCGAACGGTCCACCGACATCGCGCTGTTGAACCCGGTAATGCGGCTGAAGCCCTCGTTGACCTCGATCAGCAGGCCGTCGCTTTGCCGGGACAGCAACAAGCCGTCCGGCGAGGCGTGGAACGCCTTGGCGAATTTCTCTTCGGAGGTTTGCAGTTGTTGCTGGGTTTCCTTGAGCTGGGTGATATCACGTACGACCACCACCAGCGCCGGGGTCGTATCGAGGTCAAAGGGCTCGGCGGAGATCAGGCCGGTAAACACCTGGCCATTGCTGCGACGAAAGGGCATCTCCAGGTTGCGGATGCTGCCGGCCTGCAAGCGCTGCAACAATCCCGGGCCGACGCCGGGTATGCCCCAGATATTGAGGTTGGTGGCGGTCTGGCCGATGACGTCCTCGGCCCGCAGGCCGATCTGTTCTTCGAACGCTTCGTTGACCTCCAGCAGGCAGCCGTCGGAAAGGCGTGCGATCACCAGGATGTCCGGGCATTGCTGGAACACCGAGGCAAACTTCTGCTCCGACAGGCGCAGGGCTTCTTCGGTGCGCTTGGCTTCGCTGATGTCGATCATCAACCCGCGCATCACCGGTTCGTGGCCATGTTCGATCAGGCTGACGATATCGCGCACCCACAGGCAGCGCCCATCGGCGGTGATGACCCGGTAATCGAGGCTGTGGTCGCGTCCGGCCAGCACTTCGTGATCACAGAAGTTCTGCGCGCGGGTCAGGTCGGCGGGGTGAATGATGTTGCGCCAGAAGCCCGGAATCAGCCAATGGGACAGCGGATAGCCGAGCAAGGCCTCGGCGTGGGGCGACACATAGCTGTAGGTGAAGTCGCTCATCCGCGCTTCCCAGGCGATGGCCGACAGGCTCTCCACCAGCCCGCGGTAGTGGTATTCACTGCTGCGCAGTTCCTGTTCCAGATCGACGCGGCGGGCGATCTCCGAGCTCAGTCGGCGGTTGATCCGGATCACTACGGCCAGCACGACCATCAACAGCAGTAAACCCGGCAGGCCGTAGATCAGCAGATCGGACCAGAAAGTCCGATGATCGAGGACGTTGCCTACCCAATGTTCCTGAATGGAACTGATTTCGGCCGGGCTCATGTCCGCCAGAACTTTATCCAGAATGCCGACCAGCATTTTGTTGTTGCGGGGCACGCCCATGGCCAATTGATAGCGATAGGGGGTTTCGCCGCTGACGTAGAGGCCGTCCAGCTTGAGCTGGCGCAGACTCCAGACGCTGGAGGCAAGGTCGCCGACCACGGCGTCCACTTCGTCGGTGGCCAGCGCCTGCAAGGCCGAGCTGACGTTGGGCATCGCCACCAGATTCAAATCGGGGTTGTGGGTGCGTAACAATTCGTGGGGCGCGTAGTTTTCCACCACGGCAATTTTCAGCCCGTACAAGTCCTCGATTTTACGTGGCTGGGGCCCTCCGACATGGGCCAGGATGACAATCGGGAAATCCAGGTAGGGGCGGGTGAATGACAGGTAGCTCTGGCGTTCCGGGGTCGACATGATGCCTGGCAAGAGATCCAGCTTGCCTTGTTTGGCTTGCTCCAGCACGACGGTCCAGCTGACCGGCTCGATAGGCGTCAGTTCAACCGCCAGGCGCCGGCGGATCAGGTCGATGTAGTCTGCCGCAAGGCCCTGATAGCGGCCCTGTTCGTCGCGAAACTCAAAGGGCGGCCATGATGCATCGACACCCAGGCGCAGGTCCGGGTGGGCCGCAAGCCAGCTACGTTCTTCGTCGGTCAGAGTCAGCGCGCCAGCCGTTGCGGTCCAGGTCATCAGCGACAGCAAAAAAAACACGGTCGGCAGTCTGGGCATAACGGTCTCGTTATGGCTCGGGGGAATGCTTCGAGTGTAGACGGGCAAATCGGCGGGAGGGGTAGCGCGGGGGATTTAATCTGTAGAAAGCAAAACCCCCGGCCTGGGCCGGGGGTTCTGTGATCACTCGTCGAGGAAGGAGCGCAGATGCTCGCTTCTCGTCGGGTGGCGCAGCTTGCGCAACGCCTTGGCTTCGATCTGACGAATCCGTTCACGGGTCACGTCGAACTGTTTACCAACCTCCTCAAGGGTGTGGTCGGTATTCATATCGATACCGAAGCGCATGCGCAGAACCTTGGCTTCACGTGCAGTGAGGCCGGAGAGTACTTCGCGAGTCGCTTCTTTAAGGCTCTCAACGGTGGCAACATCGATTGGCGACTGCATGGTCGAGTCTTCGATGAAGTCACCCAGATGGGAGTCTTCGTCATCACCGATCGGGGTTTCCATGGAGATCGGCTCTTTAGCGATCTTCAATACCTTGCGGATCTTGTCCTCAGGCATCTCCATGCGTTCGCCCAGCTCTTCCGGGGTCGGTTCACGACCCATTTCCTGCAGCATCTGACGGGAAATGCGGTTGAGCTTGTTGATCGTCTCGATCATGTGCACCGGAATACGGATGGTGCGGGCCTGGTCGGCGATCGAGCGAGTGATCGCCTGACGGATCCACCAGGTGGCATAAGTCGAGAATTTGTAGCCGCGGCGGTATTCAAACTTGTCTACCGCTTTCATCAAGCCGATGTTGCCTTCCTGGATCAGGTCGAGGAATTGCAGGCCACGGTTGGTGTACTTCTTGGCGATGGAGATCACCAGACGCAAGTTCGCTTCAACCATCTCTTTCTTCGCGCGGCGGGCCTTGGCCTCACCGATCGACATGCGACGGTTGATGTCCTTGATCTCGGCGATCGTCAAACCGGTTTCGGTTTCCAGCGCGGTCAGCTTTTGCTGGCAGCGAATGATGTCCGGCTGCAGGCGACCAATGGCTTCAGCGTATTTGCTTTTGCCTTTGGCCAGCGCGTCGGACCAGCTTTCGTCGACTTCGTTGCCCGGGAACTGGCGCAGGAAATCGGCGCGCGGCATGCGCGCATCACGAACGCAGAGTTGCATGATTGCGCGCTCTTGCTGACGCAGGCGATCCAGAGCACTGCGTACACGCTCGACCAGGCCTTCGAATTGCTTCGGCACCAGTTTGATCGGCATGAACAGGTCGGCCAGGGCCAACAGTTCGGCAATCGCCGCCTTGTTGTGGCGCCCGTGCTTTTTCAGGGCCTTGCGGGTGATTTCCATCTGATCGGCCACAGCGCCAAAGCGCTGTGCAGCGATGATCGGATCCGGACCGCTTTCGGCTTCTTCCTCGTCGTCCGAAGCTTCGGCGTCATCATCGTCGGAATCGTCGTCCGCTTTCACGGCTTTCGGATCGATCGGTGGTGGCACTTCGGCAGCAGGCGGCGCAATGCCGTCGTCCGGGTCGATATAACCGCTCAGGACGTCGGACAGGCGACCACCTTCGGAGGTGACGCGGGTGTACTCGGAGAGAATATGGTCAACCGTGCCAGGGAAGTGCGCGATTGCGCCCATCACTTCACGGATGCCCTCTTCAATACGTTTGGCGATTTCGATTTCGCCTTCACGTGTGAGGAGCTCTACAGTACCCATTTCGCGCATGTACATGCGCACCGGGTCGGTAGTGCGACCAATGTCGGTCTCGACCGCTGCCAGCGCTGCTGCTGCCTCTTCGGCCGCGGCTTCGTCGGTATCGGCGTCGGCCAGCATAAGGGAATCCTTATCTGGCGCAACCTCGAATACGTTGATCCCCATGTCGTTGATCATGCGGATGATGTCTTCCACCTGTTCCGGATCTGAAATATCCTCCGGCAGGTGGTCGTTGACCTCCGCGTAAGTCAGGTAGCCCTGCTCACGACCAAGTGTGATCAACTCTTTGATACGAGACTGCTGTTGCGCTTTTCCGGACATAACACCCTATCCACTGAAGGTCTTGGCGGGCAAAAAACAAGCCGAGGATTATACCTGAGCTATGACCTCACGCGCCAGTTGAGGTCGGGTTTGGTACAGCCATATTGCGTTTTAATAGGTCGCGCATCTGATTTGCGATCTGATTTGCTTCCTCGGCAGTCAATCCTGGCTGCTTCGCTTTTCTGATGAGTTCTTCCAGGCTATCGGTGTGTTGACCCGCTGATAACCTAGTAATGGTGTCTAAAAACTGTTGTTCAAGGTTGTCGCCGTCAATCAGCCATTCCTTTTCGGCCAAGGCCTTCAGCAAGCGTCCCTGTTCAGTGCCGTGCCAGCGAGCCATTAACTGAATAGAGTTTAGCTTAGGGTTTTTTTGCACAGCCTCGATGAGGGCTACCAGCAATTGCCCATAAGTGCTGCTTTCATTGGCGAAGTGGTTGGCGGTTTCGACTTTGCCAGCCAGTTGCGGATGATGAATGAGCGTACGCAACGCAATGAGTGTAGGTGCTTCGACGGCAATGGGTTTGCGCGGGGCACTCTGTTGATCGCGATCGCCGCCACGCTTGCCGTTCTTGTCCCAGGGTTTTTTGTCCCATTTCTTGCCGCCGGCACCGGGCTTCTTCGGTGTCCATTCCTGTTGCGGCACATACATTTCTTGCGATTGCGGCTGATGATAGTCGCTGTAATCAGGCATCGCGTCGTAATCGATGCCAGGGTCATAGGCGGGCGGCGCCTCGTGTGGCGCGCTTTGCGCCAGTTGGCTGACCGTTTCGCTGCTCAGGCCGGTGATTTCGGTCAGGCGCTGGCGCATCAGAATACGCAGGTTGGCTCCCGGCACCTTGTCGATCAGCGGCGCTGCGAGGGTGGCCATGTGGGCCTTGCCTTCGAGGGAGCGCGGGTCCGATTCTTCCGTCAGCTGTTGAAAGAAATAATCTGCCAATGGCTGGGCGTGCTGGTTGATCCGTGCGCGGAAGGCATCCGTGCCTTCGGAGCGCACCAGGGTATCCGGGTCTTCGCCTTCAGGCAGGAACAGGAAGCGGGCCCGTCGCCCATCCTGCAGGCTTGGCAGGGTGGCTTCCAGTGCGCGCCACGCGGCGTTGCGACCCGCCTGGTCGCCGTCGAAGCAAAACAGCACGCTGGGCACGACACGGAACAGTCGCTTGAGGTGTTCTTCGCTGGTCGCGGTACCCAGGGTGGCGACAGCATTGCGCAGGCCTTGCTGGGCGAGGGCGATGACGTCCATGTAGCCTTCGACGACAATGATTTCGTCGAGGTTGCGGTTGTTCTTGCGGGCTTCATACAGGCCGTAGAGTTCCTGGCCTTTATGGAATACCGGGGTTTCCGGCGAGTTCAGGTATTTCGGTTTGTCGTCGCCCAGTACCCGGCCGCCGAAGGCAATGACACGCCCGCGACTGTCGCGGATCGGGAACATCACGCGGTCGCGGAAGCGATCATAGCGTTTGCCGGTTTCGGCGTTCTCGATCAACAGACCGGCATCGATCATGGCTTTCTGCTGCAGGGTATCGCTGCTCAAGTGCTTGAACAGGTTGTCCCAGCCAGGCGGTGCGAAGCCGAGGCCGAAGTCGCGGGCGATTTCGCCGGTCAGGCCACGACCTTTCAGGTAGTCCACCGCAGCTTTGCGCGATGGATGGCTTTTCAGGGCCTGACGGTAAAAGTCGGCCGCTGCGGTGAGCAGTGGATACAGCGGCGAATCGGTCGGCTGGCGCGGCTTGTGCGCGCGGCCGCTTTCTTCCCGTGGAACTTCCATGCCGGCCGCCTTGGCCAGATCTTCGACAGCCTGGACGAAATCCAGGTTGTCGTGGTCCATGATGAAGCCCAGGGTATTGCCGCCGGCGCCGCAGCCGAAGCAGTAATAGAACTGCTTGTCGGGGCTGACGCTGAACGATGGGGTTTTCTCTTTGTGGAACGGGCAGCAGGCGGTGTAGTTCTTGCCGGCTTTTTTCATTTGCAGGCGCGAGCTGACCACGTCGACGATGTCGGTGCGGTTCAGAAGGTCGTCAATGAAGCTCTGGGGAATTAGCCCGGCCATGGCGTTCTCGTCATCTGCGCTGATTGGGTCCGAAACGAAGGGTAGTCGAACGAAGGTCAGTGTTTGAGGCGCACAAGATGGGCGGCTCGACCGGTGTCGTCTGCGTAATCGCTATCGGGAAATGTATCTGCCGAAAATCCCCTGACGTTAATGCCAATCAGTATTCGACTTTTTGAAAGTGTTGCGCTGAATCCGGCTGCGGCCAGTCATGGGCCTCGGATAGCTCATCATTTGCACGCGTGAGGTGCCTTGGGCTGATCGTCGTGAGAGGAATCAGTGGGTGTGCTCGTCAGTAGCCTTGAAAGGCTCGTCAGAAAAGACGTGCACCGCTGGCAAAAGAGCCAGGTCTGACGCGATGAAGCGGATTTGTCTCAGTCGCGTCTGCGGCTTCGACGGTGAAGCATCAAGCGTTTTACGCAAATGCCATTAGCCCGGCGGAGAGCCGGGCTTGGCAGAAGCTTGCTACGATCGTCTGTGTATTAGTACAGACGAACGGCGCGGCGCTGTTCGCGCTGAACTTTCTTGGCGTGACGCTTAACAGCGGCTGCTGCTTTGCGCTTACGCTCAGAAGTTGGCTTCTCGTAAAATTCGCGGCTACGAACTTCAGCCAGTACACCGGCTTTTTCGCAGGAGCGCTTGAAACGACGCAGAGCTACGTCGAAGGGTTCGTTCTCTTTTACTTTGACGGCTGGCATCCAGAGCTACCTTCATTCATTACCGGGGTCAACATCCTCGCGGCAAAAGAGCACTTGAAGACGTCGGTTTTTAAGGGTTGCGGATGTTAACCCCTCATCGCACGGAATGCAAAGCCTCTGATCGAAAACCGCTGGTCGGGGCATCACGCGACGACTATTATGCGCGCCTTCGAATTCAGCCTAAACAAGGCGCAAACCCATGCTAGTACTGGGATTAGAAACCTCCTGCGACGAAACCGGTGTCGCATTGTATGACAGTGAGCGTGGCCTGCTGGCCGATGCGCTGTTCAGCCAGATCGACCTGCATCGTGCCTATGGTGGCGTGGTGCCGGAGCTGGCCTCGCGTGACCACGTCAAACGCATGCTGCCCTTGATTCGTCAGGTGTTGGCCGAAGCCGACTGCGTGCCGACCGAGATCGATGCGATCGCCTACACCGCCGGTCCTGGCCTGGTAGGCGCGCTGCTGGTCGGCGCTTCCTGTGCTCAGGCACTGGCCTTCGCCTGGGGCATTCCGGCCCTTGGTGTACATCACATGGAAGGTCATTTGCTGGCGCCGATGCTGGAGTCGCAACCGCCGGAATTTCCGTTCGTCGCTTTGTTGGTTTCAGGTGGTCATACGCAACTGGTTCAAGTCGACGGGATCGGTCAATACACGCTTTTGGGCGAAACCCTGGATGACGCCGCCGGCGAAGCGTTCGACAAGACCGCGAAGATGATGGGCCTCAACTATCCAGGCGGCCCGGAAATCGCTCGACTGGCGGAGCAGGGGCTTGCAGGACGTTTCGTCTTCCCGCGTCCGATGTGTGACCGACCTGGCCTCGATTTCAGCTTCAGTGGCCTGAAAACCTTTGCCCTGAACACCTGGCAGCGGTGTGTGAGCGCCGGGGACGACAGCGAGCAAGCCCGTTGCGACATCTCGCTGGCGTTCCAGCAGGCCGTGGTGGAGACTTTGACCATCAAGTGCAAGCGTGCCCTGAAGGCGGCAGGCATGAAGCGTCTGGTGATCGCTGGCGGAGTCAGCGCCAACAAGGCGTTGCGCACGTCCCTGGAAAAAATGCTCGGCGACATGAAGGGCGATGTTTTTTATGCCCGTCCACAGTTCTGTACCGATAACGGTGCGATGATCGCTTTTGCCGGTTGTCAGCGTTTGCAGGCCGGTCAGCAGGAAAGCCTGGCGATCAGCGTCCAGGCGCGTTGGCCGATGGAGCAGTTGTCAGCGCTGTGATGAGTGGCGCTGCCGGGCGGCATTTAAAAATGCCGTTCGCGCCCGGCAAACAGGTCGCGTAGATTGCCGCGATGACGCCAGACGATCATCCCCGTGAGCGCGCTCATGGGCAGCAGCGCCGCCGGCTCTTGCCAGGCCAGCAATGGCAGGGTCAGTGGGGTGGCGATCAAGGCGGCCAACGAGCTGGTGCGGGTCAGGTAGAACGTCAGCAGCCAGGCACAGACCGCCAGTAAGGCCGCAGGCGGGTACAGGCCCAGCAACATGCCGGCAGCGGTGGCGACACCCTTGCCACCGCGAAAGCGAAAGTACAGCGGGAACAGGTGGCCGATGACGGCGCAAACGCCAATCCAGGCCTGATCATGCAGGGAAAGTCCGGCAAAACCGGCGATCAGCACAGGCAGCAGGCCTTTGAAGAGGTCGCCGAGCAACGTCAGGACGGCGAGTTTTTTGCCGGCCAGGCGCAACATGTTGGTGGCGCCGGCATTGCCCGAGCCACTCATTCGCGGATCGGGGTTTCCGGTCAGGCGGCTGAGCAAAATGGCGAAGGACAGAGAGCCGAGCAGGTAGGCGAGGATCGCCAATAACCAAAACATGCTAACTATTCCGGGCGAGGACGCCCTGATTCTAACGGCGCATTGCGCCCTTGTCGTGTAGCGGAGAAAAGTGCTTGGACAGAGTGTTTATCGAGGGCCTGGAAGTCGACACCGTCATCGGTGCCTACGACTGGGAGCGAGGCATCCGACAGTGCTTGCGTCTTGATCTGAGTTTCGCCTGGGATAATCGTCCGGCAGCCGCTGGTGATGACCTGACCCTCGCGCTCGATTATGCGAGCGTTTCGTCGCGCATCCAGGCCTTTGCCGAGCAGGCGCAATTCCAGTTGGTGGAAACCTTCGCCGAGCGTCTGGTTGAAGTGCTGATGAGCGAATTCAAAATCACCTGGATGCGTCTGAAACTGACCAAGCCTGGTGCAGTCCCTGCCGCTACCGGTGGTGTGGGTGTGGAGATCGAGCGCGGATGTCGCTGACTCAGGTGTATCTCGGACTCGGTAGCAATATCGAGCGTGAAGCCCATTTGCAGGCCGGCCTGGAAGCATTGGCGGGTTTTCTGGTGGACATTCGTTGCTCGGCGGTTTTCGAAAGCCAGCCGGTGGGGATCAAGAGCGGGCCGTTTTTCAATTTTGTGGTGTCGGCCTTTACCGATCTGCCACTGATTGAGCTGGATCGACGGCTTAAATTCATTGAGGCGGACAATGGTCGCTACGCGCCGGACCGCAAGGGTTTGCCGCTGGACATCGATGTGTTGCTGTTCGGTGATCTGGTGGGCAACTTCGATGGTTTGGTGTTGCCGCGAGCAGAGATTCTGAAAAACGCCTTCGTGCTGTGGCCGTTGTCGTTAATTGCGCCGGATCGAGTTCACCCGGGCGTAGGCAAGAGTTTCGCCACGTTGTGGGCTGAATCACAGATTGATCAGGTGCTGGCTCCCGTGGCTTTTGAGTGGCGCGGTAGTCCGCTCACGCCTTCGAGCTTGCTGTGACTTCACAGGCGCCATCGCGGGCTTTTCCCGCGATGGCAGCGGTCAAATCGACGCAGTCTCTTTGTATGCTTTCAGGGCCTTTAGCCGTTCGCGCTTGATCGCCTCGCCCAATTCTGGCCCTTTGAACCCTTTCTCCAGCAATGGCTGCACCGCCACGCTACGGGCGGCGGTTGCCGCACCGCGAAGGTAATCCGCCTGTGGGTAACTTCGCTCTTCCAGTCCTTTGCGCCCGCGTGCATCCATCTCGCATGCCGCGATGAACTCCTCGAACCGCTGTGGTCGACGGTAAACGTCGAAGCTTTGCAGCAACTCCAACAGCGTCGATGGCTTCAGCTCCAGGGCACGATGGCCGTGGGTGTGATATTCGCCCACCAGCAACGCCAATTCCTGGCAGTCCCTCGGTGCCTTGAAGCGTTCGTTGACCGCTTTGATCAGCTTCAGTCCCTTGAACTCGTGGGCAATGTGTCGAGGCCATTCTTCCTTCGGCGTCAGGCCTTTGCCCAAGTCATGCAGCAGGCACGCCCAGCGCACGGTGAGTGGTTGCTTGTGGCGCGCGGCTTGTTCCAGCGCGCTCAGGGTATGCGCGCCCGTATCGATTTCCGGATGATGGGCTTGCGGTTGAGGTACGCCAAACAAGGCGTCAACCTCAGGCATCAACACGTTGAGCGCACCGCAGGCCCGCAGTACTTCAATGAACACCTGTGGCTGATCTTCCATCAGGGCGCGGGAGATTTCTTTCCAGATGCGTTCCGCTGTGAGCGCTTGCAGTTCACCTGATTCGCTGAGTTGACGCATCAGATCCAGCGTCTCCGGAGCGACGGTGAAGCCAAGCGCGGCATAACGGGCCGCGAAGCGCGCAACGCGCAGAACCCTGAGTGGATCTTCGGCAAACGCGGGGGAAACGTGGCGAAGCAGGCGGGCTTCCAGGTCGCGTTGGCCATGGTATGGATCGGTCAGGTTTTGTTGATCGTCTTCGGCCATGGCGTTGATGGTCAGGTCGCGACGGATCAGGTCTTCTTCGAGGGTCACTTCGGGGCTGGCGTGAAAGGTGAAGCCGCCGTAGCCGCGTCCGCTTTTGCGTTCGGTGCGGGCGAGGGCGTATTCCTCTCCGCTTTTGGGGTGTAGAAACACCGGGAAATCCGCACCTACCGGGCGAAAGCCCTTGGCGAGCATGTCTTCGGTGGTGGCGCCCACCACGACCCAGTCGATATCGGTGACGGGTCTGCCCAGCAGGCGATCACGAACGGCACCGCCGACTTTATAAATACGCATAAAAAACCTCCGTTAGCTCGACAGGATAACCTTTGCGTCGGGCTTTCGGAGGTCGAAACTGGATCAAAGATGAACGACGGCCAAGTCCAGTCGGCCGTAATCACCCTCCCCATGTTCGTTTCTGGGTGGAACGTGATGGGTTTTCATCACCTGATCGCCTTGCAAGGTTTCGAGGTGAATGTCGAAGCCCCAGAGGCGGTGCAAGTGCTTGAGCACTTCCTCAGTGGAATCTCCCAGCGGTTTGCGATCATGTTGCTGGTGACGCAGGGTCAGCGAGCGGTCGCCGCGCCGGTCGATGCTGTAGATCTGTACGTTGGGTTCGCGGTTGCCCAGGTTGTATTGAGCGGCCAGTGTTTCACGGATGATTCGATAGCCACCTTCATCATGGATGGCGGGGACCAGCAGGTCGTCCTTCTGGTCGTCGTCGAGAATGCTGAACAGTTTCAGATCGCGAATTACCTTCGGTGACAGGTACTGCAGGATGAAACTCTCGTCCTTGAAGCTACTCATGGCGAACTTGATGGCTGCCAGCCAGTCAGTGCCGGCAATGTCCGGGAACCAGCGGTAATCCTCTTCCGTGGGTTCTTCGCACATGCGCCGGATATCGCGGTACATGGCGAATCCCAGGGTATAGGGGTTGATCCCGCTGTAATACGGGCTATCGAAGCCCGGTTGATAGATTACGCTGGTATGGGACGTCAGGAACTCCATCATGAAACCATCGGTGACCAAGCCTTCGTCGTACAGGTCGTTCATCAAGGTGTAGTGCCAGAACGTGGCCCAGCCCTCGTTCATCACCTGAGTCTGACGCTGTGGGTAGAAGTACTGGGCGATTTTTCGCACGATCCGTACGATTTCCCGTTGCCACGGCTCCAGCAGTGGTGCGTGTTTTTCGATGAAGTACAGGATGTTTTCCTGAGGTTCGGCGGGGAAGCGTGCGTTGTCCTTGTCGCTGTATTTGTCCGCGCCTTTGGGAATGGTACGCCACAGATCATTGATCTGTTTCTGCATATGTTCTTCGCGGTCCTTTTGCCGGCGACGTTCTTCTTCGGCGGAGATCGGATAAGGCCGTTTGTAGCGGTCGACGCCATAGTTCATCAGGGCGTGGCAGGAATCGAGCAGGTCCTCGACCGCGTCGATGCCGTGGCGCTCTTCGCATTGCATGATGTATTGCTTGGCGAACACCAGGTAATCGATGATCGAACTGGCGTCTGTCCAGGTGCGAAACAGGTAATTTCCCTTGAAAAAGCTGTTGTGCCCATAACAGGCGTGCGCAACGACCAGTGCCTGCATGCAGATGGTGTTTTCTTCCATCAGGTAGGCGATGCACGGGTCCGAGTTGATCACGATCTCGTAGGCCAGTCCCATCTGGCCGCGGCTGTAGGATTTTTCAGTGCTGAGGAAGTGTTTGCCGTAGGACCAGTGGTGATAGCCCAGAGGCATGCCGACGGAGGCGTAGGCATCCATCATCTGTTCTGCGGTGATCACTTCGATCTGGTTGGGGTAAGTGTCGAGCGCATAGCGAGCCGCAAGGCGACTGATTTCTTTGTCGTAGGCCTGGATCAGCTCGAACGTCCATTCCGAGCCGGTGGAAATGGGTTGGCGCTTTTGCTCTTTGGCGGTCATGTCACTAACCTGCGCTGGAAGAGTTCACGGAAGACCGGATAGATATCCCCGGCCGAGACCAGTTGTTGCTGGGCAAAAGTGTCGGAGAACGCTTCGGCGATGCGCTCATACTCGAACCACAGGGCCTGATGTTCGCGTGGGGTGATCTCAACGTAAGTGTAGTACTGCACGAACGGCATGATCTGGTTGATCAGGATGTCGCGGCAAATCGGCGAGTCGTCGTTCCAGTTGTCACCGTCGGAGGCTTGGGCGGCGTAGATGTTCCACTCGTTGCTCGGATAGCGCTCGGCCATGATCTCCTGCATCAGTTTCAAGGCGCTGGACACGATGGTCCCGCCGGTTTCGCGGGAGTAGAAAAACTCTTCTTCGTCCACTTCGCGGGCGCTGGTGTGGTGACGGATGAATACGACGTCAATCTTGTCGTAATTACGCTTGAGGAACAGGTACAGCAGGATGAAGAAGCGCTTGGCGATGTCTTTGGTCGCCTGAGTCATGGACCCAGACACGTCCATCAGGCAAAACATCACGGCCTTCGAACTGGGATTGGGCTGCTTGATCAGCAGGTTGTATTTGAGGTCGAAGGTGTCGAGAAAGGGAACGCGATGGATGCGCGCGCTGAGTTTTTCAATTTCTGCTTCGATTTTCTGAATATCGCCGAAATTGTCCGGTTCTTCTTGCTTGAGTCGCAGAAGTTCCTCTTTCGCTTCGCGCAGTTTCGCCCGGCTGCTGCCGGACAGCGCAATTCGTCGCGCATGAGCCGAGCGCAGGGTGCGGATGATGTTGATCCGCGATGGGTTGCCCTCGTTACTGATGCCCGCGCGAACGGTTTTGAACGTGTCGGTGCCGGTCAGGTTGCGCTTGACCAGGTTCGGTAGCTCAAGATCCTCGAACATGAATTCGAGGAATTCCTCCTGGGTGATCTGGAAGACGAACTCGTCCATCCCTTCGCCCGAGTTGCCGGCCTTGCCAGGGCCTCGACCGCCGCCACCTCCCGGTGGGCGCGCAATGTGTTCGCCGCTGGTGAATTCCTTGTTGCCGGGGTGCACGACCGTCTGTTTGCCACCGCGACCATGGTGAAGCACCGGCTCATCGATGTCGCGGCCGGGGATGCTGATTTGCTCGCCGTGTTCCATGTCGGTAATGGAGCGCCGGCTGACCGCCTCTTCGACAGCCTTCTTGATGTGGTCACGGTAACGCCGCAGAAACCGCTGACGGTTCACCGTGCTCTTGTTCTTGCCATTGAGACGTCGGTCGATCACATAGCTCATAGGGAGCCCTCCGGACAGCTACAAGTTACCAGCTTCAAGCGGCAAGCTTGAAGCTTTCAAGGCAAACAGAGCCACCAACAGCCTCAAGCGCCCCGTTCGGTGTGCTTGAGGCTTGTAGCTTGCCGCTTGCGGCTGCCTTACTGCGATTTTCTGACCCGTAGATACCACTCGGACAGCAGTCGTACCTGTTTGTCGGTGTAGCCCCGCTCGACCATCCGTGTGACGAAGTCGTTGTGCTTCTGCTGGTCCTCTTTGCTGGCCTTGGCATTGAAGCTGATGACCGGCAGCAGGTCCTCGGTGTTGGAGAACATTTTCTTCTCGATGACCACCCGCAGTTTTTCGTAGCTGAGCCAGGTTGGGTTCTTTCCGTTGTTGTTGGCTCGGGCACGCAGTACGAAGTTGACGATTTCGTTGCGGAAATCCTTCGGATTGCTGATGCCGGCCGGTTTTTCGATTTTTTCCAGCTCCTCGTTGAGTGCCACGCGGTTGAGGATTTCGCCGGTTTCCGGATCGCGGTATTCCTGATCCTGAATCCAGAAGTCGGCGTACAGCACGTAGCGGTCGAAGATGTTCTGGCCGTACTCGCTGTAAGACTCGAGGTAAGCGGTCTGGATCTCCTTGCCGATGAATTCGATGTAGCGCGGCGCCAAGTACTCCTTGAGGAAGCGCAGGTAGCGTTCGCGGGTTTCCGCCTGGAATTGTTCCTGTTCGATCTGTTGTTCAAGTACGTAAAGCAAGTGCACCGGGTTGGCGGCGATTTCGTGCGGGTCGAAGTTAAAGACCTTCGACAGGATCTTGAACGCGAAACGGGTCGACAGGCCGTTCATGCCTTCATCGACGCCGGCGTTATCGCGGTATTCCTGGATCGACTTGGCCTTCGGATCGGTGTCCTTGAGGTTTTCGCCGTCGTACACGCGCATTTTGGAGTAGATGTTGGAGTTCTCCGGCTCCTTGAGCCGAGACAGCACAGTGAACTGGGCGAGCATCTTCAAGGTATCGGGTGCGCAATGGGCCTTGGCCAGCGAGCTGTTGAACAGCAGTTTGTCGTAGATCTTCACTTCGTCGCTGACCCGCAGGCAGTACGGTACTTTGACGATGTAGATCCGGTCGATGAACGCTTCGTTGTTCTTGTTGTTGCGGAAGGTGTGCCATTCCGATTCGTTGGAGTGGGCCAGCAGGATCCCGGTAAACGGAATCGCGCCAAGACCTTCGGTACTGTTGTAGTTACCTTCCTGAGTCGCCGTCAGCAATGGGTGCAGCACCTTGATCGGTGCCTTGAACATTTCGACGAACTCCATCAGGCCCTGGTTGGCCCGGCACAATGCGCCGGAGTAGCTGTAGGCATCGGCGTCGTTTTGCGGGAACTCTTCCAGTTTGCGGATATCGACCTTGCCCACCAGTGCCGAGATGTCCTGGTTGTTCTCATCTCCCGGCTCGGTTTTGGCCACGGCGATCTGGTTGAGGATCGACGGGTAGAGTTTCACCACGCGGAACTGGCTGATATCGCCGCCGAATTCGGCCAGGCGTTTGGTGGCCCACGGCGACATGATGGTATTGAGGTAGCGCCGTGGAATGCCGAAGTCTTCCTCGAGGATCGCGCCATCTTCAGTGGCGTTGAACAGACCCAGGGGTGATTCGAAAACCGGCGAGCCCTTGATGGCGTAGAAGGGCACTTTCTCGATCAGTTGTTTCAGCTTCTCGGCCAGGGATGATTTACCGCCACCAACAGGGCCGAGCAGATAGAGGATTTGCTTCTTCTCTTCCAGGCCCTGAGCGGCATGGCGGAAATACGACACGATCTGGTCGATGCATTCTTCCATCCCGTGGAAGTCTTCAAAGGCCGGATAGCGACGGATCACCTTGTTGGAGAAGATTCGCGACAGCCTCGAATTGGTCGAAGT
Organism: Pseudomonas sp. MT92; assembly: GCF_058792515.1. NCBI lineage: Bacteria > Pseudomonadati > Pseudomonadota > Gammaproteobacteria > Pseudomonadales > Pseudomonadaceae > Pseudomonas > Pseudomonas sp. MT92. The sequence continues at coordinate 578,429 of NZ_JBXAFA010000001.1, forward strand.
GTCGAGCAGTTCCGGTTCACCGATGGCCAGAAGCAGACGCTCGGCGGCGGAAGCGTAGGCGCTGCGGTCCTTTTTGCACAGCTCAAGATACTCTTGCAGCGTGAGTTCTTCCTGGCGTGTGGACTCGAAACGTTGTTGGAAGTGGCTAAAGATACTCATGACGTCACCTCGCTCGATACGTGGAGCCGACGCCGGATCACTCAGTCGATGCTGGCAGCTACCGCACAGGCAGTCGCTGTTTACCCCCCAGAACTCTCTCGAAGCTGACGACTCCGAAAGCTACTCCCGATGACCCGCGCGCCGGTGTACCGGCTCTCCCCTGTTTTGGATGGCCTGCGCTTAAGGATAGTTGGGAATTCGGGAGGTAAAGGCGAGATACGTAATTAGTTGTGGCAGACCGTTCGTCTGCCACCGCGCTAGCCCGCGGGAGCCGGGGCTTGCGTGTTACAAAAAAATTATTCGGAGGTGCCTTGCGCCGTTTCTGAAGGATACGTCGTACGCCACAGCTCAAAACCGCCATCCATGCTGTAGACGTCGGAGAAGCCCTGGCTGATCAGGTAGGCGGCTGCGCCTTGGCTGGAATTGCCGTGGTAGCAAACCACCACGGTGGGGGCATCAAGGTCGGCGCCCTGGATGAAAGCGTGCAAGGAGTGGTTGTCCAGATGCTTCGAGCCGGCGATGTGCAGCGCCGCGAAAGTTGCAGGATCACGGACGTCGACCACCACTGCGCCTTGTTCGCGCAGGGCTTGGGCCTGTTCAGGGGGGATACGTTTGAATTCGCTCATGTCGGGCTCCTGTGGCTCGGCTGAATAGGCAGTCTAGCGCGGGGCGCTGGCTGGCGATGTGTCGGGAATGGGTGAGGCGACTGGCGGCAGGGCGGCATGGCCATGCTCGTCGCACTTGCAGGACAGGCGTTCGCCAGTGTCGACATTCATCAGGGTCAGGGCGCCGCCCCAGACGCAACCGGTGTCGAGGGCCGAGATGCCCCGCTCCTGGACCTTGCCTTCCAGCGCGGCCCAGTGACCGAAGATAATCTTCAGGTCCTTGGTCTTGCGGTCCTTGTGCTGGAACCAGGGTTTGTAGCCCGGTGGTGCGGTGTCCAGGCCTTCCTTGCTCTTGAGGTCAAGCTTGCCGTCGGCAGTGCAGAAGCGCATGCGCGTGAAATAGTTGGTGATCACCCGCAGGCGAGTCACGCCTTTGAGGTCGCTGTCCCATTTCGCCGGATCGTTGCCGTACATGCCATCGAGATAGGGCGCGAACAGGTTGTCGTCGCGCAGGGCCGTTTCGACCTCGGCAGCGCATTTGAGGGCCTTGCGCAGCGACCATTGCGGCGGAATGCCGGCATGCACCAACGCTACGTTGCGTTGCTCGTCGTAGTGCATGAGTTTTTGTTGGCGCAGCCAGTCCAGCAAATCGGCGCTATCGGGCGCCTCAATGATTTCGCGCAGGGTATCGGCTTTCTTCAGGCGTTCGATGTTCTGGCCGGCGGCCAGCAAATGCAGGTCGTGGTTGCCGAGTACGCATACCAGCGATTCGCGGATGCTATAGAGGAAGCGCAACGTTTCCAGTGATTGCGGGCCGCGATTGACCAGATCGCCCACCAGCCACAGGCGATCCTTTTCCGGGGCGAAGGCGACTTTTTTGAGCAGGCATTGCAACGCCTCAAGGCAGCCTTGCAAATCACCGACAGCGTATGTCGCCATCAGTGCAAGGCTCCGGGGACCGCTAGACGGAACGGGGCGATGATGGCGTCGAATTGCTTACCGTCGTCGGCAATCATCTGATAGCTGCCTTGCATGGTCCCGACTTTAGTCGTCATGACCGTGCCGCTGCTGTAGGTGTGGCTTTTGCCTGCCGCGATCAACGGTTGCTGGCCGACCACGCCTGCACCGCGAACCTCTTCGACATGCCCGTCGCCGTCGGTGATCACCCAATGCCGTGACAACAGTTTGGCGGGTAACTCGCCATTGTTTTGCACGGTAATGGTATAGGCGAAGGCAAAGCGGTTTTGTTCGGGTTGCGATTGTTCTGCCAGATAGCGGGTGACGACGCTGACGTCGACCTGATAACGAGGATCGGACATGCAAGAGGCCTTAAAAACGAAGCGGAACGCGGGGCGTAGCTGATGGAGTTCAGTCTAGGCCAAGTATCGGATAGTAAACCAGACATGGGCGCTGGTGTCCTATCCGATAACGCGTCAGGTCTGTCAGATATCGGCAGGCTTCTGTAGGGCTTGTTCGCTGAGCTTGTCGGCCAGGCGCACGAAGGCGGCCAGATCGAGCTGCTCGGGACGCAGGCTGCCATCGACGCCAGCGGCTTCGATTTCGGCGTTGCTCAACAGCAGCTTGAGGGTGTTGCGCAATGTTTTGCGGCGCTGGTTGAAGGCTTCGCGTACGACGCGTTCGAGCAGCCGGTGGTCTTTGGCGGGGTGGGGCAGAACGGCGTGGGGCACCAGTCGCACGATGGCCGAATCGACCTTCGGCGGGGGATTGAACGCGCCCGGGCCAACGTTGAACAGGTGCTCAACACGGCAGTGATACTGAACCATGATCGACAGCCGGCCCCAATCACCACCGCCAGGCCCTGCCGCTAGACGCTCGACCACTTCTTTCTGCAGCATGAAGTGCATGTCGCGAATCAAGTGAGAGTTGTTTAGCAGGTGGAAAATCAGCGGGGTGGAGATGTTATACGGCAGGTTGCCAACCACTCGCAGGCTGCCCGGCGCGGCGTTCAGGCTGTTGAAGTCGAACTTCAGCGCGTCACCCTGGTGCAGGTTGAAGTTGCTCTTGCCGGCGAATTGCTGGTTGAGGATCGGGATCAGATCCTTGTCCAGCTCTACCACGTCAAGTTGTGCGCCGCTGTTGAGCAGGCCTTCGGTCAACGCGCCCTGGCCAGGGCCGATTTCCAGCATGCGGTCATCGGGTTTGGCGTGGATGGAGCGCAGGATGCGGTCGATAACGCCGGCATCGTGCAGAAAGTTCTGGCCGAAGCGCTTGCGCGCCCGGTGTTGGTATTGCTCGGTCATAAACGGGTCTCGGCCATCTGATAGGCGGTTTCCAGGGCGACTTGCAGGCTGCCGGTATCGATTTTGCCGCTACCGGCCAGATCCAGCGCAGTGCCGTGATCGACTGATGTGCGGATGATCGGCAAGCCCAGGGTCACGTTGACTGCAGCGCCAAAGCCTTTGTATTTCAGCACAGGCAGGCCCTGGTCGTGGTACATCGCCAGCACTGCGTCGCAGTGCTCCAGATATTTGGGGGTGAACAGAGTGTCGGCGGGCAGCGGACCTCGCAGGTCCATGCCTTCGCCGCGCAGGCGCTCTAGTGTGGGTTCGATAATGTCGATTTCTTCATGGCCCAGGTGCCCACCTTCACCGGCGTGGGGGTTTAACCCGCATACCAGGATCCGTGGTTGGGCAATGCCGAACTTGTGTTGCAGATCGGCATGCAGAATGCGCGTGACCCGCTCCAGACGCTCCGGTGTGATTGCATCGGCAATCTCGCGAAGGGGCAGGTGGGTGGTGACCAGGGCCACGCGCAATCCGCGAGTGGCGAGCATCATGACCACTTGCGCGGTATGGGTCAGGTCGGCGAGGAATTCGGTGTGTCCGGAAAAGGCGATCCCGGATTCGTTGATCACGCCCTTGTGCACGGGGGCCGTGATCATTCCGGCAAAGTGCCCGTCCAGGCAGCCTTGGCCTGCGCGGGTCAGGGTCTCCAGGACGAAAGCGGCATTGGCCTTGTCCAGTTGCCCGGCGACGACCTTGGCGTTGAGTGGGGTATCCCAGACATACAGGCTGTTGGCGGGTGCGGGCGCATCTGGCCAGGCGTCTGGAGTGACCGGCAGCAAGTCGACAGCCACGCCCAGTTGCGCGGCCCGCTCGAGGAGCAGGTCGCGGCTGGTAATGGCAATCAGGGGGTGCGGCTGGGCTTGCGAGGCGAGCAGCAGGCACAGGTCGGGACCTATGCCGGCTGGTTCACCGGGTGTCAGCGCAAAACGTTTGGGTTTCACTGCGCTGCCTGGTTCGCGCCAGGGAGTTTGATTTCAACATACGCTTCGTCACGGATCTGACGCAGCCAGGTTTGCAGCTCTTCGTCGTATTTGCGGTTACGCAGTACGGTCATCGCTTGTTGCTCGCGAGCCTGGGTGGTGTTGTCGGTGGCGCGGCGACCAAGGACTTCCAGGACGTGCCAGCCGTATTGAGTCTTGAAAGGCTTGGACAGTTGACCTTGCGGGGTCTTGGACATCACTTCGCGGAATTCCGGGACCAGAACGCTCGGGTCGATCCAGTTCAGGTCGCCACCGTTGAGGGCGGAACCCGGGTCTTCCGAGTAGCTTTTCGCCAGTTCGCCGAAGTCTTCGCCCGCCTCGATGCGGGTATAGAGCGACTGAACCAGGGCCTTGGTTTTTTCTTCGTCGCGAATCGGGCTTGGTTTGACCAGGATGTGGCGCACATGCACTTCGTCACGTACCTGGGTCTCGCCGCCACGCTTGTCGGTGATCTTCAGGATGATGAAACCGCCCGGCGTACGCATCGGCTGGGTCACATCACCGACCGCCATGGTGCTCAGCAGGCGATCGAACGGCGGTGGCAGTTGAGCGGCTTTACGCCAGCCCATGTCGCCGCCTTCCAGTGCGGTTTCGCTGGCGGATTTGGCGATGGCCAATTGACCGAAGTCGGCGCCTTGCTTGAGTTGTTGATAAATCGCATCAGCCTGTTTGGCAGCATTCTGAATCGCGTCAGAGTTGGCGCTTTCTGGCGTAGGAATCAGGATGTTGGCCAGGCGGAACTCTTCGGACAGCTGCATTTTGCCGAGGTCCGACGCCAGGAAGTTCTTCACTTCCTGCTCGGAGACCTGGATGCGCTCAGCCACACGACGCTGACGCACGCGGCTGATCACCATCTCGCGACGAATCTGTTCACGTGCATCGTCATATGACACGCCGTCGCGAGTCAGCGCGGCGCGGAATTGATCGACCGACATGTTGTTTCGCTGGGCAATGGTGCCGACAGCCTGGTTCAGTTCTTCATCGGTGATGCGGATGCCGGAACGTTCGCCGATCTGCAGTTGCAGGTTTTCGACGATCAGGCGCTCGAGCACCTGTTGCTCCAGCACGCTGGCCGGTGGCACGGCGGTGCCGCGCTTGGCGATGGTTTGCTGAACTTCATGGACCCGCTGGTCCAATTGGCTCTGCATGACCACATCGTTATCGACAATGGCCACCACTTTATCGATGGACTGTACCGCAGCGTTGGCCGCGGTACCCAGGAACAGCGCGCCCAGCAGCAGCGGGCGCAGACAATCAGAAAGCTTGGTCTTCACGTTCACGATAACCTTGGATGCCTTTGTCGAGGAAGCTCTCTACTTTGGCGCCGGTGAGGCCGCCGAGTCCCTTCAGAACGATTTGTAGGAATACGCCGTGGTCGCCTTTTTCGTTTTGCGGTGCTTCCTGACTGAATTCGTCGTAGGAAACCCAGTAACGGTTGATCAGGCGCAGTTTCCAGCAGCAGTTGTCGTACTCGAAACCACCGAAGGCTTCCAGGGTACGGTTACGGTTGTAGTCATACTGCCAGCGGCTGATGGCGTTCCATTGCGGCACGACTGGCCAGATTACCGAGAAGTCGTGCTGTTGGATTTTGTAGTAATCCTTCACGTAGCCAGGCTGGCCCGGGGTGCCATAGTCACCGCCGCCCACCTGCCATTTACCGGTGTTCTGGTCATAACGGACCTGGTCATTACGATAGCGATAGCCGGCGTTGATGACCTTGTTCGGGTTGTCTTCAGGCTGGTAGTGGAACATCGCGCTGCCCGAGCGAGGGCTGCGGCTGTCCGGGTCCCAGTTGTAATCGGCCGTCGTGCGCCAATCGCGGTTCCAGCGATATTCGTAATCCAGTGCGTAAGGCGAAACGTTCGAATGCGCATCCTGACGGGTTTTCGCATCGATGCCCGGCAACTGGACTTCGCGATCCTTGAAGTACATGGCCTGACCGACGCTGACGCGTTGACGCTCGAAGCCGTTGTCTTCAATCCAGCGGCTGGTCACGCCCAGGGACAGCTTGTTCTCGTCACCGACGCGGTCGGAACCCGAGAAGCGGTTGTCACGGAACAGCGACGCATAGTTGAAGGTGTATTCGCTGGTGTCGAACACCGGAATGTTTTCCTGGTCCTTTTCCGGCACGTACAAGTAGAACAAGCGCGGCTCAAGGGTCTGACGATAGTTCTTGCCGAACCATTGGGTGTTGCGGTCGAAGTACAGGCCGCTGTCGATGCTGGCAATCGGCACGCCACGATTCTGGTTGCTGCCGAAGGTGCCATTGAGCTGGTCCTGTTCCGGTGTCTGCGCAGCAATCTGGCTTTTGCCGATGCTGTCCAGGTCCAGTTGATACTGGGTGTATTGGTACTTGAGCGTTGGCTTCAGGAAACCATAAGTCCAGTCGAGCGGCAGGCTTACGGCCGGTGCAAGATTGAGGCGATCGCCGTTGGCGCGTGCCAGACCTTGAACGTTGGTGTCCAGTCGCGGCGATACATTGCCGTTTTCATCGGTGAACGTGCCATTTTTCAGGTCGCGATCGAACCGTACGACTTCAGTGTTATAGGTGAAATTCAGGCCGTTTGGATGATACGGCAGCGCACCGTCGAAGGTGATCTGCGGCAGACGGTCATACGGCGTGATGTTCGAAACGGTTGCAAGCTCGTAAGCCTGGGCGTTCACGCGGGCGGTGTAGCTGTCGCCACGATAGGTGACGGTGCCTTGTTGGTTCACATAGTCTGCGCTTTTCACACCAATCTGGTCGGTCTGCAGATCCTGGAAGTAATAAGGATCGCTGATCTTGGTGTAATCGACTTGCGTGAAGACTCGCGAATCGAGGCCGCCCTTGTGTTGCCAGTTGTACATGTAGCGGTTTTTCTCGTAATCGGTCTGCTTGCTGCGCTCGGTGTCCTCGTCGTTGAGGTACGCAGCACCGAACTGGCCTTCGCTGGACTTGGTGAGGTAGCGGAACTCGCCTTCCATCAACAAGCCATGCTTTTCCATGTAGCGCGGGTACAACGTGGCGTCGTAGTTCGGTGCCAGGTTGAAGTAGTACGGTGTCACCAGCATGAAGCCGGTATCGCTGCCGGTGCCGATGGTCGGCGGCAGGAAGCCGGACTGGCGGCGGTCGTCGATCGGGAAATAGATGTACGGCGTGTACAGGACTGGAATGTCCTTGACCCGCAGTGTCACGTTGGTCGCAGTACCGAAGCCGGTGGCCGGGTTCAGGGTGATGTTGTTACCCTTGAGCTGCCAGGCGTTGCTGTTCGGTTCGCACGTGGTGTACGTACCATCCTTGAGGCGGATGATCGCGTTCTCGGCACGTTTGGCGTACAGCGCGTTACCGCGAATACGCGACTTGTGCATCACGTATTCGGCGTTATCGACCTTGGCTTCACCGGTGTCGAGCTGCACATCGGCGTGATCGCCCACGATCAGCGCGCCGTTGTCGCGGATACGGACATTGCCGCTGAGTTCGCCACGGCTCTCGGCTTGGTACAGGTTGGCCTCGTCGGCTTCGACCTGCATGCTGCCCTGGCGCATGACCACGTCACCGGCCAGGGTGGCGACTTGTTCATCCTGCTTGTAGCGAGAGGCTTTCGCGCCGATAAAGGTTGGCGCGTCACTTTTATTCGTCTTGTCATTCATGCCAGGACGAATCGGTTCGATATAGGAACCAGAGCAATAAGGACCGGTTTCTGCCAATTGCGCCGCTGTGAGCTGATCGCGTGGAACCCAGTCGAGGTGGCTATAGTCTTCGCTACGCGACTTCAGGCCGCGGCCCTTGGACTCGGTCACGAGCACAGGCTTGGCGCCAGTGTCTTCACTGGTGCCTTCCTGTGACGGGGTCTCGCCAGTGGCGCTGACTGCGCTGCCTTCATGCACGGGACGCGGTGGCAAGGCTGCCGCCGGCGCCTTTGGCGCACATGCCCAGGCACCCGAAGCAGAGACTGAGCAGTCATACTGTTCCGCAGCGACCACGAAGGAAGTGGCTAGAGGTTGCAAGGCCAGCATACTGCCGGTTACCAACAACGGAAATTTTTTACGAAACGCGGGGGATTTCAATGCCATCTTATTAGTCCGGGCTTCCTGCGTGCCATCTGCCCGCGGTGTGGGCCGCACGCCTCTCGATGGTCTGAAAAAGATGCTGGATAATAAAGCATGACCCGCTTGACGGCTAGCGCCGTCGGAGACCCTTGCAATGCCTGACCAAGATGTACGTTTGCAACACCTGAAAGTTTGGCTCGATGAGCAATTGGCAAACCTTTATACAGAACAGGGTTGGGGTGCCGTACCCCCGGCCACGTTGACCGCAGCCAGTAGCGATGCGAGTTTCCGGCGTTATTTTCGTTGGGAAGGTGCGGGAAAAAGTTTCATCGTGATGGATGCCCCGCCGCCTCAGGAAAACTGCAAACCCTTCGTGGATATCGCTTTTTTACTGGCGAAATCCGGAATAAATGTGCCGAAAATTTATGCCGAGGACCTCGAGCGCGGTTTTCTTTTGCTCAATGACTTGGGCAACAAGACGTATCTGGATGTCATCGACAGCGAAAACGCCGACGATTTGTTCACCGATGCGCTGCAAGCACTGCTGGCGTTTCAACAGTTGCCGATGGTTGCGCCACTACCGAGTTATGACGTGGCGCTGCTGCGTCGAGAGTTGGAGTTGTTTCCCGAGTGGTACGTGAAACGCGAGCTGGGCATCGAGTTCGACGCCGCTCAGCAAGTGCTTTGGCAGCAGGTCAGCGACCTGTTGATCGACAGCGCACTGGCCCAGCCGAAAGTCCTCATACACCGTGACTATATGCCACGCAACCTGATGCTCAGCGAACCGAACCCCGGTGTGCTGGATTTCCAGGACGCTGTGTATGGCCCGGTGACTTATGACGTGACTTGTCTGTTCAAGGATGCCTTCCTCAGTTGGCCCGAGGAGCGCGTGCGTGGCTGGCTGGAGAGTTACTGGCAGCAAGCGGCGGCGTTGAATATTCCGGTTCAGCCCGACTTCGAGGATTTCCTGCGTGCCAGTGATTTGATGGGCGTGCAACGACACCTGAAAGTGATCGGCATCTTCGCCCGCATCTGTCACCGCGACGGCAAGCCACGTTACCTGTCCGATGTTCCGCGATTCTTTTCTTATATAGAGGCCGTGATCGCGCGTCGTCCGGAGTTGGCTGAGCTGGACGTGTTGCTGGCCAGTCTGCGTGCTGGAGTCATGGCATGAAGGCAATGATTCTGGCAGCAGGCAAGGGCGAGCGCATGCGCCCCCTGACGCTGACCACGCCAAAGCCGCTGGTCCGTGCAGGTGGGGTGCCCCTGATCGAGTATCACCTGCGTGCCCTGGCGGCGGCCGGGTTTGACGAAATCGTGATCAATCATGCCTGGCTGGGCCAGCAGATCGAAGACTATCTGGGCGATGGCTCGCGGTACGGTGTGCACATTCAGTATTCGCCGGAAGGGGAGCCGCTGGAAACTGGAGGCGGGATTTTCCGCGCATTGCCGTTGTTGGGTGATGAGGCTTTTGTGGTGGTCAACGGCGATATCTGGACCGATTACGACTTCAGCGTGTTGCATCAGCCGATTGTCGGTCTGGCTCACCTGGTGCTGGCGAACAACCCGGACCACCATCCGGCCGGGGACTTCCAGTTGATCGACGGGCAGGTGCGCGACAGTCAAGCGGATGCGCCCACGCTGACCTACAGCGGTATCGCAGTGCTACATCCGCAGTTGTTCGAAGGCTGCTCTGCCGGGGCGTTCAAACTGGCACCGTTACTGCGCTCGGCAATGGCGAACGGACAAGTGTCCGGCGAACGGCTGAACGGGCAGTGGGTCGATGTCGGCACTCACGAGCGATTGGCGCAAGTCGAAACCCTGATTGAAGCGAGACGCTGACATGCTGTGGCCAGGGACTCTGATTGGAGCCGGAGCGGGTTTTGCCATCGCCAGCATTCCTGGGGCCATGCTGGGTGCATTGTTGGGGCAGGCGCTGGACCGGCGCCTGCACTTGCAGAGCTGGGGGCACTTGCTTGAAAAGCTTGGTGGCCGCCCGGCGCTGCGCAACGATGAACTGTTGTTTGTTTTGTTGGGGCGATTGGCCAAGAGCGACGGGCAGGTTGTGGATGGCCATATTCAACAGGCGCGGCAGGAAATGCGGGCGCTGGAGATGAACGAATCGGCTCAGCGTCGGGCGATAGCAGCGTTCAATCGCGGCAAGTCGGGCAATGATCGGTTGCGTGGTTACCTGCGCCGCTTGAGTGCGCAACCCCATGCGGCAGAAGGGGTATTGCGCGCCTGTTGGCGGATGATCTGGGCGGACGGCCGGGCCGGCACCCGTGAGCGGGAGCTGATTGCTCAATGGGGGCGGTGGCTGGGCTGGCGGTCGCATCAGGTGCAGGCGTTGGCGGCGGACTATGAGCCGCAAAAGCGATCGGTGGCGAACAAAGCAGCCACCTATCAAGACGCCATGCGGCTGTTGGGCGTGTCAGCCACCACTGAGCCGGCGCAGATCAAGCGAGCCTATCGCCGCCTGCTCAGTCGTCATCATCCGGACAAAGTCGCCGGAAGGGGGGCGACGGAACTTCAGGTCCGCGAAGCGACCGAGAAAACTCGTGAATTGCAGGGTGCTTATATGCTGATTCGTCAGCGGCGGGATTTTTGATAGCGGCAACGGTATGTATGGCTCGTGATGCCTGTATCGCTGGCAAGCCCGCGATACAGGCGACCCGGTCACTCAGTCTGCTGCGGTTTGTGGACTTAACCAACCCCGAACCCGGCGCACCAATTGTTCCTGCTCCGCCTTGGCATTGCCCGGTAATGCCTTGAGCGACACCTGGCTAAACGCCGAAGACTTCAAGCGTTTGCTGGCCTGCAAACGGGCGAGCGCCGCGTCGCGGTCCAGGGGTTTGTCCTTGTAGTAAATGTCGGCGGTAGGCAGTTTCAGGGTTGGCGTGAGTTCGTCCAGTTCGGGTTTCGCTTGAACCGGCGTCTGCGCGGCAACCATGACGAACCGCTCGACCTGCGATGTCTGTTTTTCGCTCAGGTAGCGTGCCGCCCAGTAAGCGCCAGTGCCGTGTCCCAATACGACGATGCTGCGCGCGCTTTGCTGTTCAGCGAACGCAATCGCAGCGTCGATACGGGCGAAGATTCGCTCGGCATCAGCCTTGGCCTGCTCTTCCGTGGTTTCGGCGATCGCCTTGTCGGCCACGTCCGCTTCGCCACCAGCCGCCTGTTCGATGGGGGGCGCGGTGGTCGAATCCTTGCTGCCGGTGTCCGCCGCCTTGGGGGCTGGCGCCACTTCAACGATGCGCGGCGCAATGGCATCGCTTTGCAGGTCCGGCAAGGTGATACTCAGGCTGCTCCACGCGGCGTTCGGCAAGTTGCGCCGTAAAGGGCCGATCGCTTGAGGCCAGTCAACGGTTTCGCCCGCGCCCGGGATGATAATCACTGCACCTTTGGGTTCGGCCGTATTGGCCGGTTTCCACAAGGCCAGGAAGGTATCGCCGCCCGCTTGCAGTTGCTGCTGTTCCTGAGCCGGGATTTTTCGCTCGAGTGCTGTCGCTTCTTCCTGACTACGCTCAGGCAAGGGCTGGCGTTCGACCGGTTTTTCTTCGGCGGGCTTTTGCGCGGCATCGGGTGCCGGGTCGGCAGCTTCGACCGAAAAAGCGCAAGGCAGGATCAGCGACAGGCACAATGCTGGCAGTGCCAGGCGGTAGACAGGGGGCATCGGATATTCCAGGCCAGAAGTAATTCCGGCAGCCTAATGGGTTGGTCAGTATTTGTCAGTGTGTGAGAGTTCGATGATGCGTTTTCGCTGCCTGTGGGTTATCGGCTGTTTGTGGTTTCCCTTGATGGGCTGGGCGGCAGTCATGCCCCCGGCGCACGTTGCAATCTTGTCGCCCAAGCAGCAACAGTGGCTGGCCCGGCAAGGAGAATTGCGGGTCGGGCTGGTGTTGCAAGCGCCCTATGCGCAATACGATCGCCGCTTGCAGCGGCTGTCCGGGGTTAACGTCGAGCTGATGAAATGGCTGGCCAAGTCGCTCAAGGTCGAACTGACCTGGCGTAACTTTCCCGACCTTGAGCAGTTGGAAGCCGCTGCGCGCCAGGGCGAAATCGACATCGCGCCAGGGCTGACCCAGACGCCTGGTGGTCTGCGCCTCTGGCAGTTTTCCGACCCATACATGCGCGTGCCTCAATTGGTGGTCAGCGACCAGAAAAGCACCGGCGCGGTCGAGCTGGAAAAACTCGACAGCCAGACCCGCGTCGCGATACGCATGCCCAGCGTCACTGCCGATTACCTGCGCAGCAACTACCCGCATTTAAACCTGCAGGGCGTTCCGGTCGAGCGTCAGGCGTTGCAATTGTTGTTGAGTCAGCAAGCGGCCTACGCCGTCGTCGATGAGGCGCAATTGGGGCGTCTGTCTGTCGAGCCGGAGTTCGCCGGGCTGGTCGTCGTGGGCGACATCGGCTTGCCCCAACTGTTGCGAATCGCGACGCGGCGCGACCTGCCGGAGTTGGCAGGCATCGTCGAAAGCGCATTGCGGGCAATCCCGGCCAAGGATCTGGAGACCCTGCACAACCAATGGCTTCAGCCCAAGTACCCGCGGCTTACCGAAACACCGGGCTTCTGGCAAAACCTTTGCCTGCTGTTGCTGGTGTTGGCATTGAGCAGCATGGCCATCGTGTTTTGGCAGCGCCGTCAGCAGCTCAGCCTGGAGCAACGACTGGCGGCAGCGCAGCAAGACATTGCCTTGCGTGCCGCGAGTGAAGAAGCCTTGCGGCTGACGCAGTTTTCCATCGATCAGAGCACCGTCGGCATCCTCTGGGTCAATTGGGACAGTCATGTGCGCTATGCCAACCGAGCGGCCGAAAGCATGTTGGGCTATTCATCGGGGGGAATCATCGATCGCCCCCTGATCGACTTCGAGCCCGGTCTGAACATGGATCGCTGGTTGAACCTGTGGAAACTCGCCAGGGCCAGCGACGACGCCCCGCAAAGTTTCGAAACCAATTGCCTGCGGGCCGACGGCAGCATCCTGCCGGCCGACGTCTCGCTGAGTTTCCTGCGTTTTCGCGATGGCGAATACCTGGTGGTTTACCTCACCGATGTCACCGAGCGCCGCCGTGCCCTGGCCGCACTGCAGGAAAGCGAAGCGCGGCTGCAAGGGATCGCGGCGAATGTGCCTGGACTGGTCTTTCGCCTTGAGCGGGCGCCGGTGACCGGGCAGATCGATTTTGCCTATATCAGTGAAGGCAGCGAGAGTCTGGTGGGGTACTCGCCGGCCACCCTGGCCCATCGCGACAAAGGCCTGCGCAGCCTGGTGCACCCGGACGACAAGGCCAGCTATCACCAGACCCAGGACCACGCCCTGGACACCGACAGCGACTGGTCATGGCAAGGGCGAATCCTGACCCGTCAGGGCGAGCAACGCTGGGCGGAAATCAAGGCGATTACCCGGCGACTCGAGGACGGCGCGTACGTATGGGATGGCATCGTCTGGGACATCAGCGAGAGCAAACGCATCGAACTGGAGCTGGCCAGTTCCCGGGAGCAACTGCGGGAGTTGTCCGCGCACCTGGAGAGCGTGCGTGAAGAGGAAAAGGCCCGCATCGCGCGGGAAGTCCACGACGAGCTGGGGCAGATGTTGACCGTGCTCAAACTGGAAACGTCCATGTGCGAACTGGCCTACGCCCAGCTCGACCCCGGTCTGAACGAACGCCTGAACAGCATGAAGCGCCTGATCGCGCAGTTGTTCCAGCTGGTGCGTGATGTGGCGACAGCGTTGCGGCCACCGATTCTTGATGCCGGGATTGCCTCGGCCATTGAATGGCAGGCCCGTCGCTTCGAGGCGCGCACGCAGATTCCTTGTCTGGTGCAGGTGCCGGACAATTTGCCGGTGCTCAGTGATGCCAAGGCGATTGGCTTGTTCCGTATCCTTCAGGAAGCACTGACCAATGTCATGCGCCATGCCCAGGCGCATACTGTCGAACTGACACTGGCCCTTGATGGCAATGAGTTGTGTCTGACCATCAGCGATGATGGCGTAGGATTTGTTGCAGCCGCGGGCAGGCCGACCTCCTTTGGGGTGGTCGGCATGCGCGAGCGAGTGTTGATCATGGGCGGCCAATTGTCGCTTGAGAGTGAGCCGGGCGAGGGCACGACCCTGATCGTGCGAGTGCCGTTGGATGAGGAGAAGTAAGTGATCCGTGTACTGGTAGCCGAAGACCACACCATCGTCCGCGAAGGCATCAAGCAATTGATTGGCCTGGCCAAGGATCTGCTGGTGGTGGGGGAGGCGAGTAATGGCGAACAGTTGCTCGAGACCTTGAGACATGTGCCCTGTGAAGTGGTGCTGCTGGACATCTCCATGCCGGGCGTCAACGGCCTCGAAGCGATTCCACGGATACGTGCGCTGAACAATCCGCCAGTGATTCTGGTGCTGTCGATGCACGACGAAGCGCAAATGGCGGCGCGGGCGTTGAAGGTCGGCGCCGCAGGTTATGCCACCAAGGACAGCGACCCGGCCCTGCTGTTGACCGCCATCCGCCGGGTTGCGGCGGGTGGGCGTTATATCGATCCGGACCTGGCCGACCGGATGGTCTTCGAAGTCGGCCTGACCGATTCGCGGCCCTTGCACTCGCTGCTGTCGGAACGTGAGTTTTCAGTGTTCGAACGCTTGGCCCAGGGGGCGAACGTCAACGACATCGCCCAGCAATTGGCGTTGAGCAGCAAGACCATCAGCACCCACAAGGCGCGGTTGATGCAGAAACTCAACATCAATTCGCTGGCGGAACTGGTGAAGTACGCGATGGAACACAAACTCCTCTAAACCAGTGGGAGCTTGCTCGCTCCCACTGGTTTAGTGTTCGCATACCCATTTGCGACACATGGTTTCAGCGCTTTTGCCTTTGCTTGCTGCTTCTGGCTGACAGCTTGCCGCTGCGTATGCCAAAACGCGCCATCCTTGTAGGGCAATCCCTACCCCCAACCTTCCATCCGTCTGAGGCGATTCTCTCCTGCACCCCGATTTGCGTGGTCCTCAGCGTCCACTAGGCTTAGTCCACAGCAGTCATCAACAACAAAGGTGTGGGTATGAGCCAGGTCGATTCAAGTGCAGGGGCCAATGATGTTCTGGTCAGCTTTCGTGGAGTGCAGAAGAGCTACGACGGCGAGAACCTGATCGTCAAAGACCTCAACCTGGATATTCGCAAAGGCGAATTCCTCACCTTGCTCGGGCCATCCGGTTCCGGCAAGACCACCAGCCTGATGATGCTTGCCGGTTTCGAAACACCGACCGCCGGCGAGATCCTCCTGGCTGGTCGCGCCATCAATAACGTGCCGCCGCACAAACGCGACATTGGCATGGTGTTCCAGAACTACGCGTTGTTCCCGCACATGACGGTCGCCGAGAACCTGGCGTTCCCGCTCACGGTGCGTGGCATGAACAAGAGCGATGTGGGCGACAAGGTCAAGCGTGTACTGAGCATGGTGCAACTCGATGCCTTTGCTCAGCGTTATCCGGCACAACTTTCCGGTGGTCAGCAGCAACGTGTGGCATTGGCCCGCGCACTGGTGTTCGAGCCACAACTGGTGCTGATGGACGAACCCCTCGGCGCGCTCGACAAGCAGTTGCGTGAACACATGCAGATGGAAATCAAACACCTGCACCAGCGTCTGGGCGTGACCGTGGTCTACGTGACCCACGACCAGGGCGAAGCCCTGACCATGTCTGACCGCGTGGCGGTGTTCCATCAGGGTGAAATCCAGCAGATCGCGCCACCGCGCACGCTCTACGAAGAGCCGAAAAACACCTTCGTCGCCAACTTCATCGGCGAGAACAACCGTCTCAATGGCCGTTTGCACAGCCAGACCGGCGACCGCTGTGTGGTGGAACTGGGACGTGGTGAAAAAGTTGAAGCGCTGGCGGTGAATGTCGGCAGGACCGGTGAACCCGTCACCCTGTCGATTCGTCCGGAGCGCGTGAGCCTCAATGGCTCCAGCGAGTCTTGCGCCAACCGCTTCTCGGGAAGGGTGGCGGAATTCATCTATCTGGGCGACCACGTCCGGGTTCGCCTTGAAGTCTGTGGCAAGACCGACTTCTTCGTGAAACAACCGATTGCCGAGCTCGATCCCGGGCTGGCAGTCGGCGATGTGGTACCGCTTGGCTGGCAGGTCGAACACGTTCGCGCGCTCGATCCCCTTCTAGAGGCGAACTGATCGCCCCGGCAATACCAACACCAACCCTGCACGTGGAGAGAACAATAAATGTTGAGATCCCTGAAATTCACCGCTCTGGCACTGGGCATGATGGGGGCAGCAAGCGCGATGGCCGCTGGCCCTGACCTGACCGTGGTGTCCTTTGGCGGCGCGAACAAGGCAGCGCAGGTCAAAGCTTTCTATGCACCGTGGGAAGCTGCAGGCAACGGCAAGATCGTGGCAGGCGAGTACAACGGTGAAATGGCCAAGGTCAAGGCCATGGTCGACACCAAGAGCGTGTCCTGGGATCTGGTGGAAGTAGAGTCGCCAGAACTGTCCCGTGGTTGTGACGAAGACATGTTCGAGCCGCTTGATCCGAAGTTGTTCGGCAAGACCGAAGACTACGTTAAAGGCGCGATCCAGCCGTGCGGCGTGGGTTTCTTCGTATGGTCGACCGTGCTGGCCTACAACGCCGACAAGCTGAAAACCGCACCGACCAGCTGGAAGGACTTCTGGGACACCAAGCAATTCCCGGGCAAGCGTGGCCTGCGTAAAGGCGCCAAGTACACCCTGGAATTCGCTCTGATGGCCGACGGCGTTGCGCCGAAAGACGTCTACAAAGTGCTGGCCAGCAAAGACGGCCAGGACCGTGCGTTCAAGAAGCTCGATGAGCTCAAGCCAAGCATTCAATGGTGGGAAGCCGGCGCTCAACCACCGCAATACCTCGCTTCCGGCGACGTGGTCATGAGCTCGGCCTACAACGGTCGTATCGCTGCCGTGCAGAAAGAAAGCAACCTGAAAGTCGTGTGGAACGGCGGTATCTACGACTTCGACGCATGGGCCATTCCAAAGGGTCTGGACAAGGCGCGGGCAGAAGCGGCGAAGAAATTCATCGCCTTCTCGGTACAGCCACAGCAGCAGAAGACCTACTCGGAAAACATCGCCTACGGCCCGGCCAACACCCAAGCCGTACCGTTGCTGGCCAAGGATGTCCTGAAAGACATGCCGACCACCCCGGAAAACATCGCCAACCAGGTGCAGATCGACGTCAGCTTCTGGGCTGACAACGGCGAGCAACTGGAACAGCGCTTCAATTCCTGGGCCGCGAAGTAAGCAAACCCCGTGGTTTGAACGCCGCAATCCTTGTGGGAGCGAGCTTGCTCGCGATAGCAGTGGGTCAGTCAACATTGATGTTGAATGTTATGCCCCCATCGCGAGCAAGCTCGCTCCCACAGGTTGTTTGTATGCCTCTGTAACGATCAAAGATTTCCGGAGTACGCCATGGCTATCGCCGTTCCCCTGAACGCGGGCACTGATCCCACCTTGAAGCAACGGCTCAAGCACGCCGAGCGGGTCAACCGCTGGAAGGCCCAGGCCTTGATCGCGCCGCTGGTGCTGTTTCTGTTGCTGGTGTTCCTGGTGCCAATCGTGGCGCTGCTCTACAAAAGTGTCGGTAACCCGGAAGTGGTCGGCGGCATGCCGCGCACCGTGACGGCTATCGCCAGTTGGGACGGCCGTGGCCTGCCCGCTGAACCGGTCTACAAGGCCGCCAGCGAGGACCTCGCTGAAGCCCGCAAGAATCAGACCTTGGGCGACCTGTCCAAGCGCTTGAACATGGAATTGGCCGGCTATCGCAGCCTGTTGACCAAAACCGCACGTGCCTTGCCGTTCGCCACCGAGCCGACCTCTTATAAAGAAGCGCTGGAAGGTCTCGACGAGCGTTGGGGTGACCCGGCTTATTGGCAAGCCGTACGCCGTAACACCAGCAGCATTACGCCTTACTACTTGCTGGCTGCCGTCGATCACCGTATCGATGACCTCGGCGAACTGGCCCCGGCCACCCCGGATCAGGCCATCTACCTCGACATCTTCGCCCGGACTTTCTGGATGGGCCTGATCATCACGGTGATCTGTCTGGTCCTGGCCTATCCATTGGCCTACCTGCTGGCGAACCTGCCATCGCGTCAAAGCAACCTGCTGATGATTCTGGTGCTGCTGCCGTTCTGGACCTCGATCCTGGTGCGGGTCGCGGCGTGGATCGTGCTGCTGCAGTCGGGGGGGCTGATCAACAGCGGCCTGATGGCCCTGGGCATCATCGATAAGCCGCTGGAGCTGGTGTTCAACCGCACCGGTGTCTACATCTCGATGGTGCACATCCTGCTGCCGTTCATGATTCTGCCGATCTACAGCGTGATGAAAGGCATCTCGCCGACCTACATGCGTGCGGCGATTTCCCTCGGTTGCCATCCGTTTGCAAGCTTCTGGCGTGTGTACTTCCCGCAGACCTATGCCGGTGTCGGCGCCGGTTGCCTGTTGGTGTTCATCCTCGCCATCGGCTACTACATCACCCCGGCGTTGCTGGGCAGCCCGAACGATCAGATGGTCAGCTACTTCGTCGCCTTCTACACCAACACCAGCATCAACTGGGGCATGGCGACCGCACTGGGTGGGCTGCTTCTGCTGGCAACGGTCGTGCTTTATCTGATTTACAGCTGGCTGGTAGGCGCCAGTCGCCTGCGCCTGAGCTAAGGGGAGAACGAAATGCTGAGTCCTTATATGTCGCCCATTGAGCGGGTGTGGTTCTACAGTTTGCGGATTCTCTGCGGCCTGATTCTGTTGTTCCTGATCCTGCCGGTACTGGTGATCATTCCGCTGTCGTTCAACTCCGGCAGTTTCCTGGTCTACCCGCTGCAGGGCTTCTCGCTGCAGTGGTACCACGATTTCTTCGCTTCGGCGGAGTGGATGCGTGCGCTGAAAAACAGCATCATCGTCGCCCCGGCGGCCACGGTGCTGGCGATGGTCTTCGGTACGCTGGCGGCCATTGGCCTGACCCGTGGCGACTTCCCCGGCAAGGCGCTGGTCATGGCGCTGGTGATTTCGCCGATGGTGGTGCCGGTGGTGATCATCGGTGTGGCCAGCTACCTGTTCTTTGCGCCGCTGGGCCTGGGTAACAGCTTCTTCTCGTTGATCGTGGTGCACGCGGTACTGGGCGTGCCGTTCGTGATCATCACCGTGTCGGCGACGTTGCAGGGGTTTAACCAAAACCTGGTGCGCGCCGCTGCCAGCCTCGGTGCTTCGCCGCTGACGGCGTTTCGGCGGGTAACCTTGCCGCTGATCGCTCCCGGTGTGATTTCCGGTGCATTGTTCGCCTTCGCCACCTCGTTCGACGAAGTCGTGGTGACGCTGTTCCTCGCCGGTCCAGAGCAAGCGACCTTGCCACGGCAGATGTTCAGCGGGATCCGCGAAAACCTCAGTCCGACGATTGCCGCTGCGGCGACCTTGCTGATCGCTTTCTCGGTGATCCTGCTGCTGACCCTGGAATGGTTGCGTGGGCGTAGCGAGAAACTGCGTACTGCGCAGGTCTGACGCCACTCGACCCACTGTAGGAGCGAGCAGGCTCGCTCCTACAGGTGTTATTGGTGGTTCTCGGGCTCGTCGGTCATTCACGACCTGAATACCAGACAACCCCAAATCCCCAGCTACTCTTGTGCCCAGCTCCCCTACCTATAAGAGGCTGCGCACATGAGTCTTTCCTCTTTCAAAATCGCTCACAATCTGATCACCGGCGCCGGAGCCATCGAGCAACTGGCGGCTGAGTTGACGCGTCTGGACATCGACAACCCGCTGATCGTCACCGACGCCGCCCTGGTGAAATCCGGCACGGTGGAACTGGCGCTGGCGCAGTTGGGGGAGCGTACTTACGAAATCTTCGACCGGGTTCTGCCGGACCCGGAAATCGCCATCGTCGAAGACTGCATGCGGGTCTACCGCGATGGCGGGCATGACGGCTTGATCGGTCTGGGCGGCGGCAGCGCCATCGACATCGCCAAGAGCGTAGCGGCGTATGCCGGTTATCACGGTGCGCTGGAGGATTTGTTCGGCATCGACCAGGTGCCGCGCAAAGGCCCGCCGCTGATCGCCATCCCGACCACCGCCGGTACCGGCTCGGAAGTCACCAACGTGGCGATCCTCTCCGACAAGGTCGCGCAGTTGAAGAAAGGCATTGTCAGTGACTACCTGTTGCCAGACGTTGCGCTGGTCAGCCCGCAGATGACCCTGACGTGTCCCCGCAGTGTCACAGCGGCCAGTGGTGTCGATGCGCTGGTGCATGCCATCGAGTCTTATTTGTCACTGAATGCGTCGGCGATAACCGATTCCCTGGCCATCGGGGCCATCAAACTGATCGTCCGGGCGCTGCCCAAGGCCTATGCCAATCCGTCCAATCTGCAGGCCCGAGAAGACATGGCTACCGCCAGCCTGATGGCCGGCATGGCCTTTGGTAATGCCGGTGTCGGTGCGGTCCATGCGCTGGCGTATCCGCTGGGCGCGCGTTACAACATTGCCCACGGCGTCAGCAACGCCTTGCTGCTGCCCCATGTCATGCACTGGAACAAGATGGCCTGCTTCGAGCGCATGCAGGACATTGCGGAGGCTATGGGGGTGAAGACCGCTCATCTGAGCGTCACGCAAGCGGCCGATAAAGCGGTGGAAGCCATGACCGAGCTGTGCGCGGCAGTGGAAATCCCCTCAGACCTGCGCAGCTTCGGGGTTCCCGAGGAGGCCATTGCGACCATGGCCGTGGAAGCAGCGGGGATCGAGCGCCTGATGCGTAATAATCCGCGCAAACTGAATGCGGTCGATATCGAGAAGATCTACCGCGCGGCTTACTAGGCACAACCCAATCATCGCGGTCACGGTGCGCGCGTCAAAGCATGAGGTATACAATGCGCGCCATCGTGATTCTGCTCAGAAAAGGTGCGTCATGCAGCCCTTCGTAATTGCTCCGTCGATTCTCTCCGCCGACTTCGCCCGCCTGGGTGAAGAAGTAGACAATGTCCTGGCCGCTGGCGCCGACTTCGTGCACTTCGATGTCATGGACAACCATTACGTGCCAAACCTGACCATCGGCCCGATGGTGTGCTCGGCACTGCGCAAGTACGGTGTAACCGCGCCGATCGACGCGCATTTGATGGTCAGCCCCGTGGACCGCATCGTCGGTGACTTCATCGAAGCGGGCGCGACCTACATCACCTTCCACCCGGAAGCCACGCAGCACGTCGACCGTTCCCTGCAACTGATCCGTGAAGGCGGCTGCAAATCGGGCCTGGTGTTCAACCCCGCGACCCCGCTGGACGTGCTCAAATACGTGATGGACAAGGTCGACATGATCCTGCTGATGAGCGTCAACCCGGGCTTCGGCGGGCAGAAATTCATTCCCGGCACCCTCGACAAGCTGCGCGAAGCACGGGCGCTGATCGATGCCTCCGGCCGCGATATCCGCCTGGAAATCGACGGCGGCGTGAACGTCAACAACATCCGTGAAATCGCAGCGGCTGGCGCCGACACGTTCGTCGCCGGTTCGGCCATTTTCAACGCGCCGAACTATCAGGAAGTGATCGAGAAGATGCGTTCCGAACTGGCGCTGGCTCGTCCATGAGCGGTTTTGAGCAGCTGTTCCCGGGAAGCCTGCCAAGGTTGGTGATGTTCGATCTGGACGGCACGCTGATCGATTCGGTCCCTGACCTCGCAGCGGCTGTGGATAACATGCTGCTCAAGCTCGGCCGTCAACCCGCAGGTATCGAATCAGTGCGCGAGTGGGTGGGTAACGGTGTCCAGATGCTGGTGCGCCGGGCCCTGGCCAACAACATCGACGCCGAAGGTGTCGATGAGGCCGAAGCCGAACATGCCCTGGAGCTGTTCAACGGCTTCTATGAAGATGGTCACGAGCTGACCATGGTTTACCCCGGCGTA
This sequence comes from Pseudomonas sp. MT92, assembly GCF_058792515.1. NCBI lineage: Bacteria > Pseudomonadati > Pseudomonadota > Gammaproteobacteria > Pseudomonadales > Pseudomonadaceae > Pseudomonas > Pseudomonas sp. MT92. The sequence continues at coordinate 600,402 of NZ_JBXAFA010000001.1, forward strand.
CGCGATACCCTGAAGTGGCTGCACAAACAGGGTGTCGAGATGGCGCTGATCACCAACAAGCCGGAACGCTTCGTCGCGCCGCTGCTTGATCGGATGAAGATTGGTCGGTATTTCCGCCTGATCATCGGCGGCGACACCCTGCCGCAGAAAAAGCCGGACCCGGCCGCCCTGTTTTTCGTGATGAAAATGACCAATATCCCGGCGTCGCAGTCCTTGTTCGTCGGCGATTCGCGCAGTGATGTGCTGGCGGCGAAAGCGGCGGGGGTCAAGTGCGTGGCCCTGAGCTACGGCTATAACCATGGTCGTCCGATCGCCGAGGAATCGCCGGCACTGGTGATCGACGATCTGCGCAAGCTAATTCCCGGTTGCCTGGATCCGGCGGCTGAGATAACGTTGCCCGACGCTGTTCAATCCCCTCCTGGAAATTCCATCGTGGTGGTCACTCGCAAACTCTGGATGAAAGTCATTAAGGCCCTGGCCCGCTGGCGTTGGCGCGCCTGACTTTTTCCTGGCCGGTTACCCGGCGCGTTTGCATACCTGACTGTTAGACCCTCAAGCCACGAGGCACCTCATGATCCGCGAAGAATTCCTGCGTTTGGCCGCTGCCGGCTACAACCGCATCCCGCTTGCCTGCGAAACCCTGGCCGACTTCGACACGCCGCTGTCGATCTACCTGAAACTGGCCGATGAGCCCAATTCCTACTTGCTGGAGTCGGTACAGGGCGGGGAGAAGTGGGGCCGTTACTCGATCATCGGCCTGCCATGCCGCACCGTGCTGCGGGTTCACGACCATCACGTCAGTGTGACCGTCGATGGCGTCGAGACTGAAAGTCACGACGTGGATGACCCGCTGGCCTTCGTCGAAACCTTCAAGGCCCGCTATAACGTACCGACCATCGCCGGTCTGCCGCGCTTCAACGGCGGCCTGGTGGGTTACTTCGGCTACGACTGCGTGCGTTATGTGGAGAAGCGTCTGGGCAAATGCCCGAACCCGGATCCGCTGGGCGTGCCGGACATCCTGCTGATGGTCTCCGACGCGGTGGTGGTGTTCGACAACCTCGCCGGCAAGATGCACGCCATCGTCCTGGCCGATCCGGCACAGGAAGACGCCTTCGAACAAGGTCGTGCACGCCTGGAAGAACTGCTGGAAAAACTGCGTCAGCCGATCACCCCACGCCGTGGTCTGGACTTCAGCAAGCAGCAATCGGCCGATCCGGTGTTCCGCTCCAGTTTTACCCAGGATGATTACGAAAAAGCCGTCGACACCATCAAGGAATACATCCTGGCTGGCGACTGCATGCAGGTTGTACCGTCCCAGCGCATGTCGATTGACTTCAAGGCTGCACCCATCGACCTGTACCGCGCGCTGCGTTGCTTCAACCCGACGCCTTACATGTACTTCTTCAATTTCGGCGACTTCCACGTCGTAGGCAGTTCGCCGGAAGTGCTGGTGCGGGTCGAAGACAACCTGATCACGGTGCGCCCGATTGCCGGTACCCGCCCGCGCGGGGCCACCGAAGAAGCCGATCTGGCGCTGGAAAAAGACCTGCTGTCCGATGACAAGGAAATCGCCGAGCACTTGATGTTGATCGACCTGGGTCGTAACGACACCGGTCGGGTCTCGGAAATCGGTTCGGTGAAGCTCACCGAGAAGATGGTCATCGAACGTTATTCCAACGTGATGCACATCGTGTCCAACGTCACCGGGCAATTGAAGGCCGGGCTGACGGCGATGGACGCCCTGCGGGCAATCCTGCCGGCGGGCACTTTGTCGGGCGCACCGAAGATTCGCGCGATGGAAATCATCGACGAGCTGGAACCGGTCAAGCGTGGTGTCTACGGCGGTGCCGTCGGCTACTTCGCCTGGAACGGCAACATGGACACCGCCATTGCAATCCGCACGGCGGTGATCAAGAACGGCGAGCTGCATGTGCAGGCCGGTGGCGGCATCGTCGCCGACTCGGTGCCGGCGCTGGAATGGGAAGAAACCCTGAACAAGCGCCGCGCGATGTTCCGCGCCGTTGCCCTGGCTGAACAAACTCCAGAAAGCTGACCCATGGACTGACCCGTATGCCGGCCGCCTCGACCGATCGAGCGCAGGCCGCAACGGGTGGTTCATCCGAAGGCTGCATTAGAAGTCAGTGAATTCAAGAGGTTCTTAACGCCATGTTGCTGATGATCGATAACTACGACTCTTTTACCTACAACGTTGTGCAATACCTGGGTGAGCTGGGCGCCGAGGTCAAAGTCGTGCGCAACGATGAACTCACCATTGCTGAAATCGAAGCCCTCAACCCTGAGCGCATCGTGGTGTCTCCCGGTCCTTGCACCCCGACCGAAGCCGGTATTTCGATTGAGGCGATCAAGCACTTCGCCGGCAAACTGCCGATCCTCGGCGTGTGCCTGGGCCATCAGTCCATCGGCCAGGCCTTTGGCGGCGATGTGGTCCGTGCCCGCCAGGTCATGCACGGCAAGACCAGCGCGGTATTTCACGAAGACAAAGGCGTGTTCGAGGGTCTGAATCATCCGCTGACGGTCACCCGCTATCATTCCTTGGTCGTTAAGCGTGAAACGCTGCCCGATTGCCTGGAGCTCACCGCCTGGACTCAACTCGAAGACGGTTCGGTGGACGAGATCATGGGGCTGCGCCACAAGACCCTGAACATTGAGGGTGTGCAGTTTCACCCGGAGTCTATCCTCACCGAACAGGGTCACGAGCTGTTCGCGAATTTCCTCAAACAAACCGGCGGCACGCGCTAAGGACTTTTCATGAATATCAAGACTGCCCTGAGCCGTATCGTCGAGCAACTCGACCTCAGCACCGATGAGATGCGCGATGTGATGCGCGAAATCATGACCGGACAATGCACGGACGCGCAGATCGGCGCGTTCATGATGGCCATGCGCATGAAGAGTGAAAGCATCGATGAAATCGTTGGTGCCGTGTCGGTCATGCGTGAACTGGCGGACAAGGTCGAGCTCAAGACACTCGACGGTGTTGTCGATGTGGTCGGCACCGGCGGCGACGGCGCCAATATCTTCAACGTGTCGACCGCCGCCGCCTTCGTGGTTTCGGCGGCCGGCTGCACCGTGGCCAAGCACGGTAACCGTGCGGTTTCGGGCAAGAGCGGCAGTGCCGATTTGCTGGAAGCCGCCGGTATCTACCTGAACCTGACGCCGGTCCAGGTGGCGCGTTGTATCGACAACGTTGGTATTGGTTTCATGTTTGCCCAGACTCATCACTCTGCGATGAAATACGCCGCGAGTCCGCGTCGTGACCTAGGCCTGCGTACGCTGTTCAATATGCTCGGCCCGCTTACGAATCCGGCCGGTGTGAAGCATCAAGTGGTCGGCGTATTCACTCAGGCGTTGTGCCGGCCTTTGGCTGAAGTGTTGCAGCGTCTGGGCAGCAAGCATGTGCTGGTGGTGCATTCGAAGGACGGTCTGGACGAGTTCAGCCTGGCTGCGCCAACCTTTGTTGCCGAACTCAAGAATGACCAGATCACTGAATATTGGGTCGAACCGGAAGATTTGGGTATGAAGAGCCAGAGCCTGCATGGCCTGGCGGTGGACAGCCCGGCGGCGTCCCTTGAGCTGATCCGCGATGCGCTGGGCAAGCGCAAGACCGAAAACGGTCAGAAAGCGGCTGAGATGATCATGCTCAATGCCGGTGCCGCCTTGTACGCCGCCGACCATGCCAGCAGTTTGAAAGAGGGGGTTGCCCTGGCGCACGATGCGCTGCACACCGGTCTCGCTCGGGAAAAACTCGAGGAGCTGGGTGCATTTACCGCGGTATTCAAAGTGGAGAATGAGGGATGAGTGTACCGACGGTTCTGGAAAACATTCTGGCGCGCAAAGTCGAGGAAGTTGCCGAGCGCAGTGCTCGCGTGAGCCTCGCCGAGCTGGAAAGCCTGGCCAAGGCGGCCGATGCACCCCGTGGTTTTGCCAAGGCTTTGCTGGCTCAGGCCAAGCTGAAACAGCCGGCGGTCATTGCTGAAATCAAAAAAGCATCGCCGAGCAAAGGCGTGATTCGGGAGAACTTCGTTCCCGCCGCTATCGCCAGGAGCTACGAGAAAGGCGGCGCCACCTGCCTGTCAGTGCTCACCGATATCGACTATTTCCAGGGCGCTGATGAGTACCTGCAGCAGGCACGTGCCGCGTGCAAACTGCCGGTGATTCGCAAGGATTTCATGATCGATCCCTACCAGATCGTCGAGGCTCGTGCGCTGGGCGCGGACTGCGTGCTGTTGATCGTCTCCGCTTTGGACGATGTGAAAATGGCCGAGCTGGCGTCGGTGGCGAAAAGCGTCGGCCTTGATGTTCTGGTGGAGGTTCACGATGGCGACGAGCTGGAGCGGGCCTTGAAAACCCTCGACACGCCGCTGGTTGGCGTGAACAACCGCAACTTGCACACTTTTGATGTCAGTCTGGAAACCACCCTCGACCTGTTGCCGCGGATCCCGCGCGATCGCCTGGTGATCACCGAGAGCGGCATCCTCAACCGTGCCGACGTCGAATTGATGGAAATCAGCGACGTTTACGCGTTCCTGGTCGGCGAAGCATTCATGCGTGCCGAAAGCCCGGGTACCGAACTGCAGCGCCTGTTCTTTCCGGAACGTGGCATTCCTGTCAGTGGTTCTACACTCGACTGATCACCCGCAGATCGAGTCGACCCTATCGCGAGCAGGCTCGCTCCCACAAAAATTCAGCCAACACTGGGGATTCAATGAGGGAGCGAGCCAGCTCGTGATGGCGGCATAAGAAACACCACAGACGATATGTCCTACGGAATACCTTATGACCTCACTTGTTTCCCTGACCATCGAAGCCGGCCTGCAAGCCGAACAGGATTTGTTGGCGTCGGTCTGCGCCGGCGCCTCGGAGTTCGGCCTGCTGTTCTGGCAACCGAGTGATCGCGCATTGGTCATGCCGCGCCGCTTGAATCGTCTGCCCGGTTTCCAGCACGCCTGCGAAGTTTCTGCCGCCGCCGGCTGGCCAGTGCTGTTGCGCGAAACAGGCGGTGAACCTGTGCCGCAATCGGCATCGACGATCAACATCGCACTGGTTTACGCACCACCGCGCAGCGAGGGGGATCTGAACCGCATCGAGTCCGGTTACCGTCGGCTGTGCGACCCGATCTGTCAGTTGCTGGATGAACAGGGCGGTACGTCGTCGCTTGGGGAAATCGAAGGCGCATTCTGCGACGGCCGTTTCAACGTCAACCTCGACGGCCGCAAGATGGTCGGCACGGCCCAGCGGTGGCGCCAGAGCCAGGGTGGCCAGCGCCCGGTGGGGCTGGTGCACGGAGCTATGCTGCTGGATAACGAGCGTGAATCGATGGTTGCCGCAGTTAACCGCTTCAACGAGGCTTGCGGTCTGGAGCAGCGAGTACGCGCCGAAAGCCATATCGCTTTGCATGAAAAGTTTACGGCATCAGACGCGCTGGAGCGTCTCAATGAGCTCTATCAACAAATGCTGACGCAGATGTTCAGCGCTTAGCGTGTACCGAAGACCACCATGGTCTTGCCTTTGACGTCCACGAGATTGCGTTCTTCCAGGTCCTTGAGTACGCGGCCGACCATCTCGCGGGAACACCCGACAATCCTTCCGATTTCCTGACGGGTCACTTTGATCTGCATGCCGTCGGGGTGGGTCATCGCATCGGGCTGTTTGCACAACTCCAGCAGGCAGCGGGCGACACGCCCGGTGACGTCGAAGAACGCCAGGTCGCCGACCTTTCGAGTCGTGTTACGCAAACGTTGTGCGATTTGTCCGCTTAGCACGTAAAGAATGTCTGGATCTTGCTGGGACAATTCGCGGAATTTCGCGTAGCTGATTTCCGCGACTTCGCATTCGACCTTGGCGCGTACCCAGGCGCTGCGCTGCTGTTCCAGGCCTGCTTGTTCAAACAGACCCAGCTCACCGAAAAAGTCCCCGCCGTTCAGGTAGGCGATGATCATTTCCCGGCCGTCGTCATCCTCGATCAGGATGGTGACCGAGCCTTTAATAATGAAAAACAGGGTTTCCGAGCGATCACCGGCACAAATGATATTGCTCTTGGCCTGATAGCGACGACGCTGGCAATGCATCAACAATTTGTCGAGGTTTTTGATCTTGGGGGGTAGGGCAATCGCAACCATGGTTGTATTCCGAAAAAACTGCACGGTGTAGTTGGTTTTTTATGCATCGCGAAGCCGCGGCAACCTGGCTGTGCGCCAGCGAATTGGCGCCAGCTTAACAGACGCTTCCTGCAATATTCGAGAATTTACCTACAGCTCAGGAGGTTATGTCCTAGGAAGGCGAGCGCTGTCAATCACGGGGCCTGTGCTAAGCTGGCTACCCTTTTTTATACAGTGGAGTCTTGGCGATGAAGGCACGCATCCAATGGGCTGGCGAAGCCATGTTCCTCGGCGAATCCGGTAGTGGTCATGTCGTGGTCATGGACGGTCCGCCCGATGCTGGCGGTCGTAACCTGGGTGTTCGGCCGATGGAGATGCTCCTGCTCGGCGTTGGCGGTTGCAGCAATTTCGACGTGGTCAGTATCCTCAAGAAGTCCCGTCAGGCTGTCGAGAGTTGCGAAGCCTTCCTCGAAGCTGAGCGTGCGACCGAAGATCCAAAGGTTTTCACCAAGATCCACATGCACTTTGTGGTCAAGGGCCGCAGCCTGAAAGAAGCCCAGGTCAAGCGTGCCATCGAGCTGTCTGCCGAGAAGTATTGCTCGGCCTCGATCATGCTCGGTGCGGCCGGTGTCGAGATTACTCACGACTACGAAATCATCGAACTCGGTTGAATCGACATTCAACTATCATAAAAGCAGTGCAGACTCTGGCGATCCCAAGCTGACGTCTGCATAATGCGCCACTTTTTTCAGGGTAGTGGCCAGTCCTCCGACAGACCGCGCACCCGAACAGACAACCAAAATCGCCATCGCGAAGAGGTGTTAACCGTCCTACGCAGGTGCGTCCTTCGCATCTGACGGGCATGCTTGATCACGCGGCCGGGCCGCAATACATAGAGAGTTTTTAACGGTGAAAAGCAAACTCAAGCTCCACGGGTTCAATAACCTGACAAAGACCTTGAGCTTCAACATCTATGACATCTGCTACGCGGAAACCCCGCAAGACCAACAGGCATACGTTGAGTACATCAATAAAGAGTACAACGCCAAGCGCCTGACGCAGATCCTCACAGAGGTTGTCGATATCATTGGTGCCAACATCCTGAACATCGCCAGTCAGGACTATGAGCCGCAGGGCGCCAGCGTCACGATTCTGATCTCTGAAGAACCGGTGACCCCGACTGACAGCCAGATCGAAGAATCTCCGGGCCCGTTGCCCGAAATTATTCTGGCCCACCTCGACAAGAGCCACATCACGGTGCACACCTACCCGGAAATCCATCCGGTCGACGGCATTGCAACCTTCCGTGTGGATATCGACGTGTCGACATGCGGGGTCATTTCACCGCTTAAAGCGCTCAACTTCCTGATTCATCAGTTCGATTCGGACATCGTGACAGTGGATTACCGTGTGCGTGGTTTCACCCGCGACGTTGAAGGCAAAAAGCACTTCATCGACCACGAGATCAATTCGATTCAGAACTACCTTTCCGACGACACCCGCGACGCGTACCAGATGACCGACGTGAACGTGTATCAGGAAAACCTGTTCCACACCAAAATGTTGCTGAAAAACTTCGAACTGGATAACTACCTGTTCGGTGACGCCACCAGCAATCTGTCCTCTGAGCAGCGTGCCCAGGTGACCGACCGTGTGAAACACGAAATGCTCGAAATTTTCTACGCGCGCAATATGTCGAGCTAAGACCACCGAGCACAAAAAAGGCGACTACCTTGCGGCAGTCGCCTTTTTTATTGCTGGCGCGGGCGTCTGTCAAAAACGGAGTCAGATCCGATAAGTACTCTTGGTCATGACCTTGGCCAGCAAGCTCATGCCGAACTTCACTGGCGCCGGAAAGCGGAAACCACCCGCCTCGCGCGCGCTCTCGGCATGTTGTTCTTCATCAAGGCGCATCTGCTCAAGGATCGCCCGGGACTTTTCATCTTCGGCTGGCAGTTGCTCAAGGTGTTCGTTCAAATGCTTGCACACCTGATCTTCGGTCGCTGCAACGAACCCCAGGCTGACTTTGTCGCTGATCAACCCGGCGACCGCACCAATCCCGAACGACATGCCGTAAAACAGCGGATTGAGAATGCTGGTATGGCTACCCAGCTGATGAATGCGCTGCTCGCACCAGACCAGGTGGTCGATTTCTTCTTCGGCGGCATGCTCCATGGCGGCACGCACTTTCGGCAGCTTGGCGGTCAGGGCCTGACCCTGGTACAGCGCCTGGGCGCAGACTTCACCGGTGTGGTTGATGCGCATCAGGCCGGCAACGTGCCGAGTGTCTTCATCGCTCATCTTCGTGTCCGGCTGCACAATGGCAGGCGACGGACGGTACGGCTGACCACTGAAGGGCAGCAAAGTACGCATTGCGGCATCGGCTTGCAGCAGAAGGCGGTCAATTGGCGAGTAGTGACGCTGGGTAGTCATGCTGACCTCCGGGGGGAATCTCGGCGGCCAGTTTAACTCAATCGGCCGTGGAAGGTTTGCGCTGGGTCATTGTGAGGCTGGGGTGGTGACAATGAGGTGAAGCCTTTGTGGGAGCGAGCCTGCTCGCGAAGAGGCGCTGACATCCAACGATTGTATTGGCTGCCACTGAGGCTTCGAGAGCAAGCTCGCTCCTGCAGGTTTTACGACATCAGCCCGGCGGCCAGTGCATCTGGCGCTGACCCAGCACGTGCATGTGAATGTGATAGACAGTCTGGCCACCCAGTTCATTGCAGTTCATGACGACGCGGAAGCCGTCTTCGCAACCCAGTTCCTTGGCCAGGCGCTGGGCCGTGAACAGGATATGCCCGGCCAATGCCTTGTCGTCCTCGGTCAGGTCGTTCAGGGTGCGCACCGGTTTTTTCGGAATTACCAGAAAATGCACGGGCGCCTGTGGGGCGATGTCGTGGAAGGCCAGTACCTGGTCGTCCTCGTAAATGATCTTCGCCGGGATTTCCCGGTTGATGATCTTGGTGAACAGAGTATCCACAGCTGTTTTCTCCGTTGTTTGGGCTGGCCTGAGTGTACTCATGGGTTTTGCCCGAGCCCAGCGTTTTACCTTGCAGGTCGATCAGCGCGGGCAGTGAGCCTTGATGACCATGCCAGCGATTGTCCGGGTCAGCCACCGCGAGCCGAAGCGGGGCAGGGCAGCGAGCCAGCGGTTGCGTCGTCCCGGGATGATGATTGCGCGATTTTTTTCCAGGGCCCGCACCGTATAGAGTGCAACTTCTTCCGGACTCATCAGCAGTTTGCTGTCGGCCAGTTTGTCGGTGTTCAGTTGTGCGGTGCGGAAAAAGCCTGTGCGCGTCGGGCCAGGGCAGAGCACTGATACGTTGACCGCGCATTTTTTCAGCTCGACGCGCAGGCCTTCGGAAAAATGCAGCACGTAAGCCTTGCTGGCGTAATACGTACTCATCCACGGGCCGGGCTGGAACGCCGCAAGCGAGGCCACATTCAGAATCTGTCCACCGCCCTGTAGCGCCATGCTGTTGCCGATGGCATGGCACAGGCGAGTCAGGGCCAGGATGTTCACTTCGATCAGGTCCTGTTCAGTCATCCAGTCCTGGGCCAGGAATGGGCCGCAAGTGCCAATGCCGGCACAATTGACCAGCAAGTCGATTTGCCGGTCACCTTCCTCCAGTTCCAGCAGGAACCCGGAGAGCCGCAGCGGCTCACCCAGGTCACAGGCACGGAACAACACTTCCACGCCAAAACGTTGAGTCAGTTCAATCGCAATACTTTCCAGCTGATCACGCTGGCGGGCCACCAGAATCAGGCTGCGGCCACGCCGGGCCAGCGCTTCGGCCATCGCCAGGCCGATGCCGCTGGAAGCGCCAGTGATCAGAGCGTAACGGGTCATGCAGTTCTCCATCGCAACAGCTCCGCGCCGCGACGCAGGTGTCATGGGCGGGGAGCGCTGTTCATTCTTGCGCAGAGTCTACAGGGGGCTGGGCTTGTTCGGCTGCATCGTCGGTGGAATTTGGTGTCGGTTCGACCTCTACCTCGATCTCGTCGGTGGTGACCGAGCCGCTTTGGTAGCTGTTTTCGAGGGTGTTTTCGTATGTGTCCTGAATGGCTGAGATACCGCCTGCCATTGCTCCGACGATCATCAGGGCGATCAACACCAGCCATAACGAAGACAGTACCTTGACCGCCGTGCTGTTGGGCGGCGGAGGTGCGCCGTAGCGGTTGGCCACGCCGGATCCCGGTAAGACTACTAGCAGCAGCGGAAAGAAACTGCCTACGAACGGTACAAGGTTCAGCAACCATAGCCAGCCTGACCAGCCAACATCATGCAGGCGCTGAACGCTGATGAGGATGGTGGCGATGAGGAATACCACACACAGGACGAACGCCAGAATGCCCCCGGCGATCAGGCCAGCGGTCGAGTCGGTGCTGACGAGGGCCAGGGCGATCAGGGCAAATACGCCGACCACCGCGATCGTCACCAGGCTCAGCACCATTGACCATGCCAGAAACCGCAGGCGTCCGATGCGGCCTTCGATGCTGAACGGCTTGAGCGGCGCGTACTCAGGCACGCGCTCAGCGACGTCAGCCTGCGGTGGCGCGTAAGGGGAGTCGGGCGCGTGATCACGGACATCGGAGAGACTCAGTTCAATCACGGGTTCCGGCTCGAGGCGGGCATCTATACCGGTGTTCTTTAGGGCTTGCAGGTAGGTCTGTGCGTCAATCTGCGACAGGTCACGTTTGAGTGTGACGGGTTGACCGCTGAACAAGCGTTCGACGGCGGCGACCTCGCTTTTGTATAGCGCGGCGAGATTGAGTTTGGCGGTATTGATATCAACACCCGGCAGTAGCGTGCCGTCGAAGACGATTTTGAAGCGGTGTTCGCTCATTGCCGAGGCATCCTTGTCGCGAGTGTTTTAAGGGTGAAATGCTGGATGGCCTGATTTTTCTGTCAGCGAGGCCAGCGTTTGGGCAGTTGTGCGGCTTGTTCCAGTGCCTTGCGATACTCCGCGTCGAGCCGCGCCACCAACTGGTCAACGCTGGGTAAATCATCTATTCCCCCAACGCCCTGGCCTGCGGACCACACGGTTTTCCAGGCTTTGGCTTCATCGCTGATCGGCTTGAGCTTGGCGCCGAAGTTGACTTCGCCCTTGTTTTGCAGCGCTGCCATGTCAAACCCGGCGGCTTCCAGGCTCTGGCGCATGAAACTCGCCGGTACACCCGACACCGCTGGAGTATGAATGATGTCTGCCGCCCTGGATGTCAGCAGCATCTCCTTGTAGGCGTCAGGCGCATGACTTTCGGCCGTGCCGATAAAGCGTGTGCCGAAGTAGGCCAGGTCCGCACCGAGCAATTGGGCGGCGAGGATTTCGTGCCCGTGGTTCAGGCATCCAGCCAGCAGCAACGTTTTGTCGAAGAATTGTCGGATCTCGGCGATCAGCGAGAACGGGCTCCAGGTCCCGGCATGCCCACCGGCACCGGCGGCCACGGCAATCAACCCATCCACGCCGGCCTCGGCGGCTTTTTCGGCATGGCGGCGAGTCGTCACGTCATGGAACACCAGGCCGCCGTAACTGTGCACGGCGTCGACCACTTCTTTCACTGCTCCAAGGCTGGTGATCACGATCGGCACTTTGTGCTCGATGCAGATCGCCAGATCGGCCTGTAATCGCGGGTTGCTGTTGTGGACGATGAGGTTCACAGCGTACGGCGCGGGATTGTCCAGCGAAGCGAGCCCGGCTTCGATCTCTTCCAGCCAGCTCTTGAAGCCGCTGCTCTCGCGCTGATTGAGCGCAGGAAAGCTGCCCACCAGCCCGTTGCGGCAGCAGGCGAGCACCAGTTGCGGATTGGAAATCAGGAACATCGGCGCCACCACCACGGGTAGGCGCAAGCATTGTTCGAGCAGAGCGGGCAGCGACATGGGATGTACCCCGGTGAGATGTGCCTGTTGAGTTTAGAACGGCCGTACAACGACCAGAATCACGATAGCCAGCAATATCAGAACCGGCACTTCATTGAACCAGCGATAAAAGACATGGCTACGGGTGTTTTCGCCACGGGCAAATCGCTTCACTTGGGCGCCGCACATGTGGTGGTAGCCGATCAGCAGGACCACCAGGGTCAGTTTCGCGTGCATCCAGCCGCCCTGGCTGAAGTAGGCGCCAGGGTTGAGGCTGATCAGCCAGCCGCCGAAAATCAGCGTTGCGATCATTGCCGGGCCCATGATGCCGCGGTACAGCTTGCGCTCCATGAGGCTGAAGCGTTCCTTGCTGACGGTGTCCTCGCTTTGAGCGTGATAGACGAACAGGCGCGGCAGGTAAAACAGGCCGGCAAACCAGCACACGACGCTGATGATGTGAAAAGCTTTGAGCCACAGATAAAGCATTTTGGTTATTCCCAGATTCACGGTAGTCGGGATAGTAGAGGCTTGAGGCTCCATACGTCACCTTGCCGGTTGTCGCAGGCGCGCCAGCCCCCTATTATCGACGGCTTTCCAGTGGGTTCGTTGAGGGCAGGTTTATGGTCAAGGTCGGTATCGTCGGCGGCACGGGTTACACCGGTGTCGAACTGCTGCGTCTGTTGGCACAGCATCCGCAAGCTGAAGTGGTAGTCATCACTTCCCGATCCGAGGCCGGCCTGGCCGTGGCCGACCTGTACCCGAACCTGCGAGGCCATTACGACGGCCTGGCGTTCACCGTTCCGGACATCAAGACCCTGGGCGCCTGCGACGTGGTGTTCTTCGCCACGCCACACGGCGTTGCCCACGCTCTGGCGGGTGAGTTGCTGGCGGCGGGGACCAAGGTCATCGACCTGTCGGCTGACTTCCGTCTGCAGGATGCTGATGAATGGGCCAAGTGGTACGGCCAGCCGCACGGCGCACCAGCGTTGCTGGATGAAGCGGTGTATGGCCTGCCGGAAGTTAATCGCGAGCAGATCAAGAAGGCGCGACTGATCGCAGTGCCGGGTTGCTACCCGACTGCTACGCAATTGGGTTTCCTGCCGTTGCTTGAAGCTGGTCTTGCCGATGCATCGCGCCTGATCGCCGACTGCAAGTCCGGTGTCAGCGGTGCCGGTCGTGGCGCTGCTGTCGGTTCGTTGTACTCCGAGACATCGGAGAGCATGAAGGCCTATGCCGTCAAAGGCCACCGTCACTTGCCGGAAATCCGTCAGGGTCTGCGTCGTGCCGCAGGCAAGGATGTCGGCCTGACCTTTGTTCCGCATCTGACGCCGATGATCCGTGGCATTCATTCCACGCTCTACGCGACTGTCGTGGATCGCTCGGTGGATCTGCAGGCGCTGTTCGAAAAGCGTTATGCCAACGAACCGTTTGTCGACGTCATGCCCGCCGGAAGCCACCCGGAAACCCGCAGCGTGCGTGGTGCCAACGTCTGCCGGATTGCGGTACATCGGCCACAGGACGGTGATCTGGTGGTTGTGCTGTCGGTGATCGACAACCTGGTCAAAGGTGCATCGGGTCAGGCGGTGCAGAACATGAACATCCTGTTCGGACTGGATGAACGCCTTGGTCTGTCTCACGCTGGCATGTTGCCGTAAGGCTCTGTAGCGCCCAGTAAAAAGGCCCGTTGAACGGGCCTTTTTTCATTCTGGGTCGGCGACTTGATTGGTTGATATACCCTAACAATAGTTGACCGCTTTTCTAGGAGAAGCGGATAATGCGCGTCATCACGCATTATGGCGGCGTAGCGCCGGGAGATAGTCAGCATGAGCGTCGAATCCTTCACCCCCACGGCTTTGCAATTTACCCACGGTGCCGCGCACAAGGTGAAGAGCCTGGTCGATGAAGAGGGGAATGATCGCTTGAAGCTGCGCGTATTCGTTACGGGCGGCGGTTGTTCAGGTTTTCAGTATGGCTTCACCTTCGATGAAGAAGTGGCCGATGACGACACCATCGTCGAGCGCGAAGGTGTGAGTCTGGTGGTCGATCCGATGAGCTTCCAGTACCTGGCCGGGGCCGAGGTGGATTATCAGGAAGGTCTGGAAGGTTCGCGCTTCGTCATCAAGAACCCGAATGCAACCACAACCTGTGGCTGCGGCTCTTCGTTCTCGATCTGATCAGCACGCCTGCATCACTAAGCGCCGCATGGCCTCTGGGCTCTGCGGCGTTTTGCTGTCTGGCGTTTATGCGGGGTAGATCGCGCCCAATACACGCAAGCCGCGGGCGCCGGTGACGCTCGGGCGATTGGCGGCGATGCCTTCGAGACAGCAGTGGGCCAGCCAGGCGAAGGCCATGGCTTCGACCCAGTCAGGGTCGACACCGTAAGCCGCAGTGCTGCTGACGGTTGCGCCCGGCAGCAGGCTGGCCAGTCGGTTCATTAGTGTGGTGTTATGCGCGCCGCCGCCACAGACCAGCAGTTCCTGGGTGTTCGATTGGGCGCTTTGCAGGGATTCGACGATGGTCAGCGCAGTCAACTCAAGTAGTGATGCCTGCACGTCCTCGGAAGCGAAGGTCGGCAACTGCGCCAGGTGATGCATCAGCCATGGCAGGTTGAAAACCTCCCGGCCGGTGCTCTTTGGTCCCTTGGTCAAGAAGAATGGGTCGCTAAGCAGCGCTTTTAACAGCACTGGCTCGACTTTTCCGCTGGCAGCCCATTGACCGTTGCGATCAAAGTTGTCGCCACGCTGCTGATGAATCCAGGCGTCCAGCAGTACATTCCCCGGGCCGCAGTCGAAACCGGCGACAGGCTTGCCCGGCTCGATCAGGCTGAGGTTGCTGAAGCCGCCGACGTTGAGCACGGCTCGGTTGCCGGCCCGCTCTTCAAACAAGGCTTCGTGGAAGGCAGGCACCAGGGGGGCGCCTTGCCCGCCTGCGGCCACATCGCGGCTGCGGAAATCACTGACCACGGTGATATGGGTCAGCTCCGTCAATAGCGCCGGATTACCGATCTGTACCGTAAAGCCTCGCGCCGGCTCGTGGCGAATGGTCTGGCCATGGCTGCCAATCGCTCGAATGTCTTCAGGTTTGAGTTGTTCTTGTGCGAGGAGGCCGTGAATGCCCTGCGCTGCGAGCGTTACCCAGTTCTGCTGGGCGATGGCGGAGCGGGCTATCTCGTCGGGTCCGCTGGCGCACAGGCCAAGTAGCTCGGTGCGCAGCGTTTCGGGCATGGGTATGTAGTGTGTGGCGATCAGCCTGATCGCCTGGTTTTGCTCGATCAGCGCAATATCCAGTCCATCAAGGCTGGTCCCGGACATTACGCCTATATAGAGCGGCATGGCTTAGCGCTTGCTCGAAGCCAGCATGGTGGCCTTTTCCTGCTCCATGCGCGCCATCAGAGGCTGGCTCTGTGCGAGGAAGCGGGCGCGTTCGGCCTTGGCGATTGGATCAGCCATTGGCAATTTCTGGCCCAGTGGATCCACGTGCACGCCATTGACCTGGAACTCGTAGTGCAAGTGCGGTCCGGTCGAAAGTCCGGTGGTGCCGATGTAGCCGATGACCTGGCCCTGTTTGACGGTGCCACCGGTCTTCACGCCCTTGGCAAAGCCTTGCATGTGGCCATACAGCGTGGTGTAGGTGTTGCCATGCTGGAGGATAATGGTATTGCCGTAGCCGCCGCGGCGTCCTGCCAGCAATACCTTGCCATCACCGGCAGCCTTGATCGGAGTGCCACGTGGTGCTGCGTAGTCGACACCTTTATGTGCGCGGATTTTGTTCAGGATCGGGTGCTTGCGGCCCATGGAAAACTTCGAGCTGATGCGGGCAAAGTCCACTGGGGTGCGGATGAATGCCTTGCGCATGCTGTTGCCTTCAGCGGTGTAGTAGCTGCTGTTGCCTTGTTTATTGGTGTAACGCACAGCGGTGTAGGTTTTGCCACGGTTTGTGAAGCGTGCGGACAGGATCGGCCCGTTGCCGACGGCTTTGCCATTGACGACTTTCTGCTCGTAAATCACATCGAATTCGTCGCCCTGGCGAATGTCCTGGGCGAAATCGACGTCATAACCAAACACGCTGGCCATGTCCATGGTCAGGCTGTGGGACAGGCCGGCACGTGCAGCGGACTGCGACAGCGAGCTGTTGATCACGCCATGAACGTAGGCGGAGCGGACGGTCGGCTTGGCGGTAATGCGATTGAACGTATAGCCCTTGTTGTTCTTGGTGAGGGTGATGGTTTCGAGGTCGCTGACCTTGCTGTGCAGGTTGGTCAGCTGGCCGTCGGGGCTCAGTTCGAATTCGAGTTTCTGCCCGTGCTTGAGCTGACTGAACTGCTTGGCCTGCTTGTCGCTGGCCAGCACGTCATGTACCGAGGTGGCTGGAAGGCCGACTTTCTCGAACAGCGTGGAGAGAGTGTCGCCTTTGGCGACGATTACTTCCCTGTGGTTGGGGGCCTTCTTTTCTTCGACAGCCGGAGCAGGCGCGGATTGAGCGGTTTCCTGGGTGTCTTCAGCGCTGTTGTCGATCTGCGCGAAAGGTGAAGCTACTGGCTCATTTGTGGCTTGAACGGCGTCAGCAGCGTCTTGATCTTGTGTCAGTTGTTCAGCAGGACTTTCCAGTTCAAGACTCAGGGTCGTCTTTTTGGCTTCTACATCACTGGAGGGAAATACCAGAAGGGCCAGGCTCAGAAGGGCGGCGATGCCGCTCGCGGCGAGCAGGTGGGTCTTCGGGTAAAGCGGTGGCGCTTTAGACGATTCTTTGGTCATAAGTAATTTTGACTTTGAATAAAGATGAATTGGAAAAGATGAATGACATGATGAAGATGAAATAACTGTATAAAATATAACCAAATCATCTCTGAAGCAAGTCTGCGGACGCTCTGTCCGTGGATTGGCGTCCGTGCGCCGGGCAAACTTTGTATTTGACGCGCGATCTTGTATGGTTGGGTCCCTTTGAATCTGAGCCTTGCGGGTCTGTTATGAAGTCGGTTGAAGAGCAGCTAGCGCTGATCAAACGTGGTGCGGAAGAACTGTTGGTCGAGTCCGAGCTGATTGAGAAGCTCAAGCGCGGCCAGCCGCTGCGCATTAAGGCAGGCTTCGATCCGACTGCGCCGGATTTGCACCTGGGTCATACCGTGCTTATCAATAAGCTGCGCCAGTTTCAGGAGTTGGGTCACCAGGTGATCTTCCTGATTGGCGATTTCACCGGGATGATCGGTGATCCCAGTGGCAAGAGTGCTACGCGCCCACCGCTGACCCGAGAGCAGGTGCTGGAGAACGCCGAGACCTACAAGACTCAAGTCTTCAAGATTCTTGATCCGGCTAAAACCGAGGTGGCTTTCAACTCCACCTGGATGGATCAGATGGGGCCGGCCGACTTCATTCGGCTGACTTCGCAGTACACCGTAGCTCGCATGCTTGAGCGCGATGACTTCGATAAGCGATACACGACCAATCAGCCGATCGCCATTCACGAGTTCCTCTATCCATTGGTTCAGGGCTACGATTCTGTTGCCTTGCGCGCGGACGTCGAGCTGGGCGGTACCGATCAGAAGTTCAACCTGTTGATGGGGCGTGAGCTGCAGCGTGGTTACGGTCAGGAGGCTCAGTGCATTCTGACCATGCCATTGCTCGAAGGGCTGGATGGCGTGAAGAAAATGTCCAAGTCGCTGGGCAACTACGTCGGTATTCAGGAGGCGCCGGGTGTCATGTACGGCAAACTGGTCTCCATTCCGGATGCGCTGATGTGGCGTTACTTCGAGCTGCTTAGCTTCCGTTCCATGGATGAGATCAATGCCTTCCGTGCTGATGTAGAGGCTGGCGCCAACCCTCGTGATATCAAGATCAAGCTGGCGGAAGAGATTGTTGCGCGATTCCATGGTGAGGAGGCCGCGGCCAATGCTCATCGCGCAGCTGGCAACCGTATGAAGGATGGCGAGCTGCCTGATGATCTGCCGGAGATTGAGTTGAGTGCGGCTGAGGATATGCCGATCGCTGCCGTCCTTAATAAAGCAGGTCTGGTGAAGAACTCGGCCGTCGCTCGGGATCTGCTCGGCTCCGGCGGCGTGCGTATAGATGGTGAGGTTGTTGATCGCACCTTTATATACGCGCTGGGTGCAACCCATGTTTGTCAGGCGGGAAAGAAGGCATTTGCGCGAATTACGCTCAAATCAGAATGAACCTGAAATAAAGGGTTGACGGCGAATTATAGAAGCCTATAATTCGCCCCACTTCCGGCGCAGTCGAAACGGAAAGCTCCTTGGTAAACAATGAGTTATGCAGTTTTCGACAGCAGGTTGCTTCAGGTCATCGAAGTCGAAAGGAAGTTGAAAAAGAGGTGTTGACAGCGGCGAGTAACGCTGTAGAATTCGCCTCCCGCTGACGAGAGATCGAAAGCGCAAGTGGTTGAAGTTGTTAAGGAATCCTTGAAAACTTCTGAAAATAATCACTTGACAGCAAATGAGGCTGCTGTAGAGTGCGCGCCTCGGTTGAGACGAAAGATCTTAACCAACCGCTCTTTAACAACTGAATCAAGCAATTCGTGTGGGTGCTTGTGGAGTCAGACTGCTAGTCAACAGATTATCAGCATCACAAGTTACTCCGCGAGAAATCAAAGATGTAACCAACGATTGCTGAGCCAAGTTTAGGGTTTTCTCAAAACCCAAAGA